>CAZUPD010000015.1:0-89490 GCA_964621785.1 uncultured Nannocystaceae bacterium
CCGATCCGACGACCGAAGACCCGACAACCGAAGACCCGACAACCGAAGACCCGACGACCGAAGACCCGACAACCGAAGACCCGACAACCGAAGATCCGACCACGGGCTCGGACATGTGTACCGACGGCACGCCGGGCAATGCCACCGGCGATCCCGACGATCGCCTCGATCCAGTCGCTGTATGTACACGTTGGTCCAACGACCGGATGGATGCGGCCTACGGGCCCTGGTGTGGTGATGTCGCCACCTGCGATCCCGGCGACATCGCCGTTGCCGGTCGCGACAACACCCTGCGGCTGATCAACCTCTACCGCTGGCTAGGCGAGCTTCCGCCGGTGACGAACGACCCGGTACGCGACCTCAAGGCCCAGGCCTGCGCCCTGATGATGCAGGCCAACGGACAGCTCAGCCACAACCCGCCCATGAACTGGGACTGTTATTCCGCCGACGGGGCCCAGGCCGCGGGTAGCAGCAACATCGCTTCGACCTCGGGTTATGCCGCGGTTGACCTGTATATGCAAGATCCCGGTAACCCCACCACCATCGGTCACCGCCGCTGGATCTTGTCGAACTCCCTCGGGAATGTCGGTCTCGGCTCGGCGAGTTCGGCCTCGTGCATGTGGGTGATCGGCGGGGGAGGCAATGCCGGCAAGCAGTGGCTGGCGTGGCCACCCCCGGGCTACAATCCCGTCCAGGTGGCGAGCATGGTCAATAGCACAGGTTGGACGGTCCAAAGCGACAGCATCAACCTCGGTCAAGCACAGGTTTCGGTCACCGAGAACGGTCAAGACCGACCGATGTCGGTGACCAACTTGGCCGGCGGCTACGGGAGTAGCTACGCGATCTCGATGATTCCCCAGGGATGGCAGGCACAGGCCGACACCACCTACGAGGTCAGCATCACCGGGGTCAATCCCGAGATCAACTACGAGGTCAGTCTGCTGTCGTGTAACTGAACAATTTCCGGTCTCCAACCCAACTTCGCTGCGAAATCCGTGAGACGTCCGGGCTAGTCCATGTTTGAAGTACCCGGACTCGGTTTTGTTGTCAGTGCATGGATTGTCTCTGCATCGACACAGGGATCCGATGCCGCCGATTCCGATTCGAAACCAGCCGAACAACCCGCATCCGATTCGGAACCGACACAGACACCCGCTCCGCGGGGCTTTGACAGCGAACGGCGCACGGTCGTCGTGACCTCGGGGCGCACCGAGCAGGCCGCTGGCGATGTTGCCGTCACGACCCACGTCATCGACCGCGAGAGCATTGAGGCCACCGGTGCCGAACATGCGGGCGATGTGTTGGCAACCCAACCCGGAATCCAAATCTCGCGCCAGTTCGGGGGCGCCGGTGGGGCGGGGGTGAGCCTGCACGGGCTCGGGCCGCAGCACACCTTGATTTTAGTCGACGGCCAACGCGTCAACGGCCGGATCGGTGGGGTGATCGATCTGTCGCGCTTTCAAAGTGAGGACATTGAACAGATCGAAGTTGTCAAAGGGCCAGCCTCGTCGCTTTATGGTGCAGATGCAATGGCCGGGGTGGTCAACATCATCACCCGCAAACCACACAAGCCGCTTTCGGGGGAGGTTCACGCCCGTTACGGCAGTTTTCACACCGCGGATGTGAGTGCGTTTGGAGCTGTGCGCCGCGATCGCTGGAACACGCGGCTATCGGCGGGCTACCACCACACGGCCGGCTTTACGCGGCCACCCGATGGTGCGGATGAACGCGAGGCCGAAGCTACCGCCGGCAATGCGGCCGACAACGTCAATGTCAGCAGTCGCTCGAGTTACACGCCCCACAGTCGGTTTCGCCTCGACGGTGATGTCAGCTTCAACCACCGCGACCTACGAGGGGTCGACTTTCGGGCGCCGCGGGCCCTGTTCGACCGCCGCAACCTCACCCGGATCGCCGCTTTGACCCTCTCGCCCCAGCGGTTGTGGGCCGCTCCGGCGCGACTCAAAGTCACCGGCACATACAACTATTTTGACGACCAGTACACGCTCGACCAACGCGGCTCCGACGAGCTCGATGTCCAGCAGCGAACCCGCGACCACCTCGGTGTCCTCGGGGTCAGCTACGAGCATCGCATCGGTACACGGCATTTGTATTCGACCGGCGCCGAGTTGCAGATCGAATCGATCCAGACACCACGCCTGTGTGAAGAGACTGTCAGCGAGTGTCCGTCGCGTTCGCGGATGCGCTACGGATTGTATGTGCAAGATGAATGGACGGTGGTGCAACGACCCGCGGGTCAACGCGTGGTGCTGTCGCCTAGCATGCGCCTCGATGTCGACAGCCAGTTCGGTGGCGCCGCCTCGCCGCGGATCGCCCTGCGCATCGATCCCCACAAAATCCTGACCCTGCGGGCCAACTATGGCCTGGGGTTTCGCGCCCCGGCGTTCAAAGAGCTGTACTTACTGTTCACCAACCAAGCCGTCGGCTACAAAGTCAGTGGCAATCCCGACCTCGAGCCAGAGCGTTCGCAGGGAATGTACGCCGGGGCGGAGTTGCAGCTACAAACATGGGGCCGGCTGGCGGCCTCAGGGTTTTACAACCGCATCGCCAATCTGATTTCCTTTCGCAGCCTCGATCCCGCGGCCGCCGGGATTTCTGATTTTGAGTACGCCAACCTCAGTCACGTGCGGACCCGCGGGCTCGAGGGGGAGTTTGGTGTGCGCTTGCTCGAAGCGATCGGGCTCGACTTGACCTACACGCTCACGGATGCGCGCGACATTGAACAAGACCGGGTGTTGCCGGGTGTGTCGCTGCACCAGGGGACGGCGCGGCTGTGGCTCGCACATCGTCGATGGGGCACCCAGGGGCATATCCGGGCGGGAATTTGGGGACCTCAGCGGTTTTACACGATCCCCGGGTCGGCCGAGACCGGTCTCGAAACCGAGGACGACCAGGTCGTGGTACCGACCTACGCCCGCCTCGATATCCGCCTGTCGCAAACCTTTCTCAAGTACTTCACGGTTTTTGCCGGGGTCGATAATCTACTCGACGCCGGGGTGGCGACCTACCTTCCCCTGTGGCCGCGGCTGTTTTACGGTGGCCTGACTGTCCGTTACTGAGGCTTCCCGTACATGTTGCACCGACCCCAACTCCGACCTGTCCTCCGCGCCACCGCGACCTGGCTGTGGGCCGCGACCCTGTGTGCCTGCGGACCGATGGCGGGAGATGACTCGGGAGACAGCTCTGACAGTGAACACCCGCGCGCCGACGAGGGGACGATTGTCGAATTCGATGCCCGGGACTACGAAGACTGGGTCTACTTCGATCTAGAGTCGGAGACCGTCGTCGAGCCGGCGGCCCCCGAGCAATCCGGCGAGTGGGACCTGGCACTGCTGCGCTTCAATGTGGCGGTCAACGGCGGGACGTCGGGGAGCGGGGGAGTCGAAGTCGCGATCCTCCGGGATGCGGTTTTTGCCGATGTCGAAGTTGCACCTGCAAGTGGGTATGTCACCGACGACTCGTCAACCGGCCCGGTCGATATGGAGACGATGCCGGGCTTCGCGTTTGACCTGTGGTACGACTACGATATCGCCAACCATGTGCTCGTCCCCAACGGGACGGTGTATATCGTGCACACAGTCGAAGGCAATTACTACAAGGTCGAGGTTCTCGATTACTACGACGGTGCGGGTTCACCCGGGTATATGACACTGTTGTGGGCCCCGGTCGAGCCCCCTGCGTGATAGAATATATTTGTACACACAATAGAGATTGTGTACACCGTTGGTTTCGAGACGGGCCGTCGTGTCGATCCTGCCCAGAACAACGCGCGAATGATCGATTTCCACGTCCCATTGTCGGCAGGTGTCCGTGAATGCACATCTACTTTGGACCGACCGAAGGTGCACTGGGGCGAGCGCGCCCGGGCACGAATTGCGTCGATTCCAGGTACTCGGTGTGAAGTTCATGTCCCGCAAAACAGGTTTAAAGGGGACGGTACCGCTCCGATGCGCTCCGCAGCCCGTAAAGCACAGGTTTTTCATGCCGTTGCGTGCCGAATCTCGGCCAGTTCTGTGTAGACGCATCGAGCTTCGCGTGCCAAGCTCTCGCCGATGACAGGTGTTCGTCCGGTTGTGGTCACCCGCCGCCAGCTCGCGTTATTCGGTGGGCCCGAGGTGGCGGCTGTGCCCCAGGCCGACCGCCTGCCCCAGGTCCGGCGCTTGGTGTTGGCTGTGCGCGACGGGATTCATCACCCGGCTACGCTGCTCGAGTTTTTGGCCGTCGACCACCGCCACTTCAGTTACTATCGCCAGGCCTGCGAACTGTTGCGGTTGATCGCGATTCGCCCCGACCGCACCTTGGCGCTGACCGGCACCGGGTTGCGACTGTTGGCGACAGCCGAAGGTTCGGCCGCCGAGCGCAGTGTGTTTTTGCAGGCCATCGAACAGGGACCGCTTTGCCATCTGGTGGGCTTGTTTCGCGGGTTTGAACCAACCCTCGAAAGCTGTGCTGAGCATATCCTCGCCCACTGCAACCTGGCCCCGTCGACCGTGCTTCGCCGCGCCCGGACCCTGCTGTTGTGGCGCCGCTACCTCGACGGCAAAAGCCCGCGACCACCGACCAAGTTGGAACTTCCCAACCTGACACCGCGGTTGACCAAGTTGATCGCGCACCATAACGCCCTGGCCAAACAGACAGCTTTGGAGTGGTTGTGCGCGATCGATCCGACGGCGTTTGAGCAGTTGACCGGCGAGCTGATGCAGGCGATGGGCTACCTCGATGTCCGGGTCAAGGGCGGCAGTGGGGACGGCGGCGTCGATGTCGAGGCCGTGCGCGTCGACCAGTGGGAGCACCGCTCCTCCGTCGCGGTTCAGGTTAAACGCTACCAGCGTCCCATCGGCCGGCGAATCGTCGATGAAATGATCGGCGTACTCGCGCGCCGCCGCTACAGTGTCGGGATCCTGGTGACCACTTCGGATTTCTCGCACCAGGCCCAAAAGGCAGCTCAGGACGAACCGCGCCTGCAGTTGGTCAACGGGCCGCAGTTTGTCGAAATGCTCGCACGACACGGTGTGGTGGTGACCTACGGGCGCCACGGTGAGCTGGTCCCGATCAAAGACGGCACACCGAGTTTTTTATGATCGCGACGTCGTGACTCGCTGGGCAAAGGACTCGAGCCGCGACAGACTGTCGAGGTCGCCAGTTGGGTTCTTTGGGTTGACCGAGTTGGGCGGCAGGACAACTGGCCAGATGACAAGTTTTTCTGACAGCTGCAGGTTGCGAGGGGGTTGAATTGCTTTGGCGAGTCAACACCGGGAACATTTCCTGCAACCGTTCCGTAAACCGATCATAGGGATTGCAACTGCCAGCCAAGGGGAACCTATCGTGCGCGAATCAGGACCGTTATATGTGGGGATCGACCTGGGGACGACCAACTCGAGTGCCGCTGTGTTTGACGGCGAAACCGTCACCAGTGTGCGCAATGCTTTGGGGACAGCTCTGACGCCGTCACTTGTGCGAATCGATAGCGCCGGTCGGATCTGTGTGGGGCATCGCGCCCGCAAGTTTCTCACCCACGATCCCCAGAGTGTCCGCGGCGAGTTCAAGCGGTTGATGGGCACGCGCAAGGGTCTGTCGCTGGCCGACAACTCGCGCAGGCCCGAGGAGCTCGCGGCCGAGATTTTGCGAGCACTTCGCCGCGATGTTGAAACCCAGTTTGGTGTCGCGCCCGACCGCGCTGCGATCACGGTGCCGGCCCTGTTCGAGTTGCCGCAGATCGCCGCGACCCGGGAGGCCGCGCGCCTGGCCGGATTTACCGAAGTCGAGATGCTGCAAGAACCGGTCGCTTCGGCCCTGGCAGCGGGTTTTCGCGCCGATCATCATCACGGCCATTGGCTGGTCTACGACCTGGGTGGCGGCACCTTTGATGTCTCGCTGCTGGCCGCCCGCGACGGTTTTGTCGATGTCGTCGGCCACGACGGCGATAACTTTCTCGGCGGCCGCGACCTCGATTGGGCCCTGGTCGATTGGGCATGTGAGCACATCGAACGCGAGCAAGGGGTCTTGCTTTCCCGCGGAAATAGTGCGCATACATCTACATTGAACAAACTCAAGCGAGCACTCGAGGAGGCGAAGATCGAATTGTCGCAGATCGAGGAAACCCAGGTGGTGTGCCCCGACTTGATTCCACATCCCGACGGTTCGCGTCACCTCGAACTGCGGCTCGACCGTGCCGACATCGAACGTATCTGTGCCCCCGTGTTGGAACGGACGGTCGATGTCTGTCTCCGCCTGCTCGCGGCCCATCGCGTCAAACCTGCGGAGGTCGAGCGGCTGGTGTTGGTCGGCGGTCCGGCGGCGATGCCCGCCCTGCGCAAACACGTGCAAAAGGCCCTCGGGGTTGAACTCGCCAGCGGTCACGATCCGATGACACTGGTCGCCCGCGGAGCAGCGTTGTTCGCCGCCAGTTCCAATCTCGATGCCCGGCCCAAAACCCAGGTCCCGGCTTCGGCCCACAAGTTGTGGCTACGCCATCCGGCGGTTTCGGCCGACCTCCAGCCCCATGTGGTCGGGCGCGTGACCGAGGCCGATCGAAAAGGTGCACCTGCACAGATTCGTTTGACGCGACAGGCCGGACAGTGGCAAAGCGAGTGGGCGTCGCTCAATCAGGAGTCGGGATTTATCCTCGGTGTCGAGCTACAGCCACGGCGCACCAACATCTTTGCCATCGAAGCCCGGGATACCGAGGGCAACGCCGTCGAAGTGAGTCCGCCAGCGCTGACGATCGTCCAGGGTATGTCCCTCAGCGATCCGCCGCTCTCCCGCCGGATCGGGATTGCCCTGGCCAGCGACCGCGTACAGGTTTACTTCGACCGCGGCGAACCACTGCCGGCGCGTCGGACCTTTCGCCATCACACGGTCGAGACGGTGGCCAGCGGCAGCGATCGTTGCTTACTCAAGATTCCCATCGTCCAAGGCGAGTTCGACCGCGCCCACCTGTGTCGGTTGGTCGGTTCGCTCGAGATTCCCGGGACCGACCTCAAAACCACGGTGCCGGCCGGGAGTGCGGTCGAAGTGACCCTAGAGCTCGATCGCGGGGGCAACTTGACCGCGCGAGCCCTGTTGCCCGACAGCGATCAGGTGTTCGACGAAGTTGCCCATTTGTTGGTCCCAGAGGCTTCGGTCAGCGTGTTGGAGACCACCTACAAACGCTCGGGCAATCGTTTGCAGGAACTGCGCAAGGCCGCGTTTCGCCACCGTCAAGACACGGACTTTCGCGCGCGTGTCGAGGCCGTTGCCCGCGGTCTCGACGGGGTCGGACGCGATATCGAAGCGGCCCGCGGAGGCGATGACGATGCCGGGCTCAAGGCCCGCCGTCTGTTGCTCGAGCTCGACGCCCAGCTCGAAGATCTCGATGCGGAGATCCAGTGGCCCGCACTGTTGGAGGATGCCAAATGGAAGTTGGCCTGGGCCGCCCATTGGCAGCAAAAATACGGTTCAGAGCACGAACAGCGGTTGTTTAACGATGCCTCGACAGCGGCCAGCAAGGCCCGTGAGCGCTGCGATGCGGTCGAGCTCGAACGCCAAGTCGGCCTCGCCTACGACCTCGGGTTCAATGCATTTGTCCGCGACCCGCAGGCCTGGCCCAGCCTGTTTGAACAGGCAGCTGCGGCTGTCGACAATGCCCGCGACCTCCCGGCTGCCCACGCCCTGGTCGCCGATGGTCGCGATGCCTTGGCCCGCGAGGACAAACGGGCGCTCGAACGCATCGTCCGCAAACTTTGGAATGTCCTTCCGGCCACCCACAAGCAACGCCGTCAGGCATTTGAGTCGGGATTGCGCTAACCGTTCGCACGTATTTGTATCAACATTTTCCCTGAGAGGTTCCGATGTCCACCCTACCCACACCCGGTATCCGCAAGCTCGTGCGCAATCCGTTTTTTGTCCTCGGTCTGCCGCCCGAAGCGTCGCGAGCCGAGATTGAACGGGAGGGACAAAAACTGCTCAGTATGCTGCAGATCGGCCTGGCCGAAGCCTCGCGCTACGAGACCCCGATGGGCCCACAAACACGCTCGGCCGAACTTGTGCGTCACGCGATGGCCGAGCTGCGCGACCCCAATCGCCGGTTGTTACACGAGGTGTGGGCGGCCTATCGCCCGATCCCCGACGCCGCGCCCAAACCGGTACCCGCGGTCAATGACGACCAGCCGGAGCCGTGGGAAGGTGCATTTGCAAGTTTTGGGTGGAGGCTGTCATGAGTGCCGCAGCTGTCGTTTTATTGAGTGTGATGCTGTGTGTCGCCCTGGTCGCGGCACCGATTCCTTCGAGTGAGCTCGGCGATCCGACCAGTCCACGGGCCCGCGCGCTGCGGATGTCGGAGCTGCGGTTGGCGTCGACCCTGTCGGCAGTGGCGGTGTTTGTCCTCCTCACGCTCTATGTCTTGGGCCGTGGTGGAGGATTGGATGCGATCGCGGTGCTGGCCGGACTGGTCGGGCTGGCGATTGTGGTGATTCACCCGTGGATCGCCGTGCGCCTCATTTTGATTCCGCTGGGCCAGGTTCGACTTGCACATACTGTGAGCAAGCTCGGCGGCTATCCTTGGATCCGCGACCCGACTGGAGGAGCTGCTCTTTCGGCCACCCTCGCGCTGATGCGACGTGGCGATGCCAACGAGTCGGATATCGCGTGGATCACCGAACAGATCCGTGCCCAACCCCTTCGCGGCGCCGGATTGGCGGCCGCGGGTCTGCTCGCCGCTTGTCGCGGGGACACACAGACTGCCCGCGCCCTGTTGTGCAGTGTCGAGGCATTTGACAGCGAGCGGTGCCCGTTGCTGGCGTGGCGGATCGCACTCGAATGGCAGATGGCCGATGCGGCAGTTACTGGCGATTGGGCCACTGTCAAAAAATTAGTGCAACATGGCCCTCGGCCGTCGCGAACGGCGGTTTTTCTCGCCCTGGTTGGCAAGCGCCTGACCGGGGAGTGGGTGACGGATACAAAACTTGTTCATGCATGGATCCGGGCACCGCATCGCCTGCACAACCTCGAGCTGTTACAACGCGCCCTGCGCGGGCCCGGGGACCTTGCCGAGGATGTTCCCATCCACCCGTTGGTCGACCTCGAGCAGGTGGCCGCCAACCGCGGTCCAAGCCCCCAGGCCGAGGCCGAGGCCCTGATGCTGGGGTTTGTCCTCAACCCCGAAGCAGGCGATCCCAAGGCTCGGTTCATTCGCCTGGTGACGGCGTGGGATCGGGTGCTGTCGGACGAATCATTGCATACACATCTCAGCCGGCGTGTCCTCAAGCTCCAGGCCAATCTTTCGGCCGAGGAGCTCATCGAGCAGCTGCGGGAACAACTGAGTGACGATCTGGCGGCACTCGCCCGCGAGCACAAACTGGTGATCGGCGAGCTTCCGGCGAGTGACGGCTCGCTGCGGGAAACATGTGTACGCAAGTTTCGCAGCCAGTTGTTGCTCGAAGTGGAGAGCACTGCAGCTGCGTTGGCGACCCGAGTCGACCAACTCGAGACGGTCGAGGGATTTGCCGGGTTTGAGGTTGTCGACCATTGGCGCAACTACTTGGCTGCCCGCGAGATCTACGAACGGGCAGCCTTGCTAGGCGGCGAGAGTCTGCGGCGGATGGCGTTTCCCAAACTGGAGAAACAACTCAACCGCTTGGCCCTGTACGCCCTCGGGCGTCACGACGAGCGAGGGTTTGCCGATGGGATCTTCCGGTTTTTGTTGTGGGAGGCCGAGGCGCTGCACAACGAAGTTTCGGCTGCCGCCTACCGCCACAACTTGGCCGCGGGTTTTTAGTTGATCCCGCCGTGCCCTGCTCGCAGGGCCAAGGAGCCCGGTTTTTATTGATCGCGGTGTGTTGCTTGCAGGGCCCATTCAAGCGTGTGCCCCCAGTAGTCGGCAAACAGTGCGGCGTAGCGACGGGCAGCCTGCTCGACGGTGAGGGCCTGGCCACCGAGTTCGCGGGCACTGACGATCTCGACGTCGGGCAGGCCACAGGAGACCAGTGCGGTGAACAGCTGAGGATCGACGTCGAGGTTGAGCGAGAGCCCTTGAATCGATACTCCCCGGCGGACGTGCACCCCGATCGAGGCGATTTTTTTGGTGCCGATCCACACGCCCGGATGGTCCATCCGAAACGCAGCACCGCTGACACCGAGTTCACCTAGCAGTGCGATCGCAACTTCGGCGAGGCCGACGATGTGGGCGCGGATCTGACGGCCGATGCGAATAATGGGATATACAACGAGTTGGCCGGGTGCATGCAGGGTTGCCTCGCCGCCGCGGGGGGTTTCACAGACGTCCATGCCGGCGTCTTCGAGCTGGCCACGGGACCACAGGACGTGATCGTCGGTCGCCCTTCGCCCGAGGGTGATCGTCGGTGGATGCTCGACCAAGAACAGCGTCGGCGGCACGCGGCCGTCGACGAGTTCTTCACGCCGTTGTATTTGCAAGTTTAGAGCCTGCTCAAACGCCATTCGGCCGAGCCAGATCGCCTGCAGGCTCTCAGGGGTCGACTCAGGTGTCGAGGCCACTGATCGACTCGATGAAGGTCGGGTCGAGGACGGTCACACTGAGCGGCACCTGCTCGACGGCGAGATTTTGCTGGCGCAACCATCTGGCCAAATCGTCGGCGTGGATCACCCGGGCATCACCCCAATCGATTGCCGGATTTTGCTCGGTCATGGTGAACAGGATCATCCCGCCGCAGTTGCTGCGCTCCAACTCCGATTGCCAACTTCCGGGGTCGACGGCGGTCTTGCGCGGGGCGATCCACACCAGCGCCCGGGGGTCGTCATCGTCGGAGTCAGGGTCGGTTACGATCAACTTGCCAAGGCCGCGTCCCGGCGGGAGCGATGCTTGCAGCGCGTGCCCTTCGCGTTCGAGGTAGATCCGAACCAGCGATTCGAGGGCCCGCAACCCGAGCGAGGCGACCCACTGTACAAGCTGGCTCTCGACCTCGGCGTGCACAACTTGCAGCGCGTTGTGGAGGTTTTTTTCGGCGGCCGCGACCGGCTCGGGCAGGCGACTTCCGCGGAGTTGGTAGCGGGCATCGCCGCGGGCGACAAACCGCGACAGCCCTTTGCGTGTATGCACATCTGAAAGTAGGGCGGATGTCACCGCGCGTTCGATTTCCGAAATCTCACCGCCCAAGACCCCGCGCTCGGCCAGGTTTTCGGCAATTTGTCGAATATGCAACGAACGCGACCCGGCCTCACCCAGTACCTCGGCGGTCTGGTCGAGGAGGGCGTCGATGGTCTGTCCCTCGGACTTGCGCGACTCGACGTTGGTGTCGGACCACTCGACCTTGCGGGAGCGACGGCGACGGCGACGGCGACGGCGACTGCGGTCTTCGGATTTGCGGTTGTTCGAGTTTTGTCCCCGCGACTGCTGTTGCGGCTGGGCTTTGGTCTCGGAGTAGGACTGTTGCATGTTTTCAAACTCGCTGCGCAGCTCGGGGCGTTCGCTGACGATCCGCGACATCGCGTTGGCCATCACCAGGGCGACGTCGGTCACCCCTTCCATACCGGAGCCTTCGGGGGCCTCAAATTCGATGACTTTTTGCAGCACCTGGTTGCGCTTGTTGTTGTCGCTCCCGCGGCGCGAAGGTTTGACGGCGACGGATTGGGGCATCGGCGCCTCCCCGCGAACCCCGTAGCGACTGTTTCGCCACCGGCGTTTGCGTTTGCCACCGGACTCGTCGGAGCTGTCCTCGTCATTCGCTTCGGCCTCGGATTCAGATTCAGCCCCGGTCTCGACCTCGGCTTCGGCTTCGGCTTCGGTCGATTGTGCGTCGGCACTCGGCTCGTCTTGCTGCTCGGGTGGGGCAGCTTCGTCCTCGGGTGCTTCCTCGGGTTGTTCCTCGGCTTCGGACGCACTCGTTCGCCGGCGAGACGACGTCTTTTTGGTTTTTTTCTTGCTCGTCTTCTTTTTGGTCCGCTTCTTTTTCGCGGGCGGATCGGCTTCTTTTTCTACTTCTACCTCGGGCGCGATGCGCTCGGGGAGTTGTGCACCTTCCCGGATTTTGTAGTGGCCGGGTTTGGTCCGCACCAGCACGGAGTCGGCCCGGCGCACAGCAGAGGTCAAACAGGAACGCATGGCCGTTTGGGGGTCACGGCCGACATGGGAGAGAAGATTGCGCTCAACCGCTTTTTCGGCGATTGCCGAAAAGTGAAGGGCATCCGTCTCGTCGCGTAGGATCTCGATCGCAGCTTCGAGGAAGGTCATGTTTTGCTCTCACCGACGCGCGCAAACGGGGTCGATGCCTTGTGCACTATCCAAAAATTTGCTTGCAGATGGCAAGACCTGCTAGCGGCAAAAGTCCATGCGGACACTCAATTTCGGAGTTCTGGTTTCGTCTGAAGCTCACGGCCGCGGCGCGGACGAAATCGATCTCCGCAGCGGGCTCGACCTGCTGCGCTCGCTTCACAACCTCGGGATTTCGGCCAAACTCATCCCCGCAGGTGCTGACATTCACGTGGTCCTGCGCACAAACAAGGTCGATGCCTGCCTGCTCGCGCTCCACGGTGGGTACGGCGGCAGTGGGGAAATTCAGTCACTTCTCCAGATGCGGGAGATCCCGTTTGTAGGTGCACCCAGGTCGGCGGTCCTGCGAGCCTACGACAAACTGCGGGCCCGCAAGCAACTCGATTTTTGCAACCTCCCGGTGCCGGCCTGCGTCCCGATCTCCCCCCAGACCGCTGTCGATACGTCGGGAGTCGAGCGCTTGGGTTGGCCGTGTATCGTCAAACCGCGGTGGGGCAGCCACAGTCGCGGCCAGCGGACACTCGATTGCCCGCGCAAGCTGACGGCATTTTTGGAGACGGCCGAACTTTGCGAGGACGAGTTGTTGGTCGAGCGTGTGTTCACGGGAACGGAAGTTCAGGTCGTCCTGTTGCGGGGCGAAGTACTAGGGGCGATGCAGCTCGAGCGGGACGACGACGGCATCACCGTGATGA
Source organism: uncultured Nannocystaceae bacterium (assembly GCA_964621785.1). Lineage (GTDB taxonomy): Bacteria > Myxococcota_A > Polyangia > Nannocystales > Nannocystaceae > JACKDW01. The sequence continues at coordinate 12,934 of CAZUPD010000015.1, forward strand.
CCTGTCCTCCAAAGGTCTCGCGGGCCCGGCTTGACGGGCTCGCCCACCTCGCCAGGCGGGCTGTCGAAGCCCTCGGTCTCCAACAGGCGATCGCCCGTGTCGATATCCTCGTGAGTGAGCGCCACAACGAAGCCATCCTCGAGGTCGAGCCGCTACCTCCCCTCGACCGCAACGGAGTGGTCGCCCGCGTGGCCCGGGCAGCCGGCATGTCCCACGAGCAACTCGTCGCCGAGCTCATTCGCGACGTTGTCGATCTTCCCGCCCGTCCGCGCCCGGTGAAGGATACCGAGGTACCTGTTCACGCAGACGTGGTGGCAGCGCAGCAAGTCGAGGCCGAAAGACTGGGCCAACAGCTCGGTCTGTAGTTCGGTGTGCAGGCCGTTTATTTAGTGTGCATACATGTTGAACGTCGACCCGTCACATAGGCGTGCGCCGCGATGGATGTCATTGGAGCGAGCGACTCATCGGTGTGTTTGACACGGTTTTTGATGTGCATACATGGATTTTGTGGGCACCGGGCTACCTCGGTCGAGCTCGACTCGCGTTTCGTAGGCGAGCGAGCTACGGACTGGCCGGGTCCGTATGTTTGCGGCGCATCTGTTGACGCGCGTGGGCCCACAGGCACATCAGGGATGCCGGGGTGATCCCGGGAATCCGCGCCGCTTGGCCAGTCGACGTCGGGCGCACACGGGCGAGGCGGTCGGCGGCTTCGTGACTCAGACCCGAAAGTGCGTGGTAATCGGTGTCGTGTGCCAGCGGAAGGTCCTGGGTTCCTTCGCCGCGGATCCGTTGGATCTCGCGTGCCTGGCGTTCGAGGTAGCCCGCGTAACAGACCTGGGCCCGGGCGCGCTCGACTTGCCACGCGGGAAAACGTCCAGGTTCAGGTAGGGGGGCCTGGGCCCGGCCGTCGAGTGCGTCGGCGATCGCATCGATCGCGGCCCGGCGGGAACAGACCCGCTCGTAGCGTGCCGCCGAGATCAACCCCGCATCGTGGGCGAGTTTCGATAACCTTGCATCTGCATTATCTTCGCGCAGGACCAGACGGTATTCGGCCCGCGAGGTAAACATGCGGTACGGCTCGTCACACCCCTGGGTGACCAAATCGTCGATCATCACCCCGGCGTAGCCCTGGTCGCGGGCGATCGTCAGGGGAGGGCGGTCCAACACGGCGAGCGCTGCGTTTGCACCTGCAACTAATCCCTGGGCCCCGGCCTCCTCGTACCCGGACGTCCCGTTGATCTGACCGGCGAAGTAGAGCCCCGAGATATCCTTGCTGCCCAGGCGGTGGTCGAGGCTGCGGGCATCGATCGCGTCGTATTCGACAGCGTACCCCGGGCGCAGCAGGGCGGCCTGTTCCAGTCCGGGGATTGTCCGGATAAACGCCTCTTGGACTGCGGCCGGCAGCGAAGTCGAGATCCCGTTGGGGTAGACGCTGTCGGTGTGAAGGCCCTCCGGTTCTAAAAACACTTGGTGGCGGTCGCGGCCGGCAAACCGCACGATCTTGTCCTCGATCGACGGGCAGTAGCGAGGGCCGCGGCCGCGGATCTGGCCCGAATACATCGCCGATTTGTCGAGGTTTTCGCGGATTAGATCATGTGTTTGGGGACAGGTCCAGGTGATGTGGCAGTGGACCTCGGGCATCCGTGGCGGTGGCGGTTCGAGATCGTCCGGCATCGTGAACCGCGGAAACGGATGGTCACTGGGTTGCACCTCGAGTCCCTCATAGTTGATGGTACAACGATCGAGCCGGGCCGGTGTGCCGGTCTTGAGGCGCTGCAGGACAAATCCCAAACTTGCGAGGTGCTGCGAGAGTTCGGTCGCCGGAGGCTCGCCCGCGCGTCCGCCAGGTGTCTGGATGGTGCCGGTGTGGAGGACCCCTCCGAGAAACGTTCCCGTGGTGACAACGACCGCATCGCCGGGGAGAAAGCCTCCGTCGACCAGTTCGACACCGCAGGCCCGTCCATCGGCGACGCGGACCCGGGCGACCAAGCCCTCGGTTGTGGTGACGCGGGGATAGGTTTGCAGCGCCTGCTGGGCGTAACGTCCGTAGCCGGCCTTGTCGACCTGGACCCGGGTCGCCCGCACTGCCGGACCCTTGCTGCGGTTGAGGAGCTTCCCGTGAATTGCACATGCATCGGCAGCGCGTCCCATCATGCCGCCGAGGGCATCGATCTCGGCCACCAGATGACCCTTGGCGATCCCGCCTACACTCGGGTTGCAGGGTGTTTGGCCGACCGTGTCGAGGCGTCCGGTCACGACATGAACCTCGCAACCGACACGTGCTGCTGCGAACGCAGCCTCGAGCCCTGCGTGGCCAGCTCCAACAACGATAACCCTGCGGCGTTTCATCTCCACTGGCAGATGCCGCAACGCAGACGTCGCGTCAACTGTCCCACCAGCCTGTGGTGTGTTCGAGCGGAAGCCTCCGCGATATGTTTTTCGTCGGTCGACACCAACAAATGCGGCTTCGCAGTGCGAGGCCAGGATTCGGACCGTTAGTCGTTCGACTGTTCGTCGGGTGCTACCGGAGTTGCCGGGGTCACCGGTGACGGAGCAACTTCGGACACCGCGTCAGGAGCAGCTTCGGGAGTTGCAGGAGTCGGTGAATGTATGTGGGAGTTGGTTGGATGCTCGGAGCTGTCGTTTGACTCGGGAGTCGGCGACACGCCGTATCGGATGAACCGCAGGGCTTCGCGGGTCAGGCGTTGAAGTTCGTCTGCGGGCATGTTGTTGGCCAGAGTCGGCTCCGTCAACAGTTGGTGAAGGTCGATCCCGAGTCTCGCCAGCATCGCGTCGGTGATCCCCCAACCGAGCAGGCCACTTAGAAAGTGGGAGACCATCACCGGATCGAAGTCTTTGCGAACCTCCCCAGCAGCTTGGGCGGCAGTCACAAGGTCGACACCTTGTTTGACCCCCAGCGCCCGCAGCTGGTTGTTGAGGTCGCGGAGCTCGGGGTCGCTGGTCGGTTCGAGAATACGGGCACCGAGTCGCCCGAGTTTTGGGTTTTCGAGTAGGAACCCTGTTCCCGCCAGGATCATGAACTCGACCCGCTGATAAAAGCTGCTCCCGGGCGGACCTGCGTGTTTTTCGAGATAGTCCATCCGCCGCTTGCTCAGCACGTCGAGCACCAGCCAGCGATAGAGGTCGAACTTGTTTTCGAAGTATTGGTAGATGCTGCCTTTTGCGATGCCCGCGCGCGTCACAAGTCGGGAAAGGGATGCTTGGCGATAGGGGTGCTCGGCAAACTCATCGATCGCTAACTCGATGATCCGCTCGCGCTTCTCAGGTGGGAGGTTGTGAAACGTCGGCTTTGGCATGGGTCCTCGAGAGTCCCCATCGTTATGACTAAAAAGTCACAAGAGAGGGAACGCAACTGTTGCGCTACCAACGTTTGTAGCGCGGTCGTTGATGATTGTAACGCCGCCGTCGATTGTGCAATTGTTCCGTTTTGTCGCAGGTCATAAAACCCTACTTTTCCACCAAACCTTTCGTCGTGGTCGCACACTTGAAGATGTCGCACCGCAGACAACGGTGTACAGGCATCTTCAACCGGGTCGGGAAATCACCAAATTCTCACCAAATCGGGTCTCTTGAGACGGATGAGGTCGGATGGGCACGGTGTCATACACACCATGCGTAAGCGGGATTGGATTCACAATCCGCCCCAACCAATCGGTCAATTTCCAATCTTAAGACTGTAGAATTTTGGTGCATTTCGGAGAGATGCGAAGTCTCAATTTCCTCACGAGTGGCGTATAGATCTTGTTGTGTCTGCAAATGTGATGCGCAAGTATGCGCGCAGGTGCGGGAATGCGGTCGCTCCACCACAGCGCGCATGTATGCGTATACAATCATTAGCCTGCGTCTGTGAACAGCTGCGAAAACTCAGCGTAAGCAGCGACCGAGCGGCCGAGCCCTGATCCTGCCTCCGTCAACTTCGCGATGGCATCTTCGAACGCTGGGATCACACATGGGAGCCGCCCCGCTGGGATATCGTAATCGCCTTCGATGCCGGTTTGAAGCACGAAGTTGAGTTGTTGTTGGAGGTCCTCGAACGGTGGCGGCGCGAACACGACTACGCCGTCGACTTCTCCCGTGAGCATCGCCTGAACCCGTGCACCGGCTTGAAGTGCGGCCGTGGCATGGCGTTTGAGTTGTTCGAGCTTGTACACAAACTCGATTTGTTGGTCGACGGTGAGGCCCGGGCGCAATGCATATACAAACTCGATGACCGGCGCGGAACATTCGAGATTGGCCTGAGCCTGTGCAGTCGCTTGCGCACGACAATCTTCAGAGGCCTGACAATCGGCCGAAGCGACGGTTTGAAAGCTCCCCTGGCAGGTTCCGAAACAGCCGCCATCGCAGGTGCCCCGACAGGACACTTCGCCCGCACAGGCTGGGGAAGTGGGGTCGACTAGGCAGGTTCCGGTGCAGTTTCCCCCGCAGGAGGCAGCGGTCGGCAACTCGCACAGTCCGTCGCACAGTCCGTCGCACGACCCCACGCAGTTGCCATCGCTGTCGAACAGAGAACACTTGCCGATACATGTACCCTGGCAGGTCCCGGCACAGGGGGCCGGAGATGCAGATACACAGGAGCCCTCGCACAACCCCCCGCAGGCGATCGCCGAGCCCTTGACGGCACAGGCGAACTCGCCGGAGCAGGTTCCCGAACACGAACCCAGACAGCGCCCGGCACAGTCGAGCTCGGCATCGTGGGATCCATCGACGTCACACGCAGCACTGACCTCACAGGCCGCGAGAGCATCGGCCGCGACCGCGAGACTGGCGGAACAGACCGGCGGGATGTACGAAATGGTGATCTCGCCGTCGACAAAGCTCGAGAGAGAGCCCTTGATACTGGTCAACAGGACCCGGACATACTCGGCATCGACCACCGCGCCGTCAATGTTATGACCAAAGACTTCGGCGAGGGCGAGAACTTCACGGTCAAGCGTCGCCGTCACCGTGTGAAGCGAAGTTGAAAATGTTGTAACTGCACGAAAAAATCCATCGAGTCGAACATCGTGCGAGATCGTGTACTGACCGATGTCAAGCGACCCACAGGGGCCACAGAGGTCCTCTGCCGAACCCCACCAGGATTGAGTATCGGGTCGTTGTTGGAAACATCCGCTCACGCCGAGGAGCGAAAACGCAAATAGCCGTATAATGTGGTGTGAATACGCCATAGATTTCTCCACCAAGAGGGTAACAAAGAGAACAGAGCTTCGGAGGATTTGTTGGACGCAACCGCCAGCATTCAATAAAATTGTGTGTTCAAATCGTCATACATTTGCACGTTCGAGTTGCTGATTCGCATCGAATGGAGGGAACTTGCGACAGCACAGATGTATCCAGAGGCTCAGGAGCTTGCTCCAGCAGGATGTATCTGTACATGGATGGCGAGCCGGTGCGGGGCACAAGTACATGTAATCTTGATGTGCCACCTATTTGATGTAGGTACACTTCGCTTATAACGTCAACCGACGCTCCAAGCGGAGTGTAAGTACATCTATCGGCTTGCGTAGCAATTTTTCCCGAGGTTGGTTTCGTGAACAAAAAAGCTGCACGGGTGGGTGCAGCGTGTTCCGAAGCGAGAGGACCTGTGAGGCGCGTAGACGCCATCTACGGTCTGCTAGAGCCGACGTTTGAGCTCGTCGACCATTTCGACCGGGGTCAAACGTTTCCCGTCGATTTCGTACATCGGCGTTTCGCGGATTTTTTTCTTGAGCGCAGTTTTGACTTCGATGTCTGCACGCTTATAGGTCGACTCGTCGGCGATACATCGCTGGAGCTCGTCGACGTCGAGACCAACCTCGCGGGAGACACGATCGGGATCGAATCTCAATACCCCAGGGATGTGGCCAAACAGCCAGTCGTCCATCTCCCAAAATTTGCCCTGGTCACCGGCACAGATCGCGGCGCGGACAAACAGGCACTTGGTCCCGTAGGCGGGGACACAGCGCATCCTCGGGTGTTGGTGGCGAACGAGGCGGATTTGGTCGGCATGCTCAGCGACCCGGATCCGCATCCGGCTGGCCGCGAGGGCACAGTGCGGACAGGAGTAATCGACATATTCGTATACGGTGACCACCGGTTGCTCCGCGCCGATCCACGGACGACCATCTTCGGTCACGCCACGCGGGAGTTGTGGGCCGCTCGCCCACGAGGCAAGAACCCAGTAGGGGGGCGTGAAGAGGTGTATCAGCACTAAAAGCACCGCGGGGATACCGAAGTCGATGGCGACTTGGCGACGATTTTGCAGGTAACTGCGAAGGTGCTTGACCTGGCCATCGCGCCAGGAGGTGACGAGCAAGCCGAGGCACAGCAGGTGCACGACTTCGCAAAACAGACACACCGAGCCGATCAACTGCAGCTCGACGACCAACATCGCGACCGAAGCAAGGGTGGCAAACAGCGCGAGTGGGAACAGGGTGGGGGAGCGCTTGCCGGCGGCGAGGAAGAGGACGATGAACCCGACGACCCCCCAGGCCGCCAGCGGAATCCCTAGAAATACCGAGTAAGGTGACAGTGCGACGGCGTCGCAGTCAAACTCGGCATTGACCGCGCAAAAGCTCGCGGTTCCCGGATCGAGGTAGGCCTGGACGTGGAGAAACGTCAGAACGATCGAGATTAAAAGGCCGGCGGCCGCCAGCAAAACTGACAGCCGCCCTTGTTTTTCCTGCATATGCAGGGGTTAGCCTCCAGCGAAGATGCTGACGAGCTCGACCTGGGCCGAGACCGTTCCTCCGACAGAGCCACCGATGCTTCCGAGTGCCGTGATGGCCTCCTCGAAAGCCGGAACGAGACAGGGGAGACGACCCGGTGGGATGTCGAACCCGCCTTCGAAGCCGGCGGAGAGAAGCCCCTCGATTTGACCGGTGAGGCCGATGAGCGGCGGCGGATCGAAGACGAGTACGCCGTTGACCTTGCCGTCGATCAGAGCGGTGAGGCGTGCGCCTGCTTGCAGGGCCGCGGCACCGTGGATTTTGAGGGCGTCGAGCTTGGCCAAGAACTCGGCCTTGGCGGAGGCGTCGAGACCCGCTTTGAACCCGTAGGTCATCTCGATGGCGGGCGGGGTGCACTCGAGGCTGGCTTCGGCTTGTGCCGATGCCTGGGCGTTGCAGTCGGCCGATGCTTCACACGAGGCCGATGCGCTGGGGGGGTCGAAGTTGCCTTCACAACTACCGCTACACTCGGCGTCGCAGCTGCCGCGGCACTCGGCCTCGGCGGTGCAGCTTGCCGACCCCTGCTCGACTAAACAGGTGCCGCTACAAGAACCCGAGCAGCTCGCTGCTGCGGTGAGTTCACAGGCACCGGTGCACATGCCGTCGCAACGTCCGGCGCAGTTGCCCTCTCCGTCCACGGCCGAGCATTCGCCGTCGCAACCGCCGTTGCACTTGCCGTCACACGACGCGCCACCCTCGACGGTACAGGTGCCTTCGCACATTCCCTCGCAGGAGATGCTCGGAGCCTTGACCGCACACGAGAGCTCGCCGGAACACGAGCCTGAGCAACCGCCCGAGCAGGAGCCTTCGCACTTGACGGAGACTTCGCCTGGGTCGACTTCGACGTCACAGCCGCCCGAGACCTCGCATTGGGCCTGGGCTTCGACAGCGACGCTGACGTTCGCCTCGCACTTGGGCGGGGTGTACTTGATCGAGATACCGCCCTCGAGGTTGGCCGTGAACTCCGCGTTAATCGCGGCCTTCAACTGACCCATGTACTCGGCATTGACCGTACCTTCGGCAACACCAAATGCCTCACCGATGGCGAGAACTTCGGCGTCGAAGTCGGCCTTGAGTTTGGCAGTTGTACTTTGGAAAGTTGCAACTGCACTAAAAAAACCGTCGAGCTGGGCATCGCCTGCAATCGACAGCTGACCGGACGCAATGGTGCCACAAGGGCCACACAGATCCTCGGCCGCATCACAGCCTTGGAGCGTGGTGACTCCAGTGCCGATAAGCGCCCCGCCGATCATCAATCCCAACAACTGTTTGTGATGTTTCCTCATGTTGATTCGCTGCTCCTGTTAAGCCTTGCTGAGTTCCAAGTTCGGCCCGTCAGGTGGCACGGTGGATGGTCTCCGCGAACAGACTTGGGCGGATGTTCCCACAGCTACGCGGCGTTCGCAAAGGTTTTGCGAGACCGTTTTGTAAGGCTCCATGTTGTTCCCAGGCCGACGCAAAACGGTGCACATCAATCGTCACATGGACGTTAGCTTTGCAAGGTTCTGCGTCGCGCATAGGAAATTGAGCCCCTGACAGAGCCGGCCATTGGACAAGCTTGGCCGGTAAAACTTCAGTTGGCGATCGAGCAGCCCGAGGATTTTCTGGGGTTGCACAAGTGTCGCCAAAGTCGTTGTTGCGAGGACGCGCGAGAAGAACCCCGGGCTGTCATTTAAATGCGTGCGAAGTCACCAAGCAGGACTGTGCTATGACAACTTTGTCGCGGTCTAGGTCGCGAACAAGCCGGCCGCACAGCGTGTTATTGCCCGACGGTCAGTGACCGGGAGCGAAGTCGACGACCACAGGACAATGGTCGCTCGCAGCCTCGTAGTCGAGGTCGGGGTAGACCGAATCGGCGCGAAACGGGCGACAGCGGTGACGCGCACAATGGGCGAAGGAATGACTCTTGGTTCTGGTGACCTGTTGCTCGAGTCCTCCTACCCAGATTAGATCGAGCAGCGACGGTTCTTTCCAACGATCCCGGCGGCCGCCTTCCCAATAGGCAGAACAACCTTCCCGATTGGCCACGAGGTGCAAACGGGCTCCGCGGGTGTTGTGGAGCACACGCTCCAACTCGGCCAGCTCGTCGGAGGGAGATCCCCCGGGCGGACCGGTGAGGTTGAAGTCGCCGAGCACGACCACGCGCCGCGTCGCCGCTCGGGCGACGACTTCGTCCACCACTTCGGCGAGTGCTGGCCATTGCTCCCGGCGTTTGCCAATCCCCTGGGGCCTGGCTTTGAGGTGTACGACGACGACCGTCCACTGCAGATCGGAGCGTCGGGATCGGACCTCGATCGAGACGGCAGGTCGCACGCGGCCGCCGAGTTCCAGGCTTTCATGCTCGCGCAACGGTGAGACAACTTCGATCCGTTCCGGGTCAAACACGACGCCGAGAAGTTGGTGGCCACGGCCCCCGCGCTGGCTCAAGTGGATATCCCAACCCGGAAGAAGCTCGCGTAGCGCCGCCGGGTCGAACACTTCTTGGACCGCGATCAAATCGGCCTGCAGGTTGCGGAGGTTGTCGGCGACGCGGTCGCGATCTCGGGTCTCGCGGGGAAAGTTGCGGAGGTTCCAGGTCGCAACCCGGATCGAACGACCCGGGGACGGGACCACAGGACGGCCCTCGAGGTCGAACCACCGCCGCAATTCGCCGCCGAACAAACTGTGGACAACAACACAACACACGACCAACAGGGGGATCCGACACGCCTTGAGCGACATCCGACGAGTGTAGGTCGGCTTTGCAGTGTGGCGAGTTGAATCACGGTTGTATGTACACTAGATTGGCCGGCAGTCGAGGGGTCTGTACGTTGCAGACGCGAACAATCGCTGCGAGCTCCGATGTGTGTACAAGTTGTGTTGACAGGGATGCGAGCCCGAGTCGGAGAACGTCGGGCTGGTAAACTTCGCCGTTGTCGCCTGTCATCGACAGTGGTTCCCAATTTGACTGGCAGTCGACGTACAAACCTCCCACCAGGTCCGAAATGGATCCCGACGGGAGGTGCGTGACTCGAAACTGCCTAGTCGCGGGTGGCCCGTTTGCGCTGACGCCGTTTGCGGCGGCGCTCGGCCTCTCGAAGCTTGCGCTTCATCTTGACACTCGGCTTCTCGTAGTGGCGGCGGCGCTTGATCTCGCGCAGCACTCCTTCGCTGGCCATCAGTCGGCGAAGCTTGCGAATCGCACGCTCGACACCGCGTTCGTCGACCCGTACTTCGAGTGGACGGCCCAAGACGGGACGGTGCTCGTTGACCGGTGGAGCAGCTTCGATGCTGCTCTGGTGATTGTTTCCGGAGAATTCTTCCTCTGTGCGACCCATAGTGAAGGTCGCAAGATATAGGGGGGCCCGCGTGCCAGGTCAAGCGGGACTCGCGGATTTCTGACAGTTGCGGCGAAGTGGGGGCGCACCCCAATGGTTACGACGTCTCGCAAACGCCACAGCACAGCGGTGACACAGCCCGTGGAGCCGGACAGTCGGTGTTTCCACACGGAGCGTTGGAGCTCGTGGAGATCTCTGGAAGTGCAGGCGAGCTAGTCCTCCGGGTAGCTGCATCTGCGTCCTCCGTCGACACTGATCTCTTGGCCGGTGACAAATGAGCTACGGGCCAAGAACAACACCGCCTGTGCGATGTCGGCTGGTGTCCCGATCCGCTGAAGGGGAATCTTGGCGACGATGCGTTGGCGAGTTTTGGACCCGGGGGCAAACTCCGGGCTCTCGGGCCACAGGACGGTTCCCGGCGAAACCCCGTTGACGCGCACGTCTGGGGCGAGCTCGTTGGCCAGTGCCCGGGTTGCCATCCACAGCCCGGCTTTGGCGGTGCTGTGGTCGAGGTAGTTGGCCCACGGGTGAAACCCGGCCAGATCGAGGATGTTGATGATCGACCCTCGGGCCTTGCGCAGCGCGGGGGCACATCCGCGGGCAAGGGAGATCGGAGCGACCAAATTGACCTCGAGGACCCGGCGTAGATCGGCATCTGTCCTGGCTTCAAAGCTCCCTTTTTCAAAACTTGCGGCGCTGTTCACCAGCAGGTCGAGTCGCCCGTGAGCGGGCCCAGCCGGGTCGTTGACGCGGTCGACTAGGGCGGACCGGGCCTGTTCGTCAGCGAGTTGTGCCGGCACTGCGCCGAGGCAGGAATCCCCGAGCTGCAGCGCGAGCTGCTCGGCCGGCCCGCGGGAACGGTTGTAGTGGATCCACACGCGGTAACCCGCACACGCGAGGGTTTCGACGATCGCTTTGCCGACGCGGATGGCTCCGCCTGTGACAAGTGCAACGGGGGCGGACGGTGCCGACATCGACCGGAGTGTACTCGGACTTTGTTCTCCGGCCATCCGTCCCCCACACAGCCGGCCGTGGAACGTGCGCTTGACTCCCACTGGGTTCGGGATTGACAGTTGAACCATGTCCGCACGGCTTCCGCCTGAGTATCTCACCCTGGGTCAGATGACCCAGGGCAGCGGGTGTACGCCGCGGACCATTCGCCACTACGAACGCCTCGGCCTGATCACCGCCCAGCGCAGCAGCGGCGGGCACCGGTTGTTTGCTCCCCAGGAGCTCGAGCGTCTGCAGTTGATCGTCCGGCTGCGCGAAGCCGGATTCTCGCTCGAAGAAGTTGGTGAACTGTTTACTCGTCGGACCCACACCAGCGATGCGACCGCCTGCGGCGAGCTCGGTGAACTGCTGGCCTCACATATCACCCGACTGCAACGCAAACTGGCGATCCTCCATTCGCTTGCCGACGATCTCGGTACCACGCGTGCGTTTTTATCGACCTGCGAAACCTGCACCGACGACAACCGCCCGGCGAGTTGTGCGATCTGCTCGCGTGTCCCGCAGGTGGAGGAGCGTCCCTTGGGCCTGCGACTGTTGTTTCCCGCCGAGCGTGAGGATTGCGGCAGCGAGGTCGTGTCGGAAACTCGCCCGGACTCATCGGCAAAACTCCGTGAATCTACATGAATCCAAATCCACGCCCTGACAAAGCTGCGATCACCGAGGCCATTACCAGCCTGCTGAAGGCCTGCGCCCTCGATCTCGACCACAAAGATTTTTCCCGGACGCCCCAGCGGGTGGCTCGGACGTGGCTCGAGGAATTCCTCTCAGGATTTGCCATGGATCCGGCACAGATTCTCGGTGACCCGGTGCGCGGCGAAGGTGTCAGCGAGCTCGTGGTTGTTCGCGAGCTGCCTTACCACGGTCTGTGTCCCCACCACCTCCTGCCCTATACCGGGCGCGCCACCCTGGCCTATCTCCCCAGCGACAAGCTAGCGGGGTTTGGGCGCCTGGGCGATTTGTTGGCCTGTTTTACGCGGCGTTTGACCCTGCAAGAGCGCGCCTGTAACGAAATCGTCGATGCGATGATGACCCACTTGGAAGCCCGTGGGGCGGGTTGCGTGATGCATGGCCACCACACCTGTCTGAGTATTCCGGGCAACAAGCACGGCACCGTGGTGACAACGTCCTCGTTTCGCGGCGAACTGTGCGGGCGCCCGGAGCTGCAGGCGACATTGATGTAGTTGCACCGATGCCCCGCGACTGTGCCCACCTCTACCTGCTGCGCCACGGAGAGACCGTTCGTTCGAATTGTCTTTACGGACATCTCGACATGGGCCTGTCTCCACGCGGTCAGTCCCAGGCCCAGGCCCAGGCCCAGGCCCTCGCAGGGGTCGACCTCGCCGCCGTGGCCAGCTCGGATCTCCGGCGTGCGTGTATCGGCGCCGAAAAAATTGTTGATACACAGGCCTCCGAGACGAGCTGGGAACGCTCGCCGCACCTGCGCGAGATGTGCATGGGCGAGGGAGAAGGGATGGGGTACGCCGAGGCTCGGGCCGCGTTTCCCATGCTGGCCGGTCGCGGCTACGGCGATTTGCTCGATGTCCGGCTGCCTGGCGGGGGGGAATCTGCGCGCGACGTCTACCTCCGGGTGATTCCGTGGCTGCGCCAGTTTTTGTCTGGCTTTGCCGGGCGCGGCCACGTCGATGTTGCGATCGTCGCCCACAATGCGGTCAACCGCCTGATCTTGGCCCACTGTGCCACCGGAACCCCCGACTGCTACGGGCGCTTTGAGCAGACAAATGGCTGCATCAACCGCATCGACTTTGGCCTCCACGATCCCGAGCGCGTGTTGGAGGCAGCAACGATTGTGTATACAAATATGCCTGGCCACCTCGCGCGCCTCGAACCCCGCGGATAGGTCGTGGCGTTGTCGACGTGCCCACGGTTTTCGCTGCGGCGGACTCGTGTCGTGGGTTTGATTCCGGTGTTTGTTTGAGGCCTGCAACCGTCGAGTGTTGGGACCCGAGCAGTCGCCCATCGAGCCGGCAACGGGAGCGAGCGCTCCGAGTCTGTTTGCATCACACCGCGACGCAGGTGATCTCCGGTCGAGCGGGGTTGCGGGTGCACAGTTGGGAACGAGGGTTTTAGGGGGCACCGCCGATGGTCTTGGGGAAGTTGATGCGCGAAAGACGGGCGCCGCTGTCGATGCCGACCGGTGAAGTGAGTCGCCACGGGAATTCCGCGGGGCACTGTGATACCGTCGAAATGCGTGCTCCGCCCGTCTCAGCGCAGCCTTGCTGTTTCCCTCACCGCCGTCGCAACCCTCGCCATCGGCTGTCAGGACAACACCTTTTCGGGGGAGATGGAGGTTTTACCGACGCCCCAACAACAGCCGCGCAGGTCCTGGCAAAACGCCGGCTCGGATGAAAAGCGCGAGGCGGTCTCGCCGTACCCGTCGCTTCGGACCTGTCTCGAGGCTTTGCCCGAAACCGGTGACCGCCAAGTTGACCGCGTCATTCCGGCCGGCTGCGAAGTCCGTGTACCGGTGGGCTACCACATCGACAGCGGCAGCCTCACACTCGAGGCCGGTTCGAAACTGGTGTTTGCCAAGGGGGCTGCGTTGACCGTCGGATTTACATCGTCGGCCAGGCTCCTCGTCCGTGGAAGTGCCGACAATCCGGTGCAGATGCAATCAATTGATGGTGCGAGTTACGAGGGCATCCGTCTGATGAAACACGCCGACGGTTCGGCGATCTCCTATCTCGAGCTCACCGGTGCGGGGACGCGGCAACACGGAGCGATCCACTGCGAAGCCGAGGGCGTTGCCATCGATCACACCAAGATCATCCGACCTGCCAGTGTCGCCCTCCACGTCAGCGGTGGCGGCAACTTGGAGGTGTTTTCTGCCAACACCATCGAATCCGAAACCGTGGCTCCCGGGCGTCCGATCGTGTTGCTCCCGCCCGTTGCCCTCCATGCGTTCGACTCGAGCAATCGGTTTCCCGCGCAATCGGTCGTCCATGTCCTGCCGGGGATGGTCCGGACCTCGGGGACATGGCCCCGGGTTTCGGTACCGCTGGTCATCGGCGGGGTCATCGAAATTGCAGGTACAAAAAAACAGCTTGCCCGGGTCGAGATTGCCGGTGGCAACGAGCTGCGATTTCAGGCCGAGGCCAATATCAATGTCGGGTATTTCGACCCCGGAGCGTTGATCCTCAGCGGCAGCGAACAACATCCGATTGTCATGACGGCCGCCGACGAAAAACGCCCCGGCGCATGGAAGGGCATTAAATTGTATAAGCATGCAACCGGGACGTTTCATCACACCCGGTTTGAATACGGGGGCGCGGAGCTTGACCGCGGCGTTGTGTACGCGACCAGTCAGGCCGTGCTTACGGTCGAAGATTGCCAGTTTCACCACAACAAGGTCGGGCTAGTTTTGTTTCGCGACGGCGTCGACATTCGGGCGATTCGCCGCAATCACTTCGTCAATACACCACGCATCGCGAGGCTCTCTCCGACGACCCTGGGTGCGTTTCACGGGTCCAATCGTATCGACCCGCTCCCGGACCAAAGTCTCCCGCGGATTCTGACCGAAACTGGAGCGATCTCCCGCGATGTTCGTTGGGCTGCCCTCGGAGCCACCATCGAATTGCGCGGACCGATCTCGGTCGATGATGCCACCCTCACCATCGGATCGGGGACGACCTTTGAGGTTGCGGACGGGTTTGCCCTCGATATCGGCGAGCGGGCGACGGCCAGCCTCCAGATGAAGGGAACCGAACAACAGCCAATTCGCATCTCGGGGTCAAAGCCGGACCGCAGCACGTGGGACGCAATCGTTTTGCATGGTCATGCCGACGATGTCGAGGTCGAGTGGGTCGACCTCATCGGTGCTGGCGGGGAATCGGCGATCGAGGTCAAAGACGGGGCATCCGCCGCACTCGACCACGTCAGTTGCACCCGGTGTTACAGCCCGGTCCTGACATGGCAATGCGGAGCAGAGGTCGAGTCCGGCGAGCTCCGGGCACTGGCAGGCACACCGGGTACGCGGGCTCCTCCGAGCGATTGTGGTTGAGATTGGCGCAGGATGTCCGACATCCGTAGCTGACGGCCAGTACGTCAGGTCAGGTCGGTACGCGTGCCCAGGCAAAGCTGTGTCAGACAGAGATCCTTAGCTGACGGCCAGTACGTCAGGTCAGGTCGGTACGCGTGCCCAGGCACAGCTGTACCATCTGGGCGCCATAGCGGTGACAGGCGGTAAGCTCGAGATTGTGGCGCGTTTCAACCCCGGCAAATAGCGAGTGGCCCGCGCCGAGAATTACCGGCACCTGGGTAAGGATCAACTCGTCGACCAATCCGGCGTCGAGGGCTTGGCGCACCAAATTCCCGCCGTCGAGGTAGACATCGCCGCGACCCGCAGCATCTTTTGCCTGTGCAACTAATTCCGCGATCGTCCCACGCACCGAGCGGACCTGTCGGACGACGGGGTTCAGTGGCCGGTGGGTGGCCACAAGTACGGGACGTTCGCCGTAGGGCCACGTGCCACCAAACCCGGCCACGACATCGTAGGTCCGTCGGCCCATCAGCAGCGCCCCGACGTCGGCGATGAACTGTTCAAATGTGACGGCCGAAGTCCTGGGCTCGTCCGCACTGGGATTCTCGGCATTTGGCAGCCAGGAAAGGTCGTCGTCGGGTCCCGCGATGTAGCCGTCGAGGGAGCAGGCGAGGTAGACGCGAACGCGTGACATCGGCGGAGTATGGCACGTGTGTCCGCAGTGTTCTAGCAGTTCGTGGATGTCTCGGCATGCGCATACAATCAATTCTCACAGGCGTACCGGTTCGATTTCCACGTTTCGCTCGGCATCGACGGTGACCAGGGAGTTCGGGGCGATTGGCTCCCACAGGTCGTGTTGTGTCAGCGGCTCCGAGGCCAACATCACCGAGCATCCCTCCGCTCCGGGTTCGATGAATGTGCACTGATTACCGTCAAAGTAGTACCTTCGGCTGCGTTGTAGGTACAACGTATTGGCCGTTTGGGGGGCACCGGTGGTAAACCGTGTGGCCACGCTGACGTCCCCGTCCGTGACCACGAGGTTGAGCGTACTCGGTTCGGCGTTGTCGCGGGTGAGTTCGGTAACCCGCCGCAGGACCGCGAGGATGGCCGTCGTCATCGCCTGTAATGGGGGCTCGCCGGCATGCGGACGTAGGTAGTCCAAAAACAAACCAAACATGTGCTCACTGTCGGTCGAACCACGGATTGCGGTAAACGATTCGTCCGAGAGCTCGTGGAGCATTTGCCGGCGGACGCGAGTGAAGTTCTCGACGTTGCCATTGTGCATAAAGGCATAGCGGCCCGCGTAAAACGGATGGCAGTTGGTCTGAATCACAATCCCGTGGGTGGCCGCCCGGACATGTGCGAGGATCGTTTGACTCTTGGTCACCCGGGCTAGGTGGAGCAGGTTTTTGTTGTTCCAGGCCGGTGTGATATCGCGAAAAACCGCCGGTTTGTGATCGAGGTCGGGAACGTACCAGGCGACACCAAAGCCATCGCCGTTGAGCGGCTCACTGCGCTCACGGCTTTTGTAGCTCTGGTGGATAATGGAGTGGGCCGGTCGGGTGACGAGGTCGGCGACTGGAAGTTCGGGGCCTTGATAGATCACAAATCTGCACATCGGGTCCTCCGCGGTTGCCGGGATTGTAACCCGGTTTGAGGGCGCGATTGTGACGTACCTAAAAGATGTTGATGCAAGTAGTTAGGGGCACGGCACTGCGAGCCTTCGCGACGCGAAGTGTGGTAGGGTAGCGACCCGTGGCCAAACTCTATGCCTATGTCGGGCCGCCCGCGATCCGGGAGGCCGTTTTAGGTGTCCCCTCGGGCATCTCGGTTGTGTCCGCGGACGCGCTTCGAATGTGGGCGGCGGGCCAGGAAGAGTGGGACGACGACGGCCTCACCGTGACGTTCGTTCTCTTGCCAGACGGTACGCTGCGGGTGGCACCGCGAAGATCCGAGCACGTCGCGTGTGCTCTCGGGGGAGACGTTCTCGCCGCCGGTGAAATGACCGTGTGTTTGGCTCCGCAGCTGGCTGTTGTCCGGGTGACCAATCAATCGACCGGGTATTGTCCCCAACCGGAATGTTGGCAAGCCACCCGCGCGACCCTCAACGCCCTCGCAATCCCGTGCCCAGACGAGCTCTCGCAGGCGTTTACGTTCCGGTGTTGTGTCGCGTGTGGTGCACGCAACCTCGTCAAAGACGCATGGTTTGTCTGTGACCTCTGTGGGCACGATTTGCCGCTTGAATGGAACTTCGCCAAGTGCCGCGAATCCGCTTCGTAGTGATTGGCCGTCCGGCCTAAAATTGTAAATACACGCGGTGTAGATGCGTTCTCGGATAGGTGTCCGACCACACGGAATCATCCATCGTCGGTAGATTCGGCCGGGCGTTGTCCCGAGGCGTCCGAAGCGTCCTGCGATTGTTCGCGCAGCGCCTCCTCGGCGGCCAAGCGCTCGCGCGGGTTGTGAATCACGCCGCGGATCGTGCCGCCACAACGCGGACAGTTCGTCATCTCGGCGGTCAGGGCTTGTCCGCACTTGGGTTCGGAGCAGCGTCGGTCCTTGAGTAGGCGCCCGAGGATGAGTCCGAGCAGACCGAGGCCCGCTCCTGCCGCGGCGACGTAGTGCATCGGAATCTCGACACCTTGAAACCCGCGGGCGACCACCCCTCCCAGCATGATCACCGGCAGTGCGAGCAGCTTGGCGACCCGCAGCGAAGCACTGCGTTCGACGCGAAACACTGCCCGACCCTCGTTCATCCCGACCACACCGCGGTCGCGCCCGACTTCCTCTTCGGTCACGTCGTCGTCCTCGTCGGCGTCGCTGCTGAAGTTGGGAATCAGGGTCCGGATCGAGGGCAGGTCGGGCCATTCGTCCTCGGGTGGCACGCCGAGACGGGTCCCGACGTCGCGCGGGATGTCGACCAGTGCTCGGCGGTAAAACGCGGCTTGGTTGGCACGTAGGTACTTTGTGATCCGTCGGTGACCCTTGCGGTCGAGTCCGCGGGCACGTGCTTGTATCGCCAACAAATAGGCCATCGCGACCGGGCCCGACACGCCGAGCCGCGACTTTTTGGGGCGCGAGCGAAAGCTGCCGTCGGCGCCGGTGACATGGCGCATCGACGCCTCGGTGGTGAGGATGCCAAATCCGAGGTACACGCTGGCGAGGTCGATCAGACGCTCGCGCACACGCGTATCACTCGGGGCCCGGTTGTGAACCACTAAAAACGCGTGGCTGACCGTTCGGGCAGTTGCCGCGACCAGCCCCAACGGTTCGCGCATGGCCGTCGCTTCGACACCGATGCGGCAGACCCCGTCGCGGATGTGCACCAGCCACACATGGATGTCTTCGCCGACCAGCGGATTGGGTTTGCCCTCGGCCGGATCGGCGTTGGGCTTGTCTTCGTGGATCGCAACTTCGACCCGGTAGTCGGTCAGTCCGGCGTAGTGGAGCAACCGCTGACATACACGCCGCATACTGGCTTCACCGCCCCGCCAGCGATCGGGAAAAAACATCGCCGTCGGTTCGAGCATCGGTGCCATCACCAGGGGTTCGTAGCCGCAGTTGGACACGAGGCTGGCGAGTTGCGTCAGCAGTTGGGTGCGCTCGCCCTGCGGGGGCAAAAGCACGTCATCATCGTCCTCGGCGTCGGCCATCGGAACCTGGTCCATACCACGACTTGCAGCCGTTCCTGCCGAATGCGTCGAAGCGTCGGACCGTGGCTGGGTCGCGGTCATTGCCGAACGCGTGACGCGGTTCGACGTCACGCTGTCATCGCAGCTATCCGGGTGACGCGTCGTGCAGTGGGACGACTGGTTGACTCGAAGTCCGCATGCAGCGTGCAAACCAGCGGTCGGTCTATTTTTCAAGAAATCGTGCTACACGACTCGCTGTGACTCAACCTCCGCTCGACCATCCCGGTGTCGCTGTCGGCTTTGCCCTGCTCGCCGGTGCGCTGGCCCAGATTCTTGCGCACCACCTCAAGGTCCCGGGAATCGTCGCGCTGTTGTTATTCGGGGTCATACTCGGCCCGGACGTCGCCAACATTGTGCGCCCGGCCGTATTGGGGGACAGCCTGCACCTGTTGGTCGGATTTGCCGTGGCGGTGATCCTGTTTGAGGGTGGTCTCAACCTCGATCTCAAGCGTCTGCGGCGATCGAGTCAGGCGATCCGTGGATTGGTTTTACGCGGGGCTGTCATCACGGCCATCGCTGCGACGCTGCTCGCCCGCGTGACCATGGCGTGGAGCTGGGCGGTCGCGAGTTTGTTCGGTTGTCTGGTGATCGTCACTGGCCCGACCGTCATCGGCCCGTTGATGCGTCGGCTGAAGGTCGAGCCGAACACCGCATCGCTGCTCGAGAGCGAGGGCGTGTTGATCGACCCGATCGGTGCTCTGGTGGCCGTCGTTGCCCTCGAGTTCGCCTTGTCGCCGACGTTGCACACGGGGGTCGAGGGCCTGTTAGACCTGGCACTTGGGCTAGGTCTCGGAGGACTCATCGGAATCGCCTTTGGCGTGGCTCTCGGGTGGGTGTTGAAGCGCGATCAATGGATCCCCGAGGGGATGGCCAACATTGTCACGCTCGCGGCTGTGATCGCCCTGTTTCAGGGGTCGAACGCGGTTGTGCACGAGAGCGGGCTCGCGGCTGTGACATTTGCCGGGATCGCGGTTCGCTACATGCGAACCCCCCACGTCGCCGACCTCATCGAATTCAAAGAACAGCTGACAACCCTGCTCATCGGCATGTTGTTTGTCCTGCTCGCCGCCGATGTCCGACTGACCGACGTCCGTGGGCTCGGCTGGGGGGGCGTGTGGGCGGTGCTTGGGATGATGGTGGTCGTTCGTCCGCTCAATGTCTTTTTGGGCACCTTGGGCGCGGGCGTGAAGGTTCGCCAAAAGTTGTTTTTATCGTGGATCGGACCGCGGGGGATTGTGTCCGCTGCAGTCGCCTCGTTGGTCGCCGGACGGATGGCGCGTACGGGGATGACCGGCGGGACCGAGCTGCGGGCGTTGGTGTTTTTGGTGATCGCCGCGACGGTGATCGTCGCCGGGTTGACGGGGGGATGGGTCGCCCGCGCCCTCGGCCTCGCCTGTCCGCCCGCGAGTGGATGGCTGATCCTCGGCGCCCATCGTTTCGGTCGTTGTATCGCCAAGCAATTGCGCGAGCGCGGAGAAGATGTCACCCTGCTCGACCGCAATCCCGGAGATTGCCGCCTGGCCGAAGAGGAAGGTTTTCGTGTGGTGTACGGCAATGCCCTCCACCCGCGGACACTCAAGCGCGCGGACCTCGAACGCCGAGCCGGCGCGGTCGCCCTGACGCGCAACGATGAGGTCAATCTGTTGTTTATCAACCGCTGTCGACAGACGCTGCGCCGCGGAAACCCGAGTTTGTGGATGGCCCACACGGGGGCGACCGTGGGGATCACCGCCAAGATGGTGGCCGAGGCAGGAGCTGATGTCGTCGCCGGAGTTGGCCTCGATATTGCGCTGTGGAACTACCGGTTTGACCGCGGCCAGGTCGAGGTCGCCCGGTGGGTTCGCCACGAAGATCGGCCGTTCACACTCGAAAGTAACCTCGCGATCCCGATCATCGTCGCCCGCGGCGGGAAGGTCGGGTTGGTCGGGCGCACGCCGAAGTTCGAGCCGGGGGATGAGGTCGTATTTTTATTGTATACACAGCGAAAAAACGAAGCAGACGCACAGATCAAACAGGCGGGATTTCGCCCGCTGTGTGACGAGGACGGCATGTCGTCATCGAAGGACTCGCGCGCATCTGGTCCGACGCGGGCGGTGTGAAGCGCGGTGTCCACGTCGCAATCGTGGTGAGAGGGTGGGCCGAGGCTTCGAACCGACCACGACAGCCTGTGCGGCCCGAGTCCTTTGCCCCGTGAGTCACGCCGTCGCGCTCATCAAAAACGCTTGCGCAGGCGTAGCGAAGCAACCACGGTGATCAGCAGGCCGACCAATGAGCAACAGGCAAACGACGCGCCCGACCATGCGGGCAAGACGGCCGAGACGAGTGCCCCCAAAAAATATGCACATGCAATGAGTGCGACCCACCAGCCGACCCAAAATGCCGCCAGAGCAGCGCCCGTACCCAGGACGACGTGGTCGCTGATGAGCGTGGTCGTCGGGGAGACATCTGCGAGCCAGCCGGTGAGACGGTGAAAAATCAGGGCGACAATCGTCACTGTCGACCAGCCCACCAACTTCGTCGTCAACTCGCTGCGGGCGATGGCCCGCCGCGCCAACCAAAAAAACATCAACAGCGGAAGTGCTGCGGCAACGGCGACAACGAGGGAATCCGCCGCTGTGGCGTGTTCGACATCGCCGGCGATATGGTCGATCAGGGGCCACGTGATCAACAAGATGACCATCACTGCGAGGGCGAGCCCGAGGCGAGTGCGCCAACCAGTCGCCGGATCTTGGGCCGGATTTTTGCCGAGCTCGTGCAGAAGTTGCTCGAGTGAGTGCCAGCGGTCTGCGGGGTGGCGCGCGAGTCCGCGGACGAGGGCGGGGTAAATCGCTTCGGGGACGTGGGAGTCGGGCGGTGGCGGTGGCGGCTTGGCTTCGAGGCTCTCGAGCAACGTACTCATGGTTGTACGTACAAATGGAAATTCTCCGTAGAGCGCTTCGAACAGGGCGGCACAAAACGCGAACTGATCACCGGCGGAGCCGACCTCGTCGCCGAGGACCTGCTCGGGCGACATATAGGCAGGTGTCCCGACCAACGCCCCCGCGTAGGTCGCTTCGGCGTTGAGCGAGATATGCTGGTCGGTCCGCAGTGACGACGAACTTTTGGGATCGGTCGGCGGCACGTCGCCGAGTCGCGCGAGCCCGAAGTCGATCACCCGCGGGCGTCCGTCCTGACCGATCAGGACGTTGTGGGCCTTAAAGTCGCGGTGGATCAAACCGCTGTGGTGGGCGGCACACAATCCTCGACCTGCCTTGAGGTACATGGCCAAAATGTCCTGCCATGGTTTGCCGGCCTGCCACTGGTAGAGGGTCGGTCCATCGACGTATTCCATGGCGACATAGATCTGGGAGGCATACTCGCCGACCTCGAACACCGGGATGACGTTGGGGTGGGAAAGCCGGGCCATCGCCTGGGCCTCGCGCAACATCCGGGCACGGATGGTCACCTCGGTAGCGACGTTTTGGCGCAGGACTTTGATCGCAACTTTGCGGTCGAGCCGACGGTCAAACGCGGCGTAGACACTGCCCATACCGCCCTCACCGATCTTGTCGATCAGGGCAAACCGCCCGAGGTTGGGCTGCAGCTCACCGCCGGGGTCGACGTAGATAGCTTCGCTGTTCCAGCGTCTGCCTAGGGTGTCGGCGGTGGCAAACGGAGCGTGCGGTGCGGTCGGGTCATGCTCGGTCTCCGAAGCCGTCACCGGGCCATGATAGCGCCTGGGGGCTGTCCGTCGAGACTTCTGTGGTCGCTCGATATTGAAGGATCCGGTGTCCTCAGCGGAGGAAGGTATGCGTACTTGTTAAATATTTCCCATGGGACAGGTTGAAGCACCCGAGCTCCGCTCTGGTCGCCCAGTCGTCGCACAGGGTCGGTCGGTGAGGGCCGTCAACGTCGACGGGAAGGTCGATGTGCGTGCATGTACATCGGGTACACGGTCAGCGTCGTTTTTTGCCCTTGGCGTATTTTTTTGCCCGCTTGCGGTTGCGATTGGCCTTGGCGACCACGGTTCCGTCGGCAGAAAACCGCATCGGCGCTTCCCCGACCTCGTACAACATGTTGCCGTCGACGAGTTGGACCAGTTGCATGAGCGCGGCCGGTAAAAATGGAGATGTCCCTAAGACCATCCTTTTTTCGACCTGTGCGAGCGCGACCTGCTGCCGCAGCGGGATGCGGATATTGACCAGCTTGACCTGATCGAAGTTGGGGTGGTCGGCACGGGACCATTGCGCCGGGCTTTGCACGTGGTGCATCCGACATGACTGCGGGCGCTGCTGCCAGATCCGGCAGCGGCCCTTGTGGTCGGCGAAGGCACAGGGTTCACCCTTGGCCGCATAGGCGAGTCGACCTTCCTGCACCGGCTTGCTGCCCATCCGAATTTTTGTCAGGTCTTTGCCGGCGTAGCGCGATTGAATTTCTTCAAACTGTCGCTGGCCCTGCTCGGCGAGTTTTTGGGCGACTTGGGGAAAGTCGGGCCACACCCGGATCGTCCGGTAAATGATGATCGCTTCGGCACCCGTCACACCCATCGGCACTTCGTAGCAACAGTTCGTCCCCTCGGGGGTACCAGGGACGACCGCTTCACCGAGGTTCATGTGCTCGCGGACAGCTGCGATGTAGTGGTCGTAGTGGTCTTGAAACTCGGTATAGGCGGCGTGAAACCCTTTGGGTATGCGTTTTTCGAGCGCGACATCGGCGATCCCATCGAGCGCTTCGAGGCTGGCAATCGCCTGTTGCATCGCATCGACATGGGGTTGTGCCGCTTTTTTCGCGGCCCGTGAGAGTTTGCTGTTGCGGTCGCGGGGGAGCGGGCGGCCGCGGCCGAAAAGTGACCGGATGAATCCCCAAACCATAGTGGCGGGTTGTAACAACCCCGCCCGTGGACGTCCATGGTCCAGCGTTTTGGATGCGGCATCACATGCCGAGTTTCGGCCGCAGACCCACCTGTGGCGAGGATTCACACCCTCCACGGCCACCCCGGGTTGTTGCGTAGTCAATGTCACGCGGTTAGCGTTGCCGACATGTTGAAGAGCAAATGCGTCGCCTGCGTTCACACCCTGCTGCTCGGCCTGTGTTTGGCCGCCTCGGGAGGTTGTGACAAGCCCACCGCGGATAACCCTCCTCCGGGTGGCGGCGGGGCAGCGCCGGTCGACGCTCCGGCAGCAAGCAACACGATCTCACTCGCCTACAAGACAGCTGCCCACAAAATCAAGCAGTCGTCGCAGGTCAAGTTCAACATCTCGGGTGCGCAGGCGGGTGAGTTGTCGGCCGACTTTAGTGCGCTGCTCGACATCAGCGACGCCGGTGGATCCCTCAAGGTCGCCTACAGCGTGTTGGAAGTCCGTGCCCTCAACTTGACCGGGGTACTCAAGCCCAAGCCCGACAAAGACGGTGCCACACCCGATCCGAACGCGAAGCTCAAGGCCCTCACGGGCGCCACGATCGTGTCGACCACGGGCGAGCCCGACAGCGACCGCACCAAGGCCCTGCCCGAAAACGCCGACAACAAACCTGAGATGGCCCAGTTCACCGCGTTTTTTCAGCTCCCCGAGTTGCCGGCCAAGCCGCTCGCGCTCAACGTGCCGGTCACCGTCGAATCGGAGGAAGAAGTCGACTTCATGGGCGGGATGAAGATGCCGACCGAGTCGGAGACGATCTACACACTGACCGCCGTCGATAACTCCTCCGGGAAGAAGTTGGCGACCGTCAAGATCGAGGGCACGACCTCCGGGGCGATCGAACACCCACAGGCGGGCACGATTTCCCTCGATGCCGAAGAAGACCGGACCTTGGTGTTCAACCTCGACGACCAAATCCCGGTTTCGGTCAATGGCACAGCCTCGCAGGCCTTGGTATTTGGCAGCCAGGGGTCGGCCGAGTTCGCATTTCAACTCGGGGCGACCTACGAACCCGGGTAACCGGCGACGGTTGCGTCCAAAAGCAGCTCCTGTGGGAGCTGTTTTATGTTTGGGAACTCGACAGAGGAAAGGGGGGCCGCGTGCAAACGAGTGCTCCCCTGGCAACCTATCGCGCGCGGCCGAGACAGGCGAGATAGAACCCGTCACTGTGGTGGGATTCGGGTGTCCAGGATGCTTGGCGAAGCAGCGCAGCATCCCGTGTATCAGCAAGGAATTGTGCCACCAGCTGCTCCCCCTCCTCCGGCTCCGAGCTGCAGACCGCGTAGCACAGGCGGCCGCCCGGGGCGACGCGGCGCCAGCACCTGCGTATGAGATTTTGTTGCAGCACCACACAACTTGCGATGTCCTCGTAGCGACTGGTCCACCGCAACTCCGGGTGGCGGCCGAGGTTGCCCAAACCTGTGCAGGGGGCATCGACGAGCACCGCATCGAACGGGAGGGCATCGTCGACACCGGGGACGTCTGGACCGTCCATGGCCGCGGCGATGATCTCCAGCTCGAGGTCGGTGTCGACGAGTTGACCGCGCAGTGCCGTCTGTCGCAGCTGTTTGATGCGTGGCGACGGTTCGGTTGCCACCAGGGTGCCGCGGCGTTGCATCACTTCGGCGAGTTGCAAGGTCTTGACCCCGATCCCGGCACAGGCGTCGAGCACCCGCATCCCCGGCTCCGGCGCGAGGGCGAGAACAGCCTGCTGGGAGCTGAGGGACTGGACGGAAAAAAGTCCTTGCTGATGCATCGGATGTCGTGTCAATGCACCGCCGCGACGGATCCGCAACGCGTGGGGGTGATCGGCGAAGGTCTCGACGTCGGCGGCAAACGGATCGGCCTGGAGTGCAGCCGCCACGGTTGCTACGTCTGTCCGCGACACATCGATTCGAAGGTCGACGGGACACGGGGAATTAATTGCATTTGCACGTTGTTGAGCCCGCTCAAACCCCAGGCTCGAACGCCAGCGCCCGGCCAGCCAGCGCGGGAGCGAGTGGTAGCGCTCGAGCACGTCTAGTGGCTTGCCCAAGCCTAGTTTTTGGACAACCGAAGCTCCGTCACGATCGATCGCCCGCACCACCGCGTGGCACGGACGCCGCATCGAACCTTTGCCGAAGCGTTGCAACACATCGCCCATTTGCGAAGCGACCGCGTGGATCGGGTGGGCGAGCTCGAGGCATTCAAACGCCGCAATGCGCAGGGCGATGCGCACCGGTCCCTTGAGGCCCCGGGGTTTGTTGGCGAAGGTGTCGATCACGGCGTCGAGACGGGCTTGCAGCCGCAGCACGCCGTAGACCAGTGTGGTCGTCAGGCCGCGGTCGCGGTCGGGGAGGGACGCACGCGCGAGTTCGCGATCGAGAATGCGGTTGGAAAAGCCCCGTGTGCGTCCGATCTCCGCCAGGATCGAAGCGGCGAGAAACCGCGGGCTGACATCGCTACGAGTCCGGAGTGGACGTGGTTCCGACATCGAAACGGTGTACCACCACGTTCGCGCGAAGTGACAGAGCTGCCTCGCACAAACGTCGCCGGTTTGTCCGGTTCATCGCGGCGTGTCGAGAAATTCCAGGTCCTGCTAAGCTCGGAGCGTGTCGAGTCGACTCGCCGAAGATCCACCAGCGAGGATGCCCAGCGCAGTTTTCCTGTGCGGTGTCCTGCTCACGTCCATTACATTTGCAGGCTGCGGCGATACCAGGACCGGGGACGGTGGCAACGGTTTGTTGCTCAAGGTCCGCGACATGGACTATCCGGCGTGGGAGAGAGCCCCGGGGTTTCCAGGCATCGAAGTCAGCGAAGCTCCCCACGGGAGTTACGTCGAGATCTACATCAACGACGTCTTGGTCGAAGCCCTGCAACCTCCGGCCGAGGGCGAGGCTCTGACCGAATGGCCCGTCGGCTCGATCATCGTCAAAGACGGTTGGGACGACGCCGAGGGAACCGAGCGCGCCGTGTTGGCGATCATGGAAAAGCGCGAAGGTGGTTGGTACTACGAGGAATACATCGGCGACACCGAGGACGAGCCGAAGTATGCCGGCGACGACATCTCGACCTGTATGGGGTGCCACAGCGCCGGAGCCGATTTCGTCCGCGCCTTCGACTTCCCCTAAGTACTAAAAAACGCGGCGTCATTTTCGGTTGTAAATGCATGCAACTGGGGAACGTACGGGCGCCATTTGCAACCACGTTGGCGAATCTCGTCATCTTCGAAGTCAAGTGAACGTGCCGACCTCGACGCTGTGTCGCGGTCCGAGTCCTTCGCCGTGCGAACAAAACACGCCACGTTCATAGGAAAGTGGTATGGTCCCCCCGTGGTTCACAAGCTCGCGCCCGTATTTTTGCTTTCCCTCGCCCTCGGTGCCTGTATCGAGCCGACACCGGTCAGCCAGTGCAACGACGCCGCGTTTAAGATCGAGGCCGAATACACCGCGTGTGAGCAGGAGATACCCGACATTGATTGCGAGAGTTTTCGCGGGCTCGAGTGCGACGTCAAGCCCTACCTCGACTGTCTTGTCGAACAGGTAAAGTGTGAGGACAGCAACCTGTCCACCGGTGACCCGAGTATGTGTGCCAACCTACTCGAGTGCACCCCGGCGGGGGGAACCGACAGTGCGACGACAGGCACGGACACCACCGGCGATACGGACGGAACCGACACCACCGGGTAGCTCCGTCCGCAGGCCCGACTCCAACGAGCGAGCCCGTGAGCAGCTCAGTTCATCCCGCCGATCATCTTTAAAAACGCATCCTCGCTTAGGATTTCGATCGCCGCGCCGCCATCCTTGAGTTTCTCGGCCTTCTTTTGTTTCGACGACTTGGCCCCTTTACCCGCGCCGACGACCAGGTAGGTCAGCGTTTTGCTCACCCCGCTCGGGGTCTCTCCGCCGAGCGCCTTGACCCTGGCTTGGGCGTCGTTGCGGCTAAAGTTTTCGAGGGTGCCTGTAAACACAAAGCTCTTGCCCTCGAGTTTGCCGCCCACAACTTTTTGTGGAGCCGCTGCCTCGGTGACCTCGACGAATGTTAGCAGTTCGTCGATGAGCTCGCTGCGTTGCTCGAGGCCCTCGACCAATGCATCTGCAATCGCATCTTTGATCCCCTTGACCGCGATCAGTTGGTCGCGGTTGAGTTTGCGAATCTTGGCCAGACTGTGGAATTGCTCGGCCAACATCTGGGCATTTTGCTTGCCCAAGTGGTCGATTCCAAGGGCACGCAAGAACACCCACAGTTCGAGCTTTTTGTGTTGCTCGACCTGCTCGATGAGATTCTGGGCGCTCTTTTTGCCCATCCGCTCGAGGCTTTGCAGGTCGGTTTCTTGCAACCGGTAGAAGTCGGCTGGCGAGCTGAGCAGACCGGCATCGACACATTGGCTGAGGACCTTGGGCCCGAAACCTTGTAGGTCGACAACCTTGGCAAAGTGCTCGAGCTCGCCCAAACGTGCCTGTACACATTGGTCGGGTTTGGAGCATTGCAAAAACTCGCCATCACGTTTTTTGCGACGCAAGACGTTGCTGTTACAGGCCGGACATTTTGTTGGTAATGCAAATGGTTTTTTGCCCTTGCCGGCCTCGGTCACGCGCTCGACATTGGGAATCACCCCGCCGCGGCGGGTCACCTCGACCTTGCAGCCGATCGTCAGACCCAGGGCTTCAAAGATGTTGAGGTTGTGCAGGCTGGCGCGGCCGATCATGGCACCGCTGAGTTCGATCGGTTCGAGCAGGGCCACCGGCGTAATGATCCCCGTACGGCTGACGGACCACTCGATCCCCTTGAGGTCGGTGACCCCGGCATCGCCCTGAAACTTGTAGGCGATCGCATAGCGCGGGTGGTGGCCGGTCTCCCCCATGCGGATCTGCTCGGACACCGAAGATGCCCGATAGACCACCCCGTCGATCTCGAAGTCGAGGTCGTTGACCCGTGCCTTGGCATAGCGTTCGTAGGAGGCCTGCAGCGTCTTGCGCTCGCGGGTAAACGAGTACTTCTCGGGCTTAAACCCAACCTCTTCGAGGTACTGAAACTTCTCCCGCTCGTCGCCAAAGGTGGGCCCGATGATGTCGTAGGGGTAAAAACTCAGCTCCTTGGCCCGACTCTTTTTACGCTCTTTGAGCTTGACGGTACCGGCAGTCAGGTTGCGGGGATTGGAGTATTCGCCCTTGTACTTTGCAAATACACTCAACCGCATATAGACCTCGCCGCGTACCTCGACCTCGGTCTTGCTGAGCATCTTGATTTTGTTGGGCACCTCGGGAATGTCGACGACGTTTTGGGTGATGTCCTCACCCTCGGAACCCGAGCCGCGGGTGGCCGCCAGCACCAGGCGCCCACGGGTGTCGTAGCGCAGGCTACAGGCGATTCCATCCATTTTGGGCATGATGACGATCTCGCCCTTAAACTTTTTGGCCCACGACAACAGGTCGGGTTCGGCGTAGCACTTGTCGAGCGAGAGCATCGCCCGTTGGTGGCGGACCGTGCTGCCAAACCGCTCGACCGGGCTCATCTTGAGCGCCTCTTCGATGGCCAGACTCGCCCCGGTCGGCGCACTCGGGCCCATGGCATGAAGCACCGGAGCATTCGGATTGAGCCGCCGCAGCCGGTTGACCATTTGATCGTACAACGGATCCGAAAGCGTGGGTTTGTGTTCGTCCCAGTACTCGCGGTTGCAACGGGTAATCAGGACGACCAAGTCGCGTTCGGTAAACTCGGAAAGTCGCGCGCGGACTTCGAGTTCCAACATCTTGTTGAGCTCAGATTCTTGCATACGCACCCGCGCGCAGTGTCACCCATGCACAGGTGGGATGGCGAGTGAAAACCAGTCCACAGGCGTGGTTTTTCTCGCGCTTGCAAGCGAGAGCGTCGAGATGCCCCGAGAAGCATAATTACCCGGCGATATCTTGCGCTCGTTTTGTGAGACGTACGGTTATCCGTTCGTTTTTGCCCGTAGCAACAGCGCAGCCCGGTCTCTCCGACAAGCGCAGGCACTCCGACAAAGCGCAAGCTGCCCACGAGCCCTCAGTAAGTTGTGCTCCCCGGCCCGCGTATACCTACTCCGATCCCAGCCAAAGTAACACTCGTTGAGCGCGTCTGCGGCAAATCTCGCCGTCAGTTCCAAACTGATCCACTCCGGGCCAATGACCAATGCCCTGCGTTCTGCCTCCGTTAACGCAAACGTAATCGCGTCTAAATACCCCCGTGCCGAGGCCTCGAAGTTTGCCACGTCGAACACGGCCTCGGTGCGGTTCTCGTCGCCGTTGTTACACCACGAGCGCCAGGCATCGCCTAGTTCGTGGTGCAGCGGCATCGGGGCGAGGGTATCGAGGTCGACCAGGCACACCGCCTGTTCAGGAGCATCTCTGGCGAACAACAGGTTGCTGAACTTGAGGTCACCATGGGCGATCCGCTGGGGCAGGTCGTCGGGCGGCCTTGGTATCTCGGCAAACCCGGCGAAGATCTGGCTGGCCAGCTGCGCGACCTCGCCGTGCAGCGGGTGATCGTCGTGTTCGTGCAGTGCCCGACGAAGCGTCGCCAAGTGGGCCTGCGTGTCGTGGACACCGCTGCGGGTGCCGACAAACGTGTGCTGCAAGTCGGAGACCTCTGAGTGAAACCGGGCCACCATGGCCCCCGCGGCATAGGCCTGTGCGGGCGATTGAACACTCGCAAAACTTTGCCCAGAAATCCTTGTAAGTACACGCCAACCGCAGCCGTCGTTTGCCGTCACCCACAGCTCGCCGCCACCTGTGCGCACGAGCAGCGGCGTACACAGCCCACGGGCGTGCAGGTGGCGGGTCACAGCTTCGATGTTGTGGTGGTGCTCCAGGCTGAAAATCGGGTTGACACGTTGCAGGATGAACGCGCCGGAGGGGGCGGTCACGGCAAACGTGTGGTTGATCAGCCCGCCGGCCATCGGCGCGACCTCGGCTCGGGCGAGTTGGGGATAATGCTCGATGATTTTGCGCGCGGTAGCGAGGTGGTCGACCACGGATGGTCCATACCACAGGCGTTGCCTTTGCTTGAAGATTTGTAGGATGAAGGGTCAACCCGTCCATACATCACGACAATCGGACCCGGAAAACCAATGCAACGATGTCTGATGTACAAGGTCAGCTGCAATGCAGCAATTCATTCGTACGGATTGTTTCGCATGAACTCTCGGAATGTCGCGTTCCTGTCCCTTAAGACTGTAAATGATTGGGTGCCCCGGCCCCCCGAAGATCTAGGTCCTACCGCGTCGGAGTCGCCCGTACAGACCGGAACTTTGTATATGGTCGATAGGAACGGTTGATTACAGTGTTCACGATGACGTTGTGCGGGGGAAGTCCCAGGTTAAAAAATCTGTCTTTAAAGTCTGGTCTCGTCGTATCATGAAGACCTCGGTGAGGCTCGGCGGTTGCCGGGCCGATAGGATTGCCTGGTAGAGAGGTCTCATGTCTCGATCTGTGTCCATTGTGTTGCCCACGCTCGCGTCGATGCTCCTGGTTGGCTCGGCCTGTTCAAACGACTATAGCGAGCTCGCCCAAGATGGTGCCGCCCAGCGGGTGAGCTTGCCAAAGCGACAGGTGAAGCGACAAGCTGCGAAACGCGTGCCCACCAAGCCTCGCCCCAAGCCCACCGTGCACACGGTCGATGTGAGCAAATTGTCGACCAAACCGGTTTTCGTCGATGGGATTGCGCCTTTGCTCGACGAACGCACCGAGTACGAATTGCGCTTGAACAACCCCAAAGGGCTGTTTAAGAAAATCAAGGCATTGGAGGCCAAGCGGGCTTCGGCCTCCAAGAACTTTATCAAGCTTCATGCCGAGGCTGCCGACTCTCTCAAATACAACCTGCAAAATATCAACAAATCGAGTTCGTCGTCTCATTTTAGTTGGCGCGAGTTAGGTATGACGACGCCGATAAAAAACCAAAATCCCTACGGGACGTGTTGGGCCTTTGGCTCGATCGGGGCGATGGAATCCAACTACCTCATCCACCATCGCGAAGCGGTCGACCTTTCCGAGCAGGATCTCATCAACTGCAACTGCCGGGCCTGCGACGGGTCTTCCAAAGTCCAACACGGTGAGAAGCGGGAAGTGGGGGTCCGTGAAGATAGCTTCAACACCTATGTCGGCGACGGCAACAAAAAACCGTGCCAGCAAAAGTGGCTCGATAACTGTGGAACATGCGATCTGACGAATCAGACCCCTTACCGTGTGAGCAGTGTGTTCCCCGTCGATCCGGCGTACACGGGAGATGGTGCCTATCCGCTGGAGCCGGTGCCAGTTGCCGCGATGAAGGCGGCCATCGTCAAGTACGGTCCGATCTACGTGAAGATGCATATTCCCAAGGGATCGAAAATTGGTTCGCACAAGGGCGACGGTGTGTTCGACGAAACCGTCGAGCTCGTCTACGAACCCGAACGCAACACCGGTGCACATATGGTTGTGCTCACTGGGTGGGACGATGGCAAACAGGCCTGGGAGATGCGCAACTCGTGGGGAACCGGCTGGGGCACCGGCGGGTATGGTTGGATCAAATACGGTAGCAACAAGATTGGGATGAGTGCCCACGTGATGATGATGCATGTCCCAGGGCATCGCACGACCGCCGTATGGCGCAAGGGAGCAGCCGAGGAAATTCAGGTTCACGGATGGGAATACGATGACTATCGGGCACGCTACGACAAGATCTGGCCCGATGGATGGCGTTTGCATGACCTCGAGGTCCATGTCGAAGGGGGTGTTCCCCTGTACAATGCGGTATGGCGAAAGGGAGCCGTTTCCGAAAAGCAGGTGTACGGTTGGACGTATGCGGACTACCAGAAAAAGTACGATGAGTTGTGGAAACAGGGGTGGCGCATCCATATGCTGCAAACCTTCGTCACCAAGGCGGGGCCGCGCTACACCGCAGTCTGGCGCAAGGGCAACAACGCCGAGGTACAACATTATGGCAAGACGTACACGGAGTACCAGAGCCTCTACGACGACCTGTGGAAAAAGGGCTGGCGGATCTATCTCTTAAATGAGTATGTCGTCGGCAATCAGGTCCGCTACGACGCCGTCTGGCGGAAAGGGAAGACTGCGGAGATTCAGCACTACGGTCAAAATTATACCGCCTACCGAGCAAAGTATGATGAGTTGTGGAAGAAGGGCTGGCGCCTGTATATCCTCAATAACTACATCGTCGGTGGTCAGCTCAAATACTCGGCCGTGTGGCGCCCGAGTAAGGCCGCCGAAGTGCAGGTGTACGGCTGGGATTACGAGGCGTACCGGCTCAAAGACGAGGAGTTGCGCACGTCCGGCTGGCGCTTGGCGATGCTCGAGTCGTTTTGACGTTGACCCGCACGCGCCTTTGGCTGCACACCGTTGACGAGCTCGCTGGACGGAGTACGACCCCATTGAACACGCGGGTTCGACACAAACGAAAACCTGCTACCCTCCCCCGCGTGTCCGAGCCCGACCACCAAGCGCTGATGGACGTGCACACCCGTTATCTCGTCGAGGTTGTTGAGGACCTGGGCCTGTGTCCGTTTGCCCGCCGCTGCCGGTTGCAGGGCCGGCTCGAACGCCCGCTCATCGATATGCCCGAAGGTGCTCCTGACCCCGCAGCGGTCGCCCGTACGCTCGCCGGTGTCGAGCTGCACAACCCCGAGGTCGAGATCGTGTTGCTCACATTTGTCGCTCGGCGTCAAAACCTGACCTTCGAGAAACCTCCGGCGTTCGAGGCGTGGGTCCGTCAGCTGCGGACGGCCTACGAACACATGCAAGTGCAACGATCGAGCCTTCGCTACTATATGGTCGGGTTTCATCCACAAAACCACCGCAACCCCGAACGGGCGCTCACCCGGGATTCGCTGGTGCCCCTGCTGCGGCGGACCCCGGACCCGGTGATCCAGTGTATCCGTGCCGACCTCCTCGACGAGCTTCGCCGGCAGGCCCAAGAGGCGGCCCAGGCCAAGTTTCGCGCCGACGTTGCCAAACTCGCGCCGGAGCTTCAGGCCATGCTCGAACATGCGGTGTCCACCGACTCGGAGCTCTCGTCGGAGATCGCCGACAACAACTTTGCCCGGGTCGGGGCGGGGGAGGGATGGAAGAGTCTCGAGCAGCGGATCGATGCGATTTTGCGGGCGCGAGCGGCCCTCGGCGACGAGGCGTAAGCGTGTTGCTCGCACCGTCGCATGTGCCTTCAACAGGGCTCTCAAACGGTGCGACCGTTGGGGGCAGCTCGCCGATTCGATGGTGATACATCGAATATGCACGTCGAGGGGTCGCGTCCAATGGCCCATGTCGAGACCGGCTTGACCGCGAATGTTTTGATGACAAGTTCGGGTTAGACACGGCAAACGGGTCGATGGTTTTGCTAAAAAATCGCGTTTGACGACAGAATTTTTTGTTCGGGCCTGGTACCCTTCGCGCATATGTCCGAACGCACGAGGCTCTCCCGTCGCGGACTGTTTCGCGGAATTGGAACGGCGACGTTGGTCGCTGGTTGTAGTGGCAACAAAGCCACCACAGACAATCCCTCGGACGGCCTGACAACGCCACCTCCCGAAGGTGCCGAGGCTGTCGGCCCCGGCCCTGTGTCGCTGAGTTTTGAGCTCAACGGGCAGCCGGTCGCCCTCGAAGCAGCACCCAGCACCACCTTGCTGTCTGCCCTGCGCCTACAACTCGACACCACCGGGCCCAAAGAAGTTTGCAACCGCGGGGCCTGTGGTGCCTGTATGGTGCTGGTCGATGGTGTCCCGCGCAACAGCTGCATGCTGCTTGCCCACGATGTCCGCGGGGCCAAGGTTACCACGGTCGAGGGTTTGGCCGCGGGCGGGCAACTGTCTGCGCTGCAGCAGGCATTTGTCGACTGTGACGCCATGCAATGCGGGTTTTGTACCTCAGGGATGCTGATCTCGTGCAGTGCCTTGCTCGCCCGCAGCCACGGCAGCGTGCCCGAGCCCGATGCGATTAAAACGGCGATTTCCGGCAATTTGTGTCGCTGTGGCACCTATCCCCATGTCGTTGCTGCGGTCACCCAGGCCGCCGGTGGGGCGCAGGGAGGCGCGTAGATCATGGCAGATACAACGAAAACCAAACTGAAACTCGGGTTTGCCGACCAGTTGCAAACGATCGCGGTCGATCTTCCCCAGGGGGAGCCGCGGCCGTGGGATGCCGATAGCAAACTCTCGGTCGTCGGGCAGTCGACCACGCGGATCGACGGTTTCGCCAAGGTGACGGGCGAGGCGCGGTATACCCATGATATTCGGGTTCCGGGGATGTTGCACGCGGCGGTGCTCCGCAGCCCCTACGCCTGTTGTATCATCAAAGAAATCGACCTCACGGCGGCCGTGCAATCCCCGGGGGTCGCCGCTGTGCTCCCGCTCGCGGAGGTCGGCGAGCGTATGTTGTTCGCCGGGCAAGATGTGGCCGCGGTTGCGGCTGCGACACCCGAACAGGCCCGGGCGGCTTTGGCCGCGATCGCGGTGAGCTATGAGGAGCAGCCATTTGTGGTGACCACCCGCGATGCCATGGAGCCGGGGGCACCTCTTGTGCATACAACCAAAGTCAAGGCCCGACAGACCGAGGGGGATGAACCCGGGACGTCGCGTCAGGCGACCCAAAAAGGCAACGTCCGCCACACCGGATCCGACAGCAAGAAAGATGTTGCCAAGGGTCTGCGCGCGGCCGATGTCGTCCACGAGGCCGAATACACCACCCAGGTACATACACACTCGGCCCTCGAAACCCACTCGATCGTGGTCCGCTGGGACGATGACAAACACATGACCGTGTGGAGCTCGACCCAGGGCATTTTTAGTGTACGCGGCGAAATGGCGGAAATTTTTGACCTGAAGCCGGCCGATGTCCACGTGATCACCGAGTACTTGGGCGGTGGGTTTGGGGCCAAGTTCGGGGCTTCGGCGCCCGGTTCTCGGCTGGGTTTTATCGCCGGGACCCTGGCCAAGAAGGCCAAGGCACCGGTCAGCCTGTTGCTCGATCGCTACGAGGAGCATGTATGTACAGGAAATCGCCCCGACTCGATTCAAAAGGTCAAGCTGGGGGCCAAAAAGTCGGGGGAGCTCACCGCGATCCATGTCGTCGCCCACGGGACGGCGGGGATTGGGACCGGGGCGGGGGTTGGCCGCAATGCCACCGGGATCTACACCCGCTGCCCCAACATTAAACTCGAGAGTGCAGATGTCTATACACATGCCGGTCCGGGTGCGGCCTTCCGTGCGCCGGGGCATCCGCAGGGAGCATTTGCCCTGGAGCTGGCGATCGACGAGCTCGGGGCCAAACTCGGGCGCGACCCCCTCGACATCCGTATCGACCACAATGTTCACCCGGTCCGCCGGCACCAATTTGAGCTCGGGCGCACCACGTTCGAGTGGGACCAAAAACGCAAGCGGGCGGCCGACCTGCGCACGCGCAAGGCCAGGGTGCTGCGGGGAGTCGGTGTAGCTGCATCAATTTGGGGGGACTTCGGACGCAAAGCCGCGGCCGTGGCAACCGTCAGCGTCGGTCGAGACGGCAGTATCGAAGTCCAAAATGGAGTCCAGGATATCGGCGGGGGGATCATCACGGTCATGGCCCAAGTCGCCGCCGAAGTGTTCGCACGCCCGCTCGAGACCGTGACCGTCAAGTTTGGCGACAGCCGCTACGGGGCGTCGGTCGGCAGCGGGGGAAGTCAAACGACGTCTTCGGTGACACCTGCCGTGCGCGCGGCAGCCCACAAGGTCAAGGACCAACTCGTCGAAGTCGCGGCCAAGGAACTCAAGTGCAGTATCAAAGATGTCTCGTGGGACAGTGATGGAACCGCCCACGCGCGCAAGGCCAAACGCACGCTTCCGTGGGCTCGCCTGTGTCAACGCCTCCCGGGTGAGACAGCGACCGCCACCGCGACACGTCCAGGAACCTACGGCCACCACCCGATGCGATTCATGGGAGGACCGGTCTACCAAATCGCGGGTGTGCAGTTTGCCGAGGTCGCGGTCGACAGTTGGACCGGTGAGGTCTCCGTCGAAAAAATCCTGGCGATCCACGACTGCGGCCGGGTGATGAATCCGCTGACACTGCGCTCCCAGATCAACGGCGGCGTGATCTTGGGAACGAGCTACGCACTGATGGAGCAACGGGTGATGGACCGGCGTTCGGGGCTGATGCTCAACCCCAACCTCGAGGCCTACAAAATCGCAGGGGCCCGGGATGTGCCCGAGATCGAGATTGTGCTGACCGAGGTCTATACCGGCAACAACAATACAGGGGCGATCGGAATCGGTGAACCTGCAACGATTCCAACGGCAGCCGCCATCGCTTGCGCCGTGGCCAATGCGACAGGTGCCGCCGTGCGCAACCTTCCACTGACACCCGACCGGGTGCTGCAAAGCCTGGGATTGGTGACCTAATGTGGAGAACAAACATGGCTTTTGAAGCGGAATCGAACGGCAGCGTGGAGAACCCGCACCACGTCGTGTTCATTGGTAAAAAATCGGTGGTTCGCCGCCGCGATGCGGAGGTGTTGTGATGCGACCGTTTGCCCTGATCCGACCTCAAGTTCTCGAGCAAGTTCAAAAGCGCGTGGCCGATGATCCTGGTCATCGGGTGATTCGCGCGGGCGGGCTCGACCTGATCGACCAGATGAAAGAGGGATTGTTGCAGCCCCAAGAATTGGTCGAGTTGCGACATGTCAACGATGCCCATGGGGTGGCGATGCGTGGGGTACAGGCCCAGGAGGACGGCCGGTGGGCGATCGGTGCCTTGGTCACGCTTTCGCAGCTGGCCGAGTTCGACAGTTTTCCGCCGGGGCTCCACGCGCTGCGCGAGGCCGCGGGCTCGGCCGCGACTCCTGGGATCCGCAACACCGCGACTGTCGGCGGCAACCTGCTGCAGCGCCCGCGCTGTTGGTATTTTCGCCGCGCCGATCTGGTGTGCCTCAAAAAGGGTGGGAAGGCCTGTTTTGCGGCGACTGGCGAGAACAAGTACAACGCGATCTTAGGTGGTGGCCCGAGCTTCATCGTCCACCCGTCGACCCTCGCGGTCGCATTTTCGGCACTCGGAGCCACGGTTCGAATCGCTGCCCCTGCCGGTACCCGCGAGATGCCGATCGCAGACTTGTTTGTCGGGCCCGAGGTCGATCCCCTGCGCGAGCACAGCTTGGCACCCGGCGAGGTGATCACACAAATTCTTGTACCTGCACAAACGCCCGAGCACCATTCGGCCTATGAAGTGGCCAAGGAGAAGCACTCCCACGACTGGCCCCTGGCCGAGGCCGCGGTTTCAGTGCAGCTACAAGCGGGTAAGATCGCGGCCGCTTCGGTGGTGCTCGGCCATGTTGCGCCGGTGCCGTGGAAAGCCCCCGGTGCCGAGCAACTGTTGGTCGGCCAGACGCCGTCGACCGAGGTGTTTGCCGAGGCCGCCAAGGCGGCGACCGCCGGTGCCAATCCCCTCAAACACAATGCCTACAAAGTCCCGCTGGCCCAGGGGCTTGTGCGTAAGGCTCTGCATCGGGCCTGCGCTGTCGCCCTCCCGGAGTAACCACCATGCCGAACTATATGCGCGTCATCGATACGTCCGTGCCCGTGTGCAAGCATCTGCGAACCAAGGCGCTTTATGTGTATGGGCAAGATACACCCGATGCATTTACAACCAGTCGGTCGAGCCACTACCACTGCCAACGCACCCAGATGGTCACCGGTCCCGATCGCGCACCGTGTGTGCCGGAGAGCTGCGAGCCGGGTCGCGATTGCTTTGAGTTGCGATAACGGGAGGCCGTCGTTGGTCGAACCTCGCCATCACTGGCCGAAGCAATACAGATGGCGTTCGATGTTGCACAGAGCAACCGAACACTCGCCATTGCTCCACTTCGCGGTGGTTGCACCCACGACCCCGACGTGACCGACGTTGCTGGGACTCTCGACCGTCCAACCGATGCAGTTCCCCTGCTCGGAATACCCCGTCCCGTTGGGGTTGGTGTTCGACCACACTTGCTTGCCTTCACACGTCGGTACGGAATCAAACGCCACCCCGTTTTCGTCGACCGTGATCGGGACGTTGAGTTGCCCGTCGACCAAGTCTTCCCAGCCGTTGGCGATCACCTGACCATTGAGGAGCAGGTACGGCTCGTTGGCATGGGTAAATCGTTGATCGGGATCGTCTTGTGGATCGCTGATCCACGCCTTGTAGGTCCCCGGTAATCCGACTTCACTCGCCAGTTCGCCGCATCTATCGTCGGCTCCCGTGGTCGAGTTGAGCTGGCCTGTGTACGTTTTACTCGTCAAAAACACGAGCTTGCCGGGTTTGCACTGACCGTCGAGACAGGCCCCTTCGCACGGGCTATTGCAACCGCCGCAGTGGAGCACGTGGGTGTTGGTGTCGACCTCGCAGCCGTCGTCGGGATCGTTGTTGCAGTCGGCCATCATCGGTTGACAGACTGTGCCCGTCGTCGAACTGTCGCTGTCGGTCTCCGGGTCGGTGGTCGGGCTTGTATCGGTCGACTCACCGGTTGTCGGGTCCGTGGGGTCAGTCGGGTCCGAGGTGTTGGTCGTGTCGGTCGTGTCGGTCGTCGGATGGGTGGTGTTGGTTGCGTCGGTGGTATTTGTGGCCGTACCAGGACCCTCGGACTCGGGACCATCGGTCGTCGCAGCGCCCGAAGTTGAAGTCCCAACCGAAGTTCCGCTGTTTGCGTCGGAGCCCATGGCTTCGGACTCGGAGGCATTCGCAGCGGTGGACGCATTGCGCCCATCATCGGCAAAGCACCCTCCAGCGGTCATGAGCAGGAGTGCGCTGGCGACATGTTTTAAAGGTGCCGATACATGAGATCTCAACGGCCAGGGCACTTCCCTACGCGGTTTTGACGAGCTCCGCGGCGCAGCATCGGGTTGAGATGTACGATCGGACATATATGGAGTTTGCCGGAGATCGGTGGGACAAGGTAGCTCAAACGGACGGGCACACAACAGCCAGCACGAGCGAAGCGCGGTTTGAGACGGCTGCGCCGCCGGTGTTTCGTATCATATCTGCCGATCGCGAGATTGGCTGTAGAAATCACGCCGCACGAGTACGCGACCCGCTGGCCGGTCGCGTCCTTCATCGTTTGGGTCCGGTTGTGGTTCGGAACAACGCCGATACACCTTGCAGTGCTTCACGTGTTGAGAGACTCAACCGGCCTTCGTGCGAACCTGCCACGTTCGAAGGTGATTCGGATTTTCATGCATTCGCGGCGCGGGCCCGCATTGTGAAAATAGGCCGGCGAGGTGACGCGCGCGAAAGATGATGGGCTGCAAGCCTCGGCTTGCATTTGTTACCCTCGATCCATGCGTGTACGCCATGTTTTGTGTATCGCCGCTGCGCTTGGACTTTCGAGTTGCACCAATGAAATCACCGCGAAGCTCGCGGTCGATGGCGAAGCGTTTGTCCCAACATCCTGTCGCTCAGGACAGGTAAACAATTTTATGGGTGTCG
Source organism: uncultured Nannocystaceae bacterium (assembly GCA_964621785.1). Taxonomy (GTDB): domain Bacteria; phylum Myxococcota_A; class Polyangia; order Nannocystales; family Nannocystaceae; genus JACKDW01. The sequence continues at coordinate 52,989 of CAZUPD010000015.1, forward strand.
ACCTCATCGACGATGCGGGGACAACCGTTCGCCTCGTGCAGCCGCCGACCAACCACCCGCTGGCGATCCTGTTTCGCGGCGGAGAGGTCACCGAACTCGGGCCGTGCGGGACGATGACGATCGGCCGGCAAAACTCGACGATCAACAACATCGCCAACGTCGAGGGAACAGCGACGCTGAGCTGCGAGATGTCGGGGCATCGGATCGCAGGAGATGTGACGTTTAAAAACTGCCACTGACGCGGCGTTTGTGCCACAAAGCGGTCGATGGAAGACGGCAAACAAGGACAATGGGACAGGGCACAGAGCCTGCTCGTGGCCGGAAAGGCGTTGAGAGAGGGGCTGGCCGCCGCCCGTGCCAACGACCTGCCGGCATTCTTGTTGGGCGTGCGCGATGCGTTTACCGCGTTTGGGATTGTGGTCGACCGGATCAATCTGCCTGCTTCCATCGCCTTCGGATTTCGTCATCCGACACTGGCGTTCATCAACCTGACGTGGACCGAAGGTGTCGGGCCGCATTGCCGGATGCATCCCCACAGGCCGCCGGGTGATCAGGTCCCACCGACGGCCGTGCTGGTGGGAGGCTCGCCCTATTACCCGCTGTTGGTCGACGGGCAACCCCGGTTTTTAGTGCATCTACAAGAAAATACCCACGGGATGAAGATGCTGCAAGAACTCGCCCAAGAGGGGTTTGAAGCCTATGCCGCGTTGGCCCTGCCGTTGCCGAGCGGTGCGATTCAGCCCCTGAGCGTGAGCACCCGAGGTTCGTTTCCCGACGATGTTGTGGCCCGTTTTCGCCACCTCGAACCCCTGCTTGCGTGTGCGGTCGATGCTCTGTACCAGGGGTTGGCCGCATTGCATGTGGCCGCCGCGTACATCGGTCCGATCACCGGGCAACGCGTGTTGCAGGGAGAGTTTGTCCGCGGCAATACCCGAGCGATCCGAGCCGGGATCCTGTTTTGCGATGTACGCGGGTTTACAGCCCTGTCCCAACAGTTGGGGGCTGCCCGGGTGGTCGAGGTGATGAACCAAGTCTTTGAGGTCGTCGGTGCCGCGGTCGAGGCGGGTGGGGGCGAGATCCTCAAGTTTATCGGCGATGCCGTACTCTCGATTTTTCCAGCACCGCCCGGCAGTGACACGCGCGAGGTCGTCACGCGAATGATCACCGTGGTTCGCAGCGTACTGGAAGGTGTCGAGAAACTTGCACAGTCAATTGAATTGCCGGTGGCAGTGGGATTTGGCGGTCATCTCGGCGAGGTTCTCTACGGAAATATCGGCACCAGCGACCGCCTCGATTTTACGGTGATGGGACCGGCGGTCAACCTCGCCAGTCGGCTAGAGGGGTTGTGTAAAACGTTTCAGACGTCCGCGGTGTTTTCCGATGAGATTGCGCCGAACTGTAGCGAGCTGTGCGAGCTCGGGCTGGCCGAGGTCCGTGGCGTGGCTGAACCGGTGAGGGTCTGGGGTTTTCCGCGTGAGACTGCCGACTAATAAGTGATCATACAACCGCTTTGATGCCCAAGCAAGGCGCACGCGGGGCTGCATCGTGTCTCTGGCTTGCAAGCAATCCGAGGAGACTCGCGGTGGCAGCCGATAGCTATTTGCATGTGCAAATTTGACTGCCTATGCCGAACCTTGAGCTGAACAAGCGAAGGCTACGAGCTCGCCTTTTTCCGGCGCCGGCGGCGGCCGCCACGGCCACCCTTGCCGTCGTCGGCTTGGAGACTCTTGGAGGCCGCTTCGGCGGCAGCCTTGGCGATCATGTCGTCGGGGTTGGCGTCGGCCGTCGCCGCGGAAATCTGTTGCATGCTCTGCATCATCTGGCGCGCCGCAGCCTGGACCTTGGCCGCCTGATCTTTGTTGAGCGACTGGCGCCCGCGCGACCGGTTGCGACGGCCACTCGTGCCGCGGGTGACGGTGGTCTCGTACTCCGCACCCTCCTCGGCCTGTTGTTGCTGCTCGGCTGTCAGGCGCATCGATAGGATCTTGTCGAGCACGGTGTGTTCGATGTTTTCCCACATATCGCGAAACAGGTTGAACCCGCGGATCTTGTACTCATTTTTTGGATTGCGGGAGGAATAGCCGACCAGGCCGATCCCGGTGCGCAGGTGTTCGATGTTTTTGAGGTGGGCGATCCACTGCTCGTCGATTTCGGCGAGGTAGAACTGGCGCACGTAAAACAAAAACGTGTAGAGGCCAAACTCGCCCTCGCGTTTGGTCAGCAGGGCTTCGACGGCGACCCATACGCGGTCGACGAGTTTTTCGAGGTTGTCCTCGACTTCGCGGAGGTCGACGGTGGCACCAAAGCGCTCGAGGGTGGTTGATTCGAGGCCTTCGAGGTCCCACTCGTCGGGGTGGACATCGGCGGGACACAGCTCGTCGACCATCTCGTCGACTTTTTTAAACGCCAGCTCATGCACGCGCTCGCGCTGCTGGATGAGCGAGCGTGCGACCACATCGAGGGACTTCTCGATGATGTCACCGCGATTTTCCTGCACATCCTGCAGTGGGACCATGGCGCCGAAGTGGCGGTAGAGGTCGTGGGTGAGGGCGTGGTGGTCGATGCCGGTCGAGGGGAATGGATCTTCGACATCCATGTTGTCGCCGGCGGCTTCCATCCGCTGACGGCAGTGGTTGTCGATGATTTTTAAGACGCGTGTATGCACATCTTTAATCATCGACTCGACGGTGTGGGGACCGGAGGTGTCCGGCGGTGGTGGCAGCTTGTCGCGCTGCTCCTTGCGGGCGGCCTCGTCGAGGATCTCGGGTTGGTAGCGACCTTCGAGGATCTGTTTGCGCAGGGCGTAGATCGCCTTGCGCTGCTCGTTCATGACGTTGTCGTATTCGAACAGGTTTTTGCGGGTGTCGAAGTGCATCTGCTCGACCCGCGTCTGGGCGTTGGCGATTGCCTTGTTGACCATCCCGGCCTCGATCGGCACGTCTTCTTCCATGCCGAGGCGCTCCATCAGGCCGGTGATCCGGTCGGCGCCAAAGATCCGCATCAGGTCGTCTTCGAGGCTGAGGAAAAACCGTGAGGCACCCGGGTCGCCCTGACGACCGGCACGGCCGCGCAGCTGGTTGTCGATCCGGCGCGACTCGTGACGCTCGGTGCCGATGATGTACAGGCCGCCGAGTTCGAGGACTTCTTTTTTTTCGCCTTCGCACTGGGTCTTGAGGCCCTCGTGGAGCTTGTTGAACTGCTCGGTCTGGGTCTCGGGGTCGTAGTGGGCCTTGGCCATCATCTCGGAGTTACCCCCCAAAATGATGTCGGTGCCGCGACCAGCCATGTTGGTCGACACGGTCACCGCGTGTTTACGGCCGGCCTGGGCGACGACAAACGCCTCGCGCTCGTGCTGCTTGGCGTTGAGGACCTGGTGGGGAATACCTGCCCGATCGAGCAGCTGGTGGATCACGTGGGATTTTTCGACGCTGACGGTCCCGACCAACACCGGCTGGCCGCGCTCGTGGGCGTCGCGGATCTCTTCGATGACGGCCTTGAACTTGCCGCGTTCGTTTTTGTAGACGAGGTCGTCTTGGTCGAGGCGAATGACGGGGCGGTTGGGGGGAATTGCAATTACATCGAGTTCGTAGATCTTGCGGAACTCGGCCTCCTCGGTGACGGCGGTGCCTGTCATGCCGGAGAGCTTTTCGTACATGCGGAAGTAGTTCTGGTAGGTGATCGTGGCCAGGGTCCGCGACTCTGGTTGGATCGGCACACCCTCTTTGGCTTCGATGGCCTGGTGCAGACCCTCGCTCCAGCGCCGACCCTCCATTTTGCGGCCGGTGAACTCGTCGATGATGATGACCTCGCCGCCCTCGACCAGGTAGTTGACGTCTTTTTTGTAGAGGACGTGGGCCCGCAGCGCCTGGTTGACGTGGTGCAGCAGCTCGATGTTGTCGGGGTGGTAGAGGTTGGGGCAGCGCAGCAACTTTTCGATCCGGTCGACGCCGGAGTCGGTCAGCTGGGCGGAGTGGGCCTTTTCGTCGACGACAAAGTCGAGGTCGCGCCGCAGGCTGGGGATCATGCGGTTGACGGTGGTGTAGGTCTCCGGCGACTTGTTGGCCTCGCCGCTGATGATGAGCGGGGTGCGGGCCTCGTCGATCAAAATCGAGTCGACCTCGTCGACGATCGCAAAGTGCAGGTCGCGCTGCACATACTTCTCGATCGTCTCTTTCATGTTGTCGCGCAGGTAGTCAAACCCGAACTCGTTGTTGGTCCCGTAGGTGATGTCGCAGCGGTAGGCCCGTTGGCGCTCTAGGTGGAACATGCCGCTGACGATGGTCCCGGTAGTCAGGCCCATAAATCCGTAGATCTCGCCCATCCACTCGGCGTCGCGCGAGGCGAGGTAGTCATTGACGGTGATCAGGTGGGCACCGCGGCCGGTGAGGGCGTTGAGGTAGAGGGCTGCGGTCGCGGTCAGGGTCTTACCCTCACCGGTCCGCATCTCGCAGATCTTGCCCTGGTGCATCGAGATGCCACCGATCATCTGGACGTCGTAGTGACGCATCCCGAGGGTGCGGACAGAGGCCTCGCGCACGCTGGCGAACGCTTCGGGAAGGATTTGGTCGAGGCTCTCGCCGTTGTCGAGGCGTTGCTTAAACTCGCCGGTACGGGCTTTGAGGTCGTCATCGCTCAGCGGCTTGACGGACTTTTCGAGGTCGTGGATACGCGCCACCAGGGGGCGCAGCTTTTTCATCTGACGCTCGTGTTTGGTGCCAAAGACTTTTTTGAACAGCGAGTTAAACATGGTCGGTAAATGCGTCGAGCGCGGTCAACGCAGCCGGCGGGACGGCCAAGGGTACGGGGGTCGTGCCGACATGTCTACGCACCCGAGAAGACCACGTTCAAGTACCATAAAGTGGCAATAGAGCTGACGCGGCGTGGCGCCCATGTGAGCTGAACCGTGCGGGCGAAACTCCGAGACTGGGCGCGTTGTCACATCGCCTGATATATAGTTTGCGCACCCACCCTGGAGCCCCTGCCGATGAGCCTTCCGACCCACCCGATCCGCGTCCAGCTTCGCCACAGTTTGCTGGCCGAAGATGCGACTTTGCGGGCTCTCGACGATCTGCCGGAAGAGGTCCGTGAAGGGCTCGCCAACGGACATGACTTTTTGTTCTTAGAGCTCGATAAACCGGCGCCCGTCGGCTCGGTGCTCGGGCTCGCCGACGAATCCGAGCCGGAGCCGTGGGCGTTTCAAGTTCGCCGGGTGGTGTCGCGCGCGGGCGAGGAGCGACTGCGAGGGTGCGTGGGTGGGCGTGTCGATGCCTCGCTGCTCGCCGAGACCGATCTTCTCGACACCGACCACCTCTCCCCGCTGCGGCCCGAGGAGGTTGACGAGCACTTCAACAACCCCCACCGCAAGGCCGCCCAATCCGAGGGTGGTGCCGTGGTCTCGTTTCAGCCCGTCGGCTCGCCGGTACCGGTGACGGTGATTCCCAGCCGCTCCGACGACAGCGGACCGAAGTACCGCGAGGCCCGAAGCCGGGCTTGAGGTCGACGAGCAAACTGCGTTGTCCTAATAACATGTCGAAATAGACAGGTTCTCGAGGGAAGACGTGCGAGGCAGACTGATCCGTCCCAAGCCGGTGAGCGCGACACCCACGATTGCAATTGTCGCGGCCAGTGGCCCCGTCGAGCGCGTCCGCTATGAGCCGGGGTTGCGCAAGCTCGAGCGAGCGATCGGCAAGGCGAGGCAACCACCCAACCTGTACGACATCGACCGCGGGCTGTTCGCCGGGACCGATGCCGTTCGCCTGCAAGACCTGCAAAACGTCCTCGCCGATCCCGAAGTCGAAGTCGTACTCGCGGCCCGGGGCGGAAGCGGGATCACGCGTATGCTCGACCGGCTCGACCCCGAACGCCTGCGCGCCCAGCCAAAGATCCTAGTCGGTTTTTCCGACCTGACGGGCCTGCTGGCATGGGCACTGCAGCGCGTTGGTATCACCAGCATTCACGGGCCAGTCGTCACGCAAATGTCAACACTCCACCCCGACGGTCTCGAGCGATTGCGAGAGATGATCGAAGGCGAGGTTCCGGCGGTCCTCGAGGCCGAACAGGGTACAGTTGTCTCGGGAGGGTGCGTCGAGGGCCCATTGTTTGCCGGCAACCTCGAAGTCCTACGGACATTGATCGGGACCAAATCGATGCCGGATTTACGCGGGTATATCCTGGCGCTCGAGGAGATCGGAGAACGGCCCTACCGCATCGATCGCTGTCTGACGCATCTGATGAGTAGCGGCGCCCTGCGGGGAGTCAAAGGCATCGTCGTCGGCCAGTTGACCGGGTGTGAAGAGCCCGAAGACCGGCCGTTTGAGGTGCCGAGCGCAGAGCAGGTGCTGGTCGAACGATTGGCAGATCTACGTATTCCAATCGTGACAGGGTTTGGGTTCGGCCACGATCGTGTACACAATGAAGCATTGCCAGTCGGGACGCGTGTGCGCTTGGATGCGGACAATGGGGCATTGGCTTTTTTGGAGCCGGTTTGTGGGTAGTCTCGTTTGATGTTTCGAGACGCTACACTTTTGAATGTGTCGTTACGTTGCTTGCCTGACTGGGGTGGATGCGTACCGAAACGAGCCCGGTCTCGGCCGACGGCAGTCCGGTGAAGTCCATCGGGTTCATCGCGTCTTTCACGCGCGAGTGACAAGCCACAGCTGCGACAGGTTAAAGCGGCCCCACGGCCCAAAATTTCCAGCTTGATCACTCCACCACAACTGTAGTACTACAGTCGTAGTTCTACATCTGTAGTTGCGCGAAAACATGCCTCGGTCGGAACAGCTCAGCGAACTTCAGCTCGCCTTCTTGCGCGCCCTTTGGGACCTTGGTGAGGGCAGTGTCCACGACGTCCAGCAGGCCCTTGATGGTCTCGGTCGTGCCCTTGCTCCCACGACCGTCGCCACCCTGTTGGGTCGGCTCGAAAAGCGGGGGTATGTCCGGCATCGGCGAAATGGTCGGCAATACATTTACTCGGCCACGGTTGAAGAGCACGAACTGCAGCGGTCGGTGCTTTCGCGCCTGACTCAAACCCTATTTTCCGGTGACGTCACGGCAGTGTTCAGTCACCTCCTGCACGCCCGCGAGGTCGGTCCCGGCGACCTCGCCCAGGTCAAAGCCATGATCGAAGCCCGGGAAAAGGCCAGCGAGAACGGCGCTGACGAGGAGTCGACATGATGATCCTGAGTACGATGGCGTGGTCTGAAGTCTTTGCTTCGATGAGTGGCTGGTTGCTCACCTACCTGATTCACAGCACAATTTTGATCTGTGGGGTGTGGTTGGCGACCCGGCACCTGCGCGGGTTGAAAAACCCGACCCGCAACACCCTGTGGAAGCTGGCGATGGTCGGCGGGATTGTGACGGCGAGCTTTCAACAGGCGACCGATTACCGTCCTCCTTTGGGTGTGCTTGGGTTTGAGGCCGGACAAAAACTTGCACAATCATCGGTTACCGACGTCTCGCCGGCCACGGTTGCGACCGTAGCGGCCGCGGGGCAGGCCGTCGAACAGGCGCCTGTGGTCGCGCGCCATGAGATTGCGAGCGAGTCGGGCGTCGTCAGTGTCGATGTGATTTCCCCGGCCCAAGAAGTTGTGGCGCCGGTGGCTGCTCCCGTTGTTGCAGCTGCAACTCCGGTCGTTCCCCAAACACCGCTGTGGCCCGGCGTCCTCGCCTGTCTGTGGATCCTCGGTGGCGCGGCTGCGCTGGCCCTGCAGGGCCTGGGGATTCGGCGGTTTTACCATCAGCTCAAGAAGCGGACCGAGGTCCTCGACGACGCAGTTCTCGAAGGGTTTGTCACCCTGTGCCAACGTGCCGGGATCAGCCGCAAGATCCGCCTGACTGTCTCTGAGAACATCTGCTCGCCGGTCGCCCTCGGCCGCTCCGAAGTCGTGTTGCCGCAACAGGCCCTCGACAAGTTGACGCCCGAGCAAGTCACCGCAGTACTGGCCCATGAGCTCGCCCATCTGGAGCGCCGCGACTGGTTGTGGGCCGGACTCGCCACCGCGATCGAGTCGGTGTTGTTCTTCCAACCGCTCAACGCACTTGCGCGGCGCGGGATCCAAGATTCGGCCGAGTACCTGTGTGACGATTGGTCGGCCCACTACGTCGGCACCGGCGAGCCGCTGGCCAAGTCGCTGGCCGAAGTTGCGGTCTGGTCTGAGGCCAGCCCACACCCGCAGATGCTGCCGGGGATGGTCGATCGCCGCAGCCCCTTGGTCGACCGGATCTCGCGTCTGATCGACGGCAAACATGACCGTTTAGACATCCATCCGTCGCCGTGGCGCGTCGGGGCGATCCTCGGACCGATGGCGCTGCTCGCCTTGGTCGCGCCGCGGGTCGCTGGGGCCTCCTCCGAGATCGTCGAGCCGGTTGTCGCCGAAGCACCCGAAGCACCCGCGCCCGAGGTCCCCGACGTCGTCGCGCCCGAAGTCGTCGCCAGCGACGACGGCAAGGCTGTGGTTGTGACCCTGGCCGATGGGACAAAGTTGCGTGTGCAAGTTCCCGAAGCGAAGGCTCCGCCCGCACCTCCGCCGGTCGTCGCGATTCCCGAACCGCCGGCTCCCCCGGTCCCGCCGCAGATCCACATCCCCGAGCCTCCACCGGTGCCCCACTTCGATTACCACTACGCTCCACCAGAGATGGATTTTGATGAGGGCGACCTGTGGGGCGCGATTATTATCGGCGGCGTCGGGTTGTTGCTGCTCGACAGCATGCTCGACGACTTCGACGAGCCCGAGTACGACTCGCACTACCGCGTGGAAATTCCCCAGGTCCGGGCCCATCGCACCCCGATTTCGCATCGACACGGTCTGAAAGATCCATTTGGCGGGCGCGCTCCGGCACCGCGTGGTCAACCCGCGCCTGCACGCGACTTGAAAGATCCGTTCCGCAACTCGCTGTAACCTCTCCAGGAACACGAAAACCCCCGGCTTTTTGGTCGGGGTTTTTGTTTCCGACTTGCAAGGTTGGTGTATGAGCAACTTGATGGCTCACCCGTACGGGTCAGTGCTCAATGGTTGCGTCAATCCCGCAGTTTGTGAGATCTCTGGGTACAGCATAGGCCCGCAGGTGCGCGCGTCACTGCGGGGGTGTGTTATGCGGGCATCGCACCATGACTACCTCGCAGCGTTCCAATCTCCTCGTCGTCGGAAGCGTCGCAATCGACTGGATCATCACCCCCAAGGCTGAACGGGCTGAAAGTGTCGGTGGTTCGGCGACCTACTTTGCGATGGCCGCCTCGTTTTTTACCCCGGTGCGCTTGGTGGGGGTGGTCGGCAGCGACTTTCCCGAACAGACCTGTGAGGACCTGCGCCAGGCCGGGGTCGACTTGGCGGGCCTCGAGGTCATCGAAGGTGGCAAGACCTTCCGCTGGAAGGGTCGGTACCACGAGAACATGAACGATCGGACTACCTTGGAGACGCATCTCAACGTGTTTGAGAAGTTCGCGCCCAAGTTGCCGACCAATTTTTGCGATAGCGAGTATCTGTTTTTGGCCAACATCCAGCCGAGTTTGCAGATACAAGTACGTGAGCAGATGAAACGCCCCGCCCTGGTCGGGATGGACACGATGAATCTGTGGATCGATATCGCCCGCGACGACTTGGCCAAGGCCCTGGGGAAGATCGATGTCTTGACCGTCAACGACGAGGAGGCGCGGCAGCTCAGTGGCAAGGACAACCTCGTCAAGGCAGCCCAGGAGATCCTCAAGATGGGTCCCCGCAGTGTGGTGATCAAGCGCGGCGAGTACGGGGCCCTGTTGTTCGAGCCCGACGGCGACATTTTTGCTGCCCCAGCGCTCCCCCTCGAAGACGTGGTCGATCCGACAGGTGCCGGAGACAGTTTTGCCGGCGGATTTATGGGCTACCTCGCTGGGCAGGGTGGTGCGGTCGCCGGTCCGGTACTGCGCACGGCGATGATCTGTGGCTCGGTGATGGCGAGTTTTTGTGTCGAGGGATTCTCCTATGATCGCCTGCGCGAGTTGACGATCGACCAGGTGCAGGACCGGTTTGATCGGTTTGCCCACCTCACCGATTTCTCGCGCGCGAACTTGAAGTAGCCCGCCTCATCGAGGCGTGGATTGCAAGTACATGCAATCACCCCCCGTTTGTCAGCCCGTCCGATGATGCGAGGCGATCCCCGCACGTACTTTGGGTCGTGCTCGGGTTAGCTGTCCGGCAAATCGAACACGCGCGCGGCGTTGCGCGACAAAAACAGCTCCTCGACTTCGCCGCCGAGTTCCAACTGTGCCAGGTCGCGCAGACAGGCGTCCGGTGTGATCATCGGATAGTTGCTCCCAAACAGCACCTTGTGGCGTCCGTGCCCGCGCATGTATGCGACCAGCGCCGGGGGATAGCGCTTGGTCTTGTAGGCGGATGTGTCGATAAAGACATTTTCGTATTTTGTTGCCAATGCAATCATTTCGTCGGTCCAGGGATAGCCGATGTGGCCGCCCACGATCGTGAGCTCGGGGAACTCGAGGGCGACATGGTCGAGGTAGGGGATCGGGCGTCCTGGCTCCGATGCACACAGGGGTCCGCTGTGGCCGACTTGCAGGCAAAACGGTACCCCGAGCTCGCAGCATTCGGCATACAGCGGGTAGTAGCGGCGGTCGTCGGGGGGGAGCCCCCACAGCCACGGGAGGATCCGCAGACCGATCATACCGAGTTGCTTGATGCAGCGTCGCAGCTCGCGCACCGCATCCATCGGTCGGTGTACGTTGACACTACAAATACCGGACAGACGATCCGGTGCCTGCGCGACCCAGGCCGCCACCTGGTCGTTGGTGATCATTGGACCTCTGGGCCCCCACCATGCGCTCAACAGGCTGCGCTGAACCCCGGCATGGTCCATCGCCGCGAGCGTTAGGTCGATCGGAAGTTCTTGGGTCGGCCACGTCTTCCCCGTCCATCGTTTGAGCGAATCAAACATCGGGTCGTCGAGAAAAGACAGGGTCGGGTGCTGGGCCCAGGCGTCGATGATCGTGTGCGGCACCGGCGGATTGTAGCCTGGTGCCTGCCGCTGCGGGTAATGCAAGTGTGGAGCTTGTCGCGCGAACGTGCTCCTGATAGTCGTTATGCTTCATGACTATACATTTTTTCGCGGAGTGGTCCCCATTAACCCTTGCATGCGCACTGAGCCTGGTGTCGATCCAGGGCTGTGGTGGCGACGAGCCGGCGGACACCAGTGGCGAGACGACGACCGGGGGAGGGACGTTGACTAGTTCGTCGTCAGCCGGGACGACAGGCTCGACCACACAGACCTCGGACGGATCGAGCGGTGGTGAAACGAGTGCGGGCTCCTCGGGCGAGACGACGACGAGTGACCCGTCGACAGGCTCGACCAGCGACGAGTCGACGACCGATGCGACCACCGGCGAGCCGCCACCTCCACCGCCGGTGCCAGCGCTCGATCCCGAGGATCCCCGGCGGTTGGTCATCGGCACAACACCCTGGTACCCGGCCGGCTACTACCCCGGTGCCGCAATCAACATGACGGGCCCTGGATTTGCCGGCGATTTTCTCGGGTACAACCACGCGTTGATCGACCGATTGGCCGAGCACGGCATCGACCTGTTTCGGATCTGGTTTAACTGGGGCAACCTCGGCAAGGGAGAGACCTGGGATGCCCATATTTTGCATCCCTACCTGCGTACCGGACCCGGCAATGCCACCGACGGTGGTCCGCGCCTCGACCTCGACCAGTTCGACGAGGCCTATTTCGACCTCGCGGACGAGGTCATTGCCTATGCACAGGAACGAGGGATCGTCGTCCAGGTCATGGTCCTCGACTGTTGGCACGCCGGCTTCGGGCTCGACCACGGGTTTGCCCCGCTCGATTACTTTTACGCCGACAACAATATCAACGGGGTGGGGTTTGCCAACCAGGATGCGTGGTTTGATATCAACGGCGCACCATTTGCCCGCAACCTCGCGTTTGTGGAGCACTTGGTCGATAGGGTGGGCCACTATCCCAACCTCATCTGGGAGACGTGCAACGAGAAAAAGCCTGGGGACCACAGCACGCCCCAGGCGACGGCCTCCGATCCGTTTCATGTCGCGGTCGCCGAAGCGATCCACGCCCGCGAACAGGCCAACGACTTTGAGCGGCACCTGGTGATGCCGCTCGATCTTCCCGAGCACCGGACGGTCGCCGGCCATCGCACGCCGACTCAAAACGGGCAAAACCAAGAGTCGATTCCGGCGATGCACGACCGCCTCGCGGGGGAGCAGTGGGGATGGGCTGTCCCGTTGATCTCCGACAACGACTGTTGTGCCGGCGAGCCCGATGCCGCGTTCATCCGCCGAAAAGCGTGGGCCGCACTGACGGCCGGCGCCCACCTCGATGTGTTTAATAATGAGTTGTTTCGCCCAGAAATACTTGACAATGCAAATACTTCGGACGGGATGCGGTTTGTCGGCTATACGGCGCGGTTTGTCCGTGAGCTCGGCGTCGACCTCCGCGGGATGCAGCCGGCAGACGACCACGTCGAGGGGGACGCGTGGGCATTTGGGCGAGCCGGCGAGGCCTATGTGATCTACCTGCGCTCGCCCGGGACGGTGACCCTGCTCGATGTGCCGCCGGCAGCCTCAGCCACCTGGTTCAACCCGCGAACCGCCGAGCTGAGTGTCGCGTCGGGCGGGCCGGCGTTCACAAGTCCGGGCGATGGCGATTGGGTACTCTACGTCGCGGCCGGCTGAGGCGAGCGAACAACCTGCACACTCCACCAGCGGTCGTGTGTCGGCCGTGTCGGAAAAGAGTGTATTTACATGGTCGACACATGCTACGATCGGGCCAGTGACGCTCCCCCGCAAAAAGTCGCGCACGATCACCGTCGATGGGGTCCGCTACCGCTGGCTCGTGACACCGGTCAACGAGCACCATGAGCTCCAAGTCTTTGTCGAGCACGCAGATGGACAGGGACAATGTCTCCGGCACGTTCGCAGCCAGATCTACAGTACAGCTGGGATCCCCTCGATGACGCCGCGCTACATCGCCGCGCTGGTTCGCCAGGCGCTGGCCAGCGGGTGGCGACCGTCTGTGCCGGGACACGACTTCACGTTGTTGCCGCGCTACGAAGATCATCGTCGACGGCACCACCCAACCGTCGACGAGCTCGCGATGTGCTGTGTGGTCGACCTTGATGCGCTGCGCTGCAACTTCCCCTGGCGCCACCACGATCCGCGCTTGTCCGCCCAGTTTCGACTGCATGCCGCGATCTCCGACAAGGCACTGGGCACCCTGTTTGGGCACCTCGCTCGCTACAACCGTATCGGCGCACGAAAGCGGGGGCACGCGATCCTCGAGGAATTGGCGAGCGAGACGCATCTGGTCGTCGACGAGGATGCTCCCGAAGTCGCGCCGGAGGAGGTTGAGCTCCGGTTTTACATCCCGGGGGGAATCGACATCGTCGCGGCTGGGCGTTGGATCCTCGGACATGGTTGCTGCGTGTCTGTCGACGAATGGCGGCAGTGGCCCGCGCTGCTCGAGACAGGTCAACAACCGTGGAATGGCCACGACCCATTTTCAACGGCGATTGTCGAGGGCGAGGATGGGGTTCGCCTCGTCGACCCCGGCTTTTCCGGTACGCAGCCGGGCGAGTTGTTGTCGCGGGCGACCTACAAAAATCTGTTGCAGCGCCTCGAACTCGATCTACGCGGATTTCTCGAACATGCGTATGGTTGGGTTGCCGAACGTGCTCCGCGTGGATGTGCCGATCGCCTGATCGCCCGCCTCGCCGCGTCGATCCACATTGAGCCCAACTAGCGATGCAACCTCTCAAATGGCACCACCTTCGAATCGACCTCGTCGGGGGCAAGGCTTTACACGACCCACAGGTCCTCGCGCATGTTCTCGATGCATTTGAGATTCCTGGGATCGAGCCGACGTCTTGGTCTGTTGGCGAACCCCCCGGGCGGCCCTATGCCCGCGACGAAGTGCACCGTATGGTGCTCGGGCAAACGGCGACAGCGGTCGCGCTACACCGGGAACCGACGCCGGCCTATCACGCGACGTTGTTTGGCCGACACCGGCCGCGGATCCTGATTCAAGTTTCACCGCCAACCCGGCCGCATCACGACACGATCGTTGCACTCGCACAAGCTCTTGTCGCGGCTGTCCAGCCCGAAATCGGTTGGTTACATCCACTGATCGACGCAGAGCCTCCGTTTGCCGATGAGGTGACTGCGACTCGCTTCCAGATGGACGATGGTTGTGATGGCGCAGTCAGTACGTTCGATGAACACGGCCCGGGCGGTCTAGGTGCGTATACATGGATGTCGGAGGCGATGGTTGCAGTGATCGGCCGGGAGCGTCTCGCGCAGGCGCCCATCGATGTGTATCAGCTGCCCCACGCAGGTGTTCGTGTCGAGCTTGTCGACAACCCGCTCGACGCGGACGACGCCAGGCTGGCAGCGGCGTGGACAAAGGCCATGAACGTGCTGGCGGGGGCGGAGTTTTTCGCTCGCCCAACGGTTGATGCCGACGGCTACACAGACTTCGAGCGTGGGTCTCGGTTCGACTTGGCGTTTGTGTTTCCGCCGTAGCGAGTTGATACGGCGCCGGACGGCCCGGCGGCAGGCTGTGGTCACAAGCCGTGGAAAAACGCTGCCGGTGAATGAAAACCTCTGCGTTTGCAACTCCCGAGTGATGCCGCAATCGACACTCTTCGGGCGAATTCTGGACCAACTCTTCGATGGTTTTGTCGCCGAGTTACCCCGCAAGTTGCGGGGTCCGGCACGGGACCTTCCGCGGCGGCTCGGTCTGACCCCACGGGCGAACATGCCGTGGTCGGAGGTGTTCCACTGCCCGGCAGCACCGCTCTCCGGTGGATTTGGCCAGCACACCCGAATTTCGCAGCGCGTGGCCGAACTTGAGTTGCAAATACATGAAACTGGCGCGCGCTCGAGTGAGCGCCGCGAACTGGCGCGCCAGAGAGATTCCGGTTTACTCGGGTTTCCCCTACTTCTGCTCGGTGAAACGGATCGCGCCATGTCACAGGAGAGCATCCGCGCCGCCGGTCTCGCCCACCTGCTCGCCGTGATTGGGTCGATGGGTGTCGAGCGTCTCGACGATGGGCAGGTTCCCCTGACATCGGTGACAGCCGAACTGATCGGACGGGTCCAACGCGCCCGGAATGTTGCGTTGAACCAGCTGGCGCAAGGACCATCTCCAGTCACCTGGCACTGGGCCCAGCGTCAAGTGTGGAGCTCGGTCATCGGCGCGCGAGCTGTGTTTCGCGGGAACGAGTCGGCGACCTTGGATGCGTATCGCGCAATCTCGTTGATGAAGCAGGGGCTTGCATTTCCAGCGAGTCTCGCAGCGGCGAAAGCAGAGGGATGGTCGGAGTCCGATCAGCAATGTGCTCGTCAATTGATCGCTGGGGCATACCTGGGATTGCAGTACCGTGCCGATGTCGTCACCTGGCGCGAAGATCACGCGTTGGGACAATGCTGGCCGGTCGCACTGCTCGAGTCCGATACTGTCGAAATTCCGGTCGAGGGGCGATTGGCCGCCAGCGGAATTTTGGTTCAGCTGCTGAACATGTCGCGGGATGCGTTTGAACGCGCGCACCTGGCCGCGGCACAGCTCGGCGCGATTCACCTGTCTCAATGGACAGCACAGCAGGCGAGTACAACCGACGGCTTGGCGCGCCTCGAAGCCCACGAGCCCGGCGCGGCCGTGCGATGGGAACTCGCGCGTCGGCAACGGATGGCGCGGCAGCCGGTGATGCCCGAGGCAGCTCGGGCATCGTAGTCAACGGTTTGCGGACCCCTGCAGATACTCCGCGGTCGAAGAATCAACTGCGCGGCTGTTTTTCCGTCGTTGAGGACCTGGCACTTGTTCGAGCGAGATCGAAGCTCGCAAGGGGCCACGTTGCGCACGTAACCGCCGACGGACGTTCGAATGGGCGTGTCGATGGCGTCGATGTTCAGGCCGCCTGCGAGTGTTTGCGCAGGAACGCGGCAAATGCCGCCATCGCGTCGACGGTCGTAAAAATTCCGACGACCTGCTGACCGTCCGTGACCACGGCTGCGCCGTATTTATGGGTTGCCATCTCACTCAGTGTATCTGCAAGGTTGCTGTCTGGGCTCACTGTAAAAGGGTCGGTAACCATCGCTTCTTCGACCGTCAGTTCCGTGCCGTCGATGCCCGGTAGGCTGAGTACGAGGTCGATATCGCGGTCGCTCAGGATCCCGCGCACCCGACCTCCGACGAGTACGGGTAGGTGGCGGCAGCCGTGATCACGCATGCGCTTGGCAGCTTCGATAAGTGTTTGTTGGGCACCGATGGTGAACACGGGCGTGTGCATGACACTGCGGACGGTCGGGATTTCCATGGTGAACCGTTCAGCAAAACGCGTGCCAGCGGGCCTTGACCATCACGCAACCGGTAGAAGTAATGGGGGTTGATCGTGGTGTGGAAAAATCCCCGGTACGGAAAATATTCGAACCCAGTCGACTCACAGCAGAGCCGATCGCAGACGGGCAGCCGGCCGGGGTTGAGATGTTTGTATATACATTCGAATTGACCGAGGCCAAAATCAAAAAAAAAGCCCCCGGAGAGTTCCGGGGGCAGCCACCATGCTTTCCTCATCGATGTGCGAAGAACCTGTTCATACAATCATGTCGTTTAGTTTCCAGGTGGGGGGGGAGGCATCGGAATGCCTTCCTCACAGATCTGTGCCATGTGGGCGCAGTGCTCGTCGTCCTCGTTGCCCTCACACGCGGCGAGGTTTTCGGCACACAGAGCTTCAAACGCGGTCTCAACGGCATCTTGGATGCAGCTGTGGAGTGTTTCGCCGCAGGCTTGTGGATCTCCACCGTCGTCGACACAGGCCTTGGCGGCGTCGTGACACCCGCGGATTTCCTCGTGGGCGAGGGGTGGGCGGCAACCGGGCCCCTTGTCCGAACCATGGGGACGGTCGCCTTGCTCACCATCGTGGGGCGGGGGCATGTCGCCACCTTCACCGTCTTGGGGCGGCGGGGGCATGTCGCCACCTTCACCGTCTTGGGGCGGGGGAGGCTTGTCACCACCTTCACCGTCTTGGGGCGGCGGGGGACGATCACCTTCACCGTCGCAATCTTTGGGGGGAGGGGTACACATCCCTTGGTCGATGTCGATGTCGGGTGGCTCGCAACCTTCGAGTTGCCCGTGGCACGATTGAGGATCACCTCCGTCGTTGAGGCATGCTTCAAATGCTTGGATGCAAGCATCGTTTTTCTCGTGGAATGTTCCGGCCCCTTCCTGTGCGGCTTCGACTTCGGCCGCACGTACACTGAGGTCGCTCTCGCTGTCGCAGCCGCCGGCTAGGACTGTGGTGAGGCCCAAGGCCACGGTGAGGATCGAGGTACGGGAACAGAGGGTTTTGATAAAAGCTTGCATCGGAAATCTTCCTTTTTGTTGTACATGCGAGTATCGCGGGGGCGTGGGTGTGGTTGTTGGCGACTCTCGCTTCATCCGATGGGTCAGTGCTTTGTGGTCGCGTCGAGGGGTCAACTTTTTTTTGTCCCTTACGCCGGTTTACAAACCGGCTACAAACCGGTGCGGACCGCGAAAGGTTCGCAGCGAATTTGGGTGAAAACGCGCCGATCGGGCAAACACGGCAAGAATCTAGGCCGTCAGGTTGTCGAGTGCCCACAGGCCCTCGTCGCGCAGTGCTCGATCGCCGATGTCGTGGCCGTAGACCGCGATTGTCATCGACGAGAACAGGCTGCGAAAACGGGCGAGCTTCCAGGTGTCCTGTGTGACAGGTCCGCACCGGGCTTCGTACTCGTGGAAGAACACATCGCGGGCCTTGGGCGGCAAAAAACTGTGGGCGAGCGCGAGGTCGAGGTACCGATCGCCGCGGTGAACATCCCCCCAGTCGATCACGCCGACGAGCGCGGGCGGGTTCCGATCTACTATAGGCACCGCCGGATCGGCGGCGACGATGAGATGTCGGGCGTACAGATCACCGTGGACCAGGATGTCGTTTTGAAACCTCGCCCCGCGCGGGACTTCGTCCAAGATCGCCTCAAACCTGCGTGTGTCGTCGATGAGGCCGAGAGTGTGGGCTTCGCCAATGCGCCCGCGGATTTGGTCGATACGCCGCGGAAGGTCGTTGCGCCCCAATGTGTCGCCTTCGACACCTGGGACCTGGGTCGGCGAAAGGCTGTGGAGCGTGGTCAGAAAGGCGGCGAGCGGACGGGCGAGTCGACTGCGTTCATCGGGGGTGAGGCGGGCGCGGCAGGCTGTCGTCCCGCGAATTTCGCGGGCGCCGGTGAATAACCACGCAAACGCGGTGCTCGGCTGACCGACAAATACCGGCTCTGGAATTTGTAAGTGCAAATAATCGGCAATGCCCGGCAAGACCCTGGACTCGGACTCGAGTAGCGACACTGCGATCGTCCGGCGGGGAAACCGAAAGACATACTCCCCGTTGATGCGGTAGGCGGTGTTGTCCCAGCCGGCGCCGTATGGCTCGGCCTGGACGGGCGCGAGTTCGGGGAACTGCTGCGAAATCAATGTGCATGCAAGTTGTTCCGAAACCGTAACTTCAGGTTCCCAGGGCTGCTGATGAGTGTGTTGCTGTGGCGAAGACATCACTGCAGTGGGGGGGCGAGGCTGGCCACGTGATCGCGCCGCAGCAGCCAAATACCGTGATCTTGCACGTCGATGTGGTAGGTCCCGGTGGTGACCAAACGATCGACCCGCTGGCGGAGCTTTGGTTTGAAGCGATCGACCCACAGCAGGAGATAGTCTTCGCGCGGGTCGTCGCCCTGTTCAAAAAAACGCCTCGCCCCGGGGAGGTGGGCGATGTGCGGCCCGATGTAGCCACTGGCAGCAATTGTCGCACCGGTGGGCAGGCGGTTGACGAGGTCGCCAACTGCCGCGACCCGGGCGCGTGCTTCGGCATCGGGGTGACGCTCGATCGGCTTGAAGCCCGCGAGAAAAGGCGCAGCCGGGTTGAGAGCGCCAAAACACCACGACGACGCACACGCGGCGACGACCACACCACAGCCGAGGGCGGCCCGGACCCGCCGGGGATCGAGGCCGAGGGCCGGAAGTGTGGCAGACCGCGTAATACGTGTATATCCCATGATTGCTGCCAACATCACGGCGGGATAAATCAGCGATGTGTAGTGAAAATAGGGATGAAACACAGGCCCACTGCTCGAGAGTCCGATAAACACCAGTCCGAACGCGGCCGGAAGCAAGGCCCGACCCCCTGCGAGGGAGAGGTAGGCAAACGGAGCCAGCAGGGCGAGCGTGTAGAGGACCTTGGCCAGCGAGAGCGCGTAGCTGAGGGCGAAGGCCGGGTTGGCGACGACTGCGAGACCGGCGTCGAGCAACCCGCCATCGACGTTGTGCAGCAGTTCGCGGTAGCGGGCTGCGTGGGCCTCGATACCGGCTGAGGGGGCGACCCACAGATGGACCGTGGCTGCGTAGATCAGTGCAAGCGCAAGTGTTTGTAGGCCGAGTCGGCGCCGCCCTTCGAGTAGCCAAACAAAGGCGATCAGTAGGCCGACAAAGGCGAACTCCTCGCGCACGCAGAGCAGGAGACAAAACCATAGCCAATAGTCCCATCCGGGCGTCTCACCGCGGCGGGTGGCCGCCCACCACAGCCACAGCCACAGCGGCGCACCGAGACTGAGGCTGTGAACATCCCACAGTGCATTGGCGTGGATCGCTGGAAAGAATGTATACGCAATGACAAACACGAGGCCGTATCCGGGGTGCCCGAGGTGGTGACGGGCGAGGCGGTAGACGGGGTAGGCACCTCCGCACAGCCACAGGGCCTGAAATACGAGCAGTGCCGCGGCCCCGGGCCACCACCAGTGCAGCGGCGCCAGCAGGATGAGCACCGGGTCGAAGTGCTCACTCATGTGTGTGCCCGAGGCGAAAAAACCACAGTCCAACAGGTCGCCGCGGGCCGAGTTGGCGATGATATTGACAAAGATCCCCAGGTCGTAGGTGTTGGTCTGCATGGCCACGTGCCGGGTGAGGGCGAGGTCAATCAGTGCATAGGCAACAAGACCCGTGAGCCCGAGTGCTGTCAGGCGGCACATGCCCGTGGTGAGTACGCGGCGGGCAAAAAATTGGTGGACGCGCTCTCCGGTCAGGCGATAGCTGGTGAAGATCGCGGCAGCCGTCACCGCAGCGATCGCAAACAGGACGAGCGCCGGCCGCGTGCGCGCGAGTTGAGGATCGGCCAGCCACACGAGGATCGGGCCGATAACTGCGATCCCCCAGATGCCGGCGAGTTCGCGGGCCGTCGCATCGAGGGTCCGCAGATCGATCGAACCTCGGCCGCGGGCGGTGAGGGCAGCGTGGAGGAGGGCGAGTAGGCCACACGCAAGGCCAAACACAAGCGCGGTGACACGGTCGCCGGACTCGAGGTGGTTGGCCATCATGGCCGCGCGGTCGGGGATGAACAGGGCCCAGATCGACAGACCGGCAAGCAGTCCCAAACCCGCGAGCCAGGCGAGCCAAAGGCCGGGGAGGTGGCGGAGTTCCACGCCAGGGGTCGACGGCTGCACAGGCTCAGACACGTGGCGGCTATGGTACGTCGCCGGGCAGTTGCGGCAAACTTGCCGCAGTTCAGCCGTCAGCGTGGGTGCATCACTTCGAGTGTGCAGGCGCCGCAACCATTCTTGCTGCCGAGAATTTGTCAGCCGGTCACAGATCGACCAAAGTGCCGACGATCGGATGGTCGACCGCGATGAGCAGTACATGCGCCACGCACTCGCGTTGGCCAAACAGGCCGCTGTTCGCGGGGATGTGCCCGTGGGAGCACTGGTGGTCCGTGACGATGCGATCATCGGCGTCGGGTTGAACACCCGCGAGCATCGGGGTGATCCGACTGGACACGCCGAGATCGTGGCCATGCGCGAGGCCGCAGCCACGGTCGGACAGTGGCGCATGGATGAGTGCACCCTGTACGTCACGCTCGAGCCCTGTCCGATGTGTGCAGGTGCAATTGTCAATGCCCGCGTCCGCAGGTTGGTCTACGGCGCCGAAGATCCCAAGGCAGGGGCGGTGCGAAGCTTGTTTTGCCTGTGTGAAGATCCTCGGCTCAATCATCGGGTGGAGGTCCGCCGCGGGGTTTTGGCCCTGCCCTGTGCGCAGGTGTTGCAGCAGTTTTTTCACCGTGCCCGAGAGCGTGATCAGGAGGACATGTCGTGAGCGACAGGCCGCGGGCAGCGATGATGCGCGGGGTTCGGCTCGCCGGAGCGGTCGATCGGGGAACATGTTGTAAGAGACATGCAAGTGAAAGGCGCCGAGCGGGCACAATGCAGTTGGTCGACGAGGATAACAGGAGGGCATGTCGTGCGTGAAAGCCAGACGACAGGTCTCGAGCGGGTGCGTAGTTTGTTGGCGCGCGAGCGTTTGAGTATCGATGCGATGCAGCCGGGGCGAACCTGTTTTTTGTCGCACGTGGGTGCGGTGCACAAGCTCGTCGTCGGACCCTGGATCGGCCACCGCGACCTGTTATACGCGCTCGCGCTGCAAAACCTCTCGCCCGACCAGCGAACGTCCCTGGCGCGAGCTGTATTGGTCGACCACGGACGGGCCTTCGGTGTTGGGCGGGTGGTTTTGACGGCCCACGACTCCGGCTTGCCACTCGGCGGGAGCTCCCTGCTGTTGGTACCGCGAACCCGCGGACCGACTTGCTTGTACACATGGGCACTCGGCAGTGGCGCGACGGGGGCCGCGTGCGAGTGGATGTTGTTGCGAGCCCAGCCGCAATGGTCCCTCGACGATCCCCACAAACCGCTGACGGCCCGTGCGATTGAAACCCTCGATGCGCTCGAGGCCCGGGTGGTGATCGCCGTGGCGACGGCGGTTGAAGCTTTGCAGGTCGCCGAGCAATGTCTTTGGTCAGTCGCGTTTACGGCCCACCCGCGATTTGCTCCCCACATCGCCGCCAACCCGCGGCCGGCAGATGCCCCCGGCGGGATCTGGCTGTGGCCCCACGATGCCCTGACCGCCGACAGTTTGCGACGACGCGGACCCAACGTCGTGGTCTTGGTCGACGCACCCGAAGCATTGCGGCGACTTGCACAGCGATGGGCGGGCGATCAACAGCAGGCGGTCGAGCTGACCCACGCGAGTTGTCCGGGCCGTCTCGACCGAGCGGGCATGCTGGCGTTTTTAAACGCCTGCGACCAGCCCGAGGTGGTGTTGCGGGGCGACCCGACATGGGCCCAGGCGGGCGAGACGTGGTTGCGGGCCCACGGGATCCGTGTCGAGCGCGAGGTCGATGCGACCCAGCTCGGGCTATTTGCGTGACCACTCTTTTCCAGGAGTTGGTGCCGGTAGGAACGCAGACGGATGGTGCCTCGATCTAGATGCGCATACAAATGAGGAGCACATTGTGTCTGGGGGAACCCTTGCGAATACAATTGCTTCCCGCGTGGGACTTCGGCAGCTCGTGGGTGAAAAGGAGCTCCGACAGAGGAGCGTCCCCCGGCTGCAAAAATTGCCCCTGGTGGGCGAGACTGGACGGGCGAGGTCTTCAGCTGCGCCCTGCTCGGATCGAGCCACGGCTTTGACCACTCGGCTCGCGCACATGCGACCACCCGGGAATCGGACGGCGTTGCCGATCGTGTGCATTTACAAGCCAAACGCCTCCAGGGGAGGGCAAAATTGCACGTATCGTAACCAACCCTGGAGCTCGTCGGCCGGCTCCCGTACAATCGCGGCAATTTGAGCGAGGTCAGTCTACCGTTCCCATCCTGGACGCCGCTGATGGTCGGCGTGTTTGGTGCCTTTGCCGTGTACGCATTCGGTGGCACCGAGCAACCGCTCGTCGGCGTGGCGGCCTGTCTGCTCACGGGTGTCACCGGTTTGCTGCTGACAAGTCGGGCCGAGTTGTTGCTCGCACAACAGGCGGACCGGGCCAAGGGCCTCAAGGAAGCCGACAGCAATCGCCAGCGCGTGGAGTTGCAACTCAGCGAAAGCGAAAGTCAGCTCAAGAGTCAGTCTTCGGAACTGACGGCGACCCACAAGCAGGTCCGGGATCTCCAGGGCCAGCTGCAGATTGTGCAGGGCCAACTCGGCGATGCCCTCGGGCAGGTCCAGCGACTGCAGCAGGCCTCCGGGGCCGATCCGAGGAAGGTCGCCGAACTCGAGAAAAAACTGACCCGCACCGACAAGTTGGCCGAGGACCAACGGCGCACGCATCAACGCGAACTCGACGAACAGAGGCAGCAGTTTGAACAGCGGATTGCCGGGCTCGACACACAGATACAAGATCTCGGCAACCGGGCGCAAAACCTCGCACTCCAGCGTGACCAAGCCGCGCAGGAGGTCGAATCGTTGCAGGAGCAACTAGAACTTCGCACCCGCAACATCGACCAAAAAGTTCACAAGTTGGTCGGTCGCCTCACCTCCGGCTTTGCCCGCACCGTGTCCTCTCTCGAAGAGACGTTCCAGGCCCTGACCCACATGAACGTCGGGCTCAAAGGGATTGCCGACAACGTCGAACAACTCGCCTCCAATGCCGAGGAGAGCAGCAGCTCGATCCTCGAGATGGCGGCGGCCAACGACGAGGTCGCCGAGAGCATGAACAACCTCGCGTCCTCGGTCCAAGAGACCGCCACGTCGATCGAGGAAATGACCTTCTCCGTCAAAGAGGTGGCCAAGAATATCGAGGCCCTCAGCTCGACCGCCGAGGAGACCTCGTCGGCCATGAACGAGATGGACATCTCGATTCAGCAGGTCGAAAACAATGCCAACGAAACGGCGCAACTGTCCGAGGAAGTGGTGTGGGCGGCCGAGGGTGGTGTCGATGCCATCAACCAGACCATCGAAGTCATCAACCTGATCAAGACCTACTCCGCCGACGGTGTGTCGGTGATCAGCCGCCTGGGCAATCGCATCAGCGAGATCGGCAAGATCCTCAGCGTCATCGACGATGTGTCCGAACAGACCAATTTGCTCGCCCTCAACGCGGCGATCATCGCCGCCCAGGCGGGGGAACACGGCAAAGGATTTGCCGTGGTCGCCGACGAGATCAAAGACCTGGCCGAACGCTCCGCTTCGTCGACCAAAGAGATCGCCGAGATCATCAAGGCGGTCCAGCGCGAGAGCCACAACGCCGTCCAAGCGGTGCAGCGCTCGTCCAAGGCCGTCGACGATGGCGTCCGTGTCAGTCACCAGGCCGAGGATGCACTCAAACGGATCTCCGACGCCGCCCGCCGCTCGACCCAGATGGTCCGCGAGATCGCCCGGGCTGCGGTTGAACAGACCAAGGGTTCCAAGCAGGTGACCGATGCGATCAACGTGGTGGCGACCACCGTACAACAAGTTGCAACTGCAACTGCTGAGCAGGCCCGCGGCGCCGAGCAGATCATGCGATCGGCCGAAAAAATGAAGTCGATCACCCGCCACGTCGAACGCTCGACCCAAGAACAGACCCGGGGCTCGCGCCAGATCACCCGGGCGATCGAAACCATTTCCGAAATGGTGAGCCAGTTGAGCCGTGCCCATCGCGGGCAAACCCAGAGCGCCGATACCATCCTCGACGGTCTCGAGTCCGTACGCGGGGCGATGGGCGACCAGCGGACGAATATCGACAATCTGTCGCACATCGTGAACTGATACGAGTTGACGCCCGAGGATTCGCATCCGGTCGGGGCCGACGATCCGCAAGACGGGCTGTCGGCGGCGTGTGAACTCAGCCGTAGCGGCGCATCAGATCGAGCAGGACGTGCAGGCCCTCGAGCAGCTTCGACATAAACGAGTGGTTGTGGTGGATGAGAAAGAAGTTGGGGTGTTGTTGCCACAACTTCCGCAGCCGACGGTCGAGGGCGATGGCCTCGGAGTTGGTCTCGGTACGCGTCGGGTTCCCGGTCTCGATCGAAAAGTCTCCAACGGCCGCTGTTTCAAAAAATAAAACCGCGTCGTAGCGCTGAAGTTCTGTCTCGAGTGTGGTCCCGAGGTCGGTGAAGAATTCGAGGGGATTGTCGGTCGGCCAATAGGCGGCGCCGTCGATGGTTCCCCGGTCGCACAGCAGCACACGGCCGGGGAATCGACGCGACTGTGCGTCCTCGAGATTTCGTTGTACATGAAAGATCGCCCTTTGGACGGAGCGGCAGGCCGCCGGATCGTCGCTGCGGGGGAAGCCGCCGGAGAACAACATCGTCGCCGACTCCGGTACAATCACGACACGGTCTCCGATTTCGCGGCGAAGCATATCGGCGGCCGTTGTTTTGCCGCCCCCGGGCCCACCGGTGAGTACGATGCGATACGGTTGCGAGGCTGCTGCGTCCACGGAAGACTGTGTCGCACGCCTGTGGCGACGAGTCTAGCTGCCTGGCCGGTCGGATGCGCGCCAGAGGTCGAATCGCCCGGATGAGTCAGACGTCCGCTCGATGAGCGGGTTGTCCTTGGCCGGCAGCGGGTGTCTCAGCGGGGGCCGAAACGGGTACACGGAATCAATTGTATGTGCATTAAATGGAGTGGCGGCCTTATTCGGTCCGCGGGTGTCCCCATCGCACAAGGACGTGCCACAGGAGTTTGAGTTGTTGCAACACCTCTGCCTGGCTCCCAAACCGCCGGAGAGTCGGGGCCTGCCCGCGGGCGACTGCGGCAGCAACGGATCCGATGTTCGCAGCATCGAGCCGAGCTGAGCCGGCGACCTCACGCGCGAGTGCGGGCATGGTGGGCCCGCGAAAGTCCGTGGGGACAGCGGACGGGTCGAGCGTGTAGCCGGGGTGCCAGCGCAGCGAGATGCCGTGGGTCGAGCACAGTTGTTGGAGGTCACGCCCGGTTGATGTGGTGCGAAACGCCGGGTCGGCGACGAGCGTTTGGACATCGCGCGCCAGCAAGACCTCGCCGTGGACCTGGGCCTCGATATAGTGGTCGAGGTTGTGACTGAGTGTTGGCACGAGTTTGGCCGTTGTAATATGTTTGTAGATACAATCGAATAAGGCCGGTGGACGGACCGAATGGAGTCCGAGCGCCATCTCGGACTCAAATGCATCGGTAAAGGTCGCCGCGAGTAGATCGTCCCACAGGTTCCAGACACCGCGGGTGCTCGGTGTGCAATTGGAGTCGCCATAGGTGAAGGTACACACGCGTGTGCAACTTGGGTGTAACAGCAAATAACACGAACCAAAACGCGGGCTAGGGCCATCTGTGTGGCCGATGAGGGCCAGTGCCCCGTATTTGGGCCGCATGTCGGCAGCGGCATGTCGATAGGCTCCGGCAAACAACTGTTGCTCCCAGCGATCGCGGGGACCACCCACGTGTGGGGCGAGTCCACCGTTGGAAATTCCGGTGACAAACTGACTGTGGTAGCGACCCGTTTGGGCAAGACTCTCGACGACGGTTTGCGCCCCGGGGGTGATGCGGTCGGGGTGAAAGTGCAGTGCGACCTGGGCCCGTGAATCGAGCAGCTGGCATAGTTCGTTCAGTCGCGCCAGGACGAGGTTGGACATCGACCAAATTTCGGCGAGCGTCTGTTTGGCCGCGGCGAGTCGGGCCTGGGTGTGATCCCGAGTTGTTTGTATGGCCATGTGCTGCGGCGACACATGTTCTTGGTACCAGGTCAGCGGCAGCGGCAGCAACTGTGGTTACAGCGGGCGTGGATGGGGCATCCCCGGGGGCAAACGCTCGACCATCAAGGCCCCCTCGGGGGAGGTTGCATCGCCGATCACGAGTTTGCGATCGTCGGCCAAATGCTCATGGGCGAGGGCTTCGTCGAGCGCCAGCGGGTGCTCGAAGGCATGGACCGCGAGGACGGGGCCATCGAGCCGCTCGAGGACCGCCGCCCGCGAGTCCCACGGGGTTGCGACCAGGGCCGGCGCGACGTAGGCACGGTTCGGATCGCCGACGTCCAAGCGCTCGCCAGGGCAGAGTACCCGGATATCGGGGTGTTGGCGAAACGCAGTGTTGGCGGTCATAAATGCATCTGCGATGTCGTGCGGCAAGGGTCCGGCAAACGAGCGGTGGTCGTCAGCCGGCCCGACGGTGACACCGAGCCATAGGCGTCGGAGCCTCTGCAAGAGAGCTTCGACATCACCGCAGACAAACACGCGTTTGACCGCCCGCGGATCGAGTCCCGTGCGCCGCAAACTGACGCGCGCGAGCAGGTAGGATGCGAGCTCGCGGTCTGCGTCGGCTTCGACAATTGCGATCCGTGTATGTGCAGGATGCACACCGACGACCGTTGGGCAGGCCGTCGCATCGGGCTCGATCACAAGGAGTTGAGGCGAAAATCTCTGGGTGAGTTGGTCTGCGACGGGAGCGAGTAGTTCGGCCACCGTCGGGTCGGCATCCGGGTCGAGATGTAGATGCACATGGTTTCCCGCCCGCAGAGCTCGCCAGACAACGGCCAATGATTCGAGCGGTTGTTTGCTGCGTTCTCGGACATGGACGGTGCCATCGGCTTGCGCGATATCTCGGTGGCGGAGTTGCTGGAACTGGCGCTGGGCCGATCCGATCACCCGTTCGCGGTCCCAGGCGACCATGCCGAACCGACGGCCGAGGCGCTCGGCGATTGC
This sequence comes from uncultured Nannocystaceae bacterium, assembly GCA_964621785.1. Classification (GTDB taxonomy): domain Bacteria; phylum Myxococcota_A; class Polyangia; order Nannocystales; family Nannocystaceae; genus JACKDW01. Next base: position 80,474 of record CAZUPD010000015.1, read on the forward strand.
GTCCGAGCGGCAGGCGAGTGCAGCCAAAACGCTGGGCTCGAGCGTACGCACGAACTCCGTGAATCGGGCTGTCGGCATCGTTGCGATTGTGACATCTTCCCGAGCGACCGACTCCGACACTCCGCGTCGATCCCGTTTTCGGGTGCACTCGCCGGTTCCGGTTTCGGCTTGCAACTGCACGCAACCGTTCAACCTGGCTCGCGCGCCCATGCATTTTCCCGTTGCCTCCGTCGCACCTGGGTCGGCGACGTGTTCGGGTCGACGCACGCCGGCATTCACCTCGCGTTTCCTTCCTTCGATCCGCCGGGATCAGGCGAGTCAAAATCTGAATCGGTCCCGTCGATGTGCGAGGAGCGAGTGTTTGGGTTGGAGAGAGCGGCGACGACCCGATACCGTCGCCGAAGACTCCTATCGCCTACGAGGCCGGTGTGGTGCCGAAGTCCGGCGGGATGACGGCGACCGAGCAGCTCGCTGCGGCCGCGAGTTCACTTGCGACACTGCCGACAAACACGCGGGTCAGCGGCCCCGATTTGCGCGAGCCACAGACGATGAGCGGTGACTTGCGTTTGTTGGCGATGTTGTCGACCTGCGCCACGACATCGCCGACCTCGACGATTCGCTCATCCGCGGCGATGTGATGGGTCTTGAGCCACTGGTCGATCTGGGTTTCGCCCTCGGACCGCATCTGGTCACGGATGCCAGCAAAAGGTTGTATCATCACATCTTGTACCCACACCTGTGGCATCGAAACGACGTGGACGACACAGAGCTTGCGGCCGAGGCGAGTGGCGAGCTGGGCGGCAAACCTGCAGGATGCCACCGAATCGTCGCTACAGTCGGCCGCCACCACGATGGGCCCGTCGCCCACCGCATCGATGGTGAGGTCGGGCGGGGTGACAATCACGGGCCCGGGGAGTCGGCGCAACAGTCGACGGGCAACCCGGCCGAGGCGGATCAGACGATCTTTGCCCGACGGGGCCCGGCGTCCGACGATCAGACCGGACCCGGGGTGTTCGTGGACGAGGTTGCACAGACCGGTCTCGGCAGTGGTTTCGTGGGTGACCTGGATGCGGCTAAACGCCGAGCGGGTATCGGTGCGGTCGAGTTGGGTCGCCACGGCTTCGCGTGAGGCCGCTGCCAAAGCCGCAGGCTCGACGAGGTCGCTCCATTGGTGTTCGGCACCCCACAGGTCCCGGCTGCGGAAAATGTACTCCCAGCTGTTGCCCTCGATGACGTGGGCGGCGGCAATCCGGTCCCCTCCGTCCGCTGCGGTCGCTTGTACGAGCCAGGAAGCAAAGTAAACGGGTCCGTCACAACCCGCGCGAAGGTCCAAACCGACTGTCCAAAACATGGTGCTCGAGCACAAAGCAATTATTGGACCAAAGATCAAGTTCAGATGAGTGGGTGGGTACTCGATCATTGGTGCTGGATCGGGGAATGATTCGCGTAGTCGGGAAAAACCCTCAGTTCGGCTATGAAATGGCAGATGGGAAAAGTAGCGCTCTTCACGCGTTTTTGGGGCTCGGAAGAGGTTCGCAGACCAAGCCCTGGTGTGAACCAGGCGAATCCGAGCCGCCATCGACCTCGACCTCGGTTGTGCGAGCTACGAGCTTTGCGGATGGAGGGAGCGCCGTTGTCGGGGGAGTTCGACCTCGACGACGGTCCCGTTTGCATCGCTGTGGGCGACGCGGATCTCTCCGCCGTGGGCGAGGGCGATCCGACGGGCTTGGGCGAGGCCGAGGCCGACACCTTGGTTTTTCGTGGTGAAAAACGGATCGAAGATCCGGGCCTGGACGTCGGGCGAAAGTCCGGGCCCGTGATCGCAGACCTTGATTGTGCATACATGGAGTGCAGTCGTGATCGAGACTGCGACCGGTCCGCGCTCACCGCGGTTGACCCGACACGCGTTGTCGAGCACGTGGGAAAACATCTCGGTGAGGAGGTTCATATCGCCGTCGATGGTACAGTCCCCGTGCTCTTCGCAGGTGATCGGGGCCGTGCGATCTTGTTGCCGCAGGCGACTTGCGACCTGTCCGATAAGACCGGCGAGGTTGACCTGCATCGGATGTTGGATCAGCACCGGTCGGGCGTAGCGCGACAGACCGTTGACGAGTTCGTTGAGCTGCTGCAGGCGGGCTTGGATCTCCCCCAGGATCATGCGTTCGGAAGACGTTTCCGGCAGCCGGTCGGCGATGATATGCAACGCCCCGCCGATCCCGGCGAGTGGGTTTTTGACCTCGTGGGCGACCACAGCCGCCATCTCCCCGAGTTTGGCCAACTGCGACGTATTGCGCAGTTGCAGGGCGGCTTCGCGTAAATCACTTGTATCCTCAAACATGTGAATGAGGCTTGCGGGTTGGGTTTCCGACTGGGGCATCCGCCAGGTGGTGACTCGCGCCCACTGCAGTCGGCCGCCCGGGAGGCTCAGCTGACGTTCCTCGGCCACACTCTCGCGCCGCCCGGATGACACGTGGGCCATCGCCTCGCGCGGGTCGTCGTCGGTCGCCGAAAACGCGGTGACATTGCAACCGACGACCTGGCTTTCGGGACGGTCGAGTAGTTTGAGCAGGGCCTTGTTGGTTTCGAGGATCTGACCGGAGTCGTCGGTCAGGGCCACGCCGACCGGAGATTCGTCGAACCACCGGTAGGTCCGTGCAGGTCCTCGAAGCGGCAATGGGGTGGCCTCCGGATCGCTCACCGTGTTGCGGATCGCCAAAAACCGAGAGGGTCGACCATCGTCCCCCATAAACGGGACGATCGTTGTGTAGACCCAGTGATAGGTTCCGGACTTCGCCCGATTGCGGATCGTGCCGCTCCACACCTCGCCCGCGAGGATCGTCTCCCACAGCTGTTTCATGAAGGATTTGGGGTGATACCCCGAGTTGACGATCCGGTGGTTTTTGCCGAGCAACTCGTCGCGGCGGTAGCCCGTGGTTTGGCAAAACAGGTCGTTGACCTGGATGATCCGGCCCTCGCGGTCGGTCATCGACAGGATACTCGAGCGGTCGAGGGCGTGCTTGTAGTCGGCGATTTCGGCCAGGGTTCGGGCGAGTCCGTCGTGGTGACGGAAAAATGCAGATACATCCGTCAGGCTGATGACGACGCCATTTTCGTTGCCGACCACCGCCGGGTCGTGACAGATCCGGACCAGTAGCGAACGGTCGCGGTCGAGGCTGACGCGTTTTTCGGTTGCCGCGAGGCCCGCGCGCACGGACTGGGCATCTGCGGTGACACTGGGGTACAGCGCACCTGACTTTTCAATCGCCTGCAGCGATGTACCCCGGGTGAGGAGCTCCGGCCCCAACAACTCGCGAGCACGAGCGGTTGACTCGACCAACACAAGTTCGGTGTTGAATCGCAGGGCGATGAGGCCAGCGGCATCGGCGAGGTTCTGGCGAACGAGGTCCACGGGGATTCAGAGTATGTGTAGGGTCAATGATTAGCCAGCCTGTCGGCGGCGACTCAATCCAAATTTTTCGATCCGGTAGCGGATCTGGTCCCGGTTCATGCCCAGCAACGCGGCCGCCCGGGTCTGGTTGCCGTCGGAGCGTTCGAGGGCTTGTTCGACGAGGTTTTGTTCGAGGACGCGAAAATCGAGACCCTCTGCCGGGAGGCGAAAGACCGCATCCGAACGCTGGGCGCCACGCAAAAAGTCGAAGTCTGCGGTGCTGAGAATCTCGCTGTCGGTGAGCAGGACGGCACGCTCGAGCACGTTGCGAAGCTCGCGGACATTGCCGGGCCAGGGGTGGTGGCGCAACATCAACACGCCATCGCGATCGATGCCGCGGACGGTCTTGCCAAACTCCTTGCAAAAGTGCTGCAGGAAAAATGCGGACAGGCGCTCGACATCCCCCTCGCGCTCGCGCAGGGGCGGCATCTCGACGGTAAGGACGGCGAGACGGTAGTAAAGATCTTCGCGGAAGGTGCCCTTTCGGACAGCTTCGCGCAGGTCGACGTTGGTCGCCGCGATCACCCGGACGTCGGCACGGATATCGACCGAGCCCCCGACGCGGCGAAACGACTTCGACTCGAGTACCCGCAGGAGCTTGGCCTGGAGCGACGGAGTCATCTCACCGATTTCGTCGAGGAAGATGGTGCCGCCGATCGCATGCTCAAACAGACCCTGCTTGCGCGTCTTGGCGTCGGTAAAGGCTCCGCGTTCGTGGCCAAACAACTCGCTCTCCAACAGATTTTCGGGGAGGGCCGAGCAGGTGATGTTTAAAAAAGGTCCATCCCGGCGCGACGAGGCTGCGTGCACGGCCCGGGCGGCGAGGTCCTTGCCCGTGCCACTTTCGCCGGTGATCAAAACGGTGGAGCCGGGACTTTGGGCGATGCGCTGGAGCAGGGTCTTGAGTTGGCGCATCGCCGGGGAATCGCCGACAATGCCCGCCAGTGACGGGGCTTCTCCGCGGGCGGCTCGCAGGGCCCGAACCTCGCGGCGCAGGCGATTGGTCTCGAGGGCATTTTTGACGGTGAGAGCAACTTCGTCGAGATTGAACGGTTTGCCCGCGTAGTGAAACGCCCCTGCCTGCATCGTCTGCACAGCGTGTTCAACGCTGCCGTGGGCGGTCAGCATCACCACTGGCACATCCGGATCTTCGGCGCGCATTCGCTGGAGTACCTCGAGTCCGTCGAGGCCCGGCATGCGATAGTCGAGCAGGACCGTATCGACTCCCTTGGAGAAACACTCGAGCGCTTCGTTGCCGTCGGCAGCTTCCACGACTTCGTAGCCTTCAGCCTCCAACCGCTGGCGTAGCGACCAACGGATCAGGTGCTCATCATCGACGACTAGGATTGTTGCTGTGCTCACCATATTCTCCCTCGCTCTCTCACAGGAGTGCATCTTTGGTGCCAAGTCAGGTGGGCAAAATGCCTCACCTCGTAGACAATTGGAACACAAAACGGTACGGAAGTGAGTAAAATTTCCCCATGGTTGGTAAAATTTCCCTTCTGGAGGATGGCAGTGGCGTCGTAGGATACCGCGGTGAAAAGCGGCGAGATGCACAAGCGCGAAGCACGGCTACGCGCGATTGTGGATTCGGCGGTCGACGGGATTGTTTCGATCGACGAGGCGGGTCTGATCGAAACCGCCAATCCCGCGGCCGAGCGTATGTTCGGTTATGGCAGCGGTGCGTTGGTGGGCTGCAGTGTCACCGTGTTGATGACCGAGCCGGATGCCAGTCGACATGATCGCTACGTCCGTGCCTATCGCCAGGGAGGGCCTGCGAAGATCATCGGCAGCGGGCGCGAGGTCGTTGGCAAACGCAAGGACGGGACGACGTTTCCCCTGCATCTCTCGGTCGGCGAGGCAAAGTTTCCGGGCGGATGTTTGTTCACCGGGATCCTCCGCGACCTCTCCCGGGTCAAGCAACTCGAGCGCGAGTTTTTGCAGGCTCAAAAAATGGAAGTTGTCGGTCGGTTGGCCAGTGGAATTGCTCATGATTTCAACAACTTACTGATGGGGGTGACGGGCTGTGCCGACATGGCACTCGAGCATCTTGCACCCGACCATCCGGCGCACCACTACATCGATGAGTTGCGGCGGGCCTCGAGCCGCGGCGGTGCCCTGGTTCGCCGGTTGTTGAGTTTTAGTCGGCGACCCCACGACGAAAAAGAAGTCACTGACCTCGCCGACCTCGTGCGCGAGCTCGGCCCGATGCTCGAGCGTCTCCTTGGGGAGGACATTGAGCTCAGGCGCGACATTCCCGACACTCCGCTGTGGATCCGCTGCGAAGAGGGCCAGGCCGAGCAGGTGTTGATGAACCTGGTTGTCAACGCCCGTCACGCGATGAAACACGGTGGACATCTCGATCTCGAAGTTCACGTCCATGAGCACAGTGCCGCGTTGGTCGTCCGCGACACCGGATGCGGCATGGACGAACAGACCCAGCGCCGTGTGTTTGAGCCGTTTTTTACGACCCGTGGTGACGGGGAAGGGACCGGCCTCGGACTGTCGACGGTCGCCGACATCGTCGAGCGGGTCGGTGCGACGATCGAGTTGGAAAGTCGCCTGGGCGAAGGGACATGTTTTAAGATTTGCTTTGCCCGGGCCCCGGCAGCGGTCCCGGAGGTCGAGGCTTTGCAGCCGCAACCACTGCAGCTTGCAACCACTGTGTTGGTGGTCGAAGACGACAATCTCGTGCGCCTGACACTGCGCCACTACCTCGAAAAAAACGGCTTTGACGTGTGCGAGGCCAGCGATGCCGAGACGGCGCTGCAACATTTGAACGCACCTGAGAGCCCGATCTCGGTCCTGCTCACCGACATGGTTTTGCCGGGGATGAGCGGCACCGAATTGGTCAAACATGTACCTTCGGATGGCCTCGCAGTCGTGTTTATGTCGGCCTATGACCCCGAGCATCTGCGCCAAGAAGGCAAGATCGGGGAAACCGATATCGCCATCAACAAACCGTTTGGTGAGGCAGAGCTGCTACGTGCCATCGAGCAGGCGCGGGCCTAGCTAGCAGCCCGGGATTTTCCCGAAGCTGGGCCCCGCGAATCCTGTGGTCGTCCGATTACGACTGCAATTCGCGGAACCCAACGTCGTCAGGCTCGAACGGTTCGACATGTAGATGCATGGATTGTGCAACTGGTTTCTAGTGTTGTTCGGCCAACAGTCGCATGCGGATGAGGAAAAACGCAGCGACGATGTGGGCGACGAAGAACAGCCACAGACCTGCGTAGGTTGCCAGTGTGCTCCATTCGATGTGCCAGGGTGAGGTTGCGATCAGCGTGTCCATCGTGTGCTCCTTTGTTGGTTCCTGCCCGATGAGACTGCAACTCCAATGCCAGTTTGATCCGTCGTCGCGGTTTGCCCATGAATGAAGTGTGAACAAAGAGTTTGCCCGCGACTCCCACATTCGAGCGTTCTAAAATGGGCCTCCAACTCGCGGGATATTTCGCAGCGGCGAGGACTTTTCCCCCAAGCCTACATGCGCGCCAAAATAAATATCTTCGAAAATTCGTGGCTTATCACGCGGGAGCCCTTGCAAGGTTTTTGCATAAACCTTGGGCATGCCGACGCCTGACACTGTAACCATCGTCGTGGTCAACACAACCTTTATGGCCACCTTGTTCACGTTTTTGTACAGCTATCTATCCGGTGGTGGAAGCCGGTAGTCGGTCCAAACACAATTCAGTCCCGTCAGACAACCTGTGAACTTTCTCGGTGGTCGAGAAGGTCCGCGGGTTGTCGTTTTTAATCTTGTACATGCAAAAAGGTGACCCCTGGACGAGGCCACCTGTGTCGACCGACGGTGTCGGTTTAGTCGAGCTTTTGACCGAGCGCGGTACTGTGGGTCGACGGCGCTAGGTCGCCGAGGCGCACGGTGTGTTTGACCTTCTCCCGCTCTTCGGGCACGACTTGGACATGGGACGGGTGGACTTGGGGGGGCACCGCGACGCCGAGAATCTGTGCTCGAAGGGCTCGCAGAGCATCGGTGGTGGTAAAGATCCCCACCGGCTTGCCGTGTTCGACAACCACCGCACAACCGTAGCGATGGGCTTCCATCTTGCGGGCAACCTCGAGCAACGGCGTGGTGGGTGAGCACATGTACGGAGACGGGGCCATGGCCACACCGATTTTCACGTCTTTCGAGTCGATCTGCGCCAACGAGGCAATCAGGTAGAGATCGCGGGTACTCAACACACCGACGACACTCGGACCGTCGACGACCACGAGGTGGCGGATGTTATTGACGTACATACGCTCGCGCGCATCCTCGAGACTCAGCGACGGCGCGATCGTCAGGGGGTTTTTGGTCATGAACTCAGAGATGGTCAGGTCTTGTGACATTTGGGTCCTCACCGCATCGAGTATGCAATGTCCGGGCCGACCCGGGGGGCGACTTCACGCTTCTTCGCTCATCTCTCATCTCGCACAAATGTAACGATTTGAAGCTCACCGGGTGGACGTTGGGCCCAATGATTGCAACATTTCTCGCCAATGCGCCGAATCGTTGTCCTCGTACCGCTTGCCATGTCCCTCGCATGCGATCCTCTCACTCCAGCGACGGGGGAACAGGCTTCATCGCCACGGTCCGGTCCGGTCGAAGCGTCCGCAGCCAAAAAAGCCCACCGTGCCGACCTCGATGTCCTCTTGACCAAGGTCCGCGATGGACTGATTGCGGGCGACCTAGCGAGCGTGAAACGCAGTGCCCAAAAATTTTCGCAGGCTCTCCCAGATGGCGCGCAGCCGCCATTTGACACGATTTCAACAACTTCCAAAACGATCTCCAGCGGATCGGATCACAGGGGTGCCGCGACGGCCTTGGTCGACCTCGCGGTGGCGTGTGGGGCCTGTCATCAGAAGCGGGGTGTCACGCCTGAGGTGCGCTCGCCAACCTCCGCCCAAGACCCGTCCCCGGCGATGCAGATGCAGCTTCATCAATGGGCCGTGGATCGCATGTGGGAGGGCCTTGTGCGCCCCTCCGACGACGATTGGCGACGCGGGGCACAGGCGCTTGTCCGCGATCCGTTGGCCGACGCCGACCACGAACGTCTCGATCCCGAACGCCAGGGGTCCATTGAACGTGTTCACAACCTCGCCGACCAAGCTGCGAACGCTCGCGATCTCAAGCAGCGTGCTCGCGTGTATCGCCAGTTACTGCAAACCTGTGGGGGTTGTCACGGGCAGTGAGTGGTAAAAAATTCCCGCTGTTGGAAAATTTCCCGGTCCATGATCTGCACTTTTTTGTGCATGTGCCTACAATCATCGCTGGCGAAGGGTCGCGGTTTAGATCCTGACCCAAGGGACATTCGATTATCGATGGCACGCTGCTTGCTGACTCCTCAGTCGGGTGCGGGGAGCCGCGCTCGACCCGAGGCACCATGCACGATACCTACGAGTTCTTCTCCCTGCACACGGATCGTCCCCACACGTTCGGCTTTCGCGTCCGCGGCAAGCTGACCACCAAGGCGATGGCAGCGTTCATCTCCCGGCTCGAAGAGATCCGCAACGATGGCGGTCGTGCGCGTTGCTACATCGATCTGGTCCGCTATGTCGGGTTTGAGCTCGG
>CAZUPD010000016.1:0-67764 GCA_964621785.1 uncultured Nannocystaceae bacterium
GCGACTGTTCGGGATGATGGGTGGGACTTTTCGTTGGTGTATGCGCCTGAGCCTGGGCCTGTGCCTGTGCCGACACCTGAGCCTGAACCGAAGCCGGACACAAAGCCGAAGCCGGACACAAAGCCGAAGCCGGACACGAAACCGAAGCCGGACACGAAACCGAAGCCGGAACCAAAGTCGACGCCCTCACCACAGCCGACGCCTCCATCAACGCAAACGCCCGGGCCATCGCCGGTGCCTTGGGGGCGCTACGTGGTGGCGGGAAGTGTGATTTTCTTTGGGACTTGGGCCCTTACTCGCAATCGGAGTGGGTCATGACCATCTAGGAGCGGGCTTGACCGAGCAAATGGGCGTCCCTTCTAGGGCCACGATGCATTGGCGATCCCCGAGAGAAGTTTTATGGGCGCTGTAGGCACTGAAGTTCCGGTGAGAGACACAAATTTTGGAACTAGACCGTTGTTTGCAGTAAGCTGACTGTCGTGCCGGATCCGACGAAAGAGCAGGAAGTGTCACCCAAGACGCTCTGTTGGGCGAGGAGTCGCTCGTTGCTCAGTCACGTTGAGGTCGCAAAGAAACTTAAGCGGAAGTCCGTCGACGCGGACACAGTCAAGGGCTGGGAGCGTGGCGAAGGCCAACCTACCACAGCGCAGTTACGTGCTCTTGCCCAGTTCTATCGAGTTCCTGAGCGCTGGCTGTACTACCCTGAACCCCCAGTGCACTTCGACGACCTTGGCCTTGTGGATTTCCGCACCGATGCAGGTCAGCCTCTCATAACTCTCTCGCAGAACCTCCGAAGCTCCATCCAGCACGCGCTGGCAATCCAGACTTGGGTGTCGGATTATCGAGCTTATACCCAACAAGAACCGGTCTCGCTGGTAGGTGCTAGGTCTGACCACGACAGCCCCGTACACGTCGCCAGCTACCTACGAGACGTCCTTGGTTTAGAGCAACTACGTAATGCAGCCGGGACATCCTTGGATTTTCTCAAGCAAGTTCGAGCTCAACTTGAGGACGTGGGGGTGCTTGTACTGCGAATGGGACAGGTAGCGAATAAGACGCCATGGAGCTTGGATCCTGAAGAGTTCAAGGGATTCACTCTAATTGACGAGGACAAGCTCGCTCCGCTAGTCTTCATAAACCGGAAAGACCTCCCTGATGCCCAGCTTTTCACTCTCGGCCATGAGCTTGCCCACTTAGTAACCGGGGGAACGGGGGTGTCAAACGAGGAGATCGACAATTTCGATGACAATCGACCGAGGATTGAACGCTTCTGCGACGAAGTTGCTGAAGAGCTCCTGGTTCCAAGTACTCAGTTCGAAAACTTATGGGGCAGAAATACGAAGGGGCTGGAGCCGCAGAGAGTTGACAGTGTTGCGGCCGAGTTGAAAGTCACTCCATTGCTCGCTGGACGCCGAGCAGTCTCACTGAAACGGGTCTCTCAGCACTCTTTTTATCAATTTGTCGCTAGGTATCGGTCACAACCCACGCCGAAGAAACGTCCTGGGGGTAACCCTTACACCACGATGCCGTCATGGTACGGACGTCGTCTGACCCATCTCCTTGCCTCAGCAGCTACCTCTGGTTATCATTCTGGGTCCGATGCCCTTGCTCTCTTGGGGGTTTCGTTCGCAACTGCCCGAAGGTTGGCAGAATGCACCTTTAGGGAGAAGAATAACTCAGCTTCGAGCTCTTCTCAAACGCATTCTCGGCTAGAAATGAAGCGTTTCCCTTTGATCGAACTCGATGATTCTTGGCGGAACTCGAGACCTTAGACTCATGGCGTACTCGATCGACACCAGCTATTTCATCGAAGCCTGGAACGTATGGTACCCCTACGACAAATTCGAGGGTGTTTGGCGAGTATTTGCCTCAGCTGCTTGCAGCGGTGACCTTTTTGTAATCGATAGCGTCTACAATGAGCTTAAACGACATGTACCTGATATCGTCAAATTCTTCGATTACCATGCGAGCGGGTGGAAAAAAAAGACGACCACTGATAGTAAGATGATAACCGCCCTAAATGCACTGGAGGCAGACCTCGTAGCAGGAAATATTCATCGAAGGTACAATACCCAGAATATAGAGAAGTACATGTGTGTTGCGGATCCTGCCCTTGTTGTACACGCGGAACTCTATGGCCACGTCGTTATTTCGAATGAGATTTCAGATCCTTCAGCCAAAAAGGGACCAAAGATTCCAGATCTATGTCGTCTAAAGGGAGTTTCTCATGCGTCTCCAGCTGAATTCGCACTGAAGCTACCGTATAAGTTTGTCTCACTGGCGACCAAATCTAGTTTGAAATCGAGCCATCGAAACGGGTTTTCGGTGCATCCTGACTAGCGGTCGTTCGTCTCCTACCGAGGTTGGCCAGTGTGTTATTATCGTTCAACTGCATTAAGCTCTTTCCGTGTTGCACTGCCCTCTTCGAGGCACAGGCGATCAATGAGGTCGAGGGAACGGCGTGTCCATTCATCGTTTTGGTGATAGAGCTGGAAAACAACCGGGACGAGTATGTCACTGAATGAACCTTTTTCTATCCGATCAAGAATTTTCTCGCATGCATCGCATGCGATTCCCGGAAACCGGCCGTAAGTCGTTTTTTTGGAGACGTGTAAGATATCGTTTGAAACTTTCGAACACCCTGCAACACGCAGCAACTTTGACCGAAAAAGGTCAACAGCGACAACTTGACATCGCTCCGCCCAATTGCGAGTGTAAACACCCGTCGTCGGAGCCCCCTCATGCACATTTCCGAACGGATCGAGCGAGAGCTCGGACTCGGCTGACCCCGAGACGGGTACCGGCGAAGTCAACTGGCGTCACAGAGCTCGACCCCTGCGTAGATGTAGCCATCACCAAAAATGTTGTAGTTACAACCTTCGTCACACGGCAGCAGGCCATCATCGCAATCTTCCCCTTCACCGTCAACCATCCCATGGAGACTCTCGAGTGGCTCAGCGGTAGGTACACCTCAGAAAGTTGTTCACTTCCGCCACTGTTGCATGTAGCTTCTCCAAGTACGAGCGAACAAGCCCAGGGAGACGCAGGTTTACACGGTCCTCTCCAGAGTAAAATAACTTTCGGTTACCATGTTTTGCCCAACCATTGCCATTTCGGTCTGGCAATAAAATAAACCTCTCAGTCCGAATGCCATTCGAGACCGTTTGATAGACTCTTGGTAGATCATCAATCAAACCTTCATGCGTAACAAGGTCTCGAACAAGTCCTATCTCCCTTGTCAACTCAGATCTTTCAAGGAGAGTGTCCTTCGTCTTGATTTTTGCCAATCTCGCATTTCTCCCAAATAAGACATTATGAGATGCCAATTTAGGGTATTTAACAAAACTTTTTTGAAGGTTCTCTGCTTCATGCGCGATTCTCATCGTATAGTCAAGTGTGCTGCTAAGCCGAACATAAATCATATTTAGAAAAGCAAAAAGTTTGGTTGTTGTAGGGCCCGAGTGCCATCTCGTTCCATCCAAGTCTTCTGGAAGGTGACCAAAGTTTAGTTCGCTATAGAACTCCCCTGTAAAAAGACAAACCTCCTTCATAGTCTCCTGAATCGCAGAGACCATCTTGGCACAATCGCAAAAATAGAGGAGCTTCCACAAGCTCTCGTCATTCGCAGCCTTTGTAAACTTCTCAAAATCACCCCGCGACATTTTGGATTCTGAGGTAAGACCCGCGGTCAATAGCGCCTCTGGGTACTCCTGTCGAGAATCATGATAGTTGCTAGAAGAACCAAAAAGTGTCTCAGCGAGAAGATCCTGGAGCAGAACACACTCGCCGTCAATTTCGACTTGATTATCACCATGGACGGGTCGATAGTCGTACCATGGAGATGGGCCCTTGCAGTATACTTCATCGCTAGGCGAACAGTCATCAAGGCTCGCTAGGGGTACGCCTCGCGCAGTTAGGAAGTCCGGGGGGTGATTCTTCATCGTTAGATACCAAAGTCTGGTGGTTTTGAGAGATTGTTAAGTGTAGCTCGAAGGATGGGAAATTCCCTATTTATGATTCGCTAGTCTCAGGATGGCACAGGAGACCAACCGCAACATCGAGACCAGGTCGGTCCCGAAAAGGGGCTGGCAAACCGACGGTTGAGCTCGATTCGTTCACCGTTATGATGCATGCGTTATCGTAGCTCGGAACGTGCAAGAATGCCCATTGTGCAAGAGCGTCGTGAACACTGCTTATCAAGCATTACACGAAGGATGCGACAACTAACCTCCCCAGCCGGTGAGATCACCTCACCTGATGAAAATCACGACCAGCCAGCCGCCTCGGAACGCGTTGCCGTCGTTGAGGTCGGGCACCAACGTGTGCGGCAAGGGTTCGTACCTTGTCGTGCCCACGAGGATGAAAGCGCACGGCCTGTCAACATGTACTTACATGGAGCGCGGATTTGTGGACCCGTTGCGCGCTGTCGTGCTATTGCGACGTCGTGTTCCAGCTCCTCACGAGCCTTTTTGTAGATCCCTCAGAAGCTCGGCGTTTCTTCTCGATTTGGCTTTCCAAACGGGACGGAGTTGACCTCAACGCGATCGTTTGGAGCCGTTCCCATGCCCAGGTGATGTTCGAGCTCTCCCAGCATCTCGAAGCCGCCGGGCTTGTTGGCGACGAGCTGCTCGACGCCCTCGCTGCACTAAAGCCGGCACGCGCAGCTGAAATTTACAACATCACCGTTCCGCGAGCGCCTGACCGCACACCGAAAGTTCACCGGCTCAAATGGCTCGTCGTCGGGTTCGCTGGCCTTGTCGCTATTTTCGCCGTTGTGTTCCTCGCGTGGACATTCGGGGAGAGTACCCCTGACACGGAAAGTGCCAGCTCCCAACCGGAGGAACGTCCCACTCACGAGGAGCCCACTCGCAAGGAGTGTGAGCGTCACGCCGACCACTACGCGAACCTGATGGCCAAAGGTCAGGAAGGTCCGCAAGCCGAAATCGCAAAGTCCGTGGCCGCTGAAATGCGCCCCGAACTGATCCGCGAATGTGTTGCGGAGCGGACGAAGAGCGAGATTGAGTGCATGCAGAGAGCTCAGGAGATGGAAGTGCTCGAGGCCTGCTTACGGTCGAAATAACGCCCTGAACCGACGCTGCCAAGCCGAGCCCAAGCACCACATTTGATGACCCGCGGGCCGGCACTACGATCAGGTGCGGGAGGTATGTGTAGTGACACATAAACCTAGACGCGTAAATCTGAACAGTTCGAAACTCATCACTTACCGCAACATCTTGCAACGGAGGTCGCAACCATGAGCGACCACCCACACATCGGAACCTGCCGCTGCGATGACAGCCGTCGCCCGCCTGGTGGAACCGGCCTGTGCACCGGCTCGCCCCGCGAGCGATCTCCCGAGACCGAGCCAATTATTTCTGCCAAGGAGGCCATGGATCTGCTCGGGATCTCGCGGAATACCATGTATAGGCTACTAAATTCCGGCCGGATCGTCGGAGCTGTAAGGCTTGGTCGTAACTGGAAAATTTGCCGTAAAACCCTGCTACGTTCGTTTCCGGCATGCACGTCACCATCACGAAGGAAGGACTTCCGAAGATGAGTGTACGAGCAACTAAAACCCGCACTGGCCGTCAGATCTGGCTGGTCGAAGTCAAGCGCGACCGTGGTGCATTCCACCGTCGCCGGTTCCTCGACCGGAAAAAGTTCCTGAAGGTCGATGCCCAAACCATCGAACGTGAACTTGTGCGCGAATACGAGGCACTCAAGAAAGGTGGCCAATGTAGCGACATCAACCATCACCCCGGGACCTTTGACGGTGGCGACATTCCATTCTCCACCTACGCCCGGCATTTCCTCAAACTGCAGGATGCGAGCCTTTCGGACTTGCCAAACAAGCAGCGCAACGTCGATCTTCACCTGATTCCCTTCTTTGGCAACACCCCGCTTGCCAACATCTCGACGCTCATGATCGATGAATTTACCGCAAAGCTTCAGAAGGAGGCGATTCCCGGTCGCTCCGGCAAGCGTAACCCAAAGACGGTCAACAACATCCTAACGACGCTGAGAACCATCCTCACCCGAGCGATGGATCACGACTTGATCGACCGGGTTCCCAAAGTCAGGAGGCTAGCGGTGCCCGTGCTCGATGCCGACTACCTGTACGGGGACGAAGTCCCAACCCTGGTCAACGCCACTCCGGAGCAATGGCGCCCACTGATCCAGACCGCACTGTTCACAGGGCTTCGGCGCGGCGAACTCTACGAGCTGCGCTGGTCGGATGTCATGCTCAACAGCCCACACCCGAATATCCGGGTTGCTCGCAGCGTGGTCATCGGCAACTCGATTGCCGAGTACCGCGTCAAAGCGCCCAAGAGCGGACGGGGACGGACAGTCCCATTAAAGAAGGAGATCGCGGAAATCCTCCGCAGGCACAAGCCCGCGGATGCAAAGCGAAACGATCTCGTGTTCACCGAGCCGGAGGGAGGCTACATGCAGCCCAAACGCTTCTACCTGCTGGTCACCAAAGCCGGCCAAGCGGTAGGTCGCCACGTCCGACCGCACATGCTCCGCCACACGTTCGCGTCGACCGCGTACATGAAAGGCGTACCACCCCAGGATCTCCAGAAGTGGCTCGGCCACGTGGACATCACAACCACCCAGCGCTATGCGCACATGCATCCCAACTCAGGGAGAGATCTCATCGAGCTGCTCTCATTTGGAGAGATGTGAGCTAGGATCTGTGAGAATTCTGAAAACACCTCGAGAAACACCTCAAAAGGTGCCCTAAAGGAAACGCCGTCTAGCGGGTGCTAGACGGCGTTCTAAAAGCTCCGGCAACAGGACTCGAACCTGTGACAAGTCGGTTAACAGCCGACTGCTCTACCAACTGAGCTATGCCGGAAAGTTTGGGCGAGCTATTTACCGGAGTCTGAGGGCGAGGTCAAGGCCTTTGTCGCACCAATGTGATGCGCATATGACGCCCTTATTCTAGGTTGAGAAGCTGGCCAAGATCCCATGGCCAGCCGAATTTGGTCGAATGCGCTTATGGTTTGGTTTACTTGCACTTACATACGTAACTGTTCAAATAACTTAATCACTGTATTCCCGAACTCGTTTGAAAGTGCACGGATCGGTTGTCGCCCTCTCTCATCCGGCTATACCCGTTAGGCATC
This sequence comes from uncultured Nannocystaceae bacterium, assembly GCA_964621785.1. Classification (GTDB taxonomy): domain Bacteria; phylum Myxococcota_A; class Polyangia; order Nannocystales; family Nannocystaceae; genus JACKDW01. The sequence continues at coordinate 7,131 of CAZUPD010000016.1, forward strand.
CCGGCTCGCGGCCCGTTGGCCGTTTCTATTTCGGATATCATCGACTGATGCAGGGTAGTTTTTCGACCGTCGCGTTTCGAGTTTCGCGTTTTGCGTGCCGTCCCATTCGGCGAAGGCCACTGTCTCCTGAGGGCTCGCCTTTTCAGTCCTTCTATATATATTCATTGTTCGCTCTCCTCGCCTGTGGTTCTGGTGGGAACTCGACCGCTGTTAGCTCTACGCAGGCTACAACCTCGATGACTTCCACGACATCGGTGACTGGCTCGGCGACAGACCCGACCTTGAACTCGGATTTGCCTTTCGAATCCGAATCGACTGCTGCTTCTGTTGGGAGTGAGACCTTCGACTCTGGCAGCGATTCCGAATTCACCACCGATTCCGCTTCCACCACCGATTCCGATTCCGATTCCGACTCGACCACGGGTGGGCCCGATCCGCTGGACCCCTGCCCCGCTCTTCCTCCTCCCTCGGGTAACATCCTCGAAGTTACGCCGGACCAAGCGAGTGAGCTCGCGCAGATTGTTCTCGATGCTCCGGCTGGGACGACCATCCTTCTCAACGATGGTGTATATGCACTTGGATCGGGGCCTCTGCTTCACTTTTTCAAGCCGGACATGTCTCTTCGTTCAAAGAATGGAGACCCACTGGCTGTGGTTCTCGACGGCGAGTACGGTGTCGGTGAGTTGGTGTTGGTGCAGGCCTCGGGTGTAACGATTGCTGATATCACACTTCAGCGTGCTTTTTGGCACCCCATTCACGTCACGGGTGCTCCTGATCATACGATTGAAGATACTCGGATCTACAATGTTCGTATCATCGATCCTGGGCAACAGGCTATTAAAATCAATGCCTCCCAAGACATGTACTTTAGTGACTCTGGCCTGATCGCCTGCTCCCAGGTTCTGATGACGGACGATGGCCGGTCCCATGTCGAAAACTGCTATACCGGAGGGATCGATGCTCACTCGGCCCGGGACTGGGTGATCCGTGACAACTATTTCGAGGGCTTTTGGTGTGCGGCTGGCCTCTCGGAACATGCGGTCCACTTCTGGATCACTGGGCGCGACACGCTTGTCGAACGCAACTCGATTGTCGACTGTGCCCGGGGGATTGGATTTGGCCTCGGTGAAAACGGCAACGGCAAATCTCGTGAGTACGGCGACGATCCCTGTCCTGGAGCCGATTACCTCGGGCATATCGATGGCGTGATCCGCAACAACATGATCTTTGCCGGGCGCCCCGAGCTGTTTGCGAGCGAGTTTGGTGTCGACTCCGGGATTGCGCTCGAACAGGCTTGTGGAACCGAGGTCTATCACAACTCAATCGTCGCGCTTCAGCAACCATTTGTGTCGATGGAGTATCGCTGGCCCAATACCCAAGCGACGATTCATAACAACCTCGTCACCCATACCATCACTGCGCGCAATAATGGCCAAGCGAGCCTCGAAGGAAACATCGATGGGGCCTCACTCGAACACTTCGTCGACGCGGCCAATGGTCAGATCCATCTGACCCCGACGTCATCTGCAATCGACTCTGGAATCGTCCTCCAAGCTGGTCTTGCCGACGACGACTTCGATGGGGACCTGCGGGATAACACTCCGGATGTCGGGGCGGATGAGGTCGTGTCCCCGTAACTTGATTGCATCTACATGGTTACGTATCACCCGCCTACTCGAGTACGCGCATCTTCTCTTTGAGGCCACATCTACCTTCGGGAACGAACCCGCCCGAACTGTCGCTGTGGCAGATCTATGCAGATGCAGATAATACGAGTATTACGCTGACTGCGGACCCAGAGGTCACGGGGTTACCCGGGGGCCCCTTGATGATGAACAAAGGTGACCTGCTCGAGTTTTACACCTCTGGTAAAGCGGAAAACCCCGGTGACTTTGAAATCGTGGATAGCAAACCGATCGCTGTGATGAACGACATGACTGGGGCCTAGCACGTGATGCCGGGGTACAATCAGGGAGATCCGGCGATGTTCCAGCTGAGCCCCGTCGAGCAGTATCTCCCGCGTTACGTGGTGCTGGTGCCCGGGACGTGGGTCAATGACATCGCCGCGTTGACGCGCGAGGCCGGAGCCCCCATCACGATCGATGGAAACCCTGTCGCCGATAGCGTGTTTTCCCCTGTTGCCAATACTGGCTACGAAGTCGCTCGAGTTCCCGTGAGCGATGGGGTCCACCTACTCGATGGCGGTGATAAAAAATTCAGCGTCATCATCGTCGGGTATGACGCGTTCGACAGCTGCGCCTACTTGGGCGGCTCCGGTACGGGTGTGATCAATCCGGTCCCCGAATAGCGACGGTGGGCCAAGCCCTCGCATGTGACCGGACTGACCAAACCGCGACACTCCGATGGAACATCGCGGTCACAGCCGTACAGAGTCAGTGAGATGACCCGGATAAAACGCTATACGCTGTGCCACACGGTTTGGTACGCTCGCGCCGAGGTGGATGATGCGTACATGTCTTGCATTTTTGGTTTCCGCAATCGCACTCACTGGCTGCGGCGGTGATGATGGCGATTCGGACGGCGGCACGGAAAACTCCGGCGTGTCGTTGACGGGGTCGAACACGACCGGGGACGAATCCGATACAACCGATGACGACGAGAGTACGGAGACCAGTGCTGGCCCGGGCGGCAGCGAGACGATGGGCTCGAGCGACTCCGAGAGCGAGTCGGATACAGATGTCAATACAACAGATGACCCGGTTATCCCGCTCGAGATTGTCCCTCCCGAATTGACGGTGGTCGTGCTCAACAACATCTCGGAGCAGGGCTATTTCAACGCGCTGTACGGCGGTGAGTCCGTCGAACCCAACTGGTCCTTGGCCAACGGCACGCTGGCGGTGATCAACAACGACGGCGAGGTCCTCGGCACCGGGAATCAGGGTGGACAAACGACAGTCCAAGCGGCCTACGAGGGTGAACTCGCCGACGCGCTCCTCAATGTTGTGCTCGAGAAGGACCAGGACAACGGCCCGCTCGAGCCGGGCGACAAGGACAAACTACTCGATGCAAATACACCAGATGCCGAGATCATCTGGGCCTATCCCTACGACCAGATGGTCTACCCACTGGGCTTACGTGCACCAGAGCTCATGTGGAACGGCGGGACGGCGGGCGACAAATACCTTGTCCATCTCACCGGTGAGTTCATCGACTTCAAGTACTACATGTTCGCCGATCCGCCGTCGCGGTTCCTGATCAATCCGGAAGACTGGCAGCAGATTACCGGCACGCTCGCCGGATCTACAGTCAACCTCAAGGTCTCGCGACTCAAGGTCGGTGAGGAGACCGCCACGGTGGTCGTCGAGCACAGCTGGACGATCGCCAACGGTGCGCTGGACGGTAGCGTGTACTACTGGGCAAACAGCCTGGGGCGGGTCCTTCGCATCAACCCGGGAGCAGATGCCCCGGAGGACTTCTTGCTCAACGGTGGTCAGGACGGGTGCAGCACCTGCCACTCGGTATCGTCCGATGGTAATACACTGATTTTGGGCGGTGACATCAAAGTCTCGACCTGGGACTTGGTCAACAACCAATCCGTGCTCAACATCGAGAACGTCGGCAAGGCGATCCGCAACTGGGCGATGCCCGCGATCTCTCCCAACGGACAGGTTCTGATCGAAAATGCGGCACCACTCCCGGGACCGCCCGGCGGCAGCGATGGCATGTGGGATGCTGTCACCGGTACGAAGCTAGAGAACACCGGGCTCGAGGGTGTGCAACTGAACATGCCAGCGTTCGCACCCGACGGGTCCATCATCGCCTATGTCGATCACGATACCCTCGACCTTGCGATCTACGACTACGATTCGCAGACGGTCACCGCGTCCAATCCGACGATGTTGGTCGAGGCCGGTGACGATCCGGCGTTGAACGGGATCACGTTCCCGAGCGTCTCCCCCGACGGCAAGTGGATCGTGTACCACCGCGGCCAATACCCCAACTCGCTGGACACGCGCCTATCACCGGGAGACCTGTTTTTGGCCAGTGCCGAAGAGCCTGGCCTCGAGTACCGGCTGTCGCAGGTCAACGGCGACGATTACTCGTTTGCCGCCGGCGACCGCGACCGCGGCTTCAACTACGAGCCGACGTTTGCCCCGCTGTCATCCGGTGGCTACGCATGGGCTGTGTTCACGTCACGGCGGACCTACGGCAACCGCCTCGAAGGCGCCTCGAATGCGGTCAAACAGTTGTGGGTGTTTGCCATCGACCTCGATCCGCAACCGGGTGTCGAGCCGAGTCACGCGGCCTTCTGGCTTCCGGGACAGGACCTGGGGACCCTCAACATGCGCGGGTTTTGGGCCCTCGAAGCCGACATCCCGGGCTAGTCCCGCGAGCGACCAATCCTGTACGGAGTGGGCGGTACGTACGCCCACTCCGTTTTTGTATCAGCATATACTTCCGTATGACCGTGTCTCGCTTCGGCACGACCGGAGTGGGCCGAACAACCTCGCGGGTTCCTCCGAGGTACCTCGGAGCCGGGGTTGCTCGACACACCGCGAGCTAGCGCAGGCGCGTACTGACAGTAACAAGCATCTGTGGCCGGTCGACCGGCACCCACTGCTGCAATTGTCCGTACCCCTTGTCGAGCCACAGTTTTGCCCGCAGCCACGGCATCGCCCACAGTCGCGCCCGCCTGCGTGGCCTCAACCAGCTCCAAGAACCGAAGTGGGCAACCTCGATGACCCGCCCGCCACGACGTACCGGGATCTCGTCGGGAATGTGTGAGCCAAAGGTGACGAGGGCAAACCAAACATCGAAGTGGGTTCCCGAATGCCTCGCCCAGCCCCGCCGGTGGAGCATCCTCGCCACGGAGATCGCGTTGTAACCCCGCCCTCCGCCGGTACTGCGTCCTCCGCCGACTCGCGCACTCGCAGGGACATGACAGGCACACCAGTCGGCAACCGAAGGTCCGTAGCTGACAGGTCGGCCCACGCGGCGACTGTCTCACGAATCCGGCTCGACTCCAACCGGGTTTCGATGCGAACTTCGTCCCGGCGTCTATGTTCGGGCCGTACGACAGGGTGCGTCCGGCAACCGCCTGAAAAACATTGACTATACAATTTAATATTCGCGTGCTCACAAACACGTTTCTTCTCGAAAGTTCGATGTTCGGCTACCCGCACGGGAGCTGCCCGGATGACACACGAAGCGACACGTCGCGGGGTCAACAAACGGTGAATCGCGACTGCGTGTTGACGACCGGCCTGATACAGTCTCGGCGTGGCGCATGTCCTCGGCAGCGGTGACACGACCCCAGCGGGCCTGCACGCCAAGGCGGCAAACCTCGACCGACTGCACCGGTCCGGTCTTCCAGTCCCCCCCGGTCTGGTTTTGCGGGCCGATGAACCTGCGGGCTCGCCCACCATCCAACAACTGCTCGCACGTGGTCCAGTGATCGCCCGCGGTTGTCTTGCACTCGAGGACCAACCCTTCCAAAGCTCGGCTGGTCTGGGACTCTCGGTTCGTAACTGCCAAACACTCGCGGATGTGCAGCGGGCCGTACATGCGATCCGCAACCATGCCCACGGCCGAAATCCCCAGGTCCTGGTTCAGCAGCAAGTCCCAACCGGGCATATCGCGGTGGCGGCCTGTCATCTTCGGCGCGAGCCGGCGGGAGCGAAACACCGCGGTCTACGAGGCGTTTACATCGAGCTCTACGAAGAACGAGGAGTCGGAATCCTTGATGGTACACAAAGCCCGTCCTTCGCCGGACCCCTCGCCTGGCTCACTCCGCGGCAGCTTCGCCCGCGTATCGAAGAGTTGTGCCGAACTGTAGTCGAACGGTGGGCACATACAGATGCGAGCGTCGACCATGGCCTGGATCTCGAATTTGTATGCACACCCAATTCGGAGGTTTGGCTGGTTCAAGCGCGTCCGCTGACCCGCGCACTCGCGCCTGTATGTTCGGACTTTTTTGCGACTCTGGCCCGTCAAACGCCGGCACCGGACCTCCGCGGTCTGTTGGTTCTCGACGGAGAACACAATCCAGAAGCTCTTTCACTGGCGCACCGGAGCCTGATCACATGGTTGCAACAGCATGTGCCCGAGGCACAAGGACTCCGGGTCCTCGCGGGTTGGTTGTACGTGTCACAAACGCCACCCACTCAAAGGCCCTCGGCCGACACACAACCGACGCGTAATTTAATTGTACAGGCAAATTTTTCCTACAACAACCTGCGAAACGTCAAAATCCCTGCGGCACGTACCCGACTCGATCGACTTGCCAAACAGCTCGTACACAGCACCAACGCAAGATGTTGTACGCTCCTTGACGATGCATTAAACGGATTTGCGGAGATCTACCGCGACTATAGCCATCACCGCTACGGCAGCCTCGGCCGTCGACTCACGAGTCGACTCGGACTCCCGCAGACAGCAATGCGGGGATCAACGTGCCTGTTCGACCGAGGCGCGATGATCGATGTCCTGCCCACGACGTGGGATATCCAAAGTCGTCCGCTGTCGAACTGGCTCTCCGCGGGCGACCTCCCAAACGCCCCCGAAGACCCGCCGCCCGAGATGTTGGCCACGGCGCTCGGCGAACTCGATGACCACCTGTTTGCCCTCGGCCTCGCGATGGTGACACGCGTGTACGAGCGCGCAGCACAACTGTTAGGCTTGCGGCGAGAAGAGGTGTTTTTACTCGGTCTCACAGATCTGTCGGACGCATTACAAGGTCGAGACCTCGCACCGATGCTCCTCCAGCAAAAGAAGGTGTATGCGCAAACACCTCGGCACGTACCACAAGCGCTGTTCGAGGGCACGCCGTTGGCACTCCCAAACCAGCGCTATTTACAAGGTATGGGAATCGGACCGGTTGCCTCAGGGATTGTGGCCCAGCGACAGTCACTCGAAGATGTCCTCGAGCGTCCAATCGGCCCCGGGCAAGTGCTCGTGTTACCGGCCTTGACGGCCCAGGCTGCCGTCGTATTACACAGGCAGGGTATTTTGGCGGTGTGCTGCGAATACGGAGGGTGGATGAGCCACGCGGCGATCATGGCCCGCGAGCTAGGCCTTTCGGCACTGGTCGGGTGCCGCGGGTGCTGTTCGCTTGCGGATGGGATGGAAGTGGTTGTCGATACTGTCCGCGGACAGTTGACGGTGCATTGACCTCACCAACGATTCAAGGCAAATGAGTTGTCACCCGGTTGCCAGGTCGCAGACGACTCTCAGCCCGACGGCCGCGCGTACCCCAACGCCCGTGCATGTTCGCAGCGGATCTGTGCATAATCATCCTGCCATTGTGGCACGGCCTGTGGGTCCCAGGTTGGCACAGGGATAAGCCCGCGGTTGGCGAGTTCGCGATGGATCGCGCGCTCGGCCTCCGGTTCGCGGGAAAACCCAAATGGGTTGCGCGGTGCGGGTGTTCGCAGGCGCGGGTACTTTTGGTCATCTGCCTCGATGAGGGCCAGCAGTTCGTGGCCGCGGCGATACATGTATGTCAAAAATTCCCAGTCGAACGGACCGACATGGGCCCGCGAGTCGGGGTTCCGGCGCACCCATTTGGCCCAATCGTAGCCGTAGTTGAAGTCGTGGATGTAGCGGAACCGGATCGTTGTCCCCTGGCCGAACAGTTGCTGGAGCTCGACCATTTTTGCGTAGCTGGCCTTCAGGTGGGCCACCGGATCGGTCCTTCGCTGGGCATCTTGGACGCTGGCGATGGCGATGTAATCGTAGTCCCAAAACAGGTTGCCTGGAAAATTTTTGAGCTGGGCAGCGACCAGGGCAGCGAGCCCCTCGCCCATCGCAGCTGCCAGTGACGGTTCGACATTTATTGTATGCGCATGAACCTGTTGTACGACCGTCGACAAACACCTTGCTTGCGTCGCGCCCGGGTTGAGACTCGGCCGTCCCCGCCGGGCGAGTGCGGCATCGACTTCGTTCAGCGACGCTCTGCGTTGCCCTCGGACAACAACACGGATATCAGCGTCGGGGTTTGTCGCGTGCTCAGCTGTCACATCCCGCCCGCCATTCGATATAGTTGCACCATCAACAAAACGGCTGTCAACATCAGACCGCCGCCCCATATGCCGCGGTGGAGCCATGTTTTGTAACGCTTGATCACTGCGAAGGCCGAAGTTTGGGCATGGGAGCTGACCTTGACCATCTCGCGCCAGCACAGCAACAATACAACCGCGGCGGGGGTCAACAAAATCGGTGATAATACATCGGGATGAAGTCTGGCACCGATCGACCACATCAAAGCCGCTCCGAGAACGAGATTCTCGATCGTGCTGCGGGCAGTGGCGTTGCCGAACTCGGTCACAAATGTGCATTTGCCCCCCCGCTCGTCACTGATCTCGTCGGCCAATCCGCTGGCGATCGCCGAGGCGAGCGCGAGCAACATCAGTCCCGGGGCCAACACGAGGAGCAGCGGCGGGGCGAAAACTCCCCCCTGCGCGAGGGCATTGAAACCCGGCAGGACGAGACCTACGCCGACCATCTCCAAAAATTCGCCGCCACCGCGGTAGTTGAGCCGCAACGGGGGAAACGTGTAGCAGATCAGTGGTAATACACAGAATATGCCGGCCAAAAACAGGCCCGGGCGTCCGACGTACAGCTCGCCGCACAGGGCAACTGCGACCGCCATCGCGCCGGCGCCTGCACCTGCCAGCAACACGCTCGTCTCATGGAGGACCCCGTCGGGGATGGTTTTGGGCGAGCAGCCGTCGGGAAATAGGCTGCGCTTGAGCGTGTCGACTTCCATGTCGCCGTAGTCGTTGAGCAACACGATGTAGATCACAAGCAGCAGTGTGCAGGTGAGCCCGACCGCGAGACCACCCAGACTCAGGGTGCCGGTCGAGCACCAGCCGAGGACCTGTCCGAGGACCGCGGGCACCAACATTTTGGGCCAACTCGCGGGCTTGAGCGCGTATAGCCATCGCAGGGCCAGGGGTCGGGTCGCCGGATGCACGCCGCGATGGTGCCCCAAACTCTCAAATGTTGCACGTGTGGCGGTCGCGCGCCCTGCCAATGCAAGCTGACCGTTCGTACAAGTGTTTCGGCAAGAGGTGACAAGGGGCCACTCGACGGCTCAAACGACTGCGACCCGCGTCTGAAACCGCAGTTTGCTCATCGCCGCGACAGTGGTCGCGCTCACTTGCGACACAACGCGGTCGGGTACGCGATCCAATCTTCTTGGAGGACAATCTGGCCGGCGGCGTCAAACTGCAGACGGATCACAAACGGTGTCCGCGGGTAGGCAGTACCCTGCCACGAAAACGCTGAAAATGCACCCCGTAGGGTCGCCACGTCACCGGCGTACGCGACCGACGCGACATCGATGACAGGACCTGTCGGATCGACCAGGGAAAATCCTGGAGCGTCCCAATCATAAAAATCCGCAATCGCCTGACGACCTTCAAACCGCTGTCCAAGCATGATGTCTTTTAGGACACCTTCGGGACGAAACAGACTCACAAATGCATGCATGTCCCGGCGTGCGGCATACACCTCGATGTAGTGTTCAACCGCGGTGCGCAGACCAGGAGGGGTTGTATCGGAACGCGCGGGCGCGCAGCCCAAACCCGCAAGCGAGACGGCGAGTGCGAAACAAACAGGCTTCATACGTGCGTCAGTTTACCAACCGCCGCCAGTCATCGCAGCCGCACCGGGAGCGCGGCCAATCCGCGAAAGTTTGCCGGTGTACGCCAGCGAATACCCGTCCGTGGTATCGCAAGGCGGAGGTCGGGATAACGCGACACCAGCGTGCGAAACGCGATCGATGCCTCGAGCCGCGCCAGCGGTGCACCGAGGCAATAGTGAATCCCCAGTCCAAACGATAGATGTTTGTTGGGTGCTCGGGTGAGGTCGAGCCGATCTGGCGTATCGAACACACTCTCGTCGCGGTTGGCAGAGGCGATCCCGGGAAACAACGCTGTACCCCGGACAAGAGATTGACCCGCGAGCTCGAGATCTTCCGCGACAAACCGCGGGATGCCGTAAACAATCGGACTCGAATACCGCAGCAGTTCTTCCACCGCCGAATCGACCAACTCAGGCTGCTGACGCAACAATGCGAGCTGTTCGGGGTGGTCGAGGAGGGCCAATGTCCCGGTGCCGATCAGATTCACGGTTGTCTCGTGACCGGCCAACAACAACAAAAACACCATCGATAGCAACTCGTCGGCACTCAGTCGCTGTCCGTCTTGTTCCGCCTGCACGAGCGCGGAGATAAGGTCATCGCCCGGGTCCGTTCGACGCGATGCGATCAGACGGCGAAACAGTCGCAGCAATCGCTGGCCATTGGGTAATTGTATCAGCACATTGACCCGCCCACCGGAAAAGACGGTCGTAAACCGCTGCATCCACCTGGAGAAGTTCAGGCGATCCGCTTCGGGAACCCCCATCATCTCCGAAATAATCGTCAGTGGAAGCGGCAGTGCCAAGTCTGCGATGATCTCCATCTCCCCGCGTGCGTGTACGCGGTCGAGCTGCCGGTCGACGATTTTCTGCACCCGCGTAGCGACCTCGCGCACGCGACCCGGGGTAAACGCCAGCTGTACGAGGTTGCGAAGTCGTCGATGCTCGGGCGGATCGGCATTGAGCATACTGTCCTGCATCGTCGCAAACACCCGCGGGATCCACCATGCATCCATCGAATGCTTTTGACCTGCGTTGCGCGCATCGTTGACAATCCGCGGATCTTTTAAGGCTGCCTGTACATCTTGATAACGGGTGACCAGCCAGGCGTTGCGCACGGGCGAACCGGTGACATGGACGAGGGGCGCACGCTTGCGCAACCGGGCGAACAACGGATGTGGATCGTCGCGGTACTCCGGATCCTTGAGGTCGAGTTCGTCGGGCTGGCCCATCGCCGGGAGCATAGCAGCAGGTGGATGTTCTCGGCCTCACGTATCGAATCCACCAACGTCAGACAATGGACCTCTCGGCGAGCCTTTCGTGACACCAACGGACGGATGAGCGTTGCCTGTCTCGTTGCGAAACAATTCGCACGAGATGGGAACTGGCCGACATTCGATCGTTTTGCGGCGGCGTGTCGACACGCCACTGTGTACCGGAACGACTCAACGAGCCCGGCTCGGGCCGTGTGTCGAGCGTGATGCAGCCTCGCCTGCGCGGGCAAAGGCTCCCTCGTTGGCGCTGCCGAGAATCGGGGCGAGCCCCGGACTAACGGACATAGATCGTATAGCGCCATCCCGGCGTCATCACGCCAGCCTCGTTACCCGTCGTGCAGCAGGCCTTATTGGTCAACCAGTTTCCCCAATGTCCAAAACTCGTATTGTTGAGGTCGTACCCCCACACAATCACCTGACCTGAAAAACCGATCCCGACGTGGGGGTAGTTGGGGTTATTGCCGGTCTGGTACGGTTTGCTCTGATTTTCCGGCTGTGCGGTTAACGTCCCGATCGTCACACCATTTCCGCAGAAACTCTCGACATAACACACACCACTGAGATCACTTTGGGTCAAGGTTCCGTAGCGGGTGACATCGTCGTCGGAAGACGGCGCCCACCCCCACACAACCTCTGTCATATCCGCAAGTAAGAGGCCCTGGCTGTAGATCGCGTCACTCGTCGAATCCGGGAGGACCACTTGGACGGGTGCATAGTCGGAAATCGATGCGTACATCTCGGCGGCGGCGGCATTGTTACCTGGCTTTTCCATCATATTGTAGATCGCCGTCCATCCTCCGCTCTCGAACGTCATTTCGCAAAACACATCGACGGGGCCGTACTGGTCCTCGTCGCCGTCGGGATCAATTGTATAGACACCATCTTCGGTGTAGCCGAAGTCGCGCACGTCTCGGCAGTGGCGCGGCATTTGGCAGATTGCATCGACGCAGTAGCCCGACAGGCAGTCGTCATCGAGTGCGCATTCGGACTGATTCGCGCACCCCTCGCATGAGGATCCTCCGCAGTCCACGTCGGTCTCCTCACCGTTGCTCACCCCGTCGCTACATGTCGCTTGGAGACATGCATTGGAGCAGCTGTCGACATCGTCGTCGTTGGCATCGTCGCATTCCTCGACACCTTCGTAGACATGTCCATCGCCACAGCTCGCGTCCTCACAACTTGTCAGACATGCGTCCGTCTCCTCCGCGTTGCCGTCGTCACAGACTTCGACGCCGGCTTGGACATGTCCATCTCCGCAGCTCGGCAGCACACACGTATCGAGACAGCCATCGGTGTTATCGGCATTGCCATCGTCGCATTCTTCCTCGCCGAACAACACGCCATCGCCACACGACGCCAGTGCACACTCGTTGTTGCAGCCGTCGTCATTGTTGTCGTTGCCGTCATCACAGCCCTCGCCTGGACCGACCAAACCATCGCCACAGGTCGCCAGTGTGCACATTGTTGTACACACACCATCATCGGCGTTCTCCGAGCCGATGTCGCACTGCTCGTCGCCCTCTACGACGCCATTACCACACTCCGCCGGCTCACCAGTGTCGGTGGTCGGCTCATCGGTGGGATCCTCCGTCGTCGGCTCCTCCGTCGTCGGGCCCTCGCTCTCCGAGTCGGAACCCGAACCGGTCGTGATGGTTTCGCTGCCCGAGGTCGACGCATCGGTCGCGTCGGTCGACGCGGTCGTCGTGGTCGTGCCGGTTTCGGATTCGCTTCCCGAATCGGTGGTCGTCGAAGGAGAATCTCCGCAGGCAACGAGGAGCAGGGAGAGGACAAGGGCGGGGTTGCATCGAACGCTCATAAGATGGCCAAATATACATGTCCTAAAGTTATCTTTTTTTTTGATTTTGACCGTCCTGCGGGCCGGCTGGTACGAGGCCCTCCTCCGATGCTCGACGACGTAGGACCCTTGCCACCGAGCGCGACCGAAGTATGGATCCATCCGCGTTGGCTCGGGCGGGTCCCGGGTTTGAAACCTCACGATTGACGATTTGCTGGTGTCAACGGAGCACCCCAGAAATGGCTCCGTCGACACGAGCAGGTTGTGATGGGAGCCTAGCGAGTTGGCTCCTGAATGCGCAGTACGTTCCCAACCGCGAACGAAGCCGCGGAAACAATGGAAACAAGCTGTAAAAACACGAGGAATAACTTTCTCATAATCACTCTCCTTTAGTGAGCCTTCGATAGGTTCACGCCATAGACTGTTACGGGTTGCGTCGCGCAGCCGAAACATTTTCTTTATGACATGTTTCCAGGCTTGTCCCAGGGCAAGATTTTTTGCCCACAGCGGGCTTCTACCAACCACCAGCGCGGATTCGCGGGCAAAAACTCTTGCCCTTTTTTCCCCATCCAGCTGGGGCTAGAGTTTCGACGTGCTGGCAATCCCTGTGGTCGATTCATTCAACGTCGACTTCAATTGCCCCTCACCTCGGAGTCTGTGATGAAACGTTTTCAGAAGGTTCTTGTCTCCCTCGCTGCATCTCTCACGGTTGCTGGCTGTTACGACTTTGTCACGCTCACAACCGTCATGTACACGACGCCCTCTTGGTCGGGTGCGAACTCGTTTTCGGGATATGGCGACGATGGATTTGTGCTCGGACTCGCCGGGCCGGACATCTATCGCATCAAGAATACAACGGTCACGTACTTCGAAGAGCCACTACTCGACGAGTTCGGGGGTCCCTACACGCTTTCGAGCATCGCCCAGACCAACACGCTCGCGGGCTATGAGCATACGTTTGTCCACGGCGAACGCAACTGGGCCGGCGAAAATCTCAACTTGCTCTACACCGAATCCGCCGACCTCGAGACAACGGATTGGGACTGGGTTACCCCGCTGAGTAAGACTTTTAAGTGGTACGGGGCCACCTACGAGATCGAAGAAATCTGCGAGATCGCTGCTGCGTCGGTGGAGTCCGGAGGAGCGCCCTACCAGGCTGATGCGCATTTGTTTATGTCGATACGAGCATGTCCAATAAGTTGGTGGGCACCCTTCATGTGTGTCGGGGGCGTTATCGAGGTCGGGATCGGAGAGGACGACCCCGTGTGGTGGCCCGAGACGGCCTCCTCGGTTCACAAAGTCTGGATCGAACGCCCCAACGGCAATTTGTTCTCCGATGAGTGTATGCCCATTTCTGTTACGCGTGGCGGACAGCAAACCACCGACTACCTCGTGGTCGGCGATCCGTCTGAAGATGAGTTCACACTCTTTGATGCTCAAGACCTGTCTCTCGGGCCACTCGATAGCGTGACAACCCCCGACTCGAACGACAATATTCTCGACCTCACGATCGAAGGCCGCCGAGAAGATACGAGGAACTATGGCTTTATCGCCACATTGTGGGGTTCGTCGACCGCCCGACGGGTCGAGCACACATATATCATGAATGGTGCATTCATCGGCTCGAGTCCCTTTCTCGTGGAATCCGTGGCGAGCGATGTCGAGCACATCAGCTCCCGGGGACTCGGCGCCGATGGGATAACCGAACAACTCTATACATTTGGCGACCGTGTCGTTCGCCGGCGGTATGCGCAAGATTAGGGCTTGACGCACGCGGTGCACCACCCGCTGTCACGACCCGGCCTGCGGTTGCTGAGCACTCCGTTCTTGCTGATACATGATTCATGCACAACTCGCGGGTTCGGTTGGGACCTCGCCGACCGATGAAGTCCCAACTCGCGGGCCAATTTCTCGCGTGCGGATCGATGCCCGAGGTCTGGTCGATCCACAGCCGACACAACCCCGACAACTCGCACGGGCGACCGGGTCGCGCGACCGCGTCGAAACAATGAGCGAGGGGGTCCCTCGAACGTATCGCAGCGAGCGGGTTTTTGAACCCGCTTCGGCGAACGTGGGCCAGTTTTTTACTCCGTTGGCGTGCCGCCATCGACAGTGTTACTGTCGGACGCGACCTGATAACGAGGCCACGTCATGGCAGCTCCTCGACCTTCTACCTCTGATGCAGGAACCGACACGCAGTTCGATGTGGCGGTCATGCGCGCGGCGGCTGTCCGGGGCGAAGTTGTTGTTTCCTTCGCGCGCCTCGTGGTTTGTGCCCTCGTCCTCGTACGGTTTTTTCTCATCGATGATCCGGGCCAGAGCACACTCGCAACCGGGGCGACCTGCGGTGCCGTCGTGGGATGGCTTGTATCATCACTCGTCGCCCTGACACTGGCACGGCGCGGGCGGTTAACCATCGGGTGGATCATTTTCTCACCTGTCTTTGATGCAATCTTCTGTTTCTTACTTCTCCTGCCCAGCGCCCTGCCGCTTGCACCGTCCCAGGTCGGTATTGTGCGCAGCCCGCAGGACATGACGCTGATCCTCCTGGTCGTGTTGGCGGCCGGGTTTCGCTTGCTACCCAAAGCCGCTGTCCTCGGGGCTCTTGCGAGTTGTGTGTGTGTGGCGTCGCTCGTCATCCTCGATGTGTCGACCGGCAACACATCGTTCGGCGCGGAGCTTGCCGACATTGTCCAGTACCTCCTGGTGTTCGCCGGGTGTGCCACGCTGACCGTGGCCACGGCTATGCGAACCCGGAAACTGGCACTCGCAGCAGTCAAGGGGGCGCGTCGCAGCGAGCGGGCCCAACACGGATTAGAATCGTTGATGCAGGAGCATCACGATATGCGTGCAGTTTTATCGGCTGCGGCGATCAACTCGAGTATGGTGCTACGGGCTCTCATCGACAGCAGCCGGGCGCCTGGAGGGTTAGAGGACGTAGCGAGAGACTTACGCGAGGACTTGCGTGAGGCCAGCCGAGCGATTCACCGCATCAAACAACAGGCCTATACCGAGCTGACGACACTCACCGATGTGGTCCAAGTGGATGTGCGGCCAGCACTCGACCGGGTGGTATCCGCCACCCGCAGACGATTTTCGCACATCGAGATCGTGTGGGAGAACACCGAGGAATCGGTCGCCGCGGTCATCGGCGGTGCCGATGGGCTCGAGCGAATGGTCGCCAACCTCCTGAACAACGCCTGTGAAGGCGATGGCACAAAAACCGCAACCCGCGTCGAACTCACAGTAGAAGTCGACGCGGACGATGTGACAGTTACGGTCGCCGACAATGGTCCTGGGTTTCCCTCCATCGCACTCACCGAATCGCGGGCTGGGTATCCGACGACCAAACCCGAAGGCTCGGGTTTGGGGCTCTTGCTGGTCGAAGGATTGGTGCAAGCTAGCGGCGGGCGCCTCGAGAAAAACAACCGCAATTCGGGAGGAGCCTGTGTAAGGCTCATCTTGAAGGCGCAACCCCCGGAGAGCTAGTTCAAGTTCAGGCTACGACCGAAACATGCATGCACGGACGCCAAAAACATGAGCTGTGGCCTCGTCAGGCCACAGCTCGAATCGTTGGATGTTGTGGTCAACATGTCTCAAAAACCACGTGGTTCGTATCGCGAATCGTTGTCGATCTCAAGCTCCGTGCACTCCCGGTAGCCGCCCTCCTGCATCTGGGTGAACTCAAATGAAATGAACGAACTGTCGCTGATGCTGCGCGCGACCTCGAGGAAGTCCGGGTTGGTCGTCGAACACTCGGTATGGGTCCCGAGGTAGTTAGTCGCTTCACAAGTCAGCTCGGCAGGGGTACTGAGGGTCACTCGGGTTCGGCAACCGATAAACTCCGAATGGTTCTCACTGTTGCGGGCTGCCCCGATCATGCCGTGAGCACCGGAGCTTGTAACCTGTACTTTTACGTGGCTACGAGTACCGGCTTGAGCCGTCGTGCCAACCGCGACAGCACCTGCAGCAAGGGTTGAAAGGGCGAGGAGAGAACCGACAATTTTCTTCTTCATGATACTCACATTCCACAATCGTTTGGGTGTTTTGCACGACCCCATCAGCAGGTCGCCAGCAGATATCTATTGTATAGATGATATTTGATATTCATGTAAGGGCAAGAGATTTTGCCCACAATTCGAGTACATGGCTGGTGTCACACAAACGAAAAACCTCCCCGCGAGATGCAGGGAGGTCTGAGCCTCAAAGCTCGGCCGCCTTACCAGCGTGCCGTAAACCGTTTTTTGCTGCCCGTGAACCGGAACAGTGGCTTGCGCGACTCACTGTAGTACGCGTCGCCGCGGTGGTGGTTGATCACAGGGTAGACTTTGAGTGACTTCATGTTCCAGTTATCGCCATTGAAACCGCCGCGGAAAGTCGTTGTGAGCGTGACGCCCACGATGTCTTTTGGGTCTTGTGGTCTGTCGAGCTCGATCGACACGTTTTTGGTCGTATGATCGGCCCACCGCTTACGCTCATTGATCGTCGGAACTTTTTGCTGGCTTCCGTCGCGGAACAGCACGATCGCGTTGACGTTGTCCTCGTTCCCGCGCAGGTCGTCGCCCCCAGTGGTGATTTCGAGATCGAGATGGGCGACCTGCCCCGGCTGCGCAGGTGTCCGTTGGGTCATGGGCACACGTACCGAGCGCCGGTCGCCGGTGATGCGGTGGAACTTGTTGTCCCGGGCCAGTAGATCGCGCCCGTTCCCCTCGGGACCTTGCCCGTTGAATCCTTCGATGGTGATTCGGCGGACATCCCAATTGTCGCCGGCGATCCCTCCGCGAAACGTCGTGCGGAACTCAAACTCCTTGACCTTGCTCGGATCGAGCCCGGCAAAGATCGGTACACTTGCCGTTTCGGTATAGTTGTTGAGCCACCGCGCCCGCAGGTTGATATTTTTAAACACCCAGTTGTAGCCGCCGTGGAAGTGAATGATAAGGTCGACGTTGTCTTTTCCGCCGCGCAGGTCGTCGGCGCCGGTATCGAAGTGGACCAACAGTTCACGGTACCTGCCGTCCTTTTTTGGATGAAACGGATTTGCGATGACCGGCGGTTTTTTCTTGCCGTAACTCTTGTCGACAAAGTAGGTCCGCCAGCGCGAGTCCTCCCCTTCATAGTAAAAGTGCTTACCACCCATATTCGGTTTCATGGTGATGAGCTTCTCGGGAAAGTTGGGATCGTAGAGGTAGATCTCGAGGTCGGCTTTCCGGGCTCCTGTTTTGTACCCGATTGCGAGGACCTGGTGTCCGACACCACCCTCCATGCCTTGCAGTCCGAGGGGGACAGGTTTTCCGGCATCGATTTTCTGTTGGAGATTCTTCAGCTCGGAGCCCAGACCCCATGAGAAAAACTCGGCATTGCGGGTCCCCGGGTTGGCACCGAGCTCAACCCACTTGGTCGCATTTGGAACGAGAGAGTCGACTTGGCGATTGTAGATGTAACTCTGTAACTTGGTGCGATTTGCCGGGCGGTAGTCTTGCAGCGGGGCGTCGCGGTCGCTGGCGTTGAAGTAGTCGAGTGCGGTGTAGACCATTCCGCCACACAGACCGCCGGTCCGCACGTCAATGTCCGGAATGAAGTCATTGTTAAAAGTGTTGACAAAGTTCAGTCCGTGAACCTCCGGCTTGAAGGCAGTGCGTTTTTCGGCGGCGTGGGCACTGGAGGCAACCACCAAGGCGCAGGCGGCAACAAATAGTGACACTCCCCGGCGGGTGCGACGGGCAAATCGAGTCGTTTGGGGGGAATGATCGGCGTGTTGCGTGGACATCTCACTTCTCGTTTCTGAGTTCTACATCCATACTTTGACCCGCTGTCCGGGATAAAAAAGGGCAAAAGATTTTGCGAACAGGGGAAAATGTTTTTGCCCGTGGGTCCCAATACGCCTGGTTCGTCGCCTATCGACCCCCTGGAACCTGGCCTTTGGAGCACTCCTTCGCTGGCTCGGACGCAGCCGCACGTTCGGGCAAATTTTCGCGGTCGTCGGCTGGGGTCACGTACCTGGACCACGTCGCGTGACCGTAGTGGGCGCCCACCCGCATCGCCTTCCAGCCTCACCACGTCTGCGCTTGCGCGGTACCTGCAAGAACTCAAGCAGTATCATTCCGAGCCGCGGTGTGTCACAATCTCGGGCGAGATGGGTAACAAGGTCTTCAAGCGAGTCCTGTTGGTCGAGGATAGTCCGGCACTCACACGCACCCTGACGCGAGTGTTTGAAGAACGCGGCTGCGAAGTGTTTCACGCGGGTACCGTCGAGCTTGCGCGAGCCCGGCTTACCGAGACCCACCCTGACCTCGCACTGCTAGACTTTGCCCTGCCCGACGGTACAGGTTTGGATGTGCTGAAGTTCATGGCAACGATCCACCCGGCCCCGACGGTGATCGCGATGACGGGATCAGCGGCCCCGACCGAGTCGTTTCAACTCGCACAGCTCGGCGTGCGAGCCTACCTGCGCAAACCGATTGATCTCAGCGAGTTGGAGGAGACGATTACGCGCGTCGAGGAGCAACCCCCCGAGCTACGCCACCATGTCCGCGAGCTCGTCGGACGCGTGCCGGTCAAGGACGTCGAAGAAGAGGTTCGAAAGGTCATGGTCGATGAGGCACTTTCGCGCAGCGACGGCAACAAACGCGGCGCCGCGCGGCTGCTCAATATCTCTCGCCAGCTGCTCCAACATATCCTGCGAAAATTCGAAGACTAACCCCGACATCTGGCCTGGAGGGGGATCTGAACAGATGCTCACATGCCATTTGCGGCAAATACCTGTACCGACAAGGCGTAGGACTTTGGTGCACATGCAAAAAATTTTGCCCGCAAATTTTTTTTCTCCATGGCAAAAACGTTTGCCCTTTCATTCCCGGTCAAATGAAACTAAACCATATGTACCGGCCCCGAACGCGGAGAAAGGAGGAACGAGATAATGTTCGCACCCAATCATCCTACAAACTCACAACTCTCGAGATTATGCACTCCCTCGAGAGATGCACCCTCACCGGTGTGGACATCATCCGAGGCCGGTTGTCCAGCACCTCACCAAACAATGCACCGAAATACACACAAACCCCCGAGGCACAGGGAGTGCTCGGGGGTCGGGCAGACATCGAACGCGCTTACAATTCGTTGCTGTAGATCTTCACCCGATTGAAGGGGTTGTAATCCTCGTTCCCGGCACTCCCACATGCACTGGGGCCTGAGCTCCCACCACGCCAATCGGGGAAACGGCAGGTTGTTCCATCTTCATGGTGTATCTTGGTCCGAATCGGGGTACAATCAACCCATCCGGTTCTTGTGCTGTATCGATGGCAGTGCTGTAGTGGAACGTAATCCACTTGTAGTCGTAGTCGTCGGGGAGAACCTCAACAGTCGCTCGAAGCTTTTCAGGCCAAACATGCCTCGCGTGACGCCGACGAAGTCTCGACTTGGCTCGCCGCCCATCGGTAAGCCTCGACGCCAGCGGGTCGTGTCCGCGGATGCAAGTGTTGGTCGCCCCGAAGCCTCCGACGAAACTCCGGCGGCGACGGCTGGTTTGCGCTCCATGGGGCGTACACGACGTGTTCGATACGGGTGTGCTTTCTGATTTCGAATCACTGGCGCCTTGAACCTGCACACGCAGGTACGATGCGTCACGCCAGGTCGCTGGCGCCTTGACCATGTACATGCATTCTCTGTGTGCCACCCCTGATGCCAGGTCGCTGGCGCCTTGACCATGTACATGCATTCTCTGTGTGCCACCCCTGATGCCGGGTCGCTGGCGCCTTGACCATGTACATGCATTCTCTGTGCGCCACCCCTGATGCCGGGTCGCTGGCGTCTTGAGCATGTACACGCTCTCATGTGCACTACGCTGACTTCGAGTCGCTGTCACATACGGACATTCTCCTCGACTGCCGTACGTGGACGCCACTCCTGAGTCGAACCGACGTCGCCCATCCCGCAGGTGTGCACCATAGCTTCAATCGCTGCCACATGTACAGGCTCGTGGATCCGACACGACAATGACGGATGGGTACACTTCCTACTGACCTTTAAATGTATGCACATATTTTTTAAGGCAGCAGACTACATCGCGACAACGGCGACGACACGCTTGTAACTCGCATGTGTACGCAAAAACATTTGCCCTGGTGGCAAAATCTCTTGCCCTGTTTTCTTCGTCAAAACCCCCGCAAACTATCCTTGTCGGCACACACCGACCCATGCAGACGGAGCGATTGAGATGAAGACCACCTGGAAAACGACGATTCATGCCACCCATTCCCTGCTCGCGTTCGCTGTGCTCGCAACTGCCTGCTCGGCGGATTTGGATGATCTCGAAGGCGACGATGCCGCCCTCGTGGATGCGTTCCATGCCGACGAGGACGCTGAAGGTCACGAGCACGACCTCGATGATTCTATCTCGCTGGACGACGACCTTTTCGCTGCTCCCGGTGCGGCTGCGACCGTGGCCACGAACCTGTTTAGCGGCACGCGGATCGAGACACCGCTGTATCTCTCCGATGCCAACGGCCTCAACCCCACGCAGTTGTACACCATCTCGCTCGATAACGCTAGCCTCGAGGCCGAGCGGACGCATCTCCACGAGTTCTCGGTTCCGAGTCTCGATATTGCGATCGACCAAGAGAACATGATCCTGTGGGGAGTTCAGGCGACCAACTACAGTGATTGCGATACGTCGATCGAGAAGAACAACTGCGGTCTCATCGTCTGCCTCAATCTCAACGACCTGTCCGAAGAGCACATCGTCGGACACAGTGGCTTTCCCAACATGTCGAGTGCGGGGATCGACCGCAACGGCAACCTGTGGGCCACCGCCCGTACCTACAAAAATCTCTATCGCGTCGCGTTACCGACGACCTGCGATGCGTCGACCGTGTTGCCCGAGATGCCGAGCCCCGACCCGGACCCGGTGAGCACGGATGTGGTCGACTTCGATGTGTTGCCACTCAAGCACCTGGTCGACGGCACATGGACGCTTCTCGATGTCAGCTCGTCGGACCTTGTGGTCGACAAAGACAACGACATGTGGATCTTTAATAATAACCCCGACCCGATCCAGTACGGGCTGTTTCACGTCAACTACACCGAGCTGGGCAAGTCGCACGGCTCAACCGCGTACACCACCCGGATCGGTCCCGACGATCCGGCGGAAGCTCCGACCGGTCCGATCACCGGATTGGCATTTCGCTACGAAGGTGCGGAACAACTCGTCGGATCCCAACGCGGGGCAGACGATGCGGTGGTTCACATCAACCGCGATACAGGTGCCGTGGAAATGGTTCTTGAGCAGGTCGAAGGGGGTGTCGGCGTCCAGCAAAACGGCGGTGGCATGGCAGGTATGGTCCCAGAACTCGATACAATGCCTTGCGAAAATGGTGCCAATCTGTACACGACGAGTGACACCTACTACGGCCGCTGCGGATTTTATACACCTGGCACAACAGACGGCTCATTTACCCAACAATTCGTTGGAAACCGCGCAAGTTGGCTGCTCAACTCGACGTCGGAAATCAACGTGCGCTACGAAGGTGTCATCCGGACACCGGGCTGGCACGGAACAGGCACGAGCAGTAATGCCGACGTCGGGCTTGTGTTTGGCTACAATGCACCGTCGTCCCACTGTGTGGAGTGTGACCTCAAGACCTTCCTGTTCAAGTGGAAGCGTAACCCGTCCCCCGGAAATAAGGTCAAGCTCGTCTATCTCGATACGGATGCAACCACAGAAGTTCCGAAGGAACACTGGGATGCGAACTTCTGGAACCTACTGCAGGAGTATTCGACAAATCCCGCAAATCCGGTGGTGTGGAGTGCTCCCGTCGACTACGCGGGGTGGAACCCTGGGGAGCATCCGTTCGAGTTGATCTATACGACCGCTGGGGCCACACTGAAGGTCTGGAATGGGACCCATCCGACCCCGGCCATCGACATCGAGATCTGTGACACCTCGTTGCTCGAACCAGGACAGTTTGGTCTGTACAGCAACAGCACCGAGCTCGTTGAGTTTCACTCGCTCGGGATGGAGTCCTTCAACAGCGGCAACTTTACTGCGTGTACTCCCTAGTCAGGTTTCCCTGGCAACCGAGGTCGGACTCCGCGAAGCTTTCGCGGTCGCCCGGCCTCGGTCATATGGTTGGTGGACGTATTCGAAGGACAATTTTCAGGCGATCGACGCAACCATCCCACGTGTAGAAAGTATCCATTCGCCAGCCAACGCCTGAAGCTATTGACGGCATCGAGCGCAAAAGGCACCCCCCAAAGGGTGCCCATACAAGTACTGACGCGACCAGCGACTGCCAGCTACGAAAGCCACGACTTGCGCCGCATTCGCTCCTGCAACGACCGCATGTTGTCGTGTGTATAATCCGCGATGATCTCGCGGTGGACCGATTTGGAAAGTCGACGGCTCGCTAGTTCGCGGACCTTCCCCACGAAATCGGCGGGTGCTGCGATCAGCAGCTTTTCGAACTCTCGGTGGTGTTGGGCCCGGGACAGGCGGTCGACGACTTGGCGGATGAACCTGCGATCCGCCTCGGCATCAGCTCCGCTGTAGTCGGCCAGCATCTCGTGCTGGGAGCTCGATGCGCCGGGGTCTCCCGACACTCGAACCTCGGGGTGAGTCATGGTTTCCAGCTCCCGCAGCGTCGGCTTGAGTTTGGGCCCTACTACCTCGTAGAGCTGTGCCTGACTGCGATCTGCGACGACGAACCACGTCGATTCCATCCGCGAACTCCTTTTTGTTTTCAGCCTGCTCCGGGCACCGGAGCGTTCATCGATCATAGATCAGCTCGGTCGGTTTCTGTCGGGTTTTTTGGTGTGACACGGTTTGCACGGTCGTTCTTCCAAGGTTTGTACTTTTTGTAATTTGGCTTACATGTTCCTCGAGCCCTTCGGCCGGACTTTGGGACATGAACTTTTGGTCATATTACTCATTGATTCCCCGGGACAGGGGCATTCGCCATCGATGTTCCGGTGCACCGAGGCCCGTGCCAACGTCGCGGCGCATCGCTTCAAAACTTTGTGTACCCGCATCGATTTGTGTCCGCCGGTGGGCATCTTTCGGACGGTGAGGGGTCCGCTCGCAAGGCTTGTGTCGCCGCGCGCAAACACGCGCGCCAAGCCCACCCTCCGAGCTGCGTAGGTCTTTGTTTTTGAGAGGTTACGCGGGGTTAGAACCCTCACCTCGGCGCGGCCTCGGAGCCTTCGCCAGCCGTGGCGGGCGAGCGCGCGAAACGGTATCCTCCGCCCGCCTTCTCGGAACCGACCCATATGCCAGGCGACCCCAAACCCACTCTTTTGAACATCGAAGACGAAATGCGGAGCTCCTTTTTGGGCTACGCGATGAGCGTCATCATCTCCCGTGCCCTCCCCGATGTCCGGGACGGCCTCAAACCGGTGCACCGCCGCATCTTGTATGCGATGCACCAGCTCAAAAACACCCATACCCAGGCCTACAAAAAGTCGGCCCGCATCGTCGGCGATGTGATCGGTAAGTACCACCCCCACGGGGACGTGGCCGTCTACGACGCGCTGGTGCGCCTGGCCCAGGACTTCGCCATGCGCTACCCGCTGGTCGACGGCCAGGGCAACTTCGGCTCGATCGATGGCGATACCGCGGCAGCCATGCGCTACACCGAGTCGCGGATGGAGAAGTTGACCAGCATGCTGCTGGCCGACCTCGAAAAAGACACCGTCGACTGGGTCCCCAACTACGACGACAAAGAGGTCGAGCCGAGTGTGCTGCCGACACGCGTGCCCAACCTCCTGCTCAACGGGGCGGTCGGCATCGCCGTCGGCATGGCGACCAACATTCCGCCGCACAACCTCACCGAGCTGATCAACGCCTGCCTGGCGATCATCGACAACCCCGACCTCGACTTTTCCGAGTTGCTGCAGCTGGTGACGGGACCAGACTTCCCGACCGCCGGCCAGATCATCGGTCGCTCGGGGATCGCCATGGCCTACAAGCACGGCCGCGGCAGCATCACGATGCGGGCCCGCTGCACAGTCGAAGAAGACGCCAAGGGCCGCGAGTCGATCATCGTCACGGAGATCCCCTACCAGGTCAACAAGGTCAAGCTGATCAGCCGAATCGCCGACCTCGTGCGGGACAAGAAAATCGACGGGATCAGCGATATCCAGGATTACAGCGACCGCACCGGGATGCGGATCTGGATTCAGGTCAAGCGCGATGCCTCGGCCCAGATCGTGCTCAACACCCTGTACAAGAGCTCCGATCTGCAGACGACGTTCGGCGTCAACATGATCGCGATCGTCAACGGACGCCCGGAAGTGTTGACGCTGCGTGAATGCCTCGACAACTTCCTCGACCACCGGCGCACGGTCGTCACCCGACGCACGCGCTTTGAGCTCAACAAGGCGGTCAATCGCCGCGAGATCGTCGAAGGCTTGGGCGTCGCCATCGATGCCATCGACCGCATCATCGCGCTGATCCGCGGGGCCAAAGATCCCGATGCCGCCCGCATCGCGTTGACGAGTGAACCACTGATGGGGTTTGCCGGGTTCCTCGAGCGCTGCGACCGTCCGGAACAAGAGGTCGAGCGCGCCAAACAGGGTCCGTACCACCTCAACGAACGCCAAGCCAAGGCGATCCTCGATATGCGTCTGCACCGGCTCACCAACATGGAGCGCGTGCGGATCGAGGGCGAGTACCGCGAGCTGTGTGCCCTGATCACCGAGCTCGAACGCATTCTGGGCGACCGCAAACGCCTGATGGAAGTGATCCGCGAAGAGCTGACCGCGGTGCGCGACGAGTTCGGCGACAACCGACGCACGGAAATCATCGACGACGACGCCGAGATCGCCCCGATCGACCTGGTCGCCGACGACAAAATGGTCGTGATGGTGACCCGCAACGGCTATGTCAAACGCTTGGCAACCGACGAGTACCGGGTCCAGGCCCGCGGTGGGGTCGGGGTCAAGGGCGGCACGGGCCGCGGCAACGACGACTTTGTCACCGAACTGTTCGAGGCCAGCGCCCACTCGTGGGTGCTGCTGTTCACCGACACCGGACGGGTGTTTCGCAAACGCGTGTTCGAGCTCCCGGTCGGCCGCCGCGACGGCCACGGCAAGGCATTCGTCAACTTCCTCGACCTCAAAGACGGCGAACGGGTGCTGCAGATGGTCCCCTACCGCGAGGAGGAGATCGACGACGACCATTTCGTGGTGATGGCGACCAAAAATGGTTACGTCAAACGCACGCGGGTCAAGGAGTTTGCCAACATCCGCTCGAGTGGTCTGATCGCGGCAAACATCGAGGACGGCGATGTGTTGATCGACGCCAAGTTGACCAAGGGCGGACAACACATCCTGCTGGCCTCGGCCCACGGGATGGCGATCCGGTTCGAAGAAAACGAGGTCCGCCCGATGGGTCGCACGGCCCGGGGTGTCCGCGGGATGAAGTTGCGGGGCAAAAACCGCGTGGTCGGGATGATCGTACTCGAGCCCGACAGCGACGCCTCACTACTGACGATGTGTGAAAATGGCTTCGGCAAGCGTACCCCGGCACCCGAGTACAAGGTCCAGGGGCGTTCGGGTCAGGGCATCATCACGATCAAGGCCAACAGCCGCAACGGCTCGGTGGTCGGGGTGATTCCAGTCCGCGAAGACGACCAGCTGATGGTCGTCACCAGCAACGGCAAAGTCATTCGCACACCGGTCGACGGCATCACGGTGATGGGTCGCAACACCCAAGGCGTCCGTATCATCCGCACCAGCGCCGACGACGAGCGGGTGGTGGCGCTCGAGCGCCTCGTCGATCCGGACGATAATGACGACGACAAGGACGAGGAAGCAGAAAACGATGCTGATACATCGGATTCGAACGGCGATGCGTCCGCGGCAGAATCCTCGGCGGACGAGGGCGACGACCAGACGGACGATGCCGACGACCAGACGGACGATGCCGACGATGCCGACGACAACGACGCTGACACAGACAACGAGGACGCGTGATTCTCGGCAGGCGCGTCCGCCAAAACTCTTACCTACGCCTCCCCACCGGGAGGCTGGTTGATCGACTGAGGTGACGCGTGGACAACTTCGATGGACGGGCCGGCAGCCGTAGCCAGGAACTTTTTGCCTCTGCCTCCCGGGTGATTCCCGGGGGTGTCAACAGCCCGGTACGGGCCTTTTCTTCGGTCGGCGGGAAACCGCCGTTTGTCCGCAGCGCCAAGGGGGCGACGATCACCACCGAAGACGGTGTGACACTGATCGACTATGTCGGCACCTGGGGCCCGGCACTGCTGGGCCACGCCCACGAGGCGGTCATCGACGCCGTGTGCAAGGCGGCGCAAAACGGACTGAGTTTCGGTGCATGTACAGCGGCCGAAGCCGTGTTTGCCGAGCGCCTGTGTCTGATCGTTCCAGCCCTGCGCGGGGGGCTGGTCCGCCTCGTCAACTCCGGGACCGAAGCGACGATGAGTGCGTTGCGAGTGGCCCGCGGATTTACAGGGCGCGACAAGATCATCAAGGTCGACGGGGGCTATCACGGTCACGCGGATATGTTGCTGGTGGCCGCCGGTTCCGGGGCCGCGACCATGGGGATTCCCGGGAGCAAAGGCGTGCCGGCGGGGGCGGTGGCCGACACCCTGCTGGTGCCGTTCAACGACCTCGAGGCCGTTCGAGAGTGCTTGCATACACACAAAAACCAAATCGCGGCGATCATCATCGAACCGGTCGCCGGCAATATGGGGTGCGTGCCGCCGGTTCCGGGCTACCTCGAAGGCCTGCGCAAACTGTGTGACGCACACGGGGTCGTGCTTTGCTTCGACGAGGTCATGACCGGGTTTCGCATCGCCTTGGGCGGTGCCCAAGCCCACTACGGTGTGACACCCGATATGGTGTGCCTCGGCAAGATCGTCGGCGGCGGACTGCCGGTGGGCGCCTACGGCGGGCGTCGCGAAATCATGCAGTGTGTGGCCCCGCTAGGCCCCGTCTACCAGGCGGGCACATTGAGCGGCAATCCACTGGGCGTCGCCGCCGGGCTCGCAACCCTCGATGTACTCGAACGCGACAAGCCCTATCCACAGTTGGCGGCCCAAACCGAGAAGTTGATCGCCGGACTTTCGCGGCTGGCCAAGGCCCACGCCGTGCCGATGTCCGAGAACCATGTGGCGTCGATGTTCACCGGTTTTTTTCGGTCCAAGGTCGTCCACAACTACGCCGATGCCCGCGACAGCAACCTCGAAGCGTTTGCCTGTTACCACCGGGAAATGCTGGCTCGAGGGGTCTACCTCGCCCCCTCGCAATTCGAGGCGGCATTTGTCTCGACCGCCCACGACGATGCGACGATCGACCGCACACTTGCAGCAGCCGATGGCGCCTTGGCTGTGGTGGCGCAAACTATCGGTGAAGGGTCATCCGCGAACTGACGGTTTGCACAGGTCGCCCCGGTTTGTCCACCGTCCATTTCGAGGTTCCAGTCGGCATCCTTTCGATCAGTCCGAAAAGACAGAATATGTCACATCCGCCAGAACGCCGCGCCCGTTGGTACGAGCTGACCGAAGCCGCCTCGTTGGGGATTGAGATGGCGGTGGCGATCGCGATTGGCGCGTGGGGTGGACGCTGGCTCGAGAACAACGTCACCCACTGGAAACCGTGGACGTTTTACATCGGCCTGTTTGTCGGCCTCGGGGCTGCGGTCAATGCTGTGGTCCGAACCGCCCGCAAGTTTCAGCGCATCATCGACCACGACGAACGGCTGCAAGCCGAGGCCACACAGGTCACCTCAAAACACACGGATCGAAGCTCACAGGCGCAAGCGGTGGAGAATTCTCCGCCCCCGGTCGCACGCGAAGAGGACGGCGATACACCGCAATCGCTGGTCCGCTTTAACAATCCGTACGACGGTGACGACGATCGGAGTCCGCCATGAACCACGGTCTGCCTTCATGGGATCTGTGGCGTCGTCGGGTGTACTTGTGGACGCTCACGTGGTGCCTTCCTGCGGCTGTGGCCGCAATTTGGCTGTGGCGTCCCTCGCAGGCACTGAGCATTGCCCTGGGTGGTCTTTTGGGACTGGTCAACCTGCAACTACTGGCCTCGGCCGGGTTCAAGATGCTCGCCCAATCGGCCGAAGAACTGCAGCACCAAGCCGCCGCCCCACCCCGCTTTGCACCGCTTTCAGCGGCGCTGCGCTGGCCTGCCACAGCCCTTGCGACGGCTGCCATCCTTTGGTACATGCCCGGCGAACCTGAGGGGTTGGCAGCAGGGGTCGCACTGGCCCTTGTGGGATTTACCTCCGCCGCGATCCAAACGGCGGGCAACCTAGCTGACCACCGCGAACACGAGGACCCCCCGGAACCTTATGGGTGACCACGATACCTGGTACACGCTTTTGAGCCCCGAGTTCTGGCACGCGCTAGAACACAACGCGGCCGAGCACTTGGCGCGCGACTGGAAGTGGATGATGTTCCAGGCGACGCACTTCTCCCTGCTGCACGTCGCAGGAGCGGTCATCACGTTCGTGTTCCTCATCATCGTTGCACTGCGCTACCGCCAGAGCATCCAAGATGAGACCAAGGGGATCGTCCCGCCCAAAAAGTTCACCCTCGCGGCCATGGTCGATGCGTTTGTCGGCACGGTCTACAAGTTTTCGGCCGACGTCATGGGCGAGAAAAACGCCAAGACGTACCTGCCACTCACCGCAACCCTGGGGTTGTTCATCTTCGTCTCGAACCTGCAGGGGCTGATCCCCGGGTTCTTGCCCCCGACCGATTCGCTCAAAACCAACATCGGGATCTCGCTGTTGGTGTTTGTCGTCTACAACACGGTCGGTATCTACAAGAACAAGATGGCCTACCTCGCCCACTTTTGCGGTCCCAAGATCGGTGGCTTCCGGGCGATGTTTCCCCTGTTGTTGCCGATCGAGTTGGTCAGCCACATCGCCCGCCCGGTCTCGCTGTCGCTGCGGCTCACCGGCAATATCCTCGCCGACCACAAGGTCGTGGCTCTGATCGCACTGTCGGTTCCGCTGTTTGTCCCGCTGCCGTTCCTGCTTTTGGGTACGGTCGTCGCGATCGTCCAAACCCTCATCTTTACCCTGCTCACCATCATGTACATCGGTCAGGCAGTCGAAATTCACGAAGAGCACTAATCGGCTACCCCGCACGGCACCGGCAAACCGGGCCTCTCTCGACCTGACCACAAAACAGTTTCCAACCCTCACAGAGAGGAAAAACAATCATGACGCGTAAACTCGCCATCACCGTCTCCTTCTTGACCGCCATCCTGGCCCCCGCTTTGGCCATGGCTGCTGAGCGTCCCGAATTCGCCGTCACCTCGTCCAGCGAGCGTGCGGTCTTCGGCTTTGCGATGGCTCTCGCCATCGGCCTTGCCGCCCTCGGTGGCGGTATGGGTCAGGGCCGCGCTGTGGCCTCTGCCCTCGAGGGTATCTGCCGCAACCCCAACGCCGCCGGTAAGGTCCTGGTGCCGATGCTCCTCGGTCTCGCATTCATCGAGTCGTTGGTCATCTTCGCCCTGATCATCTCGTTCACCGTCAGCGGCTTCATCGTTCCGGCCATCGGATAATTTTTCGAGGTCCGTTTCTCAACTCCCGCCAATCACAGCTGGGCTGTGATGGGCGGGTTTTGTATGTCCGCAAATCGGGGAGCGCTCCAATGGTCAAGTTGCGGATCTGTTGGCGCAAATCCGGAACCATTCGCTCGGCTTTCTCGCTCTCCTTGAACCTCGGGTACGAGCCATATCGGTATCCCCACTCGCGAACATAGATTTGCGGCTACACTCGGCACTGTCCCGTGCAGTTCACTTCGCTCACAACCGCACTCCTCGCTTCCGTGTGGCTGACGCAGGCAACTCCGGTCGCAGACCCCCTCGAGTCGACTGCCGAAACGCAGGCAGACAACGACCAAGTCCTCGACGCTATCTTGCCCTGTGGACTGCGTGTCCTGATCGCCCAAGACCTCAGTCTCCCGGTCGCCGCAGTAATTTTGGCGGTCGAGACTGGCAGCGAAGACGATCCAGAAGACCTCCCTGGTCTCAGTCACGCCCTCGCCTATCACCTGCTGCAGGGCAATCGAGAACTCTCGCCCGGGGAAGTTCTCGCGACGGTCCACGACGGCGGAGGACTGTCAGCGCTGGCGACTGGTTCCTCGCAGGTCCGATTTGAAAGTGTAGTCCCGCTCTCTCGCCTCGACGCGATGTTGTGGACCGAATCGCAGCGGTTGCGTGCACCGACAATGTCTGCATCCGCGTGGCAAAAATCGCTGAGTTGGGCCGGCGGTGACCGTCCGCAGCAGCTGCCGATCCCGTGGGAGGCGATCGCCGCAGCCCACAATCTTCCCGGTCTCGGTAGCAACGGCCGCAAGGTGACCAATGCGCTGCGTACGGCTTCCCTCGACGCAGTCGCCCGAGCCCTGCGAACGCAATTCTCCTATGCCCGGTCGACGCTTATCATCGTCGGCCCGCAGGCGCCCAAAGAAGTGCTTGCCCGGGTGACTCCCCTGTTCGCCGACTTGCCGCAGCGCGCCCGCTCGCTTCCGGCGCGGATCGTCCGGCAACAAAACGGTACCGGGCCGACCGCCGGATCCCTCGAAACGACCGCGGACACGGGCACCAGCGAGCCAATCGAGAAAAATGTAGATACAAAGAAAACAACCACGAAGCCAGCCCCACCCCCCGAGGTCCAGCCGCTCCCCCCGGAACTGACAGCAATCCCGGTTGTCGAACTCGGGCGAGGACGGGGTCTCGCACTCGTATGGCCCGTCGATCCAAACCCCCAGGCAGCATGGGTAGCGGATGTCGCGTGTCAGGCGATCAACCAACAAAGACGTGTCCGGGGAGAGAGCCGCAAGGTTCGCGTGCGCTGTGCACATCATCGCGATCCCCGACGGGGCGCCATCCTCCTGCATGCGACTGGGACCGAGACGCCGTTGCGAACCCTCGCCAACCGTCTCGACCGCCTTCGCACCGAAGCACCGGCACGGCTGCGCAGTCGCCAGGCCGAGACCATCGCGCTCGCGGCCGAAATCGACGGTCAAACGCCACTCGGCAGGGCCCGGCTGCTCGCCGCGACCGCACCCGCGACCCAACTGCACGCCCAGCAAATCCATGTCTATACAAAAATGTTGGGACTCGACCTCCTGCGCGACCCGGCAGCCCTCACCCGCGCGATCGATCGACTACTCGATCCCGGCCGTGCGGTGGCCCTCGTCAAGGAACTCCCAACAACGGAGACTCCCGAAGCGCCAATACCCGAAGCAGCCGAGCAAGATCCTGCCGCTGATGTGACCGAAACTCCGAACCCACCCGAGCCGGCGGGCGAGCAGCCATGATCCATGCACACACATATACTTGGTTGTGGTGCGCCCAACTCAGACACCCCAACCACATCCCCACCCAACTGGCAGGCCAGCGACCATGATACGTGCACATGCACTTTTTTGGTGGTCGGCTGCCACGGTGGTCGCCATGCCGGGTTGTCGGCAAAAACCGCCCGAACAGGTAACCGTCGCCGACGATGAGGCGACCCCCGGACAGGCCGAAGCCCTCGCCTCGTTGTCTCCCCCGTGGACTCCTCCCGATCGAGCTGTCCTCGACAACCAACTGCTGACCCACTGGCTCGTCGAAAAAGGGCGCCTCACCGCCCACGTCCGATTTGTGTTCCCGACCGCCCACCTCGAGCCCAAGCGCCGGGGAACCCAGGCCACGCTGGTCGCCGAAACCATCGGGTATTCGCTCGACCGCCGTCTGCGACGCTTTCGCGCGAGCATCGATGTCACCCACCGCCCGGGTCGAATCGAAGTCGCTATTCATGCTCCCGACGCCAACCTCGAGTCGATTCTCAAGTCTGCCGCCCTCGTACTCGCCCGTCCACCGCGACGCGAGGTCGAAGCGATGCACATGCGAATGGTCGACCAGGCACCCCCGCTGACCACCGAGGCCCGCGCTGTCAGTGCCTTTGTGGCCAAGATCGTTGGTCACGACCCCGAAAGTGAACAGTTCGATCCGCTGCGACTCGTCGAGTTAGATGCAGACACACTGATTGAGACCTGGAACCAACTCGCCTCCCCGGCACATGCGGCGTTGATCGTCCACGCGGCCCGCTCCCTCCATGAGCCGGAACTGACCACGGCGCTCGACGTGTTGACCAAACGCTGGCGCGAACCGGTCAAACTGGGCGAAGCACCCGAGCCGCTGCAAAAAATCCACAAGCGCCTCAATATCCCGGTCGAGCGACCCGAGCTCGCCGGCGGACGACTGATGGCCGAGGGGACAAAGCCCCCGCCGCTGTGGCATGTCGAGCCCCCCGAGGACGATCCCCGCACCAAGCCGACCCTGCTGCTCGCCCGCGTCATCGCGACGGAGACGGCCGAAGATCGCAGCCGCCTGCGACTGGCCCAGCGAATGTTGCAGGAGCAATACGATGTCAGCGTCACCATCTCCGGGAGCCAAGCGCTGTGCCTGGTGCGGATTCCGATCAAAAAGGGTCGCGTCCCAAAAATGCCGTGGCAACCGGTGGTCAAGGACGACAAGGACAATCAGGACGAGAGCGACCCGCGGCGCGAGTTTGTGTATCGCTCGCTGGAAGCAATTCATTCGATCATTCAACGAAAACAGCCGATCACACGGCTGTACCAAGCTGCAGAGTTGTGGCTCGGTGCCCGAATGGTCCGCGCGAGCTTGGCCGGCGAAGACTGGACCGCGCTGTGGAGCGACGCCCTCGACCTGAGCACGCGCGAACGCGATGTCGTCGGAGCCCTGGCACGCGATGCCAAGGCGATGCTAACCACCACCCCGGAACAATTGGTGCAATGGCAAGCGAACTGGCTCGATTTCAAGGCGGGCAAACCCGGGTGGCAGTGGATGGCGATCGGCAAAAAGTCGGATATTCGACCGCTGTTGCGACCGTTCGGTGCCAAACTGGTGAAGCTGGAAGTCGCGGGCAACACAGGCGCAAACAAGTAGCAATCGCCTCACTTCCCGGCGTTGCCCGCGGATTCGAGACCGCGGTTGTGACTCAACCGAGATCGCCGATCACCTCAAATACATCCTCGATCGGGTGTACCCCTTCGCCTCCACTGATTCGGATGCGATAGGTCCCCTCACGCAGCTCTGGTATTTCGACTGATTGCGAGATGTCGGCCTTGGCGAGCGTCTGGCGATGGACCGCGTCTCCACCCGCGGCTGGGGTCACGACAACCTCGAGATCTCCGGGTTCGTCGGTCGCCTCGACCTTGGCCGTAAACGACTCCCCCTCGCAGTAGAGGTCGTCGAGCTCGAGCCCGAGCTCGACTTCGCTGTCGCCGAAGAACAGAGCGAGGTCGACGGATGTACCGCTGATCATCCCCTCGATATGATGGATCACCTCGGGTGCGTTGTGCATCACCGAGTGTTTGGCGGCCACAAACACCTCTCGGTTGGCGCGGGACAGCTCGATCGGTGTGGCCGAAACCCGTGAGACAGTTGCATCACCATCGATCTGCTGACCCTTGATCGAGTCGGAGGTCACCACACGACCGTTTTCAAGACGGGCCGAGATCGCGGTCCGTTGGCGGGTCCCGACGACGGGGCACAGTTCATAGCCCTGCTCCTCCCATCGCGGGTCACGGCGATTGCTTTCGACTGCGTCCTGGAGCTCGCGGAAAAACGCGAGTCCCGCCGCCGCCCGATCTGCATCGACACCGGGGATTGCCACCTCTCCGGGACGTCGCAACACGCCATCACCGTTGTCATAGCATTCCCAAATCGGCAGCATCTGGTAGCAGGTGGTGCACGACTTCACAAATTCCGAAAAATCGTATTGAAAGGGGCCAATACCTTTTGTCTCCCCGTTGACCAAATACTTGATGCCGGAAAGTGCTCCGCGATGCGGGGTTCCGAGGGTAACGAGCGTGCGCGTGGTGAGCCATCCACCGAGGGACTCGAGGTAGTAGCGCGAAACGAGGCCGCCGAGGGAGTGGGCGATGATCACCGCCTGCGCATCCGAATTACCCGATTTTTGGCGCCACGCTGCAAGACGCGTTTCGATCGCCCGCCCGAGTCGACGCGAGCAATAGCGAATATCCCGTCGCCAATCATAGGCAAATTGAAGGTAGTTTTCCCCCGGGACAACCGTCAGTCGTTCCCGCAAATTCTTGAGCACCGGACCGTAGGAATCGATCTTCCACAGCCCTGGGATCATGTGGACGGCATCCAACACGCCGGTTGCAACCACACCGTCGACATCATCCTCGGTCAGCGAGTCCTGCTGAAGCCGCAGCAGGTCGAGCGACTTGCCGCCTGTCAGCAGCGCCCGTAGACCCATCTTGCTGCCCGGCCTCCACAGGGGTTTGCCATCTTTCTCGAGCACACTCCCCATCAGTCCGGGGACAAACACCACGAGGTCCCGACATTCGATCTTTCCTTCAAGTCGCATACCCGTATCTCCCGCCCGCAGTCTACCCGTTCATCCACTCGAGGTAGCTGTGAAGCTCCCCCCAAGCATACTGCGGGGCCCAAACGGGTCGCAAGGCCGAACCGTTTGCGCACAGGAGGAGTGGCAACGGACATGTCCGAACGGAAAGTTAAAGAATGAGCGCCGGGTTCACGCTCGACCTGTGCGGTTGTGCCCGAACCTCGGAAGAACCTCTTACCCGAGCGGGCCCGAAACCAGACGCAGCAAACTGCCGGTCATGTCCGAGTAGGTGTAGGGCTTGTTGAGGCCCTCCACTGTGAACATGATTTGGAACGTATTGGGGTCGATCTTGTAGGCGATGCTCGCCCCTTGATCGACGATCCACACGTAGTCATCGATATCGATACTCACCCCCACCGGATTGCTGCAACCAGGGAGGGTGATACTGTCGTTGATCAATGTACCATTTGCAGCATCAAATAATGCGAGGCGGCAGGAGTTATTCCCCACCACCCAGGCGTTCCCTTGATGGTCGATCATCATCCCGCGGTGGTAGCCGCCCCCGCCGCCACTGTCGACAAACTGATTGGACTGGGTATCAAATCGGTAGACTTTGTCACCGGCGCCGGCGTTGTACACCGCGAGCCATGGGTCCCCGTTTTGGTCGATGCTCATGCCGTAGGGATTGCCGGGAGGCGTGTACTCGGCCCACGTGGCCCCGTCGTTGTAGACGCGGACCAGGCGGCGCCCGCCCCCGCGGCTGACAAACCAAAAATCCCCCTCACGGTTGACCGCTCCGCCGTAGGGCCGGGAGTCCGTGCCAGGGATCGACACCTCATTGAGGATCTGCCCGGTCTGGCCGTTGTAGCGCCGGACTTCGTAACTGTTTCCGGCCTGGGCTCGAAACGCGACCCACACCCGCGGGTTGGGGACGGTATTTTCGCAGGTCACCGGATCGAGTTCGCCACCCTCCCACGCGACCGCACGCGGCCCGTACTCGTAGGTCACCGGGACCGAGCTGTACCACAGCACACACTCATCGCTCCCCCACGGCAAAACGTCGCCATAGCCGGTGGAGGTGGTGATGACACCGTCATTATTCTTGTCGATACAACGATCTTGGAAGGAGGCTACGGCTGTCACACCGGCCGACTCGCCGCGGTTGGCGACGAGCATATCGCCAAACTGGTTGACGGTGGTGCGCGAAGGCGACTGGGCACTGTTGTCGGTGTTGTAGCGCCCCTCGATCACGCCCGTGCGCGTATTGATCTTCGAGACCGTCCCGACTTCGGTGTTGGCGATCCAGATGTAGGAGAGGTCCTCCTCCATACCATCGTTGCCGATACAATCTTCTGGTGCATCGGGCACGGAGCCGATATCGAACTTAAATCCACCGCTGGTTCCCGTAGTCGAGCTGCCGCCGTCGGTGCCGGTCTGGACGCCCGTCTCGCCGTCGCTCGCTCCGGCCGTCTCGGAGCCGGACCCCGCACCGTCGCTCGAACCCGAGGTGACAATCCCCGAAATCCCCGAGGCGCTGATCCCCATGCTCTCCGAATCTTCGCGGCCATCTCCATCGCCACAACCCGCGGCAACAAGTGCTGCGACGACGAGGATGTGACGCACTGCGGGACCTGTGTGTGTCGATACCATTGCGAGTGCAAGTATTCTGCAGCGAAACACATCTGTCTACCCGCTTCGTTCGCCAACCGAACTGCGTTCGCCAAGACAGGAGACACCAAACTGTGCCTGAACCGATGAATTTACAACAAACACCCTCAGTTGTAGATTCCCCGCGACACACCGTCGCTTGAACTTGGTGCACCTTCAACAATCAAATGCAGACCACCGTCACCGTCCGTGATGGACTCAGGGGTAGGAGGTCGCCCACTCGGGTGCATCGAGAAACCAGCCCGGGCGCGTGTACTGCATCGTCGTCTGCTCGTTGCTCGTCTGGTAGCTCACCCCACTTGCATAGGCAAATCGAATCGCTACCTGGGAGGTCCGCAGGTCCGGTGGCACGGCGATCGCCAGCTCTTCCCAGCCGTCGTTGGTGCCGATAAACCCGGGTCGCTGATGGACATAAAACCCGTTGGAATCGACGCACTCGTACAACAGGCCCATGTTTGGGTTGATCGCGATGGTCCCGGGATAGGCCACGCCGGGTGCCGCCTGCCAATTCGCGCCGCCATCGGGCGAAAACTCGATCAGCCCGCCATCGAACCACATCTGTCCATTCCACTCGCCGGACCAAAAATCGTAGGCGTGGCGGACCACCAAGAAGACCTCTGGTTCGTTTGCACATGCACTTAAGTCATAGGTCGGCGACTGAAGATAGGCGCGCTGGCAAGAGACGTAGTTGTCATCGAGGTTGGTCGCCCAACAACTGCCGCCGTCAAAACACGCTCCTGGACCCGAGCTCGGTATGCCGTGCTCCCAGTGGTCAAACGTCCAATTGGCACTCACGCCGTCCATCACGTCGTGGGTCCAGCCCCCGACGGATTCGAGATCGTCGCTCGCAGCCGCCAACGCCATCGCACACGCGGGCGGAGGGCCTGTGGTCGCATCCGTCTCCGAAACGGTTGCATCGGTCGGGTCTTCGGTGTCGGTCTCGCCACTCGAAGCGCTCCCCATCGTGGTGGTTTCACTCGGGTCGTCGGTCGTCGGCCCTGCACCCGTATCGGACGCGGTGGCATCCGACGTCTGCATCGACTCGGTGTCCGAAGCAGCAGTCTCCGAGGATGCGCCAGAGGTCTGGGTGGGTTGAAAGCCGGTGATCTGACTGGCGTTGGAAGCCGAGGTCGAGGTACCGCTTGTACATGCACTGAATGCACAAGCAACCAATATCCCGAGTAACGAACGGCGAACAGTTCCGGGGTGCACCGTGCAAACCATGGCGGGACCGTAGCACGTTGAGTGACCAACAAACCATCTGTATCCGCATGTTTTCAGCGCTTATTCGCGCAGCAGAGAAATATCCGCGACACACCGTACCTCATCAATTGATTGCCCCTACATCTATCCAAATCGGCGCTCAATAATCCTCTTGAACGCGTGAACGTGATCTCGGTAACTCGGATACGCGATTGGATTCGGCGGTAGGTGGCTCGAGAACGCTCCAAGAAATATGACTTCATGGACACGTCACTCGAGACAGGTACGACACGTAGCGGGTTGCCCCATCTCGGCCGAGCGGCCGGGACATGACGTACGACCCGCTGCGGATTTGACCGTGATCGACCGCAGGGAATGCGTGGTTTTCCCCCAAGCGGCGATGTATCGTTGTTCTGTCGGGGGCTACATGTCCTTCGGTTCAGGAGATTCGTCATGTCTGTCGCTTTCAACCGCCGACGGTTTTTGCTCGGGTTGTGTGGGCTCGCCGGAGCAGCGCCACTTCTCGGCCTCGCCGCTCGCCGTTCTTTCGCCGCTGACAGTGATACAGCGCGCCGCCTGATCATCTTCTTTTCCCCCAATGGCACGGTCCACCAATTCTGGCGTCCAGACGGTGGCGGGACCGACTTTTCGTTTCCGGCCGGGTCGATCCTCGAACCGCTGACCGCCATCAAGGACGATTTGATTGTCGTCGATGGGCTCAACTTTTTTCAGGCCGACAACCACGAGGGCGGCATGGCGGCGATGCTGACCGCTGGTGGGACACTGGGTTCGGAGTCGGGCGGCATGTCCGTCGACCAATACGTCGCCGCCAATTTAGGTGCACAGACACAGTTTAAGTCGCTCGAATACGGCGTCCAAACCAGCCCGTGGGGCGGCAACATCCAGACGCGGATGAGCTACTCGGCACCGGGCCAGTTCATGACCCCCGACGACAACCCAACCTCGATGTTCCAGCGCATGTTCGGCGACCTCCTCGGCGGGGAGGATGCGGCATTCAAACTCCGGGCGCGCCGACAACGGGTGGTCGACCTGCTGACCGAAGAGACAACCGAGCTCCGCAGCCGGCTCGACAATGCAGAGAAACACAAACTCGACGCCCACCTCGAAGCCCTGGCAGCTGTCGAAAACAGCCTGCAAAACGGGGGGACCTGTGATGTTCCGGTCGCGCCGATGGACCTCAACCCGGTGCTCGATGAAAACTTTCCCGCGGTCACCAAGGCCCAGATCGATCTCATGCTCCTCGGACTCGAGTGTGGCATGACCCGCGTGGCATCACTGCAACTGTCGCACACGGTTTCGCCGACGGTGATGTCGTGGGCGGGCACCAGCCAGGGCCACCACACGCTGTCCCATACCGACGATAACAATACCCAGCTGCTGTCCGAGTTTGTCGCCTGCGAGCGCTGGTGTGCCGAACAGTTCGCCTACCTCGTAGATGCCCTCAAAGCCAGGCCCGAACCGGACGGCGAGGGAACGATGCTCGACAACTCGATCGTGGTGTGGGCCAAGGAGATGGGCGATGCCCGAGCCCATGTATGTACAGATGTCCCGTTTGTGATCGCCGGCAATGCCTGCGGTCGCTGGGAGACCGGGCGCTACCTGAGCTTCGCCGGCGACTCCCACAGCAAGTTACTGGTGTCCCTGTGCCACGCGATGGGCTTGGACAACGAAACCTTTGGCAACCCCGAGTTCAGCTCGGGTCCGCTTACGGGATTGGAGTAGGTCATGACCCGGCACGACAACATTCCAATGTACAAGCATCCAACCTTCGGCTTTGCGATCGCGCTATCGATGGTACTCGCGGCAGGCTGTGGTGGCGACGCGATGGGCGACACCGACAGCGCTGGAACGATGGGCACGGAGACTGGTTCGGAGACCGATACGGGCCCGGGTAGTGATACCGATGGCGACTGCCCCGGTGACCTGGCGTTTTTCGACCAGGAGATCTGGACCCCGCTGGCGTCGATGACCTGTATCAGCTGCCACTCGCCCGAGGGCGCGGCCAAGGGCACGAGCCTGGTGCTGCGCTCGCCCGACGACGAGGATTTCCTCGCCTACAACTTCGACCAATTTAAAGCCGTCGCCCTGACCGATGTCGACGGCGAGTCACTGCTGTTACTCAAGCCGACCGGGCAACACGACGGTGGCCACGGCGGTGGCATGGTGGTAACACCGGGAACCAGCCAACACGAGGCGCTGGTCGAGTTTGTCGACCGCGTGCGCGGAGACTTCGAGTGTGGCGAGGATACCGGCGAGGACACTGGGATCCCGAGTTGCGAGCAAACCGGCGCCGGTCCGCGGATGATCCGGCGCCTGAGCCATGTCGAGTACAACCACTCCATCGTCGACCTCTTAGGGCTCAGCGGCGAGATGGCACTGTTGGGTCTGAACTTCGCGCCCGACAATGTCATCAATGGTTATACAAATAACTCCGATGCGCTGCTGGTCTCGGGGCTGTTGGCCGACCAATACCGCGAAGTCGCCGAGACCCTGGCTGCGTCCGTGGTGGCAAACCTCGGCGCCTACCTCAGTTGTGATGCGCAAAACCAGGGTGAAGCGGTGTGTGCCGAGCAGTTGGTCAACGAGTTTGGCGCCCGGGCCTTTCGCCGGCCGGTGACAGGCACCGAGCGCGGTCGCTACATGGCGCTGTTCGAGGAAGTTGCAGCCGAAGATGGGTACGACGAGGGCCTGCACTGGGTCGTCGCCGCGATCCTGCAATCGCCCTACTTTTTGTACCGCACCGAGCTCGGTGCCCACCAGGGTGATGGAATCTACAACCTCACGCCGCACGAGGTCGCGTCGGAACTTTCGTATCTGATCGTCGGGACCATGCCCGATGCCGAGTTGCTGGCGGCCGCCGACGACGGGACCCTACTCGATCCGGAAGTATTGGGCGAGCAGGCCAACCGCCTGTTGGGGCAGGCGGAGTCACGCCGCACCCTCGACCGGTTTGTCGAGGAGTGGCTGGGACTGACACAGCTGATGATCGTGACCCGCGATCCGGGGCTGTTCCCCGAGCTGACACCAGCGATCCGGGCAGCCATGCTGGGTGAGACCCATCGTTTGGTAGCCGATGTATTTACACAGGGTGGAAGCCTCGGCGACCTGCTGACGGCCAACTACACGTTTGCCACCGACGGGCTCAAGGCCTACTACGGGATGTCGGGGGGTGAAGATCCCGACCCCGAGGGCTACCAGCGGGTGACACTCGGCGGCAATACCTACGGCGGGTTGCTGACCCAAGGCAGTGTGATGACAACCCACGCGCTGCCGACCTCGTCATCGCCGATCCACCGCGGGAAGTTGGTGCGCGAGCGTCTGTTGTGCCAAGAGCTGCCCCCGCCCCCGCCTTCGCTCGATACCTCGCCACCGCCGGTCGACCCCGACTTGAGTACCCGCGAGCGCTACGCGATGCACTCGTCGGAACCGGCCTGTGCCGGTTGTCACGAACGCATCGATCCGATCGGATTTGGGTTTGAACACTTCGATGGAGTCGGACGTTGGCGCGAGATGGACGGGCCCCATGTGGTCGATGCCAGCGGGGAGGTCAAACAGACCCAAGAGACAGATGGAGTGTACGACGGTGCCCAAGAGCTAGGCGTGCTGCTGGCGGGAAGTGCCGAGGTCCAGCGCTGCTATGCCCACCAGTGGGCCGAGTTTTCCCTCGGGGTGTCCGAACGCGTAGGTCTCGAGTGTGTCACCGAGGAACTGCAAGAGGCGCTGCTGATGTCCGGCGGACAGCTCGACAGTTTGGTCCACGCACTCGTCGCCTCGCCGCACTTCCTCACCCGTGTGGGCCATAGCGGGATGCCAGTCGATCCAGATACCGACACGGACACGGATTCCGACTCCGATACCGGGGACACGTCGACGACCGGGGACGACACCTCGACAACCGGTGATGATACAACAACCTCGACGACCGGAGACGATTCGGAGACCGGGGAGTCCAACGAGGGGATCGAGTTTGAGGTCATCAACGACTCCTCGTGGCCAAACGGCGAGTGCAATACGGTGCAGGTCTACAACGTGTCCAACGCTCCGATCACGTGGATGGTCCACCTGACACTGGCCGGCGAGATGCAAAACTTCTGGAACGCCAAGGCGACGATCAACGGTCTCGAAGCCGATTTTGTGGGCGAGGATTACAACGCCGTGGTCGAAGCCAACGGTTCGACGTCCTTCGGATTTTGCGTGAGCTTCTAGCCCGAACGTCTCACCGATCAAACGCGACCCACTCGCCGGCGATCCGTCGCTCGTGCGGGAGGTAGCAACTTTTGTAGGCCATCGACGAACACTCGGCGATGTAGAGTCCGAGGTAGAGGTAGCGCAGGGACCAGCGTCGACACAGCTCGATCTGGGTGAGGATCGAGAACGTCCCGGGGGAGAACTTGCTGTAGTCCGGGTCGAAGTAGCAATAGACGGCCGAGAGCGCCTCGTCACCGCGGTCGACAATTGCAACACCAATTAATTCTTGGTCGGCGTAGTAACGCAGCTCAAACGAGGAACAACAGGTGTCGACCAGGAAGAT
Organism: uncultured Nannocystaceae bacterium; assembly: GCA_964621785.1. Taxonomy (GTDB): domain Bacteria; phylum Myxococcota_A; class Polyangia; order Nannocystales; family Nannocystaceae; genus JACKDW01. The sequence continues at coordinate 49,592 of CAZUPD010000016.1, forward strand.
GCGGTACCCCTCGCGGTCGATCGGTTTGTCGTCAGAGTTGAGCCCGCGGCCAAACTTGTGACGGTTGTACAGGTCGACCCGCTCGTCGCTGAGTTCCGGCACCCCCATCTCGACCCGAAGCGTTTGCTGACCTCGTCGCCACACCCGTCGCTGACTCTTGTTGGCGACAAACCGGGGGACGTCGATGCGAATCGGCTCACAAGCCTGGCACTCGGGGCATTTGGTCCGGTACAACAACACCCCTTGGCGGCGATCTCCGACCTGCAAACGGCGGTCGAGCTCACCCGGTGTGAGTGCGCGGGTCGGGACCCGCAGGGGCATGCGTGCGGTTTTTTCGGCGAGGTACGGACACGGCGTCGGCTCGTCGTGGACGAGCAACTCAGGGGGCTCCGTCGGGAGCAACCGGGGACGCCAGAGCATGATAGACGCGAGTATACGCCAGGCATTTTGCATTCTCGCGGGTTGCAGTTTTTGTGCGCGAGCACTTGTGGTCTTCTCGCGCAACCATCCGCGCCGGACCGGCCCTGACGTCGAGCAACCCGTGCGATACTCCGCGCGATGATCCTCGAGCTCGCACCAGGGCTTGTGGTGTTGCCCCTGCGCACCCCGACGCTTCCACCGGCGACCACGACCAATACCCTGATCGTCGGGGAGCGGCGGCTGTTGGTGATCGAACCAGCCACGCCCCATGCAGATGCGCAGGCCCACTTGCGCAGGTATCTCGACGACCGGCGGGCCCGCGGAGGCCGTGTCGTCGGGATCGCTGTCACCCACCACCACCCCGATCACATCGGGTTTGTCGACCAGCTGCGGACCGAACTTGACGTACCGGTCTACGCCCACGCCGAAACAGCCGCTCGAGTTCCGTTTGTGGTCGACCAGCCGATCGGCGACGCAGCTGCGATCGACCTCGATCCCGGTCGCCGCGTGCGGGCTGTGTTTTGTCCGGGCCACGCGCCCGGGCACCTCGCATTTGTCGACGAGGCGACAGACATTGCCCACGTGGGAGACCTCGTCGCTGGGGAGGGAACGATCCTCATCGACCCCGACGACAGCGGCGACATGGCGGCCTATCTGGAATCACTTGAACGCGTCCGCAACCTTCACCTGCAGGCGTTGGTTCCCGCCCACGGCCCGGTGATCGACCGACCCGAACATCTGCTTCGCCACTACCACCGCCACCGACTGTTGCGCGAGCAACGAGTCGTCCGCGCCCTCGAACGCGGGGCACGCGATCTTTCATCGACACTCGCAGACTGCTACTCCGACACACCCCACCACCTCTGGCCGCTGGCGAGGCGATCGCTGCGGGCTCATCTCGACAAACTCGAGCGCGATGGACGATTGCGCCGTTGCGGTGAAACGATCGAGTGGCTCGGCGAGGACAAATCTGCGGATTGTTAGCCGTTGAGCTCACACACGCCGGTTTTGATGGGTTGTGAGAAACCGAGCTGCGGGCGGTCGTGGCAGCGCGAGAACACCAGCCCCGCGGGCAGCACCACCCATCGCGCACGAGATCTCGATCAGAAAATCTTGCATCGGCGCCGAAGCGGCAATTGTTTGGTTTTCCCAGCCGGCAAAAGTCCGTAAGATTGTCCGAGCCCGCACCGAACGATTTGAGGCGAGACAGACCATGCCAGTTACCATTCTCCTATGCGAGGACAACGATCTCAGCCGCGACATGCTGATGAGGCGACTGCGCCGCAAGGGCTATGGCGTCATCCTTGCGACCGATGGTTCCGAGGGCCTCAATATGGCCCAGGAACATAAGCCCGATATCATCTTGATGGACCTCAGCCTCCCCGACATGGACGGGTGGGAAGCGACGCGACGACTCAAGTCGATCGAGGATACGAAGGACATTCCAGTTATCGCGCTCACGGCGCATGCGATGTCCGGCGACCGTGAAAAGGCCCTCGAAGCCGGTTGCGACGACTACGACACCAAGCCTGTCGACCTGCGTCGCCTGCTGACAAAAATCGGACGATTTGTCGAGCCGCCGGTCAAAAAATAGACCGAAACTGGTCCCCGACCACAATCTCGCGTTTGATTGACACCGACCGACGGGAACTGTAACGCTACCACAGCCCGTGAAGGTTGCGTTCTCGAACCGTGAGAGGTCTTCACGGCTTTTCGCGGGTCTTCGTGGAGGTCGTCAATCATCGAACCACGCCAGGTTCCGCAGCGATCATTCGAGACTGAAACAGCCGTGAATGAACGCCAGGGCGAGCAGTCGGTAGCCACACCGTCCGTTCGCGCGATCGCGGAGATCCAGCGGGAGATCGAAGATTACTTCGGGTACTTCCCCCTGATCTTCGAACCGGCCCGCTCGCATCCCGTGGTCCTCGACCTCCTGTGGCGCCAGCTGTGGGCCGCCGCGATCCAAAATCCGATCCCCGCCGGGTTTAAGGCGCGTGTGTACGTCGAACGCCTGCGGCAGATCGCGGCCCCCGGGATTCTCGCGTGGCACAGCTGCCAGTTGCTCGACACCGGTGTCGAGCCACACGAGCTCCTCAGCGTGTTGGAGCAGCCGGTGAACCTGCCTTCGGACGATCCCTACGCGACGGTCCTCGGGTCACTGACTTCGCTGGCCGGACCGCTCGAACCCTGGCCCGCCGCCGACACATCCGCGGGGCGTTGCCTGCTCGCGGCGGCCACCGTCACCCTGATCTACGGGCCGAAGCCACGGGTCCAACGCGAGCTGCAGCGGTTGCTGGGCCCGCAGATGTTTGCCCAGTGGAGCGTGCTGCTCATGCACATCCACGCCTATACAAACTGGGTGCATATGCATCCAGAACTCGCCGGTCGACCCGACCCGGCCATCGCCCCACAGCTCGCCCGCATCCTCGCCGAACAACCATCCTTGGCGACCTGGCTCGACGCTCCCCCTGAACACGACGCATCCCCCAACCCCGCACGCTTTCGTCTCACCGACACCACCCCGACCGGTGTGGTCCAGTTTGCGATCGACGGCACGGTGGTGTTTGCCAATGCCGAGGCCCAGCGGATGTTGGCGATGAGTCCCGATGAGTTGTCGCGGATCACCACCAGTGACCTCGAGGCCATGAGCGTGTGGGAACCGGGATTGGGCGACCCCCCGGAACATCCGGTGACGGTGTGCCTGCGGACGCTCAAACCCCACCCGTCCCAGTGCCTGGGGCTACGCCGGGCCGGCGAGATCCTGTGGATCACCCTCACGGTGTTGCCCCTGCGCGACCCGACCTCCGGCGAAGCCACCGGTGTGATGGCGACGATGGTCGACAGCAACGACCGCGTACGCGTGCGCCGTCGACTCGCCGACACCGAACAGTTGTATGAGAAACTACTTGCCACGGCCGACAGCGGGGTGTTGGTTCTCGACCGCGAAGGCACGGTCCTGCGGGCCAACGATATGGTCTATGCCCTGTTTCTCGGTCCGCCCGAATCGGGCTCACCCCCGGCGGAGCAGCTCGTCGGCAAACGCCTGACTGACATCTTGCCCGACCCCGAAGCGGCGGCGGTCCACCTCGGGCGGATCGCACAGGTCATGCGTTCGGGCGAAACCGTCGAGTTTGAGGACATGTTTGAGATCGACGGCGAGAACCGGTGGTTTTCGTTCCACGCCCAACCGCTGCGGCACCTCGGGTTTGTCTACGGGGCCCAGATCGTCGCCCGCGATATCACGAGCAAACGCCGGGCCGAGCAGGCCCTGCGCGACCGCGAGGAACGGGCCCGCCACGAGGCGCTGCACGACCGGCTGACACGTCTGCCCAACCGCGTCCTGTTTTTGGACCGACTCGCCGTCGAAGTCATCCACGCCAAGCAAAATCCCGGCTACACGTTCGCGGTCCTCGTCCTCGACCTCGACCGGTTCAAGAACGTCAACGACAGTCTCGGGCACTCGGCCGGCGACCGTCTACTGATCGAGTACAGCCACCGCCTGCGCTCCTGCCTCGGCCCCGAAGACACGCTTGCCCGCATGGGTGGCGACGAGTTTGCCATCCTCCTCAAGGACGTCCACGACATCAGCGACGCGATCAAAATTGCCAACCTCGTGTTGGAGACCCTGGCTGAGCCATTCACCCTCGGCAGTCATGATGTCTATACACCGACTAGCATCGGGATCGCCATCAGCCAGACCGGTTACAACCGGCCCGAGGATATCCTGCGCGATGCCGACACCGCGATGTACCGGGCCAAGAGCCACGGAAAAGGTCGCTACGAAGTGTTCGACAAGGCGATGCACGCCGAGGCCGTCGCCATGCTCACCCTCGAGTCCGACCTGCGGCGGGCACTCGGGCGCAACGAATTTCAGTTGTATTACCAACCAGTCATTCGCCTGAGCACCGGCGAACTCTACGGGTTTGAAGCCCTCGTGCGGTGGGTCCACCCCCTGCGCGGGCTCGTCTCGCCAATCGACTTTATTCCGCTCGCCGAGGAGACCGGCCTGATCCTCCCGATCGGCGAATGGGTGTTGCGCGAGGCCTGCCACCAGATGCAGCGCTGGCACCAACAGTTCGCCACCACCACGCCGTTGACGATCAGCGTCAACCTGTCCGGAAAGCAGTTTTCTCGCCCCACCCTGATCCGGCGGATCCTTCGCGAGACAGCCCTCGACCCCTCGACCCTCAAACTCGAGATCACCGAGAGCGTCATCATGGACGACCCCGAGGCAGCCTCGGCGATGCTACGCGACCTGTTGGGCGACCGCATCCAATCCCACGTCGACGACTTTGGCACCGGCTACTCGTCACTGAGCTACCTCCACACGTTCCCGACGGCCGCCCTCAAGATCGACCGCTCGTTTGTCAGCAAGATCGGTCCCGGGGGGGAGAACTCAGAAATTGTACGAACAATTATCTCGCTGGCCCATAACCTTCAAATGTCGGTGATCGCCGAGGGCGTCGAAACCCACACACAACTCGAGTTGATCAAGCAAATGGGGTGTGAGTTCGGCCAGGGATATTACTTCTCACCGCCCTTGAATGCCGCCGCGGCCGAGCTGTTGATGCTGCGTGGCACCGCCGCAATACCGGCGGTGAAAGCCGGCTAGCCCGGGATTTCGCCACATGGTTACATGTATTTGCAACGTTGGTAGAACATTCGGGCGCATCAGAAGGACGCCCCCGTCGCAGACCAAGACCGTCGGTCTGCGAGGCGGGAGCACCGGATGGGATATGCGACGCGAGCTGGTTGGTCGATCGAGCTCAGTACAGGAGAGCCCCGTGGACTCGTTTTGACCATCGAGGGGACATCGCGTCCGGCGATGACGTCTGATGTTTGGCTCTGCCCAGCGAAATAGCCCGGCTTCCAAAATTTCGGTGTACGAGCACACGTATGGAACAGCGGAACTCGCCACAACCGCTGCTGTGGCGAGTTCTCGGACACATCAGCACAGGGACGCGAAATGAGGTATTGTCGGGCCAATGCGTACCTACTTGGTCTGCGTCCTCGCAGGACTTGCCTGTACCCGGCCAAACCCCGGGTATCTGCAAACGGGCTCTGGGGCATCCGGTTCGACCTCCGACTCCGAGACCACGACCGAAGCACCCACAAGCGTAGCTCCGACCAGCTCCAGTTCCGACGGTAGTTCGAGCACCCTGCCGACAGACGCGACGACCTCCGATACCAGCGACACATCCACCTCCGACACCAGCGACACAACCACCGATCCCACCGACCCCACCGATGTCACCACCGCCGATCCCAGTGAAACGTCGGACACGACGGATTCGGGCGACACCGACACCGAAACCGATACTGACGACCCCGGTGAGCCACCCACGTGTAACGTCAATCCGCTGACCATGAATTGCCAGCACGAGTACCTCGCCGGCAGCTGGTTTCTGTTTTGCCAAGACCAGCTCGAATGGTCCGTGGCCGTCGACAAGTGCACCGCGATGTGTGCCACGCTCGCATCCATCGTCAGCGACGAGGAGAACAACGCCGTGCACAACCGCTTGCTCGACCCCGAATATGTCCCCAGCGTCACCCCGATTCCGGACGAGCAATCGCTGCAGCCAAACGCCTCGCGCTGGATCGGCGGGTACCTGCAACAGGGCATCTTCGGGTGGGTCGACGGATCGTCCACCGCCTATACACACTGGGGCCCAGAAGAGCCGGACGGCTCAGGACCGTGCGTCGCGCTTGCCGTTGTCGGCAAAGACACGGGTGACGGATTCTGGTACGACCGCGATTGTGCGGTCACACCCTATCCGTTTATTTGCAAATACATAGAATAGATGCGCCGAGAAGATCTCCCCGGCGCATCTGCACCCTACGTTGCCGGCGTATGTGCTCTACTTCTTGCCACAGCCCCATTTGCCGCCGCCACACGTGCACACGTAGTCGCCACTGCCGGTGTTCCGGTACACGCAAAACGCCGATTCACCCCGCGGGCACCGGGCGCCAGCCCGCGGCTTGCTTCCGGGACAGCCGGCTCCCTGAGCCGATTGCGTCCCTCCGGACGGCTTGCAGGCGAGTCCGAGCGCGACTCCAAAACCCAGGGTCATCGCAAACGTCAGGCATCGCTTGATCAGTTGCTGCATGGATTAAGGCTGCGGCGGATGGCCGCGATGTGTCAAGCAATATACCCTGTGCAATTACATGAAAATTTTGGGGGCCGACCACCACACACGCCGGGAAGCCTCACGCCGCGTACGACTGCATCGATCGCTATCCCGGGTTAAGCTGGCCGCCAGCGATGCTGAGCCTCTCCTTTTCGATCGCCGCAAGCCTATCCGCGCTCGCAACAGCGCCCGAGACGTCACCTCGCCCGCTCGACCGAGATGTACCCCAGGCCGTGGCAAGCCACACGTCCTCAGGCTCGCAAACCGCAGTGACGGCTTCCGAGCCCAACCCGTACAACATCGACATCGATCTCGAGCATCTTCCCGAGCCCGAATTAGAGCAACTGAAAAAAAAGCAACTGAGCTTCGTCCCTGGGCTGCGCTACTGGGTTCGCGGATTTGGTCGCCAGGTGACGAGTTTTGATGCCAGCGCACCTGCCCACCAATACGGCATCATCCACCAAGCTCGCCTGCACGCCCGCGCCAGCTATGGACCGGTGTCGGCGTTCGTCCAACTCCAGGACGCGCGCACCTGGGGGTTTGAACAATCGACCACCTCCAACGACGCCAACACCGATCTCCACCAGGGATACTTCGACCTCGCCGGCGCCACCGGCAAGCTCAGTGGCTCGCTCCGACTCGGGCGTCAGGAGATCATCATCGGCTCCCGGCGGCTGTTTGCCGAGCGGCCGTGGAATCCCAATGGGCAATCGTTCGACGCGTTGCGGTTGCGCGGCTCCTCCACGGTTGTCGAACTCGATGTATTTGCAGCGATGTTGGCTCCGCCTCGCACCATCGAAGCGCAAGTCGACGGCGAGGATGTATCAATCTCGACCCGTGGCGGGTATGTCGGCGGTGCGTATCTCACCATCCATGCCCATCCGGCAATCGCCATCGATGCTGCAATGTTTTGGGACTACGAAGGCCCGACCGCAACCGACCTCAACCGCGACCGCAGAATCATCAGCCCGGGCGTGCGGCTGCACGGTCAACCGGTCCGCGGGTGGAACTACGAGCTCGAGGGCTACTACCAAGCCGGTGCACAGTTTCGCCTGCCCCACCGCGCCTGGGCACTGGCCGCCCTGACGAGTTACGAATTTGATGTAGATACACGTCCAACCCCGTACCTGGGCTACACCCTCGCCAGCGGCCAGTCGTGTCCTCCGTCTGAGGATGGAACGTGTGCACTCGGAGAGCGCAGCACCGAGTTCTTCGACTTCTACCGCCGCCGCCACGGTTATCAGGGCATCGCCGACTTGGCCCTCATGCGCAACATCGGCGACCTCGAGACAGGGGTCGGGCTCAAACCCCACAGCAAGCTAGGCCTCAACGTCGACTACCACCTGTTTCACCTCCAACAGCCTGATGGACGCTGGTGGCGGGTACCCGACAATCTCGTAGGCGCGGGGTTCGACCCGCAAAACCAGGCGCGGCTCCTCGGCCAAGAGTTCGACTTCCGCCTGCTTGCCCGACCGTTCGACGCCGAGTGGCAAGGTCGTAAGCTCGACCTGCTGAAGATCGAAGTCGGCTATGCCCTATTCCTCCCGCTCGCCGCCGCGAGGACGATCGCTGGGGGCTCGGACCCACGACACTTTTGGTATCTGTGGTTCACCACCGAGTTTTAATTTCCGTGCAGACACAAATTTTTGCCTGTGAGCCCGACTCATCGGCCAGTTGAGCGACGGTTGCGTTCCGAGTACCCTCGCACCTCTCGTGCACACGCTGAGCCACCACCAAGACTTCCTCTATCTGCGATTTGCCAACGTATTCATCGCGCTCGTCCGCGGCGAGCCGTCGCGTTCGATGATCGATGGGATGCACGCGAACATGGTGGCGATGCGTAGCGATTGTCCCCGCGGAGTGGGGTTTTTACTGATCAAACTCCCCGGTGCACCGATCCCACACGGGGCCATCCGCAAGCGGGCCCAGCATCTGTTCCACGACCTTCGCAACGACCTGCGGGGATTTGCCGGTGTCAGCGAGGGCAGTGGATTTTGGGCGTCGACCACCCGGGCCGCGATGATGACCATCACGCTGTTCGGCCGTCGGCCCTATCCCATGAAAATCTTCGGCAATGTCGAAGACGGGGCGCGCTGGCTCCTCGATGTCTTTTCGCTGTGCCCGACGCCCAACAGTTGGGTCGCGTTTCAAACGACATTGGGCGAGCGACGCGAAGCTTGGATCGCGGCCTCTCCGAAATAGATGTATTTACAACACAATCAGTGTCCTTGAGGGTGTACCGGCGCTCACTCGACGCACCGCCAGTCCGTCCCGTTGAAACCCTGTAGGAAGCTACGTCAATGCCCGCGCGGTCAACAACTCGAGCTTCGTCAGGTCGAGCGAATAGTAAGGTGCCAACTGGGACCCCATATCCTTGAGAATGTCACGCCGTGCAGTCTCGTGAATCACATCGATTTGGTGGCCGAGCTTCTGCCATGATTGCAACGTCGTAATCAACCGATTGACCCAATTGGAGAACAGCCCGACCGCTGTCAGGGCCTTGCCCTTCGTCGCAGCCAAGTGGGATACTTCCCAAGCCGTTTCTGCCTTTTTCTCCACCATTTTGTACAACAGTATCTGAATACTATCTTCCTCGGGCCGCGGATCCATCACCAATTGATTGAGTGCGGTTCCCAGGGCGGCTGCTGCATTGCCGACCTCCATTCCGCCCACGCGGATGACATCCATCATCTCGCCCAAGTTAAGTGCGACGGGATTGACAGACATTGTCGGGGGAAGTGACATCTTGGGAATCGGCGTCTTGTGCTCTTTATATGCCTTAATCGCCTCTTGCATCTGCTCGTGGCGTTCCGCTTCAGCCTCGGGCCCCTGCTCGATATGTTCGATCGTTTCGCCGTGGTCGACCTCGAATCGATTGAGTACCTCGAGCGCCGCCGCCAGACGGTCGATAAACCCCTTGCGTGTCTTGTCCTTGTGTTTTTTGGCACCGGCTGCCATCGCCGTGGCGAGGGACACCAATTCGTCGCGCAGACCCTCCTCGGTCTCGGTGTCCTCAATGGTCAGGTGGAGTTTCCAGCGACCGACCCAGTGCTTGATCTCTTTACACAGCGACAAAATTGGTGCCGACGCCGGTGACACAAACGCGAGCTTGGCACTTTTGAAATCGGTGCGGAACTTATAGGTGTCCTGTGTATCGTAGTCGGTCGGCTCATAGCTTTGGGTGATCCCGACCTCGGTCTGCCAGCCCCCCTTGTAGGCCATCACCTGGTGCATTGCTGTGACAATTGCATGGAGTTTGCCGCGGATCTTGGGGATATTTGTGCCGGCGTCATCGATGCGCTCAGGTCCGTCGAGCGTCCCGCCAAACACATCTGCGAGGATGGGGGCAATCGCCTCTTCCTGCGAAACTTGGTGATCGCCGGTTGTCTGGTAAATCGCGTACTTGCTGAGGCCTTTTTTGCCCTTCCGGCGCTCGCGGTCGAGTTGCAGCTCCATCGCCTTCCGGTAGTCGCCACACATTTGCGCCCAGATAGGTCCGACCACAGGATCCTTTCGAATCGCGCTGAGGTCCGGTTTGGGCAGGCGCAGCGTCGGGTTGTAACTCTTGCCTGTGTACCAAGGCATTGCGATCTCGAGCAGGGAATTGGCGATGACATTCGACATGTACTTGAGGTCGTTCCCGTCCATGGAGTAGTCGCCGTGAAACCGCCCAAGAGTGGTCGGCACACCCATCGGCAGGGCATTGAGTAGATCGTGCCAGGTGTTGACCAACGGACCCGAGCGACCGATCCCTTCTCCGATCCGTCCGAGGGCGTGGGGCGACAGGTGGCCAGCGGCGAAACAGTCGGCCAAAAAGTGGCTGGCAAAACCCTCGAGGATGATGGCTTGGCGGGCGAGTTCCCGAGCGAGCTCCATATCTTTGTAACTCTTGGGCGCACTTCGGAGCTCGCACGCCATCCACATCTTTTGCTTGGCAATCGCGTGGTTGCGGCGATACTCAACCCCTGCCAGGGGATAGAAGTGGTTGGCGTTGGTACCTAATAGTGTATATTCACCAAACATGCCCAACGAGAGATAGTCGCTGCCCACCTCATCGACCTTGTCGGTCCAATCCTCGAGCGACGGACCGCGTTTTGACGACCCGCGTGCACGTGGGGACAGGTCGCCGGCAAATCGGTTGGCGGCGCCGTAACTCATCGCCTTGCCCTTGGTTCCGCGGACCATAAACCGGTGGGTCGACTCCGATTCAACGATGTCCTTTCCATCAGGTTTAAACGCCTTTTCCTGGCTCGGGTCGTTCTCTTCCTCCTTGAGTTTGAAGCTGTCGTCGAGCAGCGACTCCATCCCATCGAGCTTGTCGTAGACGATCCTCCCGGCCTCCTGGCCCATGATGTAGTGATCAGGCTCGCCCCAAAACTGCACCGCTTCGGTCTTTTGTACACCTGCACCCGGCTGCCCGCTGTACTGGTCGAGCAGCGGCTCGGCCGACTTCCCGGCGACGACGTTGGTTGCAACTGCATCGGCATGTCGCTCGTGACGATCGCCCGCCTTGCCGAGACCACCGAACAGTTGCACACCGCCGCGCTGCTGGACCACGTGGGCAGCCTCGTGGGCAGCGACAAACAGACTCGGGCGGGTGGCAAACGCGACGTGCTCGCCCGTGGCAAACGCTTCGGCACCGATGTTCGCGGTACTCTTCCGCGCGGCCTGGTCCATATGCGCCTTGATATTCGAGACATCGTGTCGCCCGAACGAAGCCTGGATCTGCCGCGCAAATGGCAGGGACTGCCCAGATCCAGAGATGCCAGCCTGGGCTTGGGCGTGGACCGCGGAAGGGGTACTTGGGTCGCGCGGCCCATTCGACATTTGCATGCGCATGGAGTTGAGCGACGCAGCAGAGTCGTGCCCATGTTCGTGTGCAGGACTCTCTCCGCAAGGCACCTCCGGGACGCGATGTTGAAGATCGACATCACGCTCCGCCGATTGCCCCTCTACACCCTGATGAACGGCCATAGAATCACGTTACGGGACTGTCTCTCTGGAGTCAAAGCAAGATAAACATGTCTTTTTAGACATGTAAAAATATCACGGGACCAGCGCGCTCGGAATCACACGTGGAGAGGTCAATCGAGCGAACGCAACGCGGACCGACTTCGCCCTCGCGACCTCTCGCCCAAATCCGAGTCCAACGGCGCGCAGTATGAATGGGTGCAAGTACACTCGTTTGCGAGGCGTTACTCGCCGGCCCGACGTTCAAACCGGGGCACCGGTGCATGGCAGTAGGGAGTTTTCCCGGTGCGGGCGTAGTAGTTTTGGTGGTAGTCCTCGGCCGGCCAGAACGTCTTTGCCTGTTCGATCGCGGTCGCCACGGCATAGCCGTTTTGTTGGAGCTCGCCGATCAACGCCTCAACGACCTTGCGCTCTTCCGGGCCGTTGACAAACACCGCCGAACGATACTGTTTGCCGATATCAGGCCCTTGACGGTTGACCTCGGTCGGATCGTGAATCTCGAAAAAACGTTTGGTCACCGCGCGGTAGTCGATCTTGCTCGGGTCGTAGGTGACGCGCACGGTTTCGACATGACCACTGTCGGTATGCGAGACGACCTCGTAGCTCGGCGACGGCACATCCCCGCCCATGTACCCCGACTCGACATCGATCACGCCCGGCAACTGCTCGAGGAAGTGCTCGACGCCCCAAAAACATCCGCCGGCAAAATATCCCATCGCCTGACCTGCGGGCGCCGTTTGAGGGGTTGCATCGGCGGACACACTCGCGCCCGCACCGACACGCTCCACTTCTTCGACCTGCGGAGATGATGTCTGCGGCGGTTCTCCGCCCGTCTTGCAGCCACCCGCGAACATGGTCGCGCAGGCACCCAGGCACAGAATCAGCGGAATTCGGCTCACAGTGGCAGGTAGGGTCGTCACAGCCAGACAATCGACGGGCGCGTATGAATGTTACACCCCGATTGGACTTGCATCGCCCGCGCGGACGCGGGAACGTCTTGCCAATGCACGCCACGCCGATGGTCCAACACCCACCCCCCGGGTTGATGCGGGGCGTTCGCACAGCGGTTTCGGGACTGCGACGGGCACTTGGAAACGCAGATGTCCGCAGGGCCTACCGTCGGTTGATCGTCGTGATCACGCTGACCTGTCTCGTACTTGCGACGGCCATGATCGGCGGGCTGTGGTGGTGGACACAGGTCCCGGTCGATGCGGGATGGTGGCTCGCCACCGGTCTATGGGTCCTGCGCGTTGCAGGTACACTGATCGCCCTGATGGCGACCCCGATGCTCGGGCTGTTCACCGTCAACATCGTGTTTCCGATGCTCGCCGAGGATGTGTTTTTCGCCGGGTTGCGAGCGGTCGACCCCGCCCGCGCCGAGGCCCTCGAGGCCTGTGACGGGATGTCGGTGATGGCGTCGCTGTGGATGACAGTCACCCGCATGATCTACTTTTTAGGCCTCACCGCGGTGTCAATGGTGGTCACCCTCATTCCGGTGATCGGAGCGATCGCCGGGCCCCTGCTGCAACTGTGGGGCACCGCGCGGGTGATGACCTGGGAACTGCTCGACCCCTATTTCGACAAGCGCAACATGAAGTTGCAGGCACAAAAACAATTCGTCAAACGACGCGAAAGGGCGATGGTCGGGTTTGGCCTCCCAGCCGCGGTGATGATGGCGGTCCCATTTGCCGGGCCATTGATGTTTGGTCTGGTCCAGGCCGCGGCCGGTGACCTCTTGGTGGTGATCGATCCCGAGTCCGAGGGCGTGCCACTTCCCTGATGCTCGTACATTGATCATACTCGGGGTTGTACGTCAGCGCCCGCGCGGGGGACGGATCACGAGTAGGTTGCGGTCGTGCCCTGCGAGGATCACCTCCGGCGTGCCGTTGCCATCGAGATCCGCAACAACCGGCGCTGCTTCGATATTTGTATCCCCAGTGGTCACGCGAAACTGCAGCTCTCCGGTGTGGCCGTCCAGGACATAAAGTGTCCCATCGCGCAGGGGGGCTAACACTTCGAGCTCGCCGTTACCGTCGAGATCGGCAGCTTGTAGTGGCGCCGCACCGCGTGGTGATTGTCCGTCGACGGTGGGCGTAAAACGCCACACGACTTCGCCCTCGCGCGTCAGGGCGACCACACCGTCTGCGACGGTTGCCACCACCAAGAGTTGGCTGTTCGCGCCATCGCTTGGTTGAGCGAACTCGGGTGGCACGAGCAACACACGCCCGAGTGGTGAACCCATCCCGGGAATCCGGCGGACAACCTCGCCGGTGGAGCGTCGCACGGCCACCAAGTCGACACCGTCGCCCTGTCCCGCAGCCTCGGTCAGCAACTCGGGCTCGCCATCGAGATCGATGTCGAAGTCGACCGGCGGATAAAAATGCCGGGTGTCGAGGGCCAATCGCCACAGCTCACCCGACGAACGAAGTGCCACCAAATCGCCGTTGTGCAGGCCCAAGACAAACACTGCTTGTCCATCTGGCTGGTGAAATACCGCCGGCGGAGCCCACGTCCCGTCCCCTCGCACGGGCACCGTCCACTGGAGACTGAGATCGTGCAATCGATGTACAGACATCGGATCATCCGCGTTCCACGGCACCGTGACAACTTCGTACTCGCCGTCGCGTTCGACATCGACGAGCAGCGGATCGGTGTAACTCACTGGGATATCGACCTTCGCCAACATCCGCGCGTCGCGTCCGGAGTAACGGGATAGACTGCGCCCCGATACGACCAGGAGGTCGAGGCCACCGCGCGCGTCGGGTACCGGCAGGGGTCGCCGCAGGGAGTCATTGAGCACCGTCGTCGCCCGGTTTTCGAGGCGTCCGGTCTTGGCATCAAACAGATTGAGCGTGGAGAGTTTGTCGAAATCGCCGATCGCCGCAACTTCCAAGGACCCGTCGCCGTCGAAATCCGCAACCTGTGGGGTGGCCCGAAGACCATCTGCAGCCCGCTGCCACCACAACCACCGTTGCGCCGTGATCAGTGCGGGACCGCGGGCTTGTAGCAGGAGATCGGGAAATCCATCGGCATCGACATCTCCGGCACTGACCAAACGCTCAACGGGGCTGTCGAGGGTCACCGAATCCCTCACCCCGACATCTGGACGCAGGCTGACAAGTGTCTGGTCGGCGCACCCGAGCAGCCATTCATCGCGACCATCCCCATCCCAGTCGACCTGCTCCGGCTCCGTCGAAGGTGTGCCGGAGGTCGCGACCTCCGCCACGATCTCCCCGGTTTCGAGTGCGACAAACTCGACCCCACCGGCGTGCACGAGCAGCACCATGTCCGGCCAGCCATCGGTCGCCGGGGCCCCGTACCCGCGGGTTTCCTCCGGCATCTCGCGCGACCACATCACTTCGCCAAATGCGTCGACCAGGGCCACGTTCCCGGGTTTGGCCTGCTCCTGTTGAAACAACAGCACCCGCGACGGGGCACCGGACTCGCCAAATGTCACGACAGACGCCCGGACCGCGGAAAGCTCCCAACGCGGCATCCCGGTGTCTCCGGCCAATAAGCGACAGGTCCCGGCATCTGGGTGGGTGACGAGTAGTTCTTCTCGATGGTCTGCGTCGATGTCGAGCACGAGCAACTCGCTGCCCACGAGCTCGGCGGTCGCCCACTTGAGGGTTCCGGTTTTTGCGTCAAGGGCCCGCAGCCGGTGGGCCTCCTGCTGCACGATCCACGGACCTTCCACGCCGTTCAACAGAACCTGGCGATTGATGCGGGCACCGTCGAGCTGCCACAGGGTCTCTCCACGGGCAAGATCGATTGCAACCGTCACTCCCGGGGGGAAGTCGGGCACGATCAGGGTATCGGGGTGCTGCCCGCGGGTGGCCACAAGTGCATGCGTCGCGGTTTTATTTGCATGGTCAACTTTTTGGTGCCACACGCGTTTCGCCCCGGACTCGCTCACCGACCACATGCCGACCTGCCGACCCCCCTCCGCGGCCTGCAGGCTGATGAGTTCGCTACGCCCGTCGCCGTCGATATCGAACCACAGCGCTTGCGTTCCGACCGACTCGCCCAAGTCGAGCTTCCAAAGCTCGCGGTCGTTCCACGGGTCGCTGATGGCGACGTTGTTGAAAAACCGATGTCCGACTTCTGGGCGACCGTCGCCTGTCAGATCCCCGATCCACTCGGGAGGATAGCGGATGCCGATGTGTCGCCGCGACCAGCGAAGTGCCGGGGTGAGCGAAAGATACGTGCCGATTGTCGAATCGGCCGCAACGTCAATGGTCCGGCGGGCGTCGTAGTGCCCAAGTAAATGTACACGCACATGATGCTCGCCGATATCAAGCTCGTGGTCGCGCAGCCGCGATCCGTACTCGACCCCGTCGATCGAAACCGAGGCCCCGGTCGGCGCCGCTTCGAGGTTGAGCGTCCCCTGCTGCGGCGAGAGGACCACCGAGTGTTGACGGGTCGCCCCACGTTCGAGCTCGACGACATCCTCGGCCGCGAGCATACCTGCGGCCTCGACCCGCAACCGGTGTACACCCGGCGCGACATCCCCCACGGCCCCCCCATTGACGACCGTCAGAGGATGCGCATCGACCCACACGGCGGACGGCCGCACCGGTCCCCACGGACCCGCGACATCGACCTCGATCCGTGCAGGTCTCGTTGCATAGCCAATTAAAATGACAAGTGCCCCGCACACGAGCAGAGCCCCGAGGATGGCCGCGGCAAACCGCAGACGTCGCCAGGGATCGCGCTCTAACTCCGCGAGTATCTCGGGCATCGAGCCGTGGCGTTGCTCGGGATCGGTGGCGAGTCCCTGGCGTACGATTCGCTCGATCCGACGGGACATCCGGCGCCCGCGGGGTACCTCTTCGAGTGCGCCTTCGAGGATCCGTCGACGAATCGCAAAGATGTTTTTTCCGCGAAACGGACGCACCCCGGTCAGCCCTTCCCACAATGTGGCGGCAAACGAGAAGATGTCGCTACGGACATCCCCCTTGGGGTCGAGAAATCGCTCCGGTGCCATATAAGAGGGCGTCCCGGTGATCCGCACGGCCTGCACCTCGTCTTCACTGTCCGTCATCGCTGCGGGATCCGGGTTGGTCTGCGCCTGTGGCCCTTGGGACAGACCAAAATCGAGGACACGCGCACGCCCATCCCCGTCGATCAACACGTTGTCGGGCTTGAAGTCGCGGTGGATGATCCCCGCTTCGTGGGCCGCCGCAAGCCCCCTTCCCGCCTCACACATCACCCGCAACACCTCCGCCTGTGAACGCTCCTGTGCGTTGAGCCACTGGCGCAGGGTTTCACCCTCGACAAATTCCATGATGATACAAAGACGTTCGCTACCGCTGGGTGTCGAGACAGCTGTGATGTCGTGGACGTTGACGATATGGGGATGACGAACCTGGGCCAGCAACTGAGCTTCTTTGACCAACTGGGCCTGGTCGACCTCGTCGCGCCCCAACAACTGTTTGAGTGCCACCCGACGGTCGAGGTCGGTGTCGTACGCGAGATAGACCCGGCCACAACCGCCGACACCGAGCTGGCGCAGAATCACAAACCGCTGCCCGGGTGCTCCTTCGGACGCATCGACAGCTCCCAACATCCGCCGCCGAACCCGGGACACGACCGCGTCGACCTCGCTCGTTTCAATTTCCCCCGCCACCGCGATCTCGCGTCCGAGCTGCGAATCCCGGATCGTTGGCTCATCGGACATGGGACCAGCCCAACTGTATCAAGGAACGGCCGCGGGGCGTCAGGATGACCGTACGAGCCGACCGAGCACCTTCGCGCAGGCACGGAGCCGAGCCAATCTCGCAACCCGTCCCTATTTGTTGTATGCACAATGAAATCGCCGCCCACAACAGGTAGGCGGCGATCGTCTGGAAACAACTCAGTTCTGGGCGTCGATACAGACCTTCACGGGGCTGATTTGCGGATCGGTCTGACACCGGTTTTCGCCGGACCTCCCCCACACTTCGTCAAAGGCATTCCAGCGGCAGTCGGCGTCACTTTCACAGACTTTGTGGCAAACCTTGGTGTAGACGGTGACAATTCCCTGATCGGTCACGCGGTCGAGCAGCGCGGCGCCGGGGGGGCAGGAGTTGAAGTTGTCGTAGTCGCCAAAAGTCAGGTTACCCGGACAGGCGAATCCCTCGCACTTTTGGGCCATGGCCGCGCATTTGCCCTCGGCGAAGTACAGGTGGATCTCATTCATCAAGATTTCGTCGTCCGCACTCTCGAGACACACGCGCTCGGCCTCGGGTGGAGGCATGAGATTCCCGCATCCGACGATCTCGCCATCGAGAATGTCGGTCGAACTACACGAATCGCCCCCGCAGTCGCGGTAGCACGGGGCATCGTAGCCAGCATCGTTGATGGTACAAGAAGGTGTACACTCATCGAAGGGGTCGGTGTTGCCATCGTCGCAAGCTTCTCCAGGATCGACGACACCGTTGCCACAATCGCCCAGCAGCAGGCTACAGTTGTCGATACAAGCTCCGTCTGGGTACTCCATCGGGGTCGACATCGACTCGGAGATCTCGGTGACGTTGTTGCCGTCGTCGCAAACCTCGTCGCCCTCGATCTCGCCGTTGCCACAGTTGGGGTCGATCCCTGTGTCGGTCGTCGGGTCTTCGGTCGTCGGGTCTTCGGTCGTCGGGTCTTCGGTCGTCGGGTCTTCGGTCGTCG
>CAZUPD010000016.1:67864-86672 GCA_964621785.1 uncultured Nannocystaceae bacterium
GTTCGTCAGTCGTCGGCTCGTCAGTCGTCGGGCCCTCGGTCGTCGGCTCGGTCTCTGAAGACTGGGTGTCGGTGCCGTCCTCGGTCGTCGGATTCTCGGTTGGGTCCGTGGTTTCGGAGCCCGTGGTTTCGGAGCCCGAGCTGCCGTCACCATCGCCTCCACAAGCGGGTAAAACGAGGGCCAGAGGGGTCACTAAGGCAAGCAAACGCAAAGGTCGGTACATGGACCGGAGGATACAGGTTTCGGGCTTTCGACCAAGAGTGATCCGCGTCACACCTGGTCCGACAATCCGCTGCGAATCGTTGTGCACACAAGCGATGTCCGAGGCGAAATGCGTCGGAAGCGAGGATGGCACGGGTACCATTGGACGCGCGGACTGGAGAGAGCGGTCGAACGTTCGGGCTACTGCGTACAGGGCTCATCGCCGGGCAAAGGTGATGATGCAACCACCTCTGTCGACCTTCCCCGCCTGCGGATGTGTCGCAGGATGCCGGATGGGCTGCGGACGACCGCATGTGTGGTCGCGAAGGCATCCCACTGATGGACAAGTGTATGACCATGCAAGTACATCGGGCTGATGTCGGCGACTGTACTGCGATCTGTCCGTTTTGACAGGTCGATCGGCCGCGCCCAGCGGGCGCCTTCGCAACGCCCGGAGACCTCGGCCACCAGCACAGGCGCAAATGCAACAACGAGCTCCCGCAGCTCGGATTGATAGGCCTCGGGGTTGTCCTCAACAGTGTCGAGAAAATCGCCGAGTTCCTCGGCTCGCGCGTCTGGCAGCGACGTCACCCAACGCAAGTCGCCCAGCCGGTCGGCACACGGTTGACCGCGGTCGTCGAACATCTCGACCCGCATCCCGGGCGACTGCTCGGCGGACTTCGAGATCTGGCGGCCCACGGCGTCGACCCGCCACCCATCACCGCCGGGACAGCCCAAGCGCAGTTCACTGCACCGGCGATCGACGATCACCCCGGCCTCGTCGAGAAACATCACAGCCGGACCGTCGACCGGAGGCGCCGCGACCTGGGTGACCGACGATGCGCACACGACGGGCGAAGCAGCCGACGGAGGTTGGCGAGCTTCAACCAACAGCCACAGCAGCATGGGTGCGAGCATCAACCCGGCGACCGGGACAACAGAGCGGGACATCACAAGACCATACCGCGCAGCGCTTCGCTCGAGGTGGAAATGGATCGCGATGGGTCTCAGGCGAATCCGCACTTTCCCGAGGCCGCGCAATCCGACGCGAGTCGGCGTACAATCCCCGACTATGGCCGGCAACGTGCAATCCGATGACGACAGCGGAGCGCTGTCCGAAATCAATGTCACTCCGATGGTCGACGTGTTGCTGTCGCTGTTGATCATTTTTATGGTCGCCACACCGCCGCCGCCCAACGAGCAGATCCCCCTCGATGTGCCGCAGGAACCCAAGGTGCAAAAGCAGGACGATCCCAACTCGACCCTGCTGATCACCATCGATGCCGAGGGCAAGGCAAAGCTCGGCGAGACGCCACTGAGCGAGGACTTCGACACGATGGTCGAGGAACTGTCGAACAACGAGAAGATCCAAAACGACGGCCGTGTCGCGATCGATGCCGACCCCAAGGTCCGGTATGGAATCGTGATCCAGGTGATGGCTGCAGCCCACCATTCGGGCGTCGGCTCGGTCGGACTGGCCTCCGACAAATTGTAGCTACAATTGATTGATCGTCACAATCCCTGAAAAGAACGCTTCGCACGAGCGGGGTCTGTCGCGCCCCGTCAGCGCGTCAGAAGCGGACTTTGACCTTCCCGCGACCACCGCCGTGGACCTTGACGTAGCCGCGGCCCTTTTTGTGTTTCTTGTGTTTCTTGTGTTTCTTCCACTTTTTGTACTTCACCCGGTGGGTCACTTCGATGACCACCACCCCGACGTAGACGGGTCGATTGACGACATAGACCCAGCTGACAAATGGCATGTCGGCGACGACGATGACATCACCGTCGATCTCGATGTCGGTGTCAAACACGTAGATCTGGGTTTCGTTGTGGATCACGAGGGTTGAATAGGAAGCCTCGACATGAAGTTTTTTAGTGGAACGATCGGGTGTAAATACAACGGTTGCGAGCACGACCGTGTCGTCGATTTTGAGTTTGCTGTCGCCGGAAGCGGCGACCCGGATCTCAAAGGTCACGACGTCGCCGTTGCGCACCTCTTTGATCACCAAGCGGTCGCGCTTGCCATCCCCGTCGAGATCGACGTCCGCCAGCTTGGAGCTCTTCTTGTTGAGCTCGGCTTCGAGGGCCTTGGCGTCCTTGACCATGCCCTTTTTGATCAGAAACGAGATCGACTCGAGGTCGAGGACCTCGGCCTTGATCTTGGCGTCGGCATTGGCCGTGGATTCAACATTCGCGCCCGCGGCCTCGCCCTCCGCCGCGACCTCGGCATTGGCCTCGACCGTCGCTTCGCTATCGCACGCGAGCGGGGTGAGAAAGATGGATATGAGAGCGATGTTTCGAAGCTTTGACATGACCTAACCAACCGACCACCCGAGATGCCGCAATTCCAACATCTCGCGCCGACAAGATACCACGGGCGTGCTGAGCGGAGCGTGGCACTTCGGAACAGCGATTGAAGTCGCCTGCAAAACCGAGCACCATGGCAGCGCATGTCGACGTGGTTGCGCAACAAACCGATCGCCCACCGCGGCCTGCACGACAAGGCGCGGCCCGAAAACTCGCTCCCGGCATTCGAAGCCGCCGTCGCTGCGAACTATCCGATCGAACTCGATGTCCAGCTGCTCGCCGACGACACGGTCGTGGTGTTCCACGACACAGAACTCGACCGTCTGACGCAACAAAAAGGCCCCATCTCGGTGCGAACACACACCGACCTCAAAGACCTGCACATCCTCGCCAGCGAGGCTGTGATCCCGACACTGACGCAGGTGCTCGGCTGCGTGGCCGGCAAGGTCCCGCTGTTGATCGAGCTCAAGACCCGAGGCCGCGCAGGAAGGCTCGAACGTGCTGTTTGGCGCGACTTGGTCGGATACCGCGGCGAGTTTGCAGTCCAGTCATTTTCCCCCTACTGCCTGGCCTGGTTTCGTGCATATGCACCCCATGTGCCGCGCGGCCAACTCGCCTGCGACTTCCGCGACGAAGACCTCCCGCGCCACCAAATCGCGACACTCAAACGGTTGCTGATGCATCCAATCACCGGAGCTGACTTCATCGCCTACGACCACACGTGCCTGCCCTACTGGCCGGTGAAGTTGGCCAAACAGCTCGGACTGCCCGTGCTCGCGTGGACAGTGCGAACCCAGGCCGAAATGGACCACGCGCTGCGCTATGTCGACAATGTAATTTTTGACGATCTGCGCCCGTAGGCACACGAGAAGTTGCTTTTAAAAAAAAGCACCTCTACGCTGCTCGCATCTGACGATGACCGCCGACCTCAAAACCCGACGCCAACAATTTTGGGAAGCGGTCTACAACACGTTCGATCCGCTCGAGCCGGTGACCGACCCTGTCCTCCGCGTCCGGCGAAGTGGGCACTACAGTCCGGGCGAGAAGATCGTCACGTCGCTGTTGCTCCCGTTTGGCCGCCGGCAATTGCTCGTCGCCGGTGGGATCGGCAGCGGTAAGAGTACCGAACTAATGATGATCGGCGAGCAACTTACCCACGCTCGTACGGTAATCATGTTCGACCTGTGGCGGCATATGGAACGCGCCGTCAAAGATCCAAGCGCGATCGAGACGCTCCAGGCGTGGGAGTTGATCGGCTTGATCGGGCTCGCGGTGCTCCGCGTCGGCACTGAGCTCGGGCACGACTGGAAAGGGACTGACACAGCCCTGAAAAATGCTCTGTCCGTACAGTCGCCGGGCGCGACGATCGACGTGGCGAAGCTCGCCTCGGGGATCGCGGTGTTTGTCGGCGGCGCCGTGACTGCGACCGCCACCGGTGACGGAGGCGCGATCGGAGCAGGAGTTGCATCAAAAGCCCTCGCGGGGCTCAAAGCGACCGCAGGGGCTTTTTCGTGGAAGATTGGCCGACGAACAACACCCCAACCCCACGACCAAGACGACGCGGTCCGCAGCGTGCTGCAAGCCACCTGTGATGTGATTGAAAGTCTCCAAACCCATCGCAGTACAAAAATCGTCTTGATCGTCGACGGCCTCGACCGAGTCCGCCGACACAGTACGTTTGAGGCCCTGTTTGTCGGGTCGGACCTCCTGCGGATGCTGCCCTGCGATATCGTTGTAAGTGCACACTTAGCGCTCGTCCAACGCTTTCGCGGGAGCATTCGCCTCGACCGTCACGACCTCGCGAACCTGCCGGTAGCCAGCCGCAGCAATCCCTGGAAACACGGGGATGGAACGGTTTTTTTCCGCAAACTGGTGGATAAACGCCTCGAAGCGATTGCCAAAACCCACGAGGTTCCCCCGAATGTACTCAACGACGAGCTCTGCAGTGAACTCGCCTGGTGCTCGGGTGGACGCCTCCGCGATTTCATGGGGTTTATCCGCAACCTGGCCGAACAGGCCTACACCCCCGGCCTTGACGCGATCACCGAGCAGCAGACCGAACCAGTGCTCGACAAAGCTAGGCGCGACAAGTCAGACGGCCTCAACCGCAGCGAGATCGAGACGCTGCAATCAGTCGTCGACGATCCAAAGCGCCGACTCCCCGGGGGTGAGGTGGCCATGAATCTTCTCGAACGCCAACTGCTCCTGTCCTACCCGAATGCCGACACATGGTACCTCCCCCACCCGCTGCTGATGCGCACGCTGATCCAACCTGGCTCGAACGAGTCCAGCTGATCCTAAAACTCAGCCGAAGGGGAAACCTCATCGGGCTAGAGGGTGCACATATGGCCTGCGCCGGGCCGCTTTGCCGAGTACTGACGGCCGACGGTGCGACGAGTATCTGTTTTTCGGGACATGAGTTGCTCGAGGTTCCGAGGACCAACCGAGTCGTCCTCCTCCACGCCGCCCGCGATGCGGAGTTCCTCAACCTGGTACGCCCAGTGGTCGCAGAGCACGAACTCCGGGTATTCGTGTGGCTGGATGTCGGGGACCGGGCGACGCTGCGGCAGCAAGCACCGGATTTTCTAGATTGGATGCAGCAGACGATCGATGTACCTGCATTTTTACCGGAGTACGCGACGAAGGCCCTGGCGCGAGCGCTGCACGATGGAGCGTGTATCACTTGGGAGGGGCCCCCACTAGCGGATGTCGTGCCCCCGGGGATCGTGTGGCTGAAAGAGGGCATGAGCACCCACGACGCGACAGTTGCGATGGAAAACGGCCCCGTCGTGATGTCGCGTATGAGTGTGGCGGGCGAACGGCGGCTGGTAACCCTCTATCAAGAACTCGAACGCAAACACGGGGTGATTTGGGATGAGCCTGTTTCGCTCATCGCGGGTGCGGAGCGGATTATCGTTCCTGCGCTCGATTGGGAGCTGGCAAGCCATTGGCTCAGAAATCAGGATGCTCCCAGACTCGCGGCGGCGCGGCTCGATCTCAACCCAGTTGTACTTGCAAATATTACTGGGCGGGAACCTCCTGCCGTATTTCGAGCACATCTCTACGTTGACGAGAGTCGTCGCACAACGGGACCGCTCCCCCCTCCAACAGCATCCAGGGCATGGGAACAGCTCTACAACATCTGTCAGCGACACCCAAACGAGAGCATCGACATGCTCCTCGAACGTCCCGCGGAAGCCCCGGGACTTGTTCCACAACTCCTCCCAAAGTTCTCTTCTTCGGGAAATAGCCGTTATTATACGATTTCAGGAGCTTCGGGAAGTGGGCGCCGATCCGAGTGCCGACTGCTTGCAAAAGCGCTTGAAGGACGTCGATTGGTGATCCCGGGCTTCCACCATGAATACGCTGAGCTCGCGCAACGAGGGCCAATCAAGGATGCTCGCTGGCTCACCCCTTGCGCCTGTGGGCTTGCAGCAATTCGTTTTGGGCACTCGCACGACGTGCGGTGGGGTTCGGAGCTGATTGCGTTCGTACGACTCGTCGAGTCGGCGACGGAGCGACAGGCAAACAACCGCGATCTACGAGACGCCCTTCAAGCAATCACACCTCGTCAGCGAATTTCTCCGAGCGAGTCACAGATTCGAGCAATCGAACAGCTCACGAGTGCATGTCTGCGTCAGCTTCGGCATCAACTCGGGGCTTGCCTCTTCCTCGCCTCTGACGACGATTACTACGAGCAAGATCCTCTCCAACAACTCGCCGAGGATGCAGGAGTCGATGTCCTACGATGGCGGCCACTACTTCGCCCCGGACACGTCAATCTACACGATATACCTGTTATCGACCCACTCGATCCAAAAAAACAAGGGTCAGGTTTGGATTTTTTTCGCCAGCTAACCGCCCATCGGATCAACTTACTAGCATTGCCAGTCCCACCAATTCCCAACGCGGTCATTGATCGCCTCGCACTTGTATCTGGCGGGCGCCCCTCCGCCTTTCTCAACAGCCTCGGGGAGCTCGCACGCTTTAGTGCGGTATCTACAGACGAGCAACTCACCTGGAGCGAGCACCATCTCAAAACCCAGACTTCTTCGCTGATTCGATACTTGCACGAACCACTCATACTCCAACTCAAGTCACTGCTGGATGAAACGGTCACCTCTATCGCGAACTGGTCGATACTGAATGATATTTATCTATTCCGCTACCCCACACCGGACGGCGGCTTTCGACTCCTGCCCCACCCACTGCTGATCGACTACCTCGAGCAGGCGTAAGCAGACCCTTTTAAAATTTGTACTTGCATTTATATTTCTGTCGGTAGCAACGCCATCCGGACCGCAAGCGCCACGAGCACCTCTCGCTGTTGCTCAGGCGTCGGCAGGCCTTTGAGTGAACCGTCGAGGCGCAGTGTTGCGTAGCCGTGGAGCATCGACCACATCCCGATCCCTCGTGCCTTGAGGACTGCGGGGTCGTTCCCGATCACCCCTGCGCGGGCGATCCGGGCGATGACCTTGCCCATCGCCTGGTCGCGTAGCTCCTGGAGGGTTCGGTAGCGGTCTTCGTCGTAGAACAGCCGCGACATCATCAGCCGGTAGCAACCTGCGTTGGCCCGCGCATACTCGAGATAGACTTCGGCGCTGTCTTTGAGCTGCACATCGACCGGATCGTCGTGGGCGACTTCGTCGAGTTGATCGCTCAGTGCGTGCCAGCCGACCTCTGCGCAGGCTGCCAGCAAACCGGGTTTGTCGCCGAAGTGGTGGTAAGGGGCACCCGAAGACAGGCCCGCACGTCGGGCGACCTCCCGGATCGAGAGGTCTTCCGGGTGGTCCCTGTGCAACAGGTTCAGCGCGCACTCGACGAGTCGCGTTCGCGCTCCGGATGACGACTTCTCCATCACAAGGGCATGTCTCAGGGCTGTGCGGTGATCAAGTATCCGCTTGCGGTCTTCGAGTTCATGGGCTAAGCACTGCTCAGTCCATGTCTAAGCAGTGCTTAGTCATGGAGCTCTGCAATCAACCACACAAAATTGCCCATGTCTAGCCACATCGCATCTCACTACTCCGAACTCGTCGCATCTCTCCCCCGCCTCGAAGGTCGGACCGTTGCCGTCACCGGCTGCACCAGCGGCACTGGGCGTGTCTTCGCTCGCACGTGCGGCTCACTCGGAGCTCGGGTCGTGATGCTCAACCGCACCTCGTCGCGCGCCGAGGAAGCGCTCGCGGCATTGCTCGGTGAGGGCATCGACGCCGTCCATGTACCCTGCGACCTGCAGAGTTTTGCCAGCGTGCAACAGGCCGCCGAACCGCTCCGGCAGGCCTGTCCCGAAGGACTGGACGTGTTGTGCAACAACGCCGGCGTCATGGGCTTGCCCGACCGCGCGACGGCGGATGGCTGCGACGTCCAGATGCAGACCAATCACCTCTCGCACTTTCTCCTCACCTCGCTCGCGTGGCCGCTGCTCGAGACCGCTGCCCGCGAGCGCGGCGAGGCCAGAGTCGTCAATCACTCGAGCGGCGCGCGGCGGGGTCCCCCTTTGAAAGCCGGGTATCTCGAGAAGCGGGGCGGCGACTTGGGGGGCGACGGCTTCCCGGGTTTCGGCCGCTGGCGGCGGTATCAGCAATCCAAACTCGCCAATTTGTTGTTTACCTACGCACTCCACGACCGTGTTGCCAGCACGCGCCCGGACTGTGGCGTCAAAGTTCTGTGCGCCCACCCGGGCCCGACCAACAGCGGACTGCAAGCCAAGACCTCCCACGCCGGGGGCAACCGCCTGCTCGACCGACTGATCCTGTGGCGAACCATGCGGGTGGCCCACAGTGTCGAGGACGGCACCATGGGCCTGCTGCGAGCATCGTGCGAACCAGGTGTGACCAGCGGAGAGTTCTACGGCCCCCGCGGCCGCGGGCAACCTGGGCCTGCACATCTTCTGCCGGCCGAGCGCAACAGCGAGGGAGAGCAACTGTTGTGGGAGACGAGTTTGGCCACGACCGGCCTCAACGACTTCTTCGCTTCCGCGAGTCGAGTCGTCGCCCGAGAGATTCCTGCGAAGAGTCCAACCAAATACGGACGCTTCGCCTAAACAAGTTGTATCTCCATACAATCTCTGAAGGCCATCGCCTCAACTCGGGCGCCGTTTCCGTCGCCACCCCACAGCCGCCATCACCACGAGCCACCAAGCCTCTGAGCCAGACGTACTTCGACAGCCGCAACCGCTCTCATCTGTGGTCGCCCCGCCCGTGCTCGTTGCGTCGCCGGTCGAACTGCTCCCATACCCTCCCCACGGCCCACCGGGCTCACCCGTCTCACCGGTACCGCCCTCGAGCGGTGGCCAGCCGTGGGCGATGTTCCACTGGCGCAGCATGTCGTCGACAATTGATGTATTATCAACTAATATCTGGGGCGCGCCTTCGAGGAGTGTCTGCTGGACCTCCATCACCCACGGCATCTCATTGGGAAACGCGGGCCACCCCTCGCCCGCCGGGATGAAGACTTCGCGGCCGTCGGGTAGCGTCACCACCGAGTCGTCGGTCTCCCACGGCTCGCCACACAGGTAATCGCGGGTTGCCGTGCGAACGTTGGCGACCTCGGCGAGCATCGGATTTTGCTGGAACATCGGGTCTTGGGTCATCTCGTGTCCGGAGATCGTTGTGTACAACCGCGTCAAGTAGGGCCATGTCTCGAGCAAATCGACCGCGTGCATTCCCGGTGCGATCACTCGTTCATCTAAATCGGCCGCAAACCCGCTGCCATCGCCCCATATATCCTGATCGATCTGGTCTTCGAAACAACTCAGACAGCCGTAAAAATCCTCCGGAGTCAGCCCCTCCGGCACGGGAATATGCTTTTGCAACAATCCCTCGACCAGTGGAAAAAAATTGAAGCACTGACTTCCACCACAGTTGGCCAATCCTTGTAGCGTCAACTGATCGACCGCTGCGACCGCATCCATCCCGACAAACACACCTGCGTCCCACGTTTCGGTATAGACCCCAAAGGTGTTGACCACCCCGGACGTGCCCGCGTACTCGGTGACAAACGCCCGTCCGTCGGCCATAAACGCATCCACGGCCTTGGTGATCACGGCCTTGTAATTATCGGCGAAGTTGAGCCAATCGATCTTGAGCGGGTTGACGAGAACGTGGCGGTAGTTGGTCGGGACCGTCCGCGCGTTGCCGAGGAAAAATGCACGTACATCCATATCATCGGCGGCGGCGATCCGGGTCAACCGCAGCGGGACACACGGCTCGGTCCCGTCGAACCGCAACACAACAGGATGAATTTCCGCGACCTCGGCTTCGTGATGAAGCTTGAACGCGGCGAACAAAAACCCCTCGTCGAGATACTCTTGAATGATCGGCTCGGCCGCAGGATCCTGTGTATAGCCATTTTCTCCGAGCCAGGTCATCACATCGGCAGCCGAATCATCGCTGAGCACGGTAATTTCAAAGGCCCCGACAACATCCTGAAACTCGATATCCGGCGGCGACGGGGAGCCACTATCGAATTTGACCGAAAAGCCATTTCCGCCGTCGTCGTCCGGGTCGACACAGAAATTGTTGTTGAGGCCGTAGGTCGGGACGGTCGCCCGCAACAGCGCTTGAAACAGCGGGTCTGATCCGACGGAAAACTCGGGAACCGCTGTCAGCGGGACCAACCACGCAAACGCGTCGGCGTCGGTTTCGGGGTCGTACTGGATCTGAATGTGGGCCTCGACCGAGGTCGCGTCGATGACAAATAGAATGTTCTCACCGGTTTGGTCGACCGGTACCCCCTGAACACCATCGCAAAATGTCCCCCCACAGGCTGCGGCTTCCGTCGGCATCAGAGCCCCGAAACCGGTCAATGTAAGCGCAATGATTGTATGGCGGACGATCGGCGAGGCGTTCATGGGCAGCTCCTCGGCGATGGTAACAGTTTTAGCAGCGAAGCGACGAGAACCCCCTAGGGCTCACCCAGGGTTTTCGCGGCCCGACCCACCCGAGCTACACCTCGCCTCGCCGCGATCTTAAAAGACCGAGGAGGCCGGCCAGACTCAGCAGCGCCCATCCGTTTTCATCACCCTGACTTGTGCATGCACAACCAGATCCATCGACCGCCGAGCCGGTTGTTGTCGCTACTCCGGTGGTGCCGGTCGACCCTCCGGTGGTCCATGGCCCTCCCGGATCGCCCGAGCCTGCTGTGGTCTCTGTACCCCCGGTATCGGTCCCGGACTCTCCACCTGTCGTCCCCGCCCCTGCCGGCCAGTTGTGGGCCGCGTTCCAGGCTTCGAGCATACTGTCGATAATCGGTGCATTATCAACCAACACCTGGGGCGCGCCCTCGAGGGCGGCAGCTTGCACCTCTAACTCCCACGGCATCTCGTCGGGAAACTCAGGCCATGGGTCGCCGTCGGGAATAAAGACTTCTCGACCGTCGGGCAGGGTTACGACCGAGTCGCCATCGTCGTATGGTTCATCGCACAGGTAGTCGCGGACCGCCGTGCGGATGTTGGGAACGTCCGGCAGTGACGGGTTTTGGTGAAACATCGGGTCGACGGTCATCTCGTGCCCCGAAATTGTGGTGTACATCCGGGTGAGGTACGGCCAAGTCTCGAGCAGATTGACCGCGTGCATACCCGGGGCAATCACACGCTCGTCGAGATCGAGGGAAAACCCGCTGCCGTCCCCCCAGGCGTCGGTGTCGATGAGCTCTTCAAAACATTCGAGGCACTCGTAAAAGTCGCCAGCCTCGAGACCGTCGGGGACCGGGACGTGCTGCCCGACCAACCCCTCGATCAAGGGATGAGCGTAGAAGCACTCGCCGCCGCCACACTGCATCAATTGTTGCTGCTGCAAAGTTTCGACGACATCGATCGCCGGCAATCCCACAAACGCACTCGCATCCCATTGCGGACGGTAGACCGCGGCGTCGTTGACCACCGCCGACGTACCGGCATACTCGGTCACAAACGCCCGCCCCTCGGCCATAAACGCGTCGACCGCGAGGGTGATGACTTCTTTGTAGTTGTCAGCGAAGTTGAGCCAGTCGAGCTTGAGCGGGTTGACGAGTACGTGGCGGTAATTGGTCGGAACGGTGCGGTTGTTGCCGAGAAAAAATGCACGTACATCCATATCTTCGGCGGCTGCAATTCGCGTCAACCGCAGGGGAACACAGGCCTCGTCGCTGTCAAACCGCAGAACCACCGGGTGAATGTCCGAAACCTCGGCACTGTTGTGGAGCTTGAAGGCGGCAAACAGATGACCCTCGTCGAGATACTCCTGCAAAATGGGTTCGGCTTCGGGATCCTGTGTATAGCCATTGTCTCCGAGCCACATCATCAGGTCGGCGGCCGAGTCGTCGGTCAGAACCGTGACTTCAAATGCACCGACAACCTCCTGGACAACGATATCCGGCCCGGGGTTCGACGAGCCCGCGTCGGGATCCGACAAGAACGCGCCACCGGTCGACGTCGGAAGTGAACAAAAATTGTTGTTGAGACCATAGGTCGGCACCGTCCCCTGCAGCAGGGCCTGAAACAGGGGATCCGAACCGACGCTGAACTCGGGCACCGCGGTCAGCGGGATAAGCCAGGCAAATTCTGCAGCTTCGCTGTCAGGGTCGTATTGGATCTGGATATGGGCCTCGACCGCGGTCGCGTCGATGACAAACAGGATGTTCTCACCCGTCTGATCGACCGGCATGCCCGGCCCGTCGCAAAACGTACCCCCGCAGGCATCCGCAGTCTGGGGTAGGGCCCAAAGAACACATGCTGTTACTGCTGAAAAAAGAACTTTTCGAGTCATTGGGTCCTCTCCGCGGCCATCATAGCTAATAAAACTAAAATTCAAACTAAAAAATCTAATCCTTTGCCAAATGCTGCGAAATCGCGCAGCAGAAATATCTCCGTTGTCGCCACCAAGAACTTGATGTATCCACATGCTTTTTTTTTCTGTGACCTCGCCAAGGTTCGCTCGACCTCAACATATCCCGAAAGACAGACACGTCGCTTTGTGTTCGACACCCGCTGCGCTCGACTCACCCGGGTGAGCCGTCGTTACTTGTTTGCCGATGCGTCGAGAGAGTCCTCGCGTCGATGGGTTCGGATGGACGTTGCCCCGACATCGAGGAGTTGTGCGCGTCGTGACCCACGGCGCTTCACCTCGACGGGAACCCCTTCGACGCCGGTGGCCACAAACCCGATCGTCAGGCGCTCGACAGCAAACACGACCTCAAACGCACCATTCGTGGCCAACGGCAACAGCACGTCTGGACGCGGTGCCCACGTTGTGAGCGAAGTGAGCGGGCGGTGCTGCGAGCTGCCCACAACCGAGTCGAGTACACGACTGGATCGATGTGGTGTTGCAAGTACATCTATTTTTTCTCCGTCGCGCAGCTGCAGCGGTTGCGACGCTCGACGCAGTTCGGGATCCATGTTGTACGCCTCGATAAACCGCTGCCCGATCGCCTCCCGCATCGTCGGACTCCAGGCCGCCGCAGGTGCCAGCAGGCGAAACCCTCGCGCCCGCTCCCCCGTCAACACGGCCTCGAGACCGCGTTCGTAGTCGCAGTCGGGCGCCTGCCGGGCCTGGAGGGGCCGCGTGCCGCGGATGACCTCGAGCTGGGGACCGAGACGTGTCTCCCGCACAACTCCGACTTCGTGGACGTCGCTCGATCCGGCGTCGGCAAAAAACTCGACAAAGCGATAGCCTGACGCCTCGCGGAGCAACTTGACGGAGTTCGGAAGCAGACGGGCCGTGACGAGCCGAGTCGCGCGTACGTGCTGCCATGTATCAACCTTTTGCATCTGCAACAATTCCCGGGCACGGCGTTGCATCCCCTGGTCAGAAAGGCCAAGGGCGATAAACGGTTTGCTCGTCGCCTTGCGAAACTTGACCCACTCGAGCTCGTTTCGCGCAACACACTCGGGATGAACGACCGCAACGGCCGTTTCCAGAACCGCCGTACTCGGGCACGTAGATGTCAACAGCAGGGATAACACCTGGATACACAACACGGAAATATCCTCCTTGCCACAAATGCATCTGCAACAATCTAGAATATTGTGCGATGTCGTGGCATAGAGGTTGTTCCCCTCACCGTAAAAAGGATCTCGCTACCAACAAATCTGTCTCTAGAAACATCAAAAAAATAGGTGACTCGGACGTCGGCAGTCTCCGCCTTCGTCATATTTGATACAGCTTGTTGCACAACACGCCGGTATCGCGACACAACCGCTGTGCCCGGCCCCGCGGTGCTCGTGCGGCGTCGGGTCGTGCTGCCTCAGTCGGGTCTAGTCGTGGGTGTAGTAGACCGGTGCGCCGTCGAGACCAAGGGATTTGGCTTTTTCCCAGTACCGATCGAACCGCGGGACCGCTGCCAACCTCGGCGGCCGCTCGGGGTCGACGGTGCGGATGAAGTGGGGCATCGACTCGGTGTCGCCCGTGAACCCGAGGCGGTCGAACAGGGCTACGACCTGTTTGTGCGCAAGTGTCTGCGGAGCTCGGGTCCAGCGCACGGCGACACTCTCGACCAATGCTTGGGCAAACCTTCGGAGGTCGCGCCCCTCGCGAAACTGACTGAACTCCGAGCCGCCAAATGCCCCGGTCAGGGGAGCCTTGACATGGGAACGTGATGTTTCAGACAGGTCGGGGAGCTTGTCGAGTTGCATCTGCACCCAACCCGCATAGCCGGCAAGCGGCGTGCTGCGTGAAAGATCGCTGAGCCAGTAGGTACTCTCGCAGGTGCATTGAACCGATTTTTCTGGATCAGCATCCATGTATAGGCATGAGCCTACGTTGTGGCTGAACTGGTCGAGTAGTGGATCGATGACATCTGGGGGGACCTCCCGTACATCGCGGGTTCGGACGCGTTCGTAGCTGTCCTCGGCGATCCCGGCCAACAACCGGACCCGCGTCCACGACACATCGCCCAGGTCCCATTCGACCCGCGCGTATGGCTGGCCGTTGGTACCCGTGACAATCTCGGCGATGGTGCCCCGACGGTCGAGTCCAAACCCTTCGGTCTTAACTTTCTCGCCGTAGACCCGTGCACCTACAATTAATTTATGTTTGAGCTTACACGGGGTGGCGAGCCTGTCTTGGACAGCCGCGACCAGCGGATCGTCGAGCTCAAATGGCAAAAAACCGCGGCGGCACACGGACTGCAACATGTCGGAGAACGACTCAAACCAGTGTATGTCCGCGATCGATTTTGCCTCGCGGGACAGGTATCCGGCGCGGATGATGCCGTGTTCGCGGATCAACATCAGGCCGATGCCGCTGTAGAAATTGTCGAGCTGCATCTCCTCGTAGCCCTTGCGCTCACGCCACATCAGGTCGTCGAGCTTCTTCATGCGAATCACCCCGCGGGCGCGGTCCCTGGGATCGTCGAGCAAACCGTTGCTGCGCCACGCAAACTCAAAACCGTCGAACTCGGCGTAGAAGTCGACGACCTCGCGCGGGAGTTTGTGCTCGTCGATCGCGTAGTCGAGCAGCCACTGTTTTTTGAGTGCACGCCCGAGTTTTCGGTACTCGACGCGAACATCCTTGCGCCGACTGATCGCCTTGATGCGGTCGCGTACTTGTGTAGCGAGGGTTGTAGAGGTTTCGCCCGCCATCTTATTGCCCCAAACACGCGTAAAGTTCTTCGAACTGCGACTCACACCCCTCGACCTCGGGGCGCTCCATCTCGTCGCACGAAAACTGTGGCTCACCACCGGCACAGGCCAGCATCTTGTTGAACTCGAGGCCACACGCGGCCATGCTGTCGTGGCACCCCGCGATGCACGACTCTTGGTCGGGCGCCCCGCCGGGACAGCCCGCGTCGACGACGAACGGGCAAATTTCTTCGCACGACAAGCACTCGGCCGGGAACACTTCGGCCGGCTGCCACACGCCACCTTCACACATCAGGAGATTGCAAAACGAACATGGGTCCTCGCAACCCGGGCTGCAAAACTCGCCTTCGGTTTCGCAGGGGCTGTTCTCCTCTGGAAACGGATCTTCCGAGCACGGGACGGCGCCAGTGTCCTCGGTGTCGGAGGGGTCGGTTGTGGTTGTCTCAGTCTCGGTCGTTTCGGTCGCCTCGGTCGCCTCCGAGTCGGTCGCTTCTGTCGTCTCGGTTGTGCCCTCACTGGTGCTCGGATCCGTTGTACTCGGATCCGTTGTCGGGCCCTCGGTCGTCTCGGTCCCGGATGTCGTCGCCTCGGTCGTCGCCTCGGTCGTGCCCGTATCTTCCGGGGTACAGGCGAGGGCGAGACACATCGTCGCAAGCGCGGACAGGGAACGAGATATTTGCATGTTCATGGGGGCTTGATAGCGGCCCCGCCTGCCCGGGTCAAGCATCGAAGGACGTGAACGTTCGGGCTAGCGCTGGGCGATCCACCAGCCGATACCGACGGTGGTCGCCACCAGTCCGACCGCGGCGCTGACCAGCGCAAGCCGCCGGATTCCGGTCGCCCGGGGTGCGACGAGGCTATCAAGTGCCTGTGCAAATTGTTCGAGTGTCGACCCGTGTGCGTCCTCGAGAGCGCGACGAAACCCGACCGGAGCCTGCTGCTCGTCGACGAGTTCCGCGAGCAATCGGGCAAGTGCCACAATATCGTCCTGTGCAGAGCCTGAGGCCTGTACATGGGTTCCAAGGTCACATACGACGATCGCATCGACGTCCCCCGGAGTTTCTGTGCATACACATGAACTTAGCCGCAACTGCCCGTGGCGCAGACCGTGGCGGTGAAGGGTCGCGAGCACCTCGATCAACTGTCCCGCGATCGCGTGCACCCGCGGATAGGGCAGTGGCCCCGTCGCCCGAACGTCCCTCAACGTCGGACCCGGGACGTGGGGAACCACCATGTAGGGATGCTGGCCGATACCTCCGAGGTTGAGGAGTTCACGAATCCCGGGGTGACGCACCAGCGACAACTCGCGGCTACGCTGCGACCATGCGATCCGCAATTCGGGAGTGGGGTCGGCGAGAACAAAGATTTCGACCTCCCGCAGTGTCCCCTGCTCCCGCGCGTGGTACCGGTGGATCAAGCGATCGTTGCCGATACAAATTTGGATTTCGTAGACGCCGTCGAACACATCCCCGGCGTGGAACTCGGGCAATCGCTCGTCCGTCTGTCCACCGTCTGCGGCCATTACCCAAACGATAGCAGAGACGGGAAGCCGGCTACGTGGCCGATCAAACTGGTCGACGAATCGACCATCCCCTCCGGTTGTCGCGACCGGATGCCACCGGCTCGTTCGCCCGCGGTTCAAAATAAAATGCGCGCGGTGCCGACGACCCCGCGCGCACGATCACTGAGAGAGGCTAGCTCTTACCGGTCAGCATTTCCTTGAGGCCGGGGATGTTGCCCAACTTCGGCATCAAGATGATCTCGATCCGGCGGTTTTGCTGTTTGCCTTCATCGGTTGTGTTGTCGGCGATTGGGTCGAACTCGCCAAACCCGGCGGCGCCGATATGGTCGGTCGGGAAGCCCTGTTCGATGAGATAGTTGACGACCGACACGGCACGCGCGGTGCTCAGGTCCCAGTTGCTCTTGAAGCGAGCTGTCTTAATGGGCACGTTGTCGGTGTGGCCGGCGACCAAGAAGTCGCGGTCCTTGACCTGGGAAAGTGCACCCGAAAGTGTGGTGAGGGTGGCAAACGCCTCTTCTTTGAGTTCTGTCTTACCCGAGGCAAACAGGATTTCGCTGGCCATCTTGACCACGAGACGACCTTTGCGGAACTCGACCTTGATGGTTCCGGCGTCGACCAGGGCTTTGAGGCGGGCAAACAGATCGCGGTAGACCTTGAGTTCGGCAAGGCGCTTGGCCTTTTCGGCCCGCAGCTCATCGAGCTCTTTCTTGACGATACCTGCCTTCTTCGCCAGGTCATCAATTTGTGCGTTGAGATCTTTGATCTCCTGTTGGAGCTCGGCGATCTTGTCCTGAAGAGACTGGTTTTCAGACTCGAGTTTGGTGTTCTTATCCTTCTCGGCCTGGAGCTCTTTCTTGGTGCGGGCAAGGTTGTCGTTGCACTCGTCGAGTGCGGCTTGGATCTCATCCTTCTCGCACCCGGTGAGGGCAAA
Source organism: uncultured Nannocystaceae bacterium (assembly GCA_964621785.1). Lineage (GTDB taxonomy): Bacteria > Myxococcota_A > Polyangia > Nannocystales > Nannocystaceae > JACKDW01. The sequence continues at coordinate 85,385 of CAZUPD010000016.1, forward strand.
CACGGATAACAGCAGGGCGACGGCAGCGCTTCGCATGGAGCGCAGGTTACCCCACACAAGTGTTTTTTTTGATCTTTCATCCCATGGGGTGGGATAGTGTGAGACAAACGTGGCTAAACTGTGCACAACGTCATGTTTTTACTATCAAAATGGGAAATTCACGCAATCGAAAATCCTCTCGCGCAACCCCGACGCGCAGCAGTGAACCCGGGATCCCACGCCCGTGGGGCGAATTTCTTGGCGTCGCTCTCCTCGCCGTAGGCGCGCTGACAATCGGCGGTCTGTTCTCGTTTCAGTTCGGCGATGGGACGCTCATGGGCCCGGTCGGAACCGTGGTCGCAAGCGCGCTCTACAGCGTGTTCGGCATGACCTCGTATCTACTCGCGGCCGGGGTCCTCGCCCTCGGACTCAAGGCGCTGTTGGGCGACATGGTGGACCTCGACCTCGGCGAGAGCCTCGGGTTTACGGGTGCCACGATCGCGGCCTGCGTTTTGTTGCATATCACATTCGACGCCCACCGTATCCACGGATACACCGTCGGCGGTCTGCTAGGCGAACTTCTCGGTGAAGTCAGCATCGGTCTGTTTGACACCCTAGGCACCTATATCGTCGCCCTTGCGCTGCTGATCACCGGTTTAGTTGCTTCTACACCTTTAACCCTCGACCATCTTCTGTACGCCTCGGCCCTGTTCGGCAAGGCCGTCGTGACGGGTTGCTCGTATGCTTGGAACCTGACGACCGGCCTGTACCAAGCTCTGCGCCGCGAACAGGATGAAGACGAAGTCGCCCGCGACGAGGCGTACGACACGGTCGAGGAAGATGAGGAATACGAGGACGAAGAAGCAGACGAGGACGAAGACGACGAGTACGAGTACGAGTACGAAGAGGGCGAGGAGGACGAAGAGTACGAGTACGAGGAGGATGAAGAAGACGACGAAGAGTACGAGTACGAGGAAGACGAAGCAGAGACTGACGAGGACGAGGAAGACGAGCCTGCCCCGAAGAAAAAAACATCTCGCACGTCGAAACGCGCCGCGTCAAAGACCCAGGACAAAAAGTCCAAGGACAAAAAATCCAAAGGCAAACACAAGCAGGCCGCTGACGCCGACGAAAATGGTGCACCTCGGAAAAACCGCAAGCTCGAGCGTCCGCGCGAGCTTCCCGAAATTGTTGTGACCGAACCCGAGCCCAAGCCGGCCGCAACTGCCGAAGCCGTCGACACCGATATCGAGATCAGCGAGCGCGAGGACGACATCGACGAGCCGACCCCGGTCAACGGTGTCGACCG
>CAZUPD010000017.1:0-86535 GCA_964621785.1 uncultured Nannocystaceae bacterium
GTATCGGTATCGGTATCGGTATCGGTATCGGTATCGGTATCGGTATCGGTATCGGGCTCTGGAGGCTCCAAGCTCCAGGAAACCCGCTCAGCAGTAAAGTTGAGATAGATCCACACTCCGGGCGTCGGAACATCATCGATGATCAGTTCATCGACATCCGGCTCCGGTGGCGGGTTTGGAATACATGCATCGCCACCGAGGATCAGTGACCATAGCGAAACCGGTATCCCTTCGTAAATCAGGGAAACGGACATGGCCGTCTCTTGGGTGATAAACCCCGCGATGATGCCATCGAGCAGCTCCTGAGGCTCATTGAAGTCGTCGTACGCTGCGAGGAGCCGGGCTTCGTTGAGTAGGATGGGATCGAGTCCGTCAAATAGTTGTAGAAACAAGCTTCCCTGGGCTGTCGTAAAACACGGTGCAGCCGGGTCGTTGAGCAATGGGAGGTTGGCAGGCGCGATCCCTGGCGTCTCCATGGGCCGGCACTTCCCCTCCTCCATATCGGTTGTGAACGACGCAAAAAACGGTCCGTCGGCCCAGCAGTCGAAGTTGTCGACATCGCAATGCGCCCGATGTATGTACATGAGCTGGTCCTGGGCGACGTTCGGTTCAAACTCGGGGAACTGCAGCACAATGTTCGCGCTGCCCTTGGCGAGCTCACTGGGCAGGACAACGTTGTTGATGAGAAACGAGATTTCGTCGCATTCGGTAAACAGGTCGCTGTAAAAGAGTGGATCGATAACCTCTAGATCATTGATGCGGTAACCGTCCCGCGCGAGGTCACCCTCGGTCGTGGCTTCGCTATCGCTTTCACTTTCGCTGTCACTTTCGCTGCCAGTTGGCCCCGTCGTCGTTGTATCGGTGGTCGTCGAGCAATTGCCCATCCGTTCGCAGGTCTTGTCGAAGAAGGATCCGGAGAAACAGCCGGTCAGTATGCTTCCGACACCGAAGGCCGCAAGGACACTCCTCCATGAACCTGTCGGACAAGTCAGGTTTTTTGGGACGCGACGGTGCACTTGATCGGGAGGATACGCGATCGCGTCGCGGTTGGCAGCCGGATGAGAGTGACCAGGGGCTAGTTTCGCGCCTCGGTTATTGGAGCCTCACAATACGCCCAGTCGGCCATTTTCTTGATGTCCAACGCGAGCTGGCTGGATCGTGTCTGCGCGGAGTTTCGAGCAGAGGTCGCGGTCTATTCGGGACATCCCCGTACGCGTCCGTATCAAAACACGCCTTTGATACATGTCCTAAAATTGGGGAACGCACGCAGAGGTTCAACCTCCGCGTGCGTTCCTGGGTTCAAGTACGGGAATCGGTCCCTGGGCTGGCGCGAATGGGTGGGAGGCGCACGGACCGGCGAGACATCCGGTGCCGGGTCCGACACACCCGACACCGGATGCTGCCGCGCTCCGATGGGTACCGAGGTGTGGAGAGGAGCTCCATGTGCGAGAAATCGTGCATCAGCATGTTGATGAGCGTTGAGGCGTGTCCAAGGGGGCTCACATGATGTATCTACAATCAGAAACCACGCGTCTCGCCTACTTCTCGTCTGACGCACTCGAAGTTTTCAGGTCGATACCAATCCCACGGGCAATTTCAAAGACCTGCATCAGCGAGCGCGTGATCATGGTCGTTGGGTCAGCTTGAGATGCATCCCCGCCGATGTGGGTGAATTTGACCTCGCCAAATTTCTGGGCGAACGAGGTGGCGATCGCGGGGAGGGCCTTCTCGACCATCGCCAACCGGATCGTACCTTCCGAGATCAGATTTTCGGTCTGTTTTCGGGCTAGCTCGAGGCCATTTCGCATCTCGCCGGCGAGGCGTTGCAGTTCGAGGTCACGTTGCTTGCGGATCGCTTCCGCGGCACTGCGTTGCTCTTCCCGCTGCTGATCTGCCTGTTGGCACAGTAGAGTGAGTTCTGCTTCTAGCTCGGCCTCGCGTCGACTCTGCTTGTGCTTCGATTCGAGGACATCGGCGGTCGCCTTCACAAGTCGCTGTTCTCGGGCGAGGGTTTCGAGTCGATCCTGTTCCTGTTGCTTGGCTCGAGCAGCCTCGAGGGCGGCTTGTGCTCGCATCTCCGCGAGTCGCTCGGCTTGCATACGGGCGACTTTTGCCTGCTTGGCCTCACTTTGAAGCGTCTCCCGGCGCGATGCTTCGCGGACCTCGATCTCGGTCGAACGACTCTCCGCTTCGGCCCGCAACTGGCGGGTCGCAGCTTCGCTAGCGAGTTTTGCCTCCTCGATTTGACGCGCGCTCATGGCTTCGCGCGATGCGATTTCCTGTGCACTGACAAGTTCAGCTTCGCGTGCACGCATGGCCAGCTCCGCCCGAAACCTCGCCTGCATATCGCGGAAGACCGCCTTCGACAGGATCCGGACGTTTTGGATCTCGACGGTATCGAGGACCACACCCCAGCCGCAGTTGGTGCTGTCGTCCTGGTGACCGACTCCTTCCATCACGGGGGCCAGCTCGGACATCAGTTCGGCACCGATGGCTTCCTTTCTCCGTGTAAATACATCATCTACGGTGAGGTTGGCGACTAGCCTGCGGGTTGCGCCGATAAACATTTCGCGCAGGATTTCGGCCAGTTTTTCACTTGCACGCTCGGCAAACGAGAAATTGAGCATGCGAAACGTCAGCTCGGGTTCGACGATGCGGTAGACCGCAAGCCCGGTGACCTCGACCCCAACTTTTTCGCGAGTGACCTGGTCGGCCGAAAACTGCAGGCGGTTGATGGTTGTCGGGATGATAGCGACCGAGTCCCACGGCCATTTAAAGCAGCTTGCGCCCTGGCCGGTGGTTCGCCGGCGGACGTGGCCGCGGCGAACATGGATCAGGTACTCGGACGGCTTTGCGGTGACAAACCCCCAGCGCTTGGTTTTCTCGGGGTCTTCAACCGGCTTCCCTTTGCGCCAGCCGTCGGAAAACCGGATTGGCTCAGAGGTGTCGTCATCTTCGGAGAGGAGCTGTTCAAACTTGTTCATCGGAGCATGCACGGGCGGGTTGTGTCGGAGCCCGGTGCTGTCCTAAGGAGCAGGAGTTGTGCCTGCCAGATGCCGGAGAAAATTACCAATGATCTGGCCAAACCGGTCGAGCAGCCGACTTTTGTGGCCAAAGTGAACCAAATATATGTATCAGAATGACTGAGTTATGTATCAATTTGAGTCAGACCGTGATGCTGAGCTGGCGGATTTTTCGGAGCAGCGTCGACCGTCCGATGCCCATCGCTCGGGCGGCGGCGCTTCGGTTCCCCTCGTACACGCGCAACACCTCGGCGATGTAACGCCGCTCCATCTGTTCCCAGGTCAACTGACCCCAGTCGGGTTCTGTCTTGGCACGACGCGAGCGAGCTGTCGCGAGGGGAAGGTCGTCGGGGCGGATGGTCGGACCTTCGGCAAGCACGACCGCGCCCTCGATGCAGTTTTCGAGTTCGCGAATATTTCCCGGCCATGGATGTGTATGCAACCTTTTGAGGGCCGCGGGGTCGAACCGGCGAACGGTCTTGCCATGGCGCTCGGAGTACACGCGCAAGAAGTGGTAGGCCAACCCTTCGACATCGATACTTCCACGCGTGCGCAGTGGCGGGAGTTGCAGCGCAATGACCCGCAGGCGGTAATAAAGATCCTCGCGAAACAGCTGCCGTGCGACCATATCTTCGAGGTTGCGGTTGGTTGCCACAATCAGACGGACATCGACCTTGACTGAACGATGGCCTCCCACCCTTTCAAATTGCCGTTCCTGAATCACCCGCAACAGCCGGCCCTGGATCGGTAGGGGGAGCTCACCGATCTCATCGAGAAACACGGTCCCTCCGTTGGCGGCTTCGAATTTCCCGATCACGCGCCGGTCGGCCCCTGTAAATGCTCCGCGCTCGTGCCCGAACAACTCGTTCTCGATCAGTGTCACGGGCAGGGAGGCACAATCGACCGCGATCAGGGGATGGCTGCGACGCGGACTATTAAAGTGGATCGCTCGCGCAATCAAACTCTTGCCTGTACCTGTCTCTCCGGTCACCAAAACGGTGGCATTGGTTGCGGCGGCTTTTCCGACCACTTCGTAGATCTGTCGCATCGCACTACTCTGTCCGACAATCCCGTTGTAGCGGTAGTGCAGCGGACTCGTTGTAGGTGCACGTATTTGGGTATAGAGGCTCGTTGTCTCAATGACCATCGCCACCTGACTGGCGAGGGCGCGCAACAGGGTTTCGTCGCGTTGATCGAAGGTCGCCGCCTGTTTGTTGAGCAATTGCAGTACGCCGATGATTTCGCCAGTACGGTCCTTGACCGGGACGCACAGGAGGTTGTCGGTTGCGTAGCCGGTCTCGCGGTCGATCGCATCTAAGAACCGCGGATCCGCGGACGAGTGCTCGAGGTTGATCGTTTCGCCCGTCTCGGCGACATAGCCGGCGATCCCCTGACCGATGGCGAGCCGGATTTCTGGAAGCTCGGGCAGGTGGGCGACCTTGCTAAAGAGTTCACCGCGGGCCCAGTCGACCAAATAGATTGTCGCCCGGTCGGCCTGCATCGCCTCGGTGACGGCGTCGATGACTTGGGCGAGCAAACTGTCGAGGTCGACCTCGGTGCGGATGAGTTCGCCGACCGCCATCAACACCGAGTTGCGATCGACACGGTCACGGGCCCGGCTGCGTTTGCCAGCGCGTTTCGACTTGGTTGGAGATGACACACAAAACTGTATCAGAATGATTCAGTTTGAGGACGTGACGCAGGCCGGCCCGTTGGGGTACCAAACCATGTGCCGATTCGCCGCCTCGCCGCGTTCTCGTTTGTGGTGCTCACCAGTTGTACGCCCGGGTCGGTTGGGGTCGGGGAGCCCTGCGAGTTTGCGGTTGCCTGCGAAGAGGGAGCGTTGTGCCTCCAGGGAAACTGTCGTCAGCCGGTCCGCGGTCAGCTAGAGACCGGGCATCGTCACCACAACCCCGTACGTCATCAGGAAGAGAGCCTCGAAGAAAAATCGCGACCTGCCGATGCGCGTCAAGCCGAGGTCACCCGCGTTCGTCGGCAGCAACAACTTCGTGACAGCGAGGTTTCCAAGTGATGGTTGCAACTGCATGTAGCCACATCTTCAACAAAAAACGCTGGGCGAACCCAGCGTTTTGTTGACACGATCGAGTCGAGTCTTACATCGGAATCGGAAGGTCGTTTTGACAGACACCGATCTCGAGGATGGTGTAGAGCAAGACCAGCTCCTGGGGTGACAAACCGACGTAGTTGAAGAACTCGGCGGCGTGGTAGGTGGTGAACTGAATCTTGCCACAGCCGTACTGCCCCGTCGTTGTGAGGGGTTTGATGCCCGAGTTGTTGTGCGGGCCTTCGATCCACACATACGGGCCGACGTTGACAAAGTCCCCCATCCCGTCGTCGACCAGAATCTCGTTGACGTTGTCGATCGCCGACCAGTTGTCGACCGTCTGGAGCTGTGGCAGCTGGTTGATCACCGGGTGGGGTTCGTCGTTGAGCGGGTTGATGTCCTTGAGGGCAGCTGGAAGGGCTTCGAGCCAGTCGTTGAGCCCCTCATCCAACACGGTTCCAAGGGAATCGTACGAGCCGAGGTCGGCATTGTTGCCCCCGGTAAAGTTCTGGTATTGGGGGAACACGTTGCGGTACCACTCGTTGGACCAGTCGGCCACGTACCAACGACCACCTGCCTCGACCCAGTTGCGAATGTTCTCCTGAACTTGCTGATTGCCGAGCACCTGGTCGGAGTAGAGGTCTGTCGAGCAGGGGATAAAAATGATGTGGTACTGTTTGAGCAGGTCGTAATCCTGCACGAGGGTCGAGAATTGCCCCTGCGAGACGAAGCCATCTGAAGCCGGGTTGCGTCCGTTGTCCCACAGATCAAATGGTTCTGTCCCTGGGACCAGGCGCTCCTCAAAGCCCGAGATCGATGTATCTCCCAGACCGAACTTGCCCATCGCATCTTCGAGGCGGTCGAATGAAGCGTCGGCGATCGCGATCTTCGGGATGTACAGACCGTTGTCCGGATCGTTTTCGCCGGGCAACGAGGTGATTTCGCTGCCGAGTGGGTTGTCGCCGGCGGCGATCGACAGCTCGACCACCCGCATGAACTCGCCCTTGCGGACCACGAGGTAGCGATCGTCACCCGAGACCGTATCGAGAGTGAACGAACCATCGACCTCGGTCAGGGTTTCGTGTTGGTGGCAGGTGAGCTCGACACACTCACTGCAGTAGACCTCTTGCGGAATCGGATCGGGAGGTTCAGGCGTGGTGTAAACCAGCGCACCGCTGACGGGAATGATGCCGTTCGGTGCATAGACAAATCCTGTCAGGGTCGCGTCTTTTTGGCTGTCGGGGATGCATCCATTGCCCGTGGTCGTCGGGTCGTCGGTCGGGTCGTCTGTCGGGTCGTCGGTCGGGTCATCAGTCGGATCGTCCGTTGGATCGTCCGTTGGGTCGTCGGTCGGGTCGTCGGTCGGATCGTCTGTCGGGTCGTCGGTCGGGTCGTCGGTCGGGTCGTCGGTCGGGTCGTCGGTCGGGTCGTCTGTCGTCGGACCTTCGGTTGTCCCTTCGGTCATGCCACCAGTCGGCTCATCGGTCGGATCGGTCGCATTTGTGCCGTCGCTCGTACCGGGAGTTGTGGTGTCACCGGTCGGTTGCGTTTCGCCGGTTGGATTTTCGGTCGCGGAATCCGTAGTCGACTGATCGCCCTCGCCGCAGGCCGTGAGCGCGAGAGCTCCGAGCGGAATGGCAAGGGTTGTGGATAGGACAAGGCGTGGTAGGAAAATTTGTTTCATGAGCTGATCCCCGCGCAATCGTATGAGGTGGGTCGGAACCAGACAAGCCCGTCGGCCGATATGTCCGAGCGAAAATGTCTCCTCTAACATGCTCTTCCGAGCTTGTTCGAGAAAACCGGCGATTTTAGAACACTCCTGTGTCGGTGCAATTACAAGCTCGATCCCGGGCTCAGGACTCGGGCTTCGAGAACTTCAGACACACCAACCAGGTCCCAGGCCCGTGTTCTGCGGACACATCGCGTATCTCGGATTCGAGGACCCGACAGCCACGAGGTGTCGCCTCCGATGCGATTTCGAGCGCTTCATTCGCATCGGCAGCACAAACAAGGGCATCGTATTTTGTTTCCCGGCGCATGTGCGGAGCGTATCTCGAGTTGGGTGGCGGCCGGGCGAGATCTCATCGTTCTCGGAGTAGGTCGCCAGAAGTGTGAGCATACCGCTGTTTCGAGTCGGTGTGTAGGTGGCTGGCGAAAGGGCGTAGGGTCAAAAATCATTTTTGTATATGCAATATGATTGCAAACTGCGGGACAAATCGGGAACGACCCGATCTGACTTTTGCCGCTGGATTGTTGAGAAATGGTTACACTTGGGACAGAAATGCCATCGAAATTGGAGTTGATTCATCTCAGTGACCTCCACGTGGGACCCAGTGCGCGGCATAAAAATGCGTTGCGGCTGCGGATGTTGGTCGCTCGAATCTGCCAGCGCTACGCGGGGCCAGATGCTCCGGCAATCTTGATTTCAGGCGACTTGACCAACAACGGTACGGCGCCGGAGTTGCGTCAGGCTGCCAAGATTTTGGCTCGGTTCAAGGAGGCCGGGTTTCATCTACTCGTGTGTCCGGGCAATCACGACGTCGGTCCGAAGGGGAATACGTTTTCTCCCGCAGCCCAGGTCAACTTTCAGCAGATCATTCTTGGCGAGCTGCTTGAAGTGACAGGGGCACGGACGGCGACCAACCGGATGCACACGTTTTATCCCCGGGTCGAGACCCTCCGAGGTGTTGCCTGTATCGGCCTCGACACCGCCAATCAGGAGGACCATTTAGCGAGCGGGCGCATCGGCGAACAGCAGTGTTCGGCCCTTCAGAGCCAGCTCGCACAAATTCCGGCCGGCACACCGATCGTTGTTTATATGCATCATCATGTGTTTCAATGGGTCCACGCGATGCGCCTTTGGGACAGCGACGATTTGTTGCGTACTCTCGGGCGCCGGGTGACGCTGCTGTGTTTTGGCCATAAACACCAGTCACGCGTGTGGCTGCCAGGGTCCGCCCGCTCGCGGGAGACGGGCGTTGAGTTGCTCGTGGCATCGGGTTCGTCGACAGTGCCGGAAAAGCGTTCGCGGCCGCCGAGGTTTCCCTATGTACGAATGTTGACGATACATCAAAATGGGCAACCGACACACGAGGATCTATGTCTATGATTCGGTGGGAAAGCCTCCAAGTGGCCGTGGCAGTGTGCATGCTTGCGACCGGGTGTAAGTACGGGAGTGTCAAGGCAACGGGCGACGTCGCCACGGTCCTTCCCACAAAAATACCCGTGTTGCAGGATGTCGGGGATTTGTGCCGGCTCGGTGCGGCAACTTCCGGAGATATTTCTCGAGACAGTTGCGAAACCTTTGACAAAACCCAGCCCGTGTATGCGAGTGCGGCCAAACAGCTGGCGAGCTACGGTCTCGCCCTCAAGGAGCTTGCCGGTGCAGGCAGTATCGAAGCGGGTGACCTCGTCACCGCGCTGCTCGAGGTTGGCGACCTTGGCGACCTTGGCGGGATTCCAATCGAAGGAGGCACCGAGGTATTTTCGGCGGCGGTTGGCGTGCTTGTAGATGTATTTGCAAATGGATATAAGAAACGCAATGTGCGGGAAGCCGTCACCAAGACCGATCGGGCCGTGCAATGTCTCGTCGCCCGGGAGCTTGTGAACATTCAAGCTGTCAAGGGCCAGCTCACCGGTCTTTCGAGCAACCTCGTGCAGGAACGGCAGGATATCGAGGTGCTGCGGGAAAAACTCGAGACCTCTCGTCCCGAACCTCCGGCAGAATCGACCGACGCGAGTGAGGCCGTGTACACGGCGGCGAAAACCGCCTGGCGGGCCCGCAGGGATGCGACCGAGTCGCGCAACGTGGTTGTCGGTGGGGCGACTTTGACAGTCACAACAGCCATGCGCCAAGTCGAAGCACTCGAGCGCGCACTCAAATCATTCGCCGTCGCCCATAATCGCCTCGCCTGCTTTCCGGACCAGATCGGGACCATGCGCGACGGGAAGTTGTTGGAACTCGTACTCGACGATATTCGCTGTGCCGCTACCAATGACGACAAACCCGGGCCACAATGTTTGCGGGTCGCTAAGGTTCTAGAGGTCAATCACACCTGTGCACAGGTTGCGGCACCCCAACCAAGGTGTGTGTGGTAGGAGCGAGCTTCTATGTCCGATATCATTTCGATCGCCAAACAAACCCTCGAACTTTCCAAAATATGCGATGAATATGCAACGGCTTTACGCGACCGTGCCCGCGAGTTGTGGCGTGCCGGGACCATCGACGAGGATGCCTACGATGATGCGGCCGCGGCCTACAATCGCATCCGCGGAAAGTCGCGCGAATTTGGTGCTCGGGCATCGTCTCTGGCAGCCCAGGGAATCGCACGCGAGTTGTCACAACTTGCACAGGCAACCGATCAACTCAAGCACGCCCGCGGCCGCCTCGACCGAGCCGCCAATATCGTCGCTTTGACCACCAAGTTGGTCGCCATGGCGACAGCGATCGCCGCAATGGCCCTGGCTCCGAATCCGGGAACGGTGGTCGCCTCGGCCGCTGCGATCAAAGAAGTCGTAGCGACCCTGCACAGTTAGTCTGAACTTTCAGTCATGTTTGAGATGCCAGGCCAGGCCAGGCTACTCGATGCATTCGACTTCGTACGGGGCACAGGCGAAGCGGACATGGATATGTCCGGTATGGCCGTGGGAGTGACGCACGAGTCCGAGGTTGGCTCCCCACCCACGGGGCCATTGGACCAGATCGTCGAGTTCGTCGGGCGTCGCGCCAGCAGCTCTCGCGGCCCGGACAAGCCTGCGTTGACGGCGGTAGTCCAGGAAAATTCGAATGACAGCCCCCGTGCGGGCAAATGCTTTGATCAGTTCCCAGGTTGCCACCCAGTCGACCCGATGTGGTCTCGGAGACAGGCGTTGGGGGACTGTTTCACGCAGGGGGAGCCGGATGTCGAGGTCACGACCTGACTGATGGGACTTGTGTCCACCTACGGGACCGCCGCGTTTGCGACTCATGGTGCCGACACGAAGGTCACCGCGGTAGTCCGTCGTGTCGCGAAAATCGTGGAGCGCCACGACGGTGCTGCGTACGGCGAGGGTTGTGCCCCAAGCGGAGTTTGGATAACGCAGGTCGTACTGCTCGCTTTGGGGGAGCCGCACGGCGTTGACCAAGCGCCCATCATTGGGGGGTCCGATGCTAAACGCACCGGGCCGGATGTCCGCCGCCACACCCGGGAGCGGACGATCATCATCGTAGGCTGTCTTTAAGGTCGGGTCGGACCATACGACAACCTGCTCGCCCGGCTCGAGCGTGCGCCCGACGGTGCGTAGATTGTAAGCCCGAAGATCCATCGACTCCGCCCCGTGTCTACGGGCGATCGAAACCCAGGTGTCCCCCTCGCGGACGGTCCAGATGTGCTTTTCCCGAGGCGGGGGCGAGATCGTCGAACGCAGGCGGACGGTGTCACCAGCCTTGAGTTCGTCGTCGAGTTCGAGCTCCTTGTTGGACTGGGCGATATGTCGCGGGTGCACGCGGTAGCGATAGGCGAGTTGCTCGATCGTTTCGCGCGGGACCACGACGTGACGGATGAGCGGTGGGCGTCGGCGATCGTTGGTTGTATTTGCATCTGAACTCGCGTCCGAGATCGTATCGGAGGCGGTTGTCGCCAGAAGATGGATGAGAACTGCGCCGAGCACCGGATTTGAGGATACCAAACCCAGGTTTGATCGCAGAACACAACTCGCATGTGCAGATCGGCATTGCAAATGCACGCAAGCCCGCAGGGATGTGTTTGCAAATGCACGCGTACGCGCGCGATTTCTTGTAAGAACGACAAAAGCCCCTCACAGCGGAAGCTGTGAAGGGCTCTCTGTGGCAGCGATAAGCGTTTAGCTCTCGCCGAGTTTGGCCTTGAGGGCTGCGAGCTCGTCGTCGACAGGATCGCTCGGGGCTGCCGTGTTCGGCTCGCCACCCGCGAGTTGCTTGGGGCCCTCGCTGCTCGGTCCGAGCATCTTTGCCTTGAGGGCTGCGAGGTCATCGTCGACGCCACTACTCGCTGCGAGTGCTTTGAACTGGCTGTCGAGATCGGCTTCTTGCCCCGCGGCTGTCAACTCGTAGGTCGCCTCAGCCTCGGCTTCGAGGGCGTCGACCTTTTGTGACATCCGGTCGAAGGTATCGAAGGCACTGGTCGCGTTGATCCCCTGCAGGGTGTTGTTGATGGTGCGTTGGGCCTCGGCCCGTTTGGCCCGGGAGATCAGGAGATTGCGCTTGCGCTTGGCCTCGTCGATTTTTGAGTCGAGGTTGCGAAGGGCACCTTTGAGCTGGGTCGAGGCGGCATTTTGCTTTTCCCACTGACCCTTGAGTTCCTCGGCGATCGACTCGTGTTGTTTTTTGCGTTCGAGGGCCGCGCGGGCGAGGTTTTCGTCGCCGGCACGTAGGGCGAGCATCGCCTTTTTTTCCCAATCGTTGGCCTTGACGGCCTCGGCCTCGTACTGCTTGCGCAAGCGTTTTTCGTCAGCGATTGCAACTGCAACTTGTTTCTTTGCATCAACAAGTTGTTTTTTCATGTCGATAATCGCTTGGTTGAGCATCTTCTCGGGATCCTCAGCCTCGCTGATCATATGGTTGACGTTGGAGCGGAACAGATTCCCAATTCTATCGAAAAGACCCATTAGTTTGCCTCCTTCGCGGCGCCGGCTTGCCGCCAGGGATCGAGTTTGCCGAGGTGCGTGTCGAGGCTGAGGGACATGTCGTCGATCATTGCCTGGAACTCGCCGAAGTCGAGGTTCTCCACTTGGTATGCACCGGAGAGGACGATCTGATTGCCGCGTAGGCTATACGAGGCATGGAGCAGTTCCTCGTTGAGTGCGAGCAACAGCTGAAACAGTTCTTCGCGGTTCGGGGTTTGCTCGCCACACTCAAAGACCGGCGCTGAGAACAGCACAATCGGGTCTTCCAACCGCAGAACGATCGCCGAGTTTTGGGGATTCCCCGGATCGATCACCCACGTGTTCTCCGTGCCTTGGAGCTGTTCGTAGGTGAGATCCATCCGAAGCATGTACGACTCGAGTCTGTCTACATAATTCATCGGTGTTGACGCGGGGGGGTGATGGAGCGCCCGCGGGGGCCCATTGTAGGAGGCGGACATGGGGGCGGCAAGCGAGGTTTGCTGTGATCACGATTGCCGACGGTCGATCGAGTTGGTCGTGGGAGCGCACAAGCGACGTCATGCGCTCGGTTCGAAAAGGTTTCATCAACCCACGTTCGGCTGTCTCACCCGCCGTTGATCGACCTGCGAGACCCGGGACTGTTCGCCCATGGGTTCGCCTGTGCAGTGTTGCGCGTGCATGTGTGTGATACCCCGGGGTGTGCTGTCCTCCGACCCCCTGTTTGTGCTCGCCGGGTTGTGCGGGTTGGTGGTTGCAAGCGAATGGTTGGTTGCGCACACACGCTTGCGGCACATCGGCAGTGCGTTGCTGATCATCCTGTTGGGGATCGCGGCGGCGAACCTCGGCGTGTTGCCGACCGGAACCGATCCGGGCGATGCCGCAGTGGTCTACGACAGCGTATTTGGGACGCTCTCGCGTCTGGCGATCTTTTGGTTGTTGCTCGCTGTCGACCTGCGGGCATTGGCACGGGCCGGTGGGCCCATGATCGTCCTGTTCCTCATTGGATCGACTGGCACAGCGATCGGTGTGTACATCGGGATGATGCTGTCCGGGGGGACAGAGGTTTTTGGTGCCCAAACTCCTGCCCTTGCGGGCATGTTCGCTGCGACCTACACCGGAGGATCGATCAACTTTAACGCGGTTGCCCTCGAGTACAACGTGATGGACGATGGCCTGCTCTACGCGGGTACAGCAGCGATCGACAATATCCTGACCGCGTTGTGGATGGCGGTCGCGCTCGCTTTACCGAGATTGTTGTATCGGCATTGGCCGGGGAAGATCGAACGCGTGCGGAGTCGGGTCCAACGCGCCCTCGATGATCTCCGGCCGATGACACTGTCTGACTACGGCACGCTGTGTGGCCTCGGGTTCGCCGGTTTGTGGGCCGCCGACACAGGGACGCAGTGGCTCGCCAGTTGGGATGTACATGTTCCTTCGATCATTTTGCTCACCGTCTTCGCCCTCGGACTCGCGCAACTCCCCAAGCGACGCATCCCCTGGGTCCGCCATGCCCATCGCCTCGGCATGGTTGCGGTACTGGTGTTTCTGGCCGTGATCGGTTTGTACTGTGACCTCGCAGCTCTCCCGCGGCTGGCAGCTCTCGGCCCCGCGCTCTTGATTTGGGCAGCGGTTGCGATCGGGACAAACGGTGTGTGTACATTTCTTGCCGCCCGCATGTTCCGCTTTGATCCGGACATGGCTGCCGTTGCCTCCCAGGCGAATGTTGGTGGGGGAACATCGGCCATGGCATTGGCCCAAAGCCTCGGGCGCAGTGACCTTGTCTTGCCGGCAATCCTACTCGGTGCCCTCGGCAATGCCCTCGGAACATTTTTGGGCCTCTGGATGGCGGGGATTTTGTGAAGGTTGAAGTCGTTGCGGTCGATGTCGGCGGGGTATTGTTTTCGGATGGGAGCGGGGAGTTACTGCGCCGCGCGCCCGAGTTGACCGAGATTCTTCGAGGGCCATGTGCGCGGCAGCTCAAGTGCGGCCAGATCGGGTCAGCCGCGTTTTGGCGATGGGCGTGTGAACGGATGCCTCGCGGTTGGGATGTCGCTCGGGTCAGGTCGGCGTGGTTTGCCGCCTATCACCCGGTGCGGGCCATCCACGAGCTTGTGGCGGCGCTCAGAATCCCGTGTCCCCGGCCGCGGATCGTCGCGTTTTCCGGTAATTTCGCCGAGCGCGTCACCTGGCTCGAACACCGGTTTCCGTTTCGCCACCTGTTTGACAGCGAGGTCTGGTCCCACGAAGTCGGCCACACCAAACCATCTCCAGAATTTGTTGATGCATTGATTGCACATGTCGCGGTGCAGCCGTCGCAGATCGTCTACCTCGACGACAAACCATCCGCATTCGCTCCGGCGCGCGAGCGGGGGATGTTGTGCCTCCACGTACAAGCTGGGGCGAGTGTTGAGCCGCTTCGCCAGCAACTTCGCGGATGGGGGGTTGTGTGCTAGCAAGTTCCCGGGGGCGAATGGTCCGGCGAGGGAGTCCTTCGCTCCTGCTGACGTTGCTCGTTGTGGGCGGTGAGACGCTGGTCAACACCATCACGCCCGCGGATCGGCACCGTTCCGTATGAAAATCCTCGCCCTCGACCCGTTCCACAGCGGTAGCCATCACCAGTTTTTGCATGGCTGGCAGACGCACTCCCGCCATGAGTTTGTATGTCTGACCCTGCCGGGCCGCCATTTCAAGTGGCGCATGCGACATGCCGCGATCACGTTCGCCGAACAGGTGCGGGCGCAGTTGTCCGAAGGCGCGCGTTTCGATGTTCTATGGGGTTCGGACATGCTCAACCTCGCCGAGTTTCGCGGGCTGTGTCCCGAGCTTCGGGAATTGCCCAGTGTGGTCTATTTTCACGAAAATCAACTGACCTACCCACTCTCGCCGGGTCAATCCCGTGACTATCAACTTGTGTTTACAAATTTCTCGACATGCTTGGCCGCCGACGAGGTGTGGTTCAACTCGAGGTACCACCGCGACGATTTCTTGCAAGCATTGGTCGCGTATCTTCGCCGGATGCCCAAGCCCTCACTGTGTGGTCGGGTCCCCGAGATCGTCGAACGCTCGGGTGTGTACCCTCCCGGAATCGCCACATCTGAACTGCAAACACAGACGCGAACCGGACCCCTACACATCGTTTGGCCCCACCGATGGGAGCACGACAAGGGGCCAGACGTGTTCTTTGACGCACTCAAAAAATTGCTTGTACAAGGTGTCCCGTTTGTCGTGAGTGTGATCGGCGAAACCTTCCGCCACACGCCTCCGGTGTTTGCAGATGCCCGCGCGTGGCTGGGCGAGCGCGTGCATACGTGGGGGTACCAGGCGTCGCGCAGGGACTATCTCGATGTACTTGCAAGCGCTGATGTGGTCGTCTCGACTGCCTCCCACGAGTTTTTTGGTATTGCCGTACTCGAGGCCGCTGGCTCGGGGTGTGTCCCCGTTGTTCCAAAGCGTCTCGCCTATCCCGAGACACTCGGCGATGCCGGCGTTTTTTATGATGGAACCGCCGAGCGGCTCGCGGACCAATTGATTGTGCTTGCAACAAAAAAACAGGATGGAGGGGCTCTTTGGGACCATACGCGACGATCTCCGCAGGACGTCGTCGCTCCGTATGCTTGGTCGGTCGCCGCCCGACGAATGGACGACGCGGTCGCGCAATTGCGTCAGTCGCAGTAGGGCATTCCCGGAGAGGGCGGACTGTGCAGCGGGCCATCGGCACCCGGTGGCGGCACTTCGACAAAGCACCGCTCGATCGTTTGTCCAAAGGTCAGTCGCAAGTACCCGAATCGCGGCGGTCCGACGCCTTGGTCGGCACCGGCTGTGCCGACGATCGTTTCGTGGAGGGTGCGCCCCGCAACCCCGAGCTGTGGGTAATCGGCGAGGGCGTGGTTGTGACCGGCGAGGAGGAGGTCGGCGTCGCGAACCGCCAGTGCAGTCATCAAGTGTTGGGCTTGGTCTTCACGCGTCCACCCGTCTCCGGAAAAATGAGGGTAGGGTGGGTAGTGGGTGCCTAGCAGGAGGAAGTCGTCCTCGCCGCGGTCGAGCAGGTGGTCGAGTCGACCTTCGACCGAGCGGGCGAGCGAGCCACTTCCGCTGTCGAGCAACACAGTTTTTGCGCCACAGATTGAAAATTCATGGGTCCCCGGGCCGAATGCGGTGTGATAGGGCGAGCTTGAATTGTCGAGTACATCGTGGTTGCCCGGGGTCAGTGCGACCGGGATCGTTGCCTGTGCAATCATTTGGCTCAGGTCCGTAAACTCCTCGTGTTCGGTCCACTCGCTGAGATCACCGAGGATCAAAAGACCCAACAGGGGCTCGCCCGTATCTACTGATGCATATGTCTCTTCAGATAGGCGTTCGAGGATCGCTGCCAGTTGGGCACGGCCGGTTTGAACGTCGGCTGTCACGGCGATGCGGAAGGTCTCCGGGCACGGAAGATGGCCGCGGATCCACTGGGTATCACCGGCAGTGAAGTCGAGGGAAAGCGTTCGTTGCAGGCCGGGGTTGTCGGCTGTTCCGAGTGGATGCGGATCGGACTCTGGTCCGACCGTCAGCACGATCCTCGGATCGACGTTGTCGAGGACAAGCGTGCGCAGGAGCGGGGTCTGTTCGCGCGTGCGGGTGACACTGATGGCAAAGTCGCCAGGGCCGGCTACACGGGCGTAGAGGTTGTCGCGTTCGATTCGAACCAGGCCGCGGGCATCCCAGGATTCGGCGTGGGTCGCCTGTGGGTGTTGAAACCGGAGCTCGAATCCGTCGGCCGTACGCCCGCGGGCGAGTTCATTTTCGAGGCGGACGCGACACTCGGGCTCGGTGTAGTCGGGCTGAGAGCACTCCGGGGTCACGCACTGCGGCAGGGCGAGTATCAAAATAATTGTAGGAACAACGAAAATAGTAGCGATTCGTCTCACCGTGAACCCCCCGATTGTACTGCCCTTTGACCACCGAGGTCCGGCAGCACCACCCCGAGGCGTGCCGCGACGGTGATGCCGTTGCCAACCCATGCCCCGATACTGGCTTGTAGTGCCGTTTTCTTCCACGATGCAGGCCGCAGGCGCATGTGCCAGTCGACGCGGAACGGGCCGAAGAATCCGACGACCCGCCCGAGGTCGAGCCCGCGGCCGCTAAAGTGGCTATGCACATATCCCAGGCTGAGCTGGGCGTTGAGTTGGTGGCGCGCCTGTGGTTTGGTGAGTGGAACATCGATGTCGTACCAGGCTTCGCCGTACCACACACCGAGCAGTCCTCCACCGCGTTGGACCTGGGTCGTTCCCGGCGTGCTCGCCCCGAGAAAATCGAACCTTGGTCCGGTGTAAATCGTAAACCGCTGACGCTCTGAAAGGTGCCAGCGCAGGCCGAAGGTCAGCGGTAACAACATTGTACGTTCAACGACTTCGGTGCGATCGGTGCCGGGCTGATAGGTGTGGCGGCGGATCTGAACCTCGGGTTTGTAGCGGAACTCAGCAGCGCCGAGGTGGGCCGAGCGCGTCGCAGGCAACACGGGATAGGGCAGCGAGAAGGCTGTGTCGAGGGTCAAGCCGATGGAGAGTTGACGCTCGCGCAGTGCCACCGGGTAGGTGCCCTCGAGGTCAGGTTGTGGTGCGATCGATTGGGGTCGCGGATCGACATCTTGAAGCGTGCCGAGAAGACCGCCCACATGGCCTGATAGGCGGAGACGACCGCGTTTGCTCGGCAGCCAGTAGGTCGGGGCAAACTCCATGCGCAGGGCCGCAGGGTTGACTTCGTCGGTCCATGCTCGTCCGGGGAAATCAAGCCCAAGCCCGAGCGTGGCCGGGCGAATGCGGTCCGATCGGCCAGGTTGGTCTCGACTGACGATCGCAATCAGGCTGCCGAGAACAGCCCCACCCAGGGCCAGCGCCCCCCCACCGACCAAGATGCCGCCCGGATCCCCGCCGTTGCGGCTGTCGCCGAGTGTGAGTAGTAACAGTGCACCCCCACCGAGCCCGACAACCGCACCTGTCGTAGCGAGCAGCACGCGGGCGGGGCGTGATCGTACACAGGGATCCGAACCGGGATTGCAGGCGGTAAACCGCGGACGACTCGGGCCTTCGCGGATGTCGGGCGAGACAGGTTGTGGGCTCGTCGGAACCGTCGATGCTGTGGGTGTAGCGAGTGTTGGGTGCTGGGGAGATGTCGATTCTGCGAGTGTTGGGTGCTGGACAGGTGGCGACTGATTCGAGGTGGGACGCGACGACGGCTCGGGGCTGCCGAAAGGTGGCTGCTCTGGTGGAGTCGTGTGTGGAGTCGAGGGATGGCCCGGTGTCGGTTTATTCGCGGGGGGCGGTGACGGATCGGGCACGGAAACCGCATACACGGCCAGCCAACAGATTGCGTATTCAATCATATTTGTCTCGCCGGCCTGCCTCGGGAAACGTCACGCGCCCACCATACCCGGTTTACGCGGGCAGATGGGCGCGAGTGGAGCCCTTACGAGCTGTGCTATTGCTCAGGTGCGCTGACGGTCGTCGAGATGCACTCCTGCACTTCGCGTTGGATCACAACTTCGACGCAGGTCGTGCCTGCGTGGACACCCACCAGCACAAATTCGCGGTCGTTGGGTCCCGGATAGATGTCGAGGATCGCAGTGTCTTGACTGCGCAGCTCGACCTCGTAGTACTCGTCGTAGAGATTGGCGTTGCCGCTTTGGGGTTCTGCGAGAACAAGTGCTGCGATCCCGACGGGGATTTTGATCTGACTCGGCGAGAGTTGGACCGGCACCGGGGCGGGTGAGCCCAGGGTCAAGTCTGTGTGGACATACCGGGGACTGCAGGCACTGGCGAGGAGCCCCGAGAGGAGTAGAGCCGAAACACTGCGGACGCGGTTCATGCCGCACCTCCAACAAATCCGGTATCGGTATCCGAATCGGTATCGGTATCGGTATCCGTATCCGTATCCGTGTCCGTGTCACCCGTGGTGTCCGAATCCGAAGTCGTCTCCGAGTCTGAGGTCGTGGGATTGTCGGCCGCTTCGACGATGACAGGTATTTGCTGACTCAAGCTTCCCAAGCTCACGGAAACTATCGTCTGTCCCTCGACCAACCCCTCGAGTAAAACCGTCGCCTGACCTTCGGAGGAGTTGAAGCGGGCGATGCTCGTGTCTTCGGACATCCATGTATATTCAAGCGAGCCGGCGAGCCAGTTGCGGGCGATGTCGCGGGGGACCACGTGGATGAGGCGTTCCTCACCCACCTGTATGTACACGGTGTCGAGCGGGAGGGTCAGGGATTCAACGATCTCGAGCTCCGCGGGTTCGACCACGTTGATGTGTTTGATGTCGGCGACGGTGGAACCGCCCGTCAGGGCCAGAAGCGCGGCATAGCCGGGCGCGACGGCAGTGAAGCGATCTCCGTTGCGAGCCACGAGCTCGGTCGAGCTTGGCCGCACAGCCAACATGCCATCTTGTAGGTCGGAGTCGGGGTCGGACTGGTAGTCCATTTCAAACGAACCACCGACCGCGATGGCGCTCGGAAACTGTGCTTCGGTGTCTTCGAGGCAAGCGGCGTCACTGCGAAAGGTTTGGAGGCAGCGGTAGATAAAATCGCCATTTCCGAGTTCGCCGGGTTGGGTGTCGCTCGGGTTGTTACCCAAGTCCGTGCACGAAAGAGTGAAAACAGCAGTGAGCACGGCGAGCGCCGGTCCCCACCGGCAGTGGGACGGGGTAGGTGCCGAGGCATTAGGTAAGTTCATACCCGCAAATTATCACGGTTGCCGGGGAGGACAAGCGCCGGCTGGAGCGCGCGCCACAGGGGGGAGGCGTCAATTTCCCGGGACATAGGGTCGGGCGAGTTTGGTCGCAGTGCGTGTGTTCGGGCCTGACCACAAAGCACTTTGGGACATGTTTGATCAGAAGTTTGTCCGTGATCAATTTGCACCTGCATCGCATCCGATCGCGCAGGGATTGTCGCTACCCTGTCGACATGTCCAACCCGTTTTTGCAGCCGAAAGACAAGCCACTGATCATCGGTCATCGCGGTGTACCGTTGCTCCACCAAGAAAACACGCTGGCCGGAATTCGACGCGCTTTGGAGTTGGGGATCGACGGTGTCGAGTTCGATGTGATGTGCACCAAGGATGGCAAGCTCGTGCTGTTTCACGACAACGACACTGAGCGGCTGACCGGTGTGCAGGGCAAGTTGCAGGACATGACCTGGGATGAACTTTCGAAGCTGCGGATCCAAAAGACAATCAACATGGGGGTCGATATCAACGGGCGCGAGATCGTCCTGTCG
This sequence comes from uncultured Nannocystaceae bacterium, assembly GCA_964621785.1. Taxonomy (GTDB): domain Bacteria; phylum Myxococcota_A; class Polyangia; order Nannocystales; family Nannocystaceae; genus JACKDW01. Next base: position 19,958 of record CAZUPD010000017.1, read on the forward strand.
TATGACCGCGAGGAACCGATCCCGCTGCTCGAAGAGGTGCTTTCAGAGTTTGGCGGGAAGCTGGCCCTCGAGGTCGAACTCAAACCCCCAACTCCTTCGTGGGAGGGTCGTGGGACCGGTGCCCAAGTCGGAGAAATGATCACCCGTCTCGGTGTCGATGATTCGGTGATCGTGGTCTCGTTTGATCTGTTCAAGCTGCACACACTCGAGAAAGCGACGCCTCAGCTGCACTCGGGGATTACCTACTGCGACGAGTTACTCGATTCGGTCGACAAGTGGGTGCAGCGGATGCCACTGCTGCGCAGGGTGGTTTCCAAGGTCAGCGGCCACACGTCGCCCGAGAGCGTTCTCAACGCGATTATGGAGGCCAACAAAATCGGCAGGTTGGTCGGCAGTACCGTGATCGGCAGCGAGTGGGTATTGATCGACGAAGACACCATCGAGAAGTTGCGCGGTCACGGGATCCAGGCAATCGGTGCGTTTACTCTGTTTCCGTTGGATGTCGCCTATGAAAAGCGGTTGCTCAATGACGAGGATACGCTCGCCGAGTGTGACCGGCTGACGAAGCTCGGCATCGACTGGATCGAAACCGACGACCCGGTGCGGCTGCAAAAACATCTCCACGGTTGAAGCGATTTCGTAGCGGCACGAGAAAACCGGGCTTGCGAGGCGACGCGAAACAAGATTCCGGCTTGCGAGAAAACGAGCTTGCGAGCACGCCGCATCGCGCATCTGGGCGAACGATCAAGCTTCACGCGGTCTTGGCCTCCGGTCCGTTACCGGAGATTCGATCACATGGGGCACGACCCCGGAGTTGATGCGTTAGTGATATCGTCGACGGGGATTGCACCTGGATGAGCACTGAGGGACAGGTTGCCATGCCGCTGGAGGGGTTTTTTACTCTCTCGCCGGATCCGTTGTGCCTGTTGTCCTTGTCGGGAACGGTCGAACGCGTCAACGGTCGGTTTGCGGAGATGCTCGGGCACCCAGAGGCCCAGCTGGTGGGTCGTCCGCTCACCGAGCTGGTGCACGAACGCGATCGCAGTCCACTCACGCGGAGGTTGTCGACGCTTGCGCGGTCGTCCGGCCAGGCGACGATTCGCGGGCGCCTGCGCTGTGCCGACGGCTCGCATCGGTGGATCGATTGGCTGCTGCGCTCGACCGAAGACTTCGGCGGAAAGATTTTTGCCCTCGCCCGTGACATCACCGAACAAAAACGCTGGGAGGCGATGCTCCGGCGACAGGCACTCGGTGTATATGAAATTGCCGATCCAACCCTGCTCGGGGCCGAAGACCTCAGCGTCACCGAAACCTTCGACGGTCGCCGGGCAGAAGTCGCGCTGCATCAAAGCGAGTGGTTGTTGCGGCTTTTTATTGAGCATACACCGGCCGCGGTGGCGATGCTCGACGAGGGTCTACGGTTTTTGCTCGTCAGTCGGCGATGGCTCGGTGACTACGGCCTGACCGGCCAGGACATCATCGGGCGTAGTTACTACGATGTGTTCCCCGAGACATCTGAGCGCATGCGGCTGATCCATCGCCGCTGTCTGCAGGGGAAGGTTGCACGCCGGGCCGAAGATCCATTTCGCCGCAGCGACGGACGCACGGAGTGGCTGCGGTGGGAAATTCACCCGTGGCGCCATCTCAACGGGGACCTCGGAGGCATCATCCTGTTCACCGAGCACATCACCGAACGCAAGACGGCCCGCGAGCGGCTCAAGCATTACACCGAGCAGGTCGCCGCCAAAAACCGTCAACTGGCCGAGGCACTCGACCGCGCCGAGGTTGCCAACCAGGCCAAAAACCAGTTTGTCGCCAACATGAGCCATGAATTGCGGACACCTCTCAACGCGATCATCGGCTATGCCGAGATGCTCGACGAAGATGCCCGCGACCGCGGGCTGGCCGGCTATTGCGACGATCTCCATGCGATTTTGAAGTCGTCGAGACATCTGTTGGGCCTGATTGATGACGTGCTCGACCTCAGCCGGGTCGAGTCCGGGCGGATGACGCTGGAGCCCGAGAATTTTGAGGTTGCCGAGCTAATGAATGAGATTGTCGACACCATGCGGGCTGCGGCCACACGGGGCAACAACCTCATGGACCTCCGTGGTCTCGACGGTGCCGGGGCGATGTATGCCGACCGCGCCAAGATCCGTCAGTGCGTTGTTTCACTCGTTGATAATGCATGTAAGTTTACGCGTGACGGTGCGATCGAATTGACGGTGGCCGAGGACTTCCGCAAGGGTCGCGGCGAATTTGTGCGAATTTCGGTCCGCGATACTGGAATCGGTGTCGGTGCGGACATGCTCGAGGCCCTGTTTGAGCCGTTTACCCAGGTCGATTCATCGCCCACCCGGCGTCACGACGGTACCGGCCTCGGGCTCGCGCTCACCCGTCGTCTCACCGAGCTCATGGGCGGCGAAGTTGAAGTCGAGAGCGAGCCAGGTGTCGGCTCGGTATTTTCGTTGGTTTTGCCGCGATACGCCGAACGCAAGGGAATCTACCGCTAGCCCGAACCGGGCGCACACGCTCATGTAGATGCACAAGCAAGGGCGGGTTGGTGCACGAGCAAAAAGAAAAGGGCGCCAGTTGGCACCCTTTTCTGTGGAGGTACAAGTACCCGTTTGTTTAGTCGCGGCGGCGACGAAGACCCAGGAGGCCCAGGAGCGCGAGCGAGTACCACGCGCTATGGTCATTGGTCGTACACCCACAGCCGTCGTCGTCGAGGCAGGTTTCGGGGTCGGCACCCGCCGAGTCACACATGTCTGTGTCGGAGTCTGACTCGGACTCATTGTCATTGCCCATACAATCTTCGGGGCAGAGATTGTTCTCCTCTTCGATGGTCGAGCAGATGCCGTTGCCGCAGACTTGGCACAGGTTGCAGCGCGAGTCGTCGGGGTCGTCGCACTCTTCCATACCCTCGATCACGCCGTCACCACAGACCGGTCCCTCGTTGCAGTCTTCGGGGCAGTAGGGCTCCTCGCCGACCGAGCACACACCGTTGCCGCAGACGAAGCACATGATGCAGTTGGGGTCGTTGGGGTCGTCGCACTCTTCGTTGCCCGAAACCTGTCCGTCGCCACAGGATCCGCAGTCTTCGGGACATTCTTCGCCCGGTGAGCAGATGCCGTTGCCACAGATGAGGCACATGATGCAGGCGGGGTCGTTGGAGTCGTCGCACTCTTCGCCGGCTTCGACCACATCGTTGCCGCACTCCAAGCAGTCCTCCTCACAGTTTTCTTCGCCCTCCGAGCAGATCCCGTCGCCACAGATAAAGCAGTCGATGCAGTTGTCGTCGATTGCATCGTCACACATTTCCGGCTCGGTCACGATCCCGTCGCCGCAAACGGCTTGGTCGACCTCGAGCCAAATGGGTGGCGAACAGGTTTTGTTGCCGGCATGGTCGATCGCACAGAAGCGATAGGCGATGGTATCTGCCAACGGGATCACAAACGAGCCACGGTGCATGTACTCACCGATCCACACAGTCGGGACAGGGTCCTCGGTCTCGCCGTTGTCGGACAGGTCGTCAAACTCCATCGGGGTCGGTGGGTCCGGCAAGTTGAGTACATACTCGATGTACGGCATGACCCGGCTGCTGCCGTCCAACAACCAGTCGTGGGGTTTGGTCGGGTTTTTGTTGTCGTGGATCCGGGCGCGGATGCGGACGGTTTCGCCGACCATGGCGGCGGTGAGCACCTCGTAGTTCCCGATGATTGGCGCAGCCATATCGACACCGAGATCGGCCGTTCCGTTGAGCACAAAGTTGTTGTTAAACGACCCGTGCTGGCCGACCACGATGTCATCGATCAAGTCGCCATCGACATCGGCGAGAGCCGTCGACGTGATGTGGCTGAGGTCGACCATTTCAAACGGAGGATCGGCGGCCACCAGCTCGGCGCCGTCGTTGCGTAGCAACGTAAAGTTGTCGTTGGGGTTGTCGAGACCGGCGACGACGATGTCCGGGAGTTGATCGTGGTTGAAGTCGATGATTTGGCCGCGTTGGTGCAGCGCCTGCGTGTTGTTGAGGTTGGACAGGAACGAGCTACTCGCCGAAAACGTGGTGTCGGTGTTGTTGAGTAGGACCCGATCGCGTCGGGCGGTGTCGCCGAGCTGGCCACCATCTTGGAGGGTAAAAAGGTCGAGAAATCCGTCGTTGTCAAAGTCGATCACCGAGAAGTTTGTGCATACACGGAGGTGGACAAAATCGTCTTGTGGGACTTCGGAGAAGGTATTGTCGTTGTTGACGAACACCCGGTTTTGCGGGAACGCATCAAAGTTCATCATTTCGGTGCCACCACCGTGGGAAGCTGCGACTACATCGAGGTCCAAGTCGTTGTCGATGTCGACGAAGGAGACCCGCTTGGAGTAGGCGACATGGAATGTCCCGGAGAACATGTCGGTGTTGGTAAAGTTACCCGAACCGTCGTTCTGCCACAGTTGCAGCACGGCGCCGATATCGTCGACAGCTCCGAGGTCCGACTGGGTACCGTAATCGGACGCGACGATGTCGAGATCGCCGTCGTTGTCGTAGTCGCCGAGGTCGAGATCGCCGACACGGACCCCACCGGGCAGGCTGCCGCCCGAGGTAAAGTTCCCGCCGCCATCCCCAAATAGAATGTACGAGTTGCCACTCCAAGTGGCCCCGGCGACGATGTCGATGTTGCCATCGCCGTTGACATCCCCGGTCTTGACCACGCGTACGTTGTCCGCCATTTCAAAGATGCTTCCGTCATCTTCGGCGAAGAGACCCGTGCCGTCGTTGAGGTAGACGCGGTTGAACTGGGTCGAGCCAGGTGTCCCTTGGTTCTCGTGGGTGTTGTTGACGACGATGAAGTCGACATCGCCGTCGCCGTCGAGGTCGGAGAGCTCGACATGGTGCGTCAGGTCGTTGGGATTTGGATCGATGAATGTGCCGTTATCCGTCCACAACGGGGCGGCGAGGGCCGTGGACGGGACCAAGGCAAGCATCAGAGAAGAACAGAGGAAGGCAGATTTGTATCGGTGAGGCATGGGCGGGAACCTAGCACAAAAGTGGGTGGTGAAACGTTGCGGGAAGGCCGAGTCAAATGGCCGGATCGCCGGGTGAGAGTGACTTTTTGCGGTGCTTGAAGTCCTCGGAATTCGAGAGAGGCACCGTCCCGTGCTGCACGCATCTGCGCATCGGTGACACGGCAGTGATCATGCGAGCAGCCACGACCCCAAACGGGGTGCATGTTGGGACAGGTGTGAAGGAAACGAGGTCACCAATGGGGGAGCGGGCCCCCGTCATCGAAGGCCCGCAACGGCGTCTCACCAAGTCTGTGGATCGCCGAGTACAAAACGGGTGGAGAAAAAATGAAGCCCCTGCGATCGAGTCTGCGCAGCCGGTTTGCCCGCGTTTCCCGCAGTCAAGCTCGAGTGCGAGTTTTGCTGAGGCAGGCCCCAATTGAATGTATTTGCAATCAGATGCGAACCGCGGGCGCGGGCAAGGCCCGGTCGCGGGTTTGCAATCGTCAATACCCGGGGTTACGCATCTCTGCGTTTTTTGGGGCCGACGAGCGTCCGCAACGTCGCCTTGGCAACGACTTCTCCCGAAGCATCATGTAGATGCACCAAAACCGCGAACTCGGTGCGCTCGGCCGTTTCGGGCACCGGGCTTTCACACTTCGCAGTGATGGTCCCCCGGGCTTTTTTGAGATAGTCGATCGAGAGACCGGCGACGATAAAACGGGCGTCGTCCGGCATCGAGTAGGCGATCGCTACGTTGCCGCAGACTTCCGCGAGGTTGACCAACGCAATCGCGTGAATGCAGTGGAGATGGTTCCGCACCGCCCGACGGTCCCGCATCCTGACTTCGGAATAACCCGCGCGCAGGTCGACGACCCGCGCCTTGATGGTCCCGGTGTAGGGGGCCATCCGCCCGATCAGGCGGCTGAACAGCGCCCGACCCCCTGGGAGCTGATGCACCCGATCCCACAGGCTTCGCACCGGATTGCCGGGGCCGTTGACAAAGTCGGGGACGGGAAGGAGGCGCGTGGCTCGTGCGGCAGGCATCGGTGGCAGCCTACCGCGAACTCGCGTCCGTCGGCTCAGTTAAAGATCGGGGAATCCCGGGGCCACCAGCGCGGCCATCCGATTGATGTTGCGGACACCCTGCTCGGCCAGGTAGGCCGACCCGCGCGCCTGCAACTCGTCGCCGCGTTCTCCCGGCATCAGCTGCCCGCACCGCATCCGCGCGACAGCTGCATGTAGGGACATATCCACAGCTAGAAATCCCTGCTCGGCCGTCTGCAGGTGACGGATCGCAAGCTCCGTCTCACCGCTCACCGCCTGTAATCCGGCCAGCAGGAGGTCGGCCAGTGGCCGGGCCCACAGCGTCTTTTCGCGTTGCAGCTGGCGCAGATCCACGTCGACCGAGCGCAGCAGTCCAGCCCGTTCGCGGGCGCTGCCCTCGGCGATGATTCGGGCTAAAGCTGCACATGCACGTAAATGGACCATGGTCACGCGAAACCACTGGGAAGTCGACGGAAATCCCTGGGTCACGTCCGACCAACGGCCGGCCAAGCGTCCCCAAGCTTCCGCACTGTCACCGCGGTAGAGATCGATGTGGACCTTGGCGAGGAACGTCCACCAACGCTGCAACGCAAATCCCCCTTCGGGCCAGCGCTTGCCCACGCGGATGAGTTCGGTGGTCGCCTGTTCGACGTTGTCGGCCACCAGCCAGCGGAGGTTTTGCGGCCCTGCCCGCAGAGCTGTGTCCGCCCACAGGTTGTCGCGCTCGCCGGCGTCGCGCAGGTATGCATCGGCCTGTTTTTCGAGCCGGCGCAGCTGACCTGTCTGGGTCATCGCTACCAGACAAAACGCCCGCCCGATCGTGATCTCGTAGCTCGCCCCGACACACTCGGTGCGCAGGATTTCCTCGGAGCGTTGGATGTGGTTTTGACACTCTTGCCAGCGCCCGAGGTGGAAGGCTGCGATCCCGCGGCTGAGGGCCAACAGCCCCCGCGGGTAGGCCGAGGATGAGACCTGTTGGACCAGGGCCTGGGCCGCCGTCGCCACACGCTCGGTGCGTTCACGCGTCTTCTCGCCCTGCACCGAGACAAACGCGACTTCTGTAGCCATCGCACAGGCAGCTTCATAGGCATCACCGCAGCGCAGCGCGGTCGCCAGATGGCGGGCATGAAACACCGAGGCGGTCAACGGATCGAGCGAGGAGAGGCCGCTGACAACCGAGCGACAGACGTTCATCCGCGTGCGTTCGGCCGCGGGGATATGGTCGGGTACACGTGCGCGAAACGTTAGGCCGCGTAGGCGCAAGCGAGTTCTTTCATATGCAAGGGATGTGAACGCGCGGCGCGGTGAGTCCGGGAATGACAGCCCGGCTTCGGCGACGACGGTACGCATGTTCGCCAACCCCTCGGCATAGTGTCCGGCGCGCAACAACTGCTCGGCCGCGCGTCGCCGTAGATCGAGTGCCTGGGCCTTTTGGCTCAACTCCGACGCTTCGAGGTAGATCCGGGCGGCCCGGCTCCCGCGACCTGCGTTGGCCAGGGCGTTGGCCAGCTTGCATTTCAGTTCGATGATCCCGGGATCGCTGTGGGGTTTGAATTCGAGGGCGAGTCGGTAGAGGCGGGCCGCGCGATCGAACGCTAGGGCCGCGGCAGCTTGGTCGGCGGCAGTCTGTGCATATTCACCGGCACGCTCCCACTCACCGGCCTCGCGAAAGTGGACGGCCAGGGTATCGGAGTCGGCACCGCCCAGGGTTTCCATTGCAAATGCAAGTTTTCGGTGACGTTCGCGACGTTGATCGCCCTCGAGTCGCGACAACATGTATTCGCGAATTCGATCGTGGTAACTCTCGATCGTGTGGCCGTCGTCGTCGGTATGGGTCCGGATCAGGTGCTCACCGCGGAGGAGGGCGAGGTTTTGTCGCGCATCTCCGGGGAGGCTTGCCGCCGCTACCAGCACGCGCTCGCGCAGGGGGCTCCCGGCGACGGCGATGAGCTCGAGGAGGAGATGTGCCTCGGGAGTCAGGTGAGACAACCTGGTCTCGAGGACCTGTTCGAGGAGAATGTCGGCTCCGGGTTTTTCGCGGTGATGGTCGACCTCGATGGCCTCGGCATAGCGGGCGAGCTCGCTGACAAACAACGGGCTCCCCTGGGATTCTCGGGCGATCTGGCGGGCGCGCGCCCGGGTTCCAGCATCGGTGTGTTTGATCAGGGCCATCGCCAGGTCGCAGGCTTCGGCCACGGGCATCGGACCGACTTCAAGGCCGCGAAAGTCGATGTCTTTGCGTGTATGTTCACGCAATGATTGCAACACCGGGGCTGACTGGGCGTACTCACTGCGGTAGCTGGCGATCAACAACAGTGCGGGCGCATCCGGGGGCGCCAGGAGGTCGGCGAGCAGCGCAGCGCTATCGCGGTCGCCCCACTGAAGATCGTCGATGTGCAACACCAGCGGCCTGCGGTCGGCCATCCGTGCCAACAACTCCTTGAGCGCGGCAAAGGCCCTGCGACGCAGTTCACGCGGGTCGGGGATCTCGGCGGCACGCTTCGGTGCATCTGCAACTGCCCGCACGCGTTGGAGCACCGGAAACACGCGGGCGAGGGCGAGGATGTCCCGTGGCATCAACTCGGCGGCCTTGGGGTCGGGCAGACGCACGAGGTGTTGGCACAGGGCATCGACTAAACTGTCGAGGGCCTTAAACGAGACCGACTCCCGTTCGTAGCAGCGTCCGGTCAGAATCACGGTTCCATCGCCGCGCCCGAGTTGTCGCAAAAATTGTTGAACAAGCGCTGTCTTGCCCATCCCCGAGCGCCCATATACATGTACAAGCACAGCTCGCCCGCGGTGGGTCGCTTCGAATGCATCTTCGAGCTGGTGCAGGTGTTGTTCGCGGCCGATGAACAGCCAGCGGTCGGTCGCCGGCTCCCGGTTGCGGTTTGAATGGCGAAACCCAGATTTTTCGACTTCGCCCAGCCGGGCGAGGATCGCCTTAGCACGTGGGCGCTTGTCGGGGTCGCGACTGAGGAGGTCCATGCACACCGACTCGAGGTCCTCCGGCACATGGTCGTCGACGATTTCGGAGGGCAGGGGCGGGTCGCGCTCCTGTTTGGCGAGCAGCATCGTCAGACCTTTGCCGCGAAACGGCAGCCTGCCGGTCAAGCCGATGTAGGCGATCACACCGACGGCGTACCAATCACTGGCCTCGGAAGCAGGATCTCCGCTGGCCTGCTCGGGTGATACATAAGCTGGCGTTCCGACCAGGTTACCGGCGGTGGTGCTGCGCAGGGTCTCCGCCACCGACTCCGACACCAGGCCAAAGTCGAGGACCACCAACCGACCCTGCTGGGTGACCAACACGTTGGAAGGCTTGATGTCGCGGTGGAGTTTGCCGGCCGCATGCACGGCCCCGACAGCCTTGGTCAGTTGGCGAACACAGTGGCGCAGACGGGCCAGCAGGTTGTCGCGCGCATCCTCGGCGGGCTCACCGTCCGGCGGCGTTCGGATGTAGTCGACGACATCGACCCCGTCGATAAACTCCATCGTAAAAAACATCTGCTCGCCCTCGGAAAACAGGTCGTGCAGACAGATCAGGTTGGGGTGGGTGACATCGGCGAGGGCTCGAAACTCGCGTTTGAAGCGGTACATCGCGCTCGGGCTGACACCGAGAATGGTCTTGAGGGCAACCGGCTCGTCGCGTTCGTGGTCGATCGCTTCGTAGACCACTCCCATCCCGCCGGCACCGAGTCGACGGCGGATGGTGAACCGCTTGTTGGCACAAAACTCGATGAACTGCGGGTTGTCGCGAATCGATCGTTCGGCGGCTTCCCCCCAATTGCTGTGGCTACCCGAGGACGTCGCGCGCAGTGAGACCTGCGTATCGTCTGGGTAGCTCACCACAGCGGCAGGTTATACCGCTGGGCAGAGGGATGAAAGCGGCAGCCGGGGTGGCCTCAGCTCGCAGCGGGCGGAGGGGCAGCACCCCCCGCAGGCGGGAGGTTTTGGGCCGGAGCCTCGGCCTGTGGCGCTGCAAATGCGAGGCGTTGCCGCATCTCCGCCTCTGGCAGTCCACCCTCGTATTTGCCGCGCAGTCGCAGGTACTGCGTGATTGAAAACGATACCGCGTAGGGCATGAACACGGAGATCAGGATCGCGGTCGTCAACCGCGTCAGCGGGGCGCTGGTGAGGCCGATGAGACCGTCGATAAATCCGACGATGAACACCAACAGACCGATCCCGATTCCGGCTCCGACCAACAAAACCAAGTAACGCACGATCAGCGGCACCATCTCGTGCTTGACCAACTCGAAGTTGCGGCCGTTGATATCGACCATCTTTTTGTCTTCGAGCAGGAAGATCACGGAGATGAAACAGCCGACTAGGATCCCGGGGACGATGAGGAAGATCGACGCGACACCGGCGATCAGGCCGGCGACGATCATGCTCGGCAGCACTGCCTTCGCCCGCTCGCCCGTGAGTTCGTACTTGAGTGTCGGCAGCCACTGGCTCGGTTGACCCAAGCGTTGGTTGAGTAAAAACCGGGTTACGGCGACGCCGACTAGGATCATCGCAATGCTGGCGGCGAGATTGATCAGGCCAGCGAGGATCGTGCCGACGGCCGGGATCCATCCGAGCACAAGGGCCGCGAGTGTGGCCGGAACTTCGATCGCTGCGACCATCAAACTCGCGGACACAAGCACGGGGGCGACCAGTGTCCAGGCATCTTTCAAGCTGGCCTTGAGGTCATCTCCGGTAATGCCTTGGGCCGCGGCTGCGTTGGCAAGTTCTTGACCGATCTGCGACACACCTTGTTGCAGCTGCTCTCCGGCGCTCGGGGTTGCGGGCTCGGTCGTCGGTGCACCGTCGGTGCCCGTGGCCTCTGGGTTGAGTTGGCCCGGATCGACTTGGGGAACGAAACTCGTCGCCGCAAACGGATCGGGTTGGGCAGGCGTCGGAACAGCGGCTGACGAAACAGGCGTGCGTTGGGGCGGGGCAGCACCGGGCGGAGGGACGGAACCTGGCCGACCGAGCATCCCGGGAATCGAACCCGGCGGGGCGATCAACGTGCCGCCTTTGCGCCCGCCGCGATCGAGTTGGATATCGCGGACCGTCAGCATCGAGTTGCCGGCGCGGACCGACGCACCGGTGGTGAGGTTGAGCTTGGCGATCCGTCGTCCGTCGGGGGTGAATGATCCATTGGTCGATCCGACATCGACGTACTGCAGACCCGTATCGGTGAAGAGGATCTCCGCATGTTCACCTGACACTTGGCTGTCACGAAGAATGATGTCGCCGCTCTCGCGGCCGATCGTGAGGCGTGGTTGGGTGAACGTCCGGGTTTCCGCCGGGCGGTCGACATATTGGATGTGCAGGGTAAACGACGCCATCGCAGACTCCAGTTCGCGGTAGGCTTATACCAGTGTCACCGCTGTCCCTCGCAAGACGCAATCCACCGGGTGGCGAAAATCAGCCCCCGCTACCTCCCTGGAGCCCGGACGAAACAGCGTCCCTGGCCGCTACCGTGCGCGACGCTGGCCCTGATTCAGCCTGGGATCTACTGGTTGTCGGTGCCGGGATCACCGGAGCAGGGATCGCGCGAGATGCGGCTATGCGTGGGCTTCGGGTTCTCGTCGTCGAAGCCAACGACCTCGCCTATGGAACGAGTTCGCGCTCGAGCCGGTTGATCCACGGAGGTGTTCGCTACCTCGAGCAGGGGCAACTCGGCCTCGTGTACGAAGCGCTGCGCGAGCGTCATCGACTCAAGCTCATCGCTCCCCACCTCGTCACGCCAGCGAAGTTTTTGTTTCCCGCCTACCGCGGTGATCGGCTCCCGCTGTGGAAGTTGCGGATCGGTCTCTCGCTGTATGACGCCCTGAGTCTCTATACCAGCAGTGGGCATCAGACCTACGCTCCCCAAGCAGCTCGCGAGCTCGAGCCCTTGCTCGCCAGCGACGGGTTGTCGGGTGCGGTGGCCTACGAAGATGCGGTGACCGACGATGCCAGGCTCACCCTCACGACCTTGCAGAGCGCTCGTCGCTACGGCGCCGAGGTACTCACCTATACGCCGGTCGAAAGCCTCACGCGCGAACGGGTCGGCGAGCGGGACCTTCACGTAGCCTGTCTGCGTGACCAGACACGCGTGTATGCGCATCAGATCATTGTCGCCGCCGGGCCATGGACCAGCGAGCGCCTACTCGGTGACGTCGGACGGCGATTGCTCGCGCTGTCGCGGGGGATCCACGTGGTCATGCGGGCGAGCGACGTACCGGTGCGGCAACCGTTGGTTGTACAAGTACCGCAGGAGCGCCGGATCCTGTTTGTGATCCCGTGGGGGACGCGGACCTATCTCGGGACCACCGACACGGCCTACGTCGGAGACCCCGGCCAATCGTCCGTGACCTCCGAAGATCGCCAGCAGCTCTACCACCTGATCGGCCGTTTGTTACCGACCGTCGAGCTGTCCGACACGCGGCTCGTCAGCAGTTGGTCCGGCGTGCGTCCCCTGGTGCGATCGGTGCGTAGTCAACGATCGGAGGCCGGCAGCACCGTCGAGCTCTCGCGCAAGCACCGGGTGGTGGTCAATGCCGATGGGATTGTCGCGGTTGTCGGTGGCAAGTTGACCACCTATCGGGCGATGGCCCAGGAAGCTGTCGATGTGGTCATGCGCAGGCTCGGGCGCAAGCGCGGTCGCTGTCTCACCCATCGCCGAGCGTTGGTCGGCGGCGAGCCTCTCACCCCCGACGAGCTCGCGGATCCTTTGCTTGCGGATCTCGAAAAGCGCCACGGTGCCGACGCCCGGGTACTCGCGCGTCAAGTTGTCGAGGATCCCCGGCGGGGCGAGCGTTTGATCGAGGATTTGCCCTACCGCTGGGTCGAGGTGCGACGCGCGATCAGCCACGAAGGGTGCATATGCATTGGTGATATCCTGCGTCGGCGACTCCCGCTGGCGCTCACGGATCAGGGCAAAGGAGCTACCGTCGCTCGCCGTGTCGCCACCATGCTCGTCGACGCCCGCGGCGGCCGGCAGGCGGACATCGACCTCGAGATCGCTACTTATCGCGACGCGCTCCGTGCGGAGACCGGAACAGAACCTCCGGACATGTGAGTGAATATGCAAAAATATCGGTCCCACCGTGCCTGTCGGCCAGCCGTCCGGGTGTGTCCTCACACCACTGTATACGACCCTGAATCCCGTCAATTTCGTTGATTCGTCGAGAGGGTCTCGGTAGGCTAAAACCTGTCTAGGAGGACAGATGAAAAAGCCTATCGATATCGTGGCGGCGATCGGCGTCGCGTTGTTGCTGTGTATCCCTGCCTGTGGTGCCGACAAAGCAGCGCAAGGTGACGGCGCACAGCAGAAGATTTCACTGAAAACCAAAGCAAATGTTGTTGGACCTGTCCACACGTCCGGAGCCAAAGATCAATTTGTAGATGCAAAGCCCAGTTCGAAAGTCGATGTGACGAAGCATCAAAAGGAAACACCCGAGCAACGACTTCGCCGCCTCAAAAACGAGTCCGAACGCGATCGGTGCCTCGAGTTGCTCAAGCAGGCGACCCAATCCCAAGACATCGAGTACCGAGAGAATACTTGTGTGCTCAAGCTCAAAAAGAACGCCAACCAGTATGTCCAGGCCAACCTCAACTACGCCGACGCGACCGCGAGTTCGAGTGCGGTCACGTTCACCTGCCGCCCCAAAGGACGGATCGGGGATTGCGTCAGTAACGGGAGTACCCCGATTGGCTCGGAACCACCGAGGACCGCAGGGGCGACGGTCTACGGGGATGCCAATGCTTCCGAGCTGCAACAGTGCCTCGATTTTCTCCACGAACGCTGCAAGCAGATGTGAGCACATGGCCGCGCGGATTGTGGGCCGAGGCTACGGACGTTCGTCGCGGACCACGGATATGCTCCGGCGATGCGCCTGGCATCCGAACCGCGATGGCAAGATAGTATGTAGATACAATGTGTAAGGGCGCCTGCTGGCGGAGGTCAGTCCGTCGGCCCCGCGGCGATTTGCTCGAGATACTGGCGTTCGAGGTCGCTATCGAACTCCGAGGCACCCATCCGGCCCCTGCGTGCGCGCAGGAACGCCAATTCGCCCGCGGCCTGTTGACGCCGTCTCGTCGCTTGCCATCCGCGGAGCCCTTCGCTGCGAAACGCTTGCCAGCCGGCCCGCAAGCGTCCGGAGACATGGGTGAGGCTGAGGTATTCCGCCTGTGTGAGACGCCCCCGTTCGACCTCGACTGCCAGGTGTTTGGCGACGATTTGACCCTCGCGACGAATCGCAAAAGCGACCAGTCCGAGCCCCGCGACGAACACGGGGACCATGACATAAGTGTATATACTCATAAATTGACCCTCCGCCGCCGCGATGTTCCAAACTGCGTGGACGAACGAGGCGAGGGCGATTCCGAGGATACCCAGGGCCCACCCGAGACCTCGTCGGTTGACCGCAAAGCCGAGGGCAACGCCCGTAATGCCGGCAAACAGCGGGTGGGCATAGGGGGCTAGGCAACCGCGCAGGACGAATAATTGCAGGCTATCTGGCAGTCCCCGCGAACTGGCGAAGCCGTAGTACTGGATGTTCTCGGTCATTGCGAACCCGAGCCCGACCATCCCCGCGTAGACGATGCCGTCAATGATGCCGTCGAACTCATCCGGTTTGCGCACCCAAAGGCCGAGCAAAATGAGACCCTTGGTCACCTCTTCGACCACCGCACCTGAGCTTAGGACCAGCCACTGCATCGACGGATCCTCGGCAAACATCTCGTCGACAACGGTATTGGCGATCGCCGAGCTGGCCGCGGCGAGGGTGGCACCCAAAAAAAATGCCCAGGCCAACAACCGCGGTGGCTCGGCCTCAAATCGGTCGATCCACAACACCAGCGCGATGTAGATCGGCACTGGGAGGCTAGCGAGGCAAAATCCGAGTCCAGTCGCCGCCCAACCGGCGTGCGAGCCAAAGACATAAACCAACCAACACCCGATGCCGGCACAGGCAAATGCCGAGGCCAAAACCAGCGAACGACGCAGGGCTCGGTTCGTGGATCGATTCACGCAAGGCCTCCGCAGGTTGCAGGCGTCATTGCCCGAGCAGTGTAGCGCGTGTAACCCCACGCAGGTGCGGCGGGTGATGATTGTTTATACAAAGTTGATGAATTTTGTCGACCAACCCGATCTCCTTCGTACCGGGGGGTGAGCGACATCGATGGCAATGGGCGGGTTGACGATAGCCGCGACCGTTTTAGGAGAGGTACGCGAATGCGAAATGACCGGCGCATTCGAGCAGCATTGGTAGGAAATCAACGGCGGCCGCGTGTCCGAGCAACAGTCATCGAACGCACCCGATATACTCGAAAAACTGCCGCGTCGAGCGGGCTTTGAGGGTCGAACGACAACCGTTTGGGTTTCGGCCTTCACATTTTGTGCCGGCGGGCCGGTTGGTCGATAATTTTGATGTACCTCTTGACAAAATCATTTTTTCAGTAAATTGTGAAAGTACAGAAATGTCGTCCGAGCTACAGGAGCTCGCCAGCGTGCGCGAGCGATTTATCAGTCAGTGGGGGACCTTTGGGTCAGCGTGGGGGATCAACCGCACAATGGCCCAGATCCACGCCCTCCTACTGGTCGGTGACGAGCCGCTCTCGACCGACGAGGTCATGGAAATCCTGCACATCAGCCGGGGAAACGCCAACACCAACCTGCGCGAACTCGTCGGCTGGGGGTTGGTCTACAAACGGCATCGCAAGGGCGAGCGGCGCGAGTACTTCGAAGCCGAGAAAGATGTATGGACAATTTTTTGCACGATCGCCCGCGAGCGAAAACGCCGAGAGGTCGATCCTGCACTCCAGCTGCTGCGTGACTGTGTGCAACTCACGGCGGCGATGCGGACCAAAAGCGGGAAGGCGTTTCACCGCCAGATGAAACAGCTCGCCGAATTCGTCGGCCTGGCGGCCTCGTTGATGGAGCGCCTTGCCGCCTCCGAGGGCAGCCGCGTCATTCCAGCGATCGTTAAAATCCTGACCTGATCGCCCAAAATTTTCCCAAAAAGTTTCAGAAAATTCTGAAACAACAGTAATAAAAGGAGCAAGAAAATGAGCATCGTCGTCATCGGCTACATCCTCTACCTGCTGATCAGCATCGCCCTGACGATCTGGGTGGCCCGTACGCTTCACCGCAACGGACGTGTCTTTTTAGTCAGTGCATTTCGGGGCGAGGAAGATCTCGCGGACTCGGTCAACCACCTGCTTGTCGTTGGGTTTTACCTGATCAACATCGGGTTTGTGACCCTCAACGTCCACGACTACTACGAGCCCGAAACGGTCCAGGCGTTGTTTGAAGTTCTGAGCCCGAAGATCGGCACCGTGCTGCTCACCCTGGGCGCGATGCACTTCTTCAACATGTTTGTGTTCAGCCGTATGCGCAAGCGTGCGCGGCTGGTCGACGAACCCCCACCGGTTGCACCGACGGGGCTACTACAACCGGCACCCGTTCCCTACCGGGAAATGGTGGCACGGGTGCAGGGTGCCTGAATGACACCCCGTACCCTGTATGTCCTCTACGACAGCGAGTGTGGCCTGTGTGTACGCTGTCGCAGATGGTTGCAACAGCAACCGATGTTCGTCCCGCTGGTATTTGTTCCCCTGCAAGTGCCGGATCTAGCCCAGCGCTTTGTCGGCATCGAACGCTACCGCCCTGACCGCGAGATCGTCGTTGTCGGGGACAGCGGACAGGTTTACACCGGCGGTTCCGCATGGATGATGTGTTTGTGGGCACTTGAAAAGACACGGCCGTGGGCGAGGAGGTTGGCCCGGGCTGGTCTCGTGGGACTCGTCAAACGCTTTTGCCTGCTGATTTCGACCCATCGTCTGAAATTGTCGACTGCTCTCGGATTGGCGACCGACCGGGCGTTCGGAGAGTTGATTGCAAATACACCGGCCCCGTTCTGCAACGGGAGCCGTTGCGAAGTCGGTGCGACAAAGACCGGCAGCTCAGCCGGAGCTCTCACGAGGTTCCGACGACACCCACCAACACGTAGCCAGTGACCGTGCTCCTCCTCGCTCGTCGACCGCAAGTGATCTCAAGTCTGGTATTCCCACGTGGTGCCGAGGCTACACTTCAAGCCGGGCGAGCACGGTTTTTGGCCCACGTGCGGAGGGCCGCGACATCCTCCGCACGTGTTCGACTGAGCGGAATACAGGCGGCGAGCGCGTGTCGGAGATCGACAACCGCGAGTGGGCGAGATTCGGTATATGCATCGAGTCTCGCCTCGACCAGTGCGGCCGCGAGTTCGGCTCCGCTAAAGCCTTCGGCAGCACCCGCGAGGTCGAGAAAGTCGGCGACCGGATCCGCGAGTGGCGGCACCCGGCCGAGGTTGGCCCGTGGCACGTGCTGAAGATGTACCTGCAAGATTTCCCGCCGGTCGTGGGGGCTTGGAAGGTCGACAAAAAACAGCTCGTCCAGACGCCCGCGGCGGATCAACTCGGGCGGCAGGGTCTGGATGTTGTTGGCCGTCATCACCACAAAGACGGGCCGTGTACGCTCCTGTAACCACGTCAGGAGTCCACTGACGACGCGTGAGGTCGTTCCAGCATCGCTTTTGGCACCCTCACTCCCGGCGAGACTCTTATCAATTTCGTCGACCCACAGCACCATCGGGGCCAAGCGTTCGGCGTCGGTGAGGATCCGGCGCAGATTGTGCTCACTGGCCCCGACGGTTCCCTGAAACACGCGCCCGGGGTCGAGGCGAAACAGGGGAAGGCCCAGGATCGACGCACTCGCCCGGGCGGCGAGGCTCTTCCCGCATCCCTGGACACCGATGAGCAACACGCCCCGAGGCGTCGGAATACCAGCTTCCCGCGCGGCAGGTTCGAGCGCGCGCGCGCGTCGTTCGAGCCATTTTTTGTAGCTACAAAGACCTCCGAGAAGCTGGGCCGGGAGCACCGGACACGGTTCGAGCGCGGGTTCTTGACCGATGAACCTCTGCTTGTGGCTCCGCGCCCAGTTGACGAGCAGGCTGTGATCGTGGGCGGTCGCCAGCAATCCTTCGCGGACCAGGCGGTCAAATCCCAGGGACGTCAATCCGCGTCCGCATTCGATTAAATCGTCTGATTGTGCAGCGAGCAGCCGGTTAAGCGACGGTTCGCAGGTTTGCGCGAGACAATTGAGTGTATCAGCAAGTTCATCGGTACCTGGCAGTGGAAGATGCTCGAGTACCGTTTCTGGAAGCTGGGCGAGTGGGCCGAGATTGCGCGACACACTGACCACGACGGGGCCCTGACGCCGGCCAGCGAGTTCGCGAGCCGCGCGTAATCCCACCGGGTCGAGGTTGGGATGGTCGGCATCGAGGAGCAGCCACAGTCCCGGCTCACGCTCACCGGCTAGCCCCTGCAACAAACGGGCGAGTGGGTGGGGTCTACCGTCGTCGTCAACCCCCGAGGACAAACTCCACGTGTGCACCGGCCACTCGAGAGAGGTACCAATGTGTTCGAGCATGGCAACCGCCCGAGCCTCGTCGTCGGTCGTCAGGGCGATGAGTCCCGCGCCGGCGCGTAGGTGCATGGTCAAGTTGTTGGCGGTCTCGGTGGACACGGCCGGAGTATCCCATGGGTCTGGGTACGTAGCGAGTGCCCAAATACCCGACAGCGATACTCTGACGAGCTATCGGCGAAACAGGAACTGCTTGTTCGGTAAGGGCTCGTTTGACCGCGCGTCGAGCGATTCGAGAGCTGCCGAGATAGGGCTCAGTGCATCTGTGTCGGCCGTGCCAGTGAATCGAAGAAAGCTCGTACGAGGTGCACTTGCACGGCAGCCGTCTGTGGGGCTGCACTCCCATCGGCGAGCGACCAGCCGTTGATCCACAGTCCTGTGTGTCGCAACTTGGCCAGACGCTTGTGCAGCCACTGGAACTCACGGGCGATGTGGGGAACGTCGCCTGGCTGGCAAGCGAGCCCCGGCAATGCCGTGGGTGGCGCGAGACTGTCGCGCGCCGCCGGGTTTGCCGGGCGAACTGTGATGCGATAGGTGAGCACCCCTTCGTGCTCGAGTTGCTCAAACCCCTCGCCCAGACTCGTAGTCGCACGGGCGAGGTAGTCGGCAAACTGCCGGGCCCGCGTGCGGCGAAAGGTCAGGGCGATGAGCTGGGGACTGCGATGCGCCGGAGCTTCAAAGACCCGGGTCACGCCACGGGCAAACGCCCGGTACAGCCCTTCGACCACCCCCGGAATCGCGGGTGAAAGCATCAGCAGTGCATCGACGGCCGGGCTCGATACTTGGTGGCCGAGCACCGAGGCAACGATTCGGCGACGCCCGGGAAATAATTGTGATAATGCAACTAAATCCTCGCAGGCATCCCGACTCAGCAGCTCGTCGGCGGCGCGCTCGAGTAGGTCGTCGAGGCGCGCGAGCGGTCTCATACCACGCCGGAGGACATGCTCACTCGGAGGTTTGTCGAGCTCGTTCATCGCCGTGCTTCTCGGATCGCCCGCTGCACTTCCCGTTTTTCCTCCCGCTCTTTGATCGCGGCCCGCTTGTCGTGGAGTTGCTTGCCCTGACAAAGCCCGAGCTCGAGTTTGATCAGCCCTTGTTTGGCGTACAGCGCCAGCGGTATCAGGGTCATCCCCTTGCTTTGGATCGCGTCCTCGAGGTGGTCGAGTTGGCGTCTGTGCATCAGCAACTTTCGCCGCCGCAGGGGTGTGTGGTTGCGGGCGTGAGCCTGTGTGTACTCGGCGATATGGGCCTGCAACAGAAACAGTTCCCCGTTGTGGAACTGGCAAAACGCCTCGGCGAGGCTGCAACGACCATCTCGGATCGACTTGACCTCGCTCCCCATCAACGCGATGCCCGCCTCGAGACGTTCACGGATGTGATACTCGTGCGACGCTCGCCGGTTCTTGACGAACACGTGACCATCGGCGGGGGGCTTGCGCCGTGTTTGTTTCGATTTGGACACGGGATCGGCGAAGCTACGGGAGAGCTCGGAGGAGGGCAAGGCCACAAGTTTGCGCCGCTCCAGCCTGCTCGAGGGCCTGCCGGCAGGCGGTCAGGGTGGCTCCTGTCGTTGTGACATCGTCGAGAACCAAGATTCGCGCGTTTTGCACCTGCTTTTGAAATCGCTTCGGCACACAAAAAGCAGACGCGACATTGGCGAGACGATCACCCGCCGGAAGATCCGTTTGTGGACGGGTTGCCCGGGTTCGGCGCAAAATCCGCGGATGGAGCGCAATGGTGTGTCCCCGGCTGCGCAGAAGCCGGGCCGCGAACCGAGCGAGGACTTCGGCCTGGTTGAAGCCCCGCAACAAAAACCTTCGCGGGTGGAGGGGGACCGGCACGACAAAGGACCACCTGTAGGTCCAAACAGGTGACCGAACCAACAGGTGTGCAAGTGGGCCGGCCAAACTCGTTTGCCCATGGAACTTGAGGTTGCGAACCGCCGACGCGACCGGGCCATCGTAGCCGTGGGTGGCCCAAAGGCCTCCCGAATGTTCAGAGCCAGGTGGCAGAGGGGACAGCTCGAGGCGACAGCCTGTACATACGAACACGTCGTCCGGCGGATAGCTGGCGAGTAGTCGACCACATCCGAGGCAGGTATGGGGCCAAAAGAAATCTGTGAGGGCTGCGCCAAAGTCCCCCATTCGACCAACTGTTTGTTGCAGGAGCATGTTGTCCGCAGTCGGTCACGAGCCCTCCGTGTTGCAGGCAACTTCCGTGCAACAGGTTTCACGTCACGGCGACTTAATTGTGTCTACACCGAAGATGGGATCTCGATGAGATCTCTAACCCCTAGCAAATCCGGCGATTAGATGGGAATCGTCCATGCGAAACAAGGAAAAACTCGTTTGTACGCGCATCCAAATTCACAGATTTTCATTTGAGATTTCAAATAGATAAATTTCAAATTGTCACTTTGGCCGAGATTTCGTCATTTTTTTGCAGCTACAGCAATTCCACGTGCATTTTTGGTGGTTTGCGTGCACAACTAAAGACAGGAGGCTGAACCATGATGATAAGTGATCTCGGATCTCTCCGCATCGGCCAAGTCTTGACGACCAACGATTTCCAGGTAACGCGCGCAGATCTCAATGCACATGTCGAGCGCAGCTTCTTGGGAAACGTGCTCGGCTGTTGTGAAGAACAGCTGTCGACAGCTTCAAATGTAGGTGGCATCCAGGTTGGTGTGCCATGGGGGTTGGTATGTCCGACGGACGTCGTCGTTGGCCGGGCGGTTGCCATGTTGCAAGGATGTGACAGCGCTCGGACACTCACCATCGAAGAGCACGCGATTAGCAATATCCGGGTCCTGGGGTCTCCGATGGTTGGCGAGCCGTTGGCCGCAGCCGCCTCGGTCCGGTTTCGAAGTCAGGCCCGCGATGGTGCGGACTATTTGACACTCGATGTCACGATCCACCGCCCCGGGGGGGTGGCGCTCATCTGTTTTGAGCTCGGATGGAGCGTACAGCCGCAACTCGACGCCGCCTGAGGTGGGTCGAACATGCAAAGAAGCCGGGGGCTACCTCGGCTTTGCCAATTTCTGATGGAGTACAAGGTCCTGCGGGCACTCGGATCCGGTCGCTCGGTGTACAGGCAAAGATCGATTTCCCCCGACGTCGTGCCGGTTGGTCCGTTCCGTTCCGGCGCTCAGCGTACAGCCCATCGCCGCGTGATTGGGTCTCGGGTCAGCTCGGTCTACAAACGCAAAAGCCGGGGCGGGCCCCGGCTTGTGCGTCCGTTGTGGTCGGTCAGGTACTAGAAGCGGACCGTGACCACCGTTCCCTGTTGTGCGGTTCGGACCTTGGGGAACGTTGATGCTGCAAGTTCCTTGGCCACACATTGGCCGAGTTGGGTCCCCGCGGCATTGCCGATGGCGTTAGATTTGAGCACGGATCCGGTCGCGCCGGCGATGGACAGCTTCACCTGAAGTTTACTCCCCGGAGTCGCCAGTCGGGCACACTCGCGCTCGGCAGCCTTCTTGGTCGCAGACGTCCCCTGCTTGAGCTGTTGAAGGCTCAGCTTGTTCGGCAACTCGGGGGCCTCGGGCACCTGTGGTTTGCTCGCCTTCGGAGCGGAGGGCTCCCGGCAGCTATCGGGGTTGAGCAGACATTCCACCGACATGGACTTTGGCAAGGATTCGGATTGTTTCACCGGCGCCGGCTGGGCTTCCTTGGCGGCGGGCTTCGGGGGCGCGGCAGGGGCCTTGGTCGAGCTCGTTTTAGCCTTAGCCTTGGCCTTGGCCTTGGCCTTGGCCTTGGACTTGGCCCGCTTGCGCGTTTTCGGTGACTCTACAACATCCTCAGTGTCGTCGAGAATCACGGTGTCGTCCTCGTCCTCGGAAGCGGACTCGGGGGCGTCAGGCATTGCCCGCGTCTCGTAGTCGTCCACATCGATACTTGCGACTGCAAGTGTCTGCGCCGGTGGAGGCGTACTGGGCAAACGATCCCATCCGATGTGGGCGGTCATCGATGCGATCCCGAGGGCGAACATTCCGACGACCGCGTGAAGCAAGCCTTTGGATTGTCCGGGAAGCTCGTCGGAGACGACTGGTGCTCCGACCAATGTATAAGCAGCGGAAGGCTGGCGGGCCGGCGGTTCGGCGACTGTCTCGGCCGGCAGATCGGTGACCGCGAGGTACCCCGAACTTTCGCTGCGAGGGTGGGCTGCGCAGCCATGGTTGCGGATGCGGAGCGAAGTCATCGAGAAGAGGGCGGACTCCTCGTTGCGTGCGCCGAAGAACGTCCGGACCTGGGAAATTGCTGCGTGGCTCATGGTGTAGGTCTCCTGTGGCTTCACCGAAAAACCGCGTTTGGCGGGGTTTCAGTGGAGTTTTAGTGGGCGGGCGGACTGGGTCATTCCAGGGCCCGTGTTCGCATTCCCCCACACAGACGGCCGAGTCTTGAGCAGATTTTGTGAGAAGACCCATGTTTGCAACGGGCTTACGCATCAGTTGCAAATCTTCCGGACGGTGGGCCGAAAAACTCCAAAATCCTGGTTTTTCAGCTGAAATGTTCGTTTTTCGGGAGCGATTTTGGTTGCGGCGCGTGTGTTGCGCGATTGACATTTTAGTATGGGGAAAATTTGTATGTGCACTATCCTCTTGAGAAGCGGCTTGAGGCCGACCGGGTCACATCGTCGCAACGACGTGAGCTTCTCCCCTAAAACACGATATCCCAGAGCGAGTGGGCGACGTAGACTGCCCACAGACCATGACGATTACGCGACGAGAACTGATGCGGCGAGCCGGCCAGATCGGGGTTGTCACCCTCGTGTCCGGTTGTGGCGATAAGGGTGAAGATTCTGAATCCGCCTCGGACGTCGGGACCGAATCCGAATCGGATTCAGACTCCGAGACCGATTCTGAGACCGGGGGCGATGGCCTGCCGACCTACGATTACGACGGCGAGCCTGGCCCCGAAGACCTCTTTCAGCACGGCGTAGCATCGGGTGATCCGCTGCCGGATGCGGTGATTTTATGGACGCGCGTGACCGGGGCGCAAACCGACGAGGTCGAAGCTTTCTACGAAATCGCAGTCGACCCGGAGTTTGAGCAGCGTGTTGCGGCCGACTACGTGATGACAAACGCGTCCCGCGACTATACTGTCAAAATTGATCCGCGCGGACTCGATGCAGGTACAACCTATTACTACCGTTTTGCGTCGCTCGGACGCTGGTCTCCGGTTGGGCGCACACGGACGGCTCCAGAGGGGAGTGTCGATCGTTTGCGATTTGCCGTGCTCTCCTGTGCGAGTCTCGCCCACGGCTATTTCCACGCCTATGGGTACGTGGCGAATCGGACAGATCTAGACTTTGTCGTCCACCTCGGCGACTACATCTACGAGTACGGCGACGGTGAATACGGCGATGTCCGGACCTACGAACCTTCCCACGAGATCAAAACCCTCGACGACTACCGCACCCGGTATGCCCAGTACCGACGGGAGTCACAGTTGCAGGAGCTCCACCGCCAGCATCCGATGATCGCGGTGTGGGACGACCACGAGATCGCGGACAATGCCTATACAACCGGTGCTGTCAATCACTCCGACGACGAGGGCGACTGGGAGACCCGTAAGCAAATCGCCTACCAAGTCTACACCGAGTGGATGCCGATCCGTGAGCAGGACAATGGAGAGATTTACCGCTCGCTGCGCTATGGAGACCTCCTCGATCTGATCATGCTCGATACTCGGATCACAGGTCGCGATGAAATTGTAAGTGCAAGCGATACCGAGGGGCTCGCCGATCCAGACCGCCAGCTGTTGGGTGAGGAGCAAGAACAATGGCTCTACAACCAGTTGGAGACCTCGACGGCCAAGTGGCGTGTCCTCGGGCAACAGGTCATGTTGGGTCGCTGGCGGGGTCAGGGGGGGGCGGTGATCAACCCCGATCAATGGGATGGCTACCAGGCGGCCCAGGGGCGTTTTTTCCAGAATCTGCGCGACGGGGCGATCGATAACGTTGTCGTGCTGACCGGCGACATTCACAGTTTTTGGGCGACCGATCTGACCGACGACCCCGACTACGATCCCGGGACCGGAGATGGTTCGCTCGCGGTTGAGTTCATTACCTCATCGGTCACTTCGCCGACGCTGCAGGGCGGGCAGGGATTTTTGGACCTCGTCTTGGCCAACAGCCCCACGATTCGCTGGGCCGATATGGCCAATCAGGGCTACTTACTCATCGACCTCGACCACAACCGGGTCCAGGGGGACTTCTTTGCCGTGCTCGGCGTGACGCAACCGACCGTGGCTTCGGAGATGTATCTCCAGTCATATGTCAGCTCGGACGGTGCCAACCGACTAACTGCGGCTAATGATCCCGCACCTCCGCACCCGCAGTCACCCGCTCCGGCGCCCTGAGTTTCGTTGTATGATCATCGTCAGCGGGACCAAGCGCTCCGGGACGTCGATGTGGATGCAGATCCTGCAGGCTGCGGGATACCCGATCATCGGTGAGGCGTTCCCACTCGGATGGCGCAACAATCTCGCAGCGGCCAATCCCCGGGGGTTTTTCGAGTCTCGCCTGCGCAACGGGATCTACTATCGCACCAACCCAAATCCAGAGACGGGCACGTTTTTGTTTCCCGCAGATGTCGAACGCCACGTCGTCAAGGTGTTTCTCCCGGGATTGATCCGCAGCGACATGGCCTACATCGGACACGTGATCGCAGCGATTCGCCCGTGGCGTGAATACGTCGCCTCGGTCCGGCGTTTGCAGGCGATTGAAGCAGACGCGCGAGCACCTGGTGCCAAGCAACCTCTGTATATGCATCCTGCCTTGGAATGGTGGGCGGAGATGTTTGCTCTCATCTGTGATGTCTCCACCCGTAGATATTCTGTGCATGTACAGAGTTATGGCGGGCTGTTGGCTGACCCTCGCACCGTGATTCGCCGCGTACTCGATTGGCTCGGCGGAGGAGAGCTCGAACCAGCGGTTGCGGCGGTCAATGTACGGTTGCGGACCCAGGATGGTGGGAGGATCGATCCAAAGGATGCGTTCGATCCCGAGGTCGCCGAGGTCAGTGACAAGATCTACGCGTGCCTCCACGCTGGACAGGCGTTGGACCCGGCATTGCTCGCCCGGATGAACGAGGTCAACGACCAACTCAAGCCGCGGATCCGGGCCGAGTTCGAATCTGTCCGACGAGATAGGTTGCTGCGTCGAGGTCAAGCCGTGCTGCCCGCAGCATCCTCCGACTTTGATTTGATGGAAGGGATCGAGTCGGTCTACTCGGACACATCTTCGTAGTCGGCGAAATCACAGCTTTCCGTCACTTCCGCGTACTCCGTGGTACAGGGGGTCGTCTCGATGTCTCCGTCACATGTATACTCGTCGGCAATGCAGGCGTAGAAGCGGAGGAAGGCATCGGCACAGGTGCTCGAATAGTGCATCTCGACCATCTCGAAATACTGTGTGTAGTAGGTGACGCAATATTCTTCATACGTCATGCCGTCGATCATTTCCGTCGCGTATTCCGGAAAGCACGAGACGAACTTCATGCACAGATCCTCGGCGACATTTTCGGGTGTCGGCCCACAGGCCGCCGCACTGGTGAGGGAGAGGCACAGTGGCGCGAGCATGGGGATTCGATGCTTGAGCATGACAGGAGCAGCGTATCATCCGGTTCCCCACGTTGGCGAAGAAATCCGCTCTCACGTGTTTGCACGTCGGTGGAGCAGGTGCGGATCGGAGCGCTGCCAGCCGCCAAAATCCTGTTCGAGCATGCTGGCGACATGGATGGTCAGCGGGTCGTTGCCCCTGCGTCCGATGACCTGGACCGACAGTGGAAGCCCGTGCTTGTCAAAACCCATCGGCACGACCGTCGACGGAAACTCCATGACATTAAATAAACTTGTGCATACAAAATCAAACGGGGTCAGCAGCGGGCTGTAATGTCGCGGTGCCGGGCGCGAATAGGGCGGGTGGAGCATGACGCCGCGCGGGCCTAAAATATCCTCGAGTTCACGTTGAAGTTTACGCCCGAGCTCGACTTTCTTTTGCAATGTACCGGGCATCAGGGCTGCAAGCTCGTCCGTCGCAGCGACCAAGAGGGCGGGGAACGTATGGTGCGAGCGTCCGAAGATCGATTTGATGAGTTCGCGGTAGACCTTGACCGCGGCTCCGTTGCCGAGCACCACGCTGTAACGCGTGCTCCCTGCGGTGTTCATCATGGCGCTCCAGATCTCAAACGCCTGCCGCATGTGGCGTACGTTGAGTTCACCGACCGTCGCACCCCGGGCGGCGAGGGCCTTGGTCGCGTCGCGGATGACCTGTCGATTTGCTCCGTTGACCCGCGTGCGGCCGTTGGACTCGACCGGGTAGACGGTGACGTCGTGGAGATCAATATTTGATGATACATCTAGATCCCAGGCCTTGCACACAGGATCGACGCCGTCCGGTCCCCGAAGTACCTCTAGAATCGGCAGCAGATCTTCGCAGCGTCGCGTCATGGGGCCACAGACGAGGTAGGCCGACAACTCGCCCTCGGCCTCGGGCCAAAACCCGGTGTTGGGCACCATCCGCCCGGTCGGTTTGTGCCCGGCGGTTCCGCAAAACGCAGCTGGGATCCGGATCGATCCCCCGACATCGGCACCGAGCCCAAATGCCACCCCTCCCGCAGAGATAATCGCCCCCTCGCCACCACTCGATCCCCCGGCACTGCGGTCGAGATTCCACGGATTGTGCGTGCGTCCATACACCGTGTTGTAGGTTTCGAGCCACAAACCCCCTTCGGGAACGTTTGTCAGGCCGATGAGGATGGCCCCGGCCCGCCGCAGACGGACGATGATTTCGGCATCGTGCTCGGCCCGGATGTGGCGACGCGACCACACCCCACCGCTCAGCGGCATCCCTTCGACCGACACATATTCCTTGGCCGTGAACGGGAGGCCAAAAAGCGGGGGGAGGTCGTCGGAAGAACTGTGAGCGAGTTTCTGATCGGCCTTTTCAGCCTGCTCACGGGCCTTTTCGTAGCAGGTCGCGACCACGGCATTGATCGGCGGATTGACCTGTTCAGTACGCTCGATATGACAGTTGACAACCTCGGATACAGACACCTGCCGGTCGCGGATCATGCGGGCGAGGTGCATCGCGGAAACGTCGAGAAGTTCGGACACGCACCTATCGTACCTGCTTGCCGGCCAAAGTCTGTCGAAATGTCTCTGTGATCGCTTGCACGCACACGGAAGTCGAGAACTCGGGGAACTCGGGGGTGAAGGTGCGCGCGCAAATCTCGCGTGACTGGTTCTGTCGCTGCGAACAGCTTTACTGAGCTCGCGCGCGAGAAATCGCCTGTGTGTTGGGTGTATCAACACACAGGGGGTGCGGGGTTGGCCCATCGTCTTTGTCCCATCCGGAAGCGAGTGGGGCGCGAGAAAACCCCAGACATCGGTCGTCGTATGTATTTTGGAGCACCTTCGCCCGCGCAGGAGTCGTGCAGAGCAGGTTGTCGGTTGCGATACACTGGCGACGAGGAGACTTCCCCGGTGAAATATACGTTCCAGCGCGTGTCGATACCTTCGCAACGTACTCGTGCCACGAGCGACGCCGCGTACACGAACGCAGGAGAAATCGGAATTGCCAAACCGACCGCCATCGTCAACCGGGATGGGGGTGGTGAGGTCGACTCGAGGACGGTGGGGTGCGTAGCATTGCCTCGAGGACGGCGTCAGCCCCTCCGGCCGGTTAAGCCCGCGCGAGAGTGTCCTTCCACCCAACCTAGGCCCCCGATAATATTTGATACTACAACAGATGGCGCGATCGTTGTTCGCGCGGGGTGCGTTCACCCGGACCATGTGTATCAGGCTTTGCCTGCCCTCGTAGCCCCACCCGTGTTGTGAGCGGGTCCCGTTTCACGTGGCGTCACCAACGGACAACGACGAAGGGCGAAACCTCCTTGACATCGTCGAGCAACTCTCGGCGATCGCCGCGTGTTTTGCCACGGTCCATGACCTCGAGTCTTTTACCGAGCAGATTGAACGAGCGCTTGAGTCGTTGGTGACGGTTGAGTACTCGGGCCTATACCTGTGGGATTTTGACGCGAACCGTCTGCGCCTGCTTTATGCCAAGGGATTTACCCAAGCTGAGCAAGAAGAGGCCGAGCGCACAGCGTGGAACCGGCATCCCGGGCATGTTTATCGTACCCAAGAATGGTTGCATATACCAGATACAGACGCAGACGAAGCGCAGAGAAGTCAGTCGAGCCGCCGGAGTTTTCATGTCCGGTCGCGACTCTTTATGCCGGTGACGTTTCGCGACCAATCTCTCGGAGTGTTTGGTCTCGCCTCGGAAACGCCAAATTACTTTACGAGTCAACACATCGCAGTCCTGCGGTTTATCTGTCGGTTGACCGGAGTGGTCTACCGCCATGTGGTCGACCAACGCGAGCGGCAGCTGGTCTTGGAAAACTTAGATTCGACCGCGAGGCGCCTGCAGTTACTTGTCAGTACACTTCCGATCGCGTTGCTCGTCGTCGATATCTCCGGTCATATCTCGTTGGCTCAAGGGGCTGCGTTGCAGTACCTCACCGACGATCCATCGAGTTTGGTGGATTGCCTGATCGAACGGGCATTTACCCGCGCGCCGACACTTGCATCGACGATCAGTGATGCACTCGCTGGACAGTCGAAGATCGCCGAGCACACCATCGGCGACCAGACCCTCGAAGTCCGTGCCCAAGCCCACCAAAATGGTGGGGCAACGGTGATGGTCCACAATATCTCCGAACAAAAACGGAACCTCGAACAGATGCGCCGGCTCAACGAGGAACTCTCGCGTGCGCGTGACCAGGCCCTGTTGGCGACCCGTGCCAAAAGTGACTTTTTGGCCACCATGAGCCACGAGCTGCGCACACCTCTCAATGCCATCATCGGGTATGCCGAGCTCGCGGATGAGGAACTCGAGTATCCAGATGCATGCACAAGTGATGATCTCAAACGCATCCACTCGTCGGCCGGGCAGCTTCTGCAGCTGATCAACGATATCCTCGATGTCTCCAAGATCGAGGCTGGGCGGCTCGTGCTCGACATTCAGCGGATTGACATCGCTGCACTCCTCAAGGCGGTCGAAGTTGCAATCGCACCGATTCAGCAGCGCAATCGCAATCACCTCGACGTCGTGGTCGGCGACAACCTCGGCGCGATCGAAGCGGACGAAACGGCCCTACGGCGTATCCTCATCAATCTCCTCGGCAATGCCAATAAGTTTACGGATGCCGGGGACATCATCTTGCGGGTCTGGGTGGAGCATGTCCGTGGGGAGCGGCGATTGAACTTCTCCGTACGCGACACCGGGATCGGTATGAGCCAAGCACAGCTTTCGCGGGTGTTTGAGGCGTTTACCCAGGCAGATGCATCTACATCGAGAAAATATGGCGGAACGGGGTTGGGCCTGACGATCACCCGCCAGCTCGTGCATCTGATGGGTGGCGAGATCGACGTCAGCAGTACGCCGGGGGAGGGGTCGTGCTTCCACGTTTGGATCCCGGCGCTCGTGTCGGTTGGGCGCTAAGCGAGCCGCTTCCCCGGATCAGGGAGTCGGGAAAACGCGACCGACACGAAAGTAGAGCGGCATCGACATCTCGCGGGGAAGCGAGGCCGGACCGTCGCGCAGCCACGCTTCGGTGAGGCGTTCGCGGATAACCTCGGTCGCCGGATGTCCGTGGTGCTCGGTGTAGCGAGCTGCGGCCGACCACGTGCCGAGCTTGCCGAGCAGTTGGTCGAGGGTCCACAGTCCATTGATCGAAATCGAAGGAAACGCGACCGGCTCAAACGGGAACTCGATGTTTTGATAACCCGAGAGCACGTGATTGAGTTGGTGGGCCCAAAAGGGTTTGAGCAACTGCCCGGTGAAATCGGCGATCACGGCATCGACCGCGGGCGAAACCGTGAGATTGACGCTGTAGGTCCACGCCGCGATCAGGGCCCCGGGTTTGGCCACGCGTCGGACTTCACGGTAAAACGCTTCGCGGTCGAGCCAGTGCAGTGCTGCCGCGATGGTGATGAGGTCGATGCTTGTAGATTCAATTGTCGTCGCTTCGGCACGCTCACATCGGTACTCGACCCGCGGATGTTGGCGGGCCTCGGCGAGCTGTTGGCGGCTGGCATCGGTGGCAATCACATGGTCGAAGTGCTCGGCGAGGGCCAGCGCAGCTTGGCCATTTCCGGTGGCACAGTCCCAACACCGAGCTGTCGCCGACACCCGGGATTTGAGTTCGTGAAAAATTGCCGCCGGGTAGCTCGGCCGGAAGCGTGCGTAGGCGGATGACGCGGACGAAAAATAGTCCGGGAAGTCGGTGGAAACGTGTTTCAAGGACGAATCTACTGTACGTCAGTTGCCGGTCCCACGGAACCTCCACACAATGTCGTGCGAACGACAACCTGCGCGTTTCGTCAGCTCGGGATTCGAACGGCACGCAGGGAGTTCTCGATGTCGACGCGCTGCTCGGCAAATTTTACCAAGGGGTCGTTTTTTGCCTGCCACAGCATCAAGCCGTCCGGTGCGTGATGGTAAACGACCCGCGCAATCGAGAGGACACGATCCGCGTCGGTCGGCCACCTGCGACGTTCGGCGATTTCGACGAGGGTGTCATGACGATCACGTACACGCGCACACCATCGTTGTACATGCGTGTGGGAGGCGAGGAAGTTGAGTTTAGATGAGTTGCAGTCGGGATGGCTGGCTACCAAATTGTGGAGTCCGTTTTCAGGATGCCGCGACCAGGGGATGAAGTGGTCGACGTGGTAGCTGCCCCGAAGGTCATTTTGACAATAGAAGCAGCGTCCGTCCTGCAGCGTCCGCAGATCCTGACGAACGGGGTCGAGGGACATACGCGCACAACCGAACAAGAATTCGTGTAGATGACCGACGTCGAGGGCGTTGAGGTTGGCCACTTTACTGGCCCAATGTTGCATAATCAACGGGCGTAGGAGCGCAGACATGGCGACAAAGCACTGCGCGACCCCGGGTTGTAGATGGATGCGGTTGTCAAACGAACTCGCTTCGCCGCGTTGGAGCGCCCGCAGGCCGCGTGGTCGTGAACCGGAGTCTTCCCAGGAGATACGATAGATCCAGTTGTGGCACACGCCCGCAATACGTTGCAGTTTGGGAAGTGGGTAGCGGGTGAGGACCTCTTCGATCTTGTCGACCGCATCTTGAAAACGGTCCTCAACGAGTGGGCGAAGCTGTGCGTAGGTCGGCGCACCGAAATTATGAGTATATACATATTCTCGCAGATTTTCGACAGCAGCGATGATTGCACCACGGCCCGGGGCGTTTTGGTGGAGGACCGCCTCTCCTCGCCATCGCAGGGTCTGCGGCCAGTAGAGCTCGAGAACCTTCTCCGCCAGTTTACGTGTGGTCAGGACCTGAGGTGGAGCGCCTCCTTCTGAACAGGTCTCTTTACACAGGTCGACTAGCGCTAACAACACCGCGTGTTTGTAGGTCGCTGTGAAGGATCCATGGTCGAGAATCGCGAGGACCTGCTCAACGATTTCGACCTGGCGCGCGGGCGTGAGTGCGTCGGGCATGGACTAAAGAGTCGCAACCTTGGCGATGAGGAACAGGCGAAGGTAGGGGAGCAGGGTATGACCGTTGTTGCGGGCGGGGTAGGCTTGGCGAATCAGGTTGCGGTAACAGGTGACAAACCGGCTGCGGTCGGGTTCGTCCAGGGCATTGGTAAACGGACGCAACCAACTGCCTGCGGTCCACTCGGCCACCGGATTGTCGCCGCTGAGGACTTGGATGTAGTTCGTTTCCCAGATGTCGAGCGCAGCACAGTGATCGGCAAGTGCCTCGTAATAGACCTCCGGCGGGTGTGTGGGCGGAGGGCGAAACAGGTGCTTGATATATGTATAGACACCCGATTGCTGGGCTGCCTCGTACACGAGCTGATGCGTCGGGCGAGAGAAGTTCCGCGGCATTTGAACGGCCAACACGCCCCCCGGGGCGAGCAGTGACAGGAGTCGGGGAAATAGTTGGTCATGGTCGGGGAGCCAGTGGAGTGCGGCGTTGCTGTAGATGAGATCGGCCGGCGTGGTGGGCTGCCACGTCGCTGCATCGGCCTCGATCCAGTGTTGGTCGGGCATCGACGCCCGGGCCGAGGTCAGCATTTCCGGTGAGCGATCCACACCAAAAACCTGTGCCTTAGGCCATCTTTGACACAAGTACGGCGTGACATTTCCCGGGCCACACCCGAGGTCCACCACCGACTTCGGAGCTTCGAGGTCGACTCGGGAGAGGAGGTCGAGTGCCGGGCGAAGCCGCGGCCCGACGAAGTTGAGGTAGCGCTGCGGATCCCAAGTCATGTCCCGAGGATATCCGGAAGCGCCCACAATTTGGCACCCTGATCCGTGCCGAATCGGGCCGGTCACCCGCAGCAACGCCCGCCGAGGTCCACACCGGTGGCAGGGTTTGCACCGCCGCCAGTGCAACCCTCCGCGAGAAGCCCGGGCTAAAAGTCGATGTTGTCTTCGTAGCGTGTATCGACCTCGTTGGTCCACCGCGGCAGCTCACCGTTGTACATCAAATTATATGCGGCGTGGACTTCGAGCACCCGCCGGGTGTAGCGGGCGGACTCGGAGAACGGGATTTCCTCGATGAATGCGTCGAGCTGGAGTTCTTGACCGTCGGCGGATTTTGCCGCGAGCCAGCGGGCGACATTCGAAGGCCCGCCGTTGTAGCTGGCGTAGGCCATCGCCGCTTGCCCGTGGAATTTTTTGATCAGCTCGGAGATGTAATAGGAGGCGAGCTTCGCGTTGGTATCGATGTCAAAAAGTGTATCTGCATCAAAATGGCCGTCGCACTCGCCGAGGCGCTCGGCCAGCTGGCGGCCGGTCCACGGCATGATCTGCAGCGCACCCCGGGCTCCGACATGGGACACCACGTGGCGGCGAAACCTCGACTCGGTGTACATCAGTGACCACAGATGGGTTGGATCGATGTCGCGGACCGCGGCCTCACGTTCGAGAATCGGGCGAAATGCCCGTGGATGCCACCGTTCTTTATATGTGTGTGCATCCGATTTGGTCAGCTTGGCCATGCGGTGCGGCTCGTGGAGTGACAGTGCGAGCACGCGTAGATCATCGCGGATCGGGTCGGCGACCTCGGATTTGCGCAGGTGTTTGCGGAGGTCACGGGAAACCCGGAGTTTGGGTTGTTTCCACGCGGCTTTCCAACCGAGGCCGACAATCCGATCCTCGTTGCGCGGCACGTAGCCACCGCTGCGAAAGCCTGGGGCGACGTCGACAAACTCGTCGATGGCGATCCGAAGTTCGCGGCGAGCCTCTTCGATATACCCGGCACGGTGCAGCGCGGCTGCTCGAGTGACGGCTTCGGAGTTGCCTTCAAACTTGGCGAGTGCCTGTTCGAACACCTCCACGGTCTCGGCGTAGTTGGGTGGGTCCGATTCGTCCGGGACCGCGGTGAGTGTCGGCAACTCGGGTGTGGGCTCGCCGGCGTCGAGAAGACGCTGCCGCGCCTGCAACCCGTAGTACGAAAGTGGTTGCTGCTTCACGATTTTTGTCAGTGCTGCCGCCCCTGCTTGGCGCTGCTCGGGAAGACTCGAACCCAACCGCAAACGGCCGCTGAAGTACCGCGCGCGTGTCGTGTCGGTACCCCGGCGGGAGGCGACCTTGTCAAACGCGTCGATGGCTGCCTCGTGGTCACCCGTGCGGAACTTGAGCCAGGCGTCGAGCCACCGACGACTCTCTGTATATGCACGGTATTGTTGACCGAACCGGTGGAGCAGCTTCTGGGCCTGTTCGTATTTCCCCCCGCGGACCGCCAGGCGAATCGCACTCCATAGGGCCTCTTTCCCGGTCATGCCTTTTTTGCGGCTGCGCTCCAACAAAATGTCGATCGCTTTGTCGTACTCACGACCGCGCTCGAGGCAGCGCAGCACATTGTTGCGGTTCTCCTCGTTTTCGACCTCGGCATACAGTTCGCCGAAGTCCTGCGAGCAGGTCGCAAAGTCACGTTGTTTGTAGGCTGTCCATCCGCGCGAGTGTTTGGCAGCGCGTTTGACCGATTCGGGGGTCTTGGGATCGTTGAGAAGGTCGTCGAGGATCTGACGTGAAAGCACAACCCTGCGCAGGCTCCGGGCATTGCGGGCGCGAGCGAGTTGTTCGGCACGTGACCAGTCTTTGCGGGTGACGCGTTTGGAGGTTTCGGCCAGCTCACCGAGCTCGTTCCAAGCATCCTGGGCCTCGGGTTCCCCCGCACGGTCGATCGCGAGGTTGCGGTAGGCCTCGGCGGCTTCGCTGTGTTTGCCGGCACGAACCAGTGCACGTGCAACTTCCAGTTGCATCAAGCCGACCTTCGGGTGGTTGGGGTAGTCGCGGATGACTTTGCCGAGCTCCTTGGCCGCCCGGTTGGCGGCGACGCGGGTACTCGAGCCTCCGCTCCCTTGGATTTCGGCGAGGAGCCAGGCGCGTTCGACCCGGATTTCGGCGAGGTTGCGAATCGGCGAGTGCTTGAGTGCGCGGCGCAAATGGGTGTCGGCGGTGCGCCGCATCTCGTCGGCCTCGGCCTGTGGGGTGCCGGGTTTTCGGGCCAGGTCGGCCAAGCTCCGGGCATACTCGAGGCGAATATGCTCGGGCGGCAGGTGTTTGGCGAAGTGCCGCGAGGCAATCACTGGGCGGATGGCTTCGACGGCTCGCGCAGGATCTTTGGCGAGTCGGGCCGCCCGACCTTCGAGGGCCTTGGCGGCAAACCAGAGAGGCGTCTCGGATTCGGGTTGCTGGACTCGGGTGAGTTGCTCGAGTGCTCCGGCCGCATCTCCACTAGCGAGGAGGTCGGCAGCACCTTCGAGTCCTGGGATTGGTTCGGGCGAAGGATCGGGTGCAGGCTCCGGGGCTGGCACCGGTTCGGGGAGGATGGCGAGGTCGACAGCCGGTGTAGCTTCAACCGTCGGGGTGACGTGCTCCGGCATCGGAGCCTCCCCGACGGCGCGGTCGACCCGTTCACCGCCGGCACGGCATCCGTTCACAGCCAGAAGTGCTGCGATCACGACAACTTGATTCAACCTAGTGAACATGTGGCGGGTATCCATCGCCAACTCTTCCCCCCGAGTAAGTAAGCTAGCACACTGATAAACACGCGCCGATTTCTCGACAGATTCAAGGGTTCGGCTCTCGTTTTCGATTTGGTGCGTATTTGGTTGATAGCGGTTGGCATACGGCATTTGCGAAGTTGCGATTGCAAGCTGTACGCCAGCGACTGTGAAACATCGATCGCACAAACCTGCCCGCGGTCCGCATCGGAGAGGTGTTTTTCGCCTTGTCAACGAAGTTGCGCGAAGGCGCGAATGTTCGCGGAACTCGTGTGAAACGACTGGGCTGCTTGATCTATGGTCGGCCCCGTGAAGTTACTTCGTCCGCCACACCAACTAGTCGCCACGGTTTTGGGTGCCGGCACCATGGGTGCCCAAATCGCGGCGCACCTCGCCAATGCCGGCATCCGGACCTTCCTCCTCGACATCGTGCCCAAGGGCGTGCCCGCCGAAGCTCCGGCAAAGCTGCGCAATGCCTTGGGGCTCGGTGCCATGAAAGTGATGGCCAAGGCCAAACCAGCTCCGTTTACCGATCGCCGGTTCGCCGCCCGGATCACCGTCGGCAACTTCGAAGATGATCTCGAACGAGCGGTGGGTTTGAGTGACATCGTCATCGAAGCTGTCGTGGAGCGACTTGATATCAAGCAGAGCCTGTTTTCCAAGGTTGCCGCCGCGGCCCGCCCAGACACCATCTTGGCCTCCAACACCAGCGGGATTGCGATCGGTTCGATCGCCGAAGGGTTGCCCGAATCTGTGCGTGCGCGCCTGGTCGGTATGCACTTCTTCAACCCGCCTCGGTATATGCATCTTCTCGAGGTCGTGCCCTCGGCGTACACCGCACCTTCGGTCGTCGCCGAGCTCTCGGCATTTTCTGACCGCGTGCTCGGCAAGGGCGTCGTGATGTGCCGCGATACCCCCAACTTCATCGGCAACCGGGTTGGGATCGCCGAAATGTTGCTGTCCTTTCAGGCAACCACCGATCTCGGCCTGACCGTCGAGGAAGTTGACCTGCTCAACGGTCCGCTGATGGGGCGCCCGCGGACTGGGAGCTATCGCCTCGGCGATATGGTTGGGCTCGACGTCGTCGGTCACGTGGTCCGCAACCTCCAAACGACACTGACCAGCACCCCTGGAGAACCGGGCTACGACGAGCTCTACGAGCTCATGGTCGTGCCGCCGGTGTTGGAAAAAATGTACGAGCGCAAGATGCTCGGCGATAAGACCAAGGGAGGGTTTTACAAGAAGTCGCGCGATGCCAAGGGCAAGCGGGTGATTTCTTCGCTCGACCTCGAATCGCTCGAGTACCGCGACCGTCGCGAGCCACAACTCGCTGAGCTGGCCGAGGCCGGTCAAATCGGCGACCTCGAGCAACGCGTCGCCGCGGCCTTGCGGGTCGAAGGGCGGGCCGGCGATTTTTTGCGCCGCGTCTATCTCACCTTGATGAACTACGCCGCCAACCGGGTTGGCGAGATCTGTGACACCCCGCGCCAGATCGACGATGCGATGTGTTGGGGCTACGGGTGGAAACTCGGTCCCTTCGGGCTGTGGGACGCGGTCGGCCTGCAATGGGGCATCGACCAGCTGCGTGCCCTCGGGCAAGAGCCTGCCGCAGCCGCCCTCGAGTTGCTCGAGAAACATGGCCCCGAGGCCAAGTGGTACGGCACGGGTGACGCGGGTCCGACGGTGTTTGTTCCGGGATCAGGCGTTCAACAAATACCTGTCCCTGAAGGCATGTTGTTGCTGCAAAATCCTGCGACCCGCAAGGTACTCGCCAGCAACCGTCACGCCAGCGTGCTCGACATCGGCGACGGCATCGCCTGTGTCGAGTTTCACTGCCGCAAGATGAACGTGCTCAACGACGGCGTGATGGACATGCTCGGTCAGGCCCTGCCGACCCTCGAAAAAACGGGGGGCTTTCGCGGGCTAGTCGTCGGCAACCAGGCCGACAACTTCTGTGCCGGAGCTGACCTTCGAAACATCTTGAAGTGGGCGAGCGAAAAGGACTTTGATGCCCTCGACAAGGCCGTCGCCACGCTGCAAAACCTGTTGATGGATCTGCGTCACGCATCGATTCCGGTGGTTGTGGCTGCCCAGGGGATGGCCTTGGGTGGCGGTGTCGAGGTCGCCCTCCACGGCGATGCGATTCAAGCATCCTCCGAACTTTATATGGGGCTTGTCGAGGCGGGTGTCGGTCTGTTGCCCGCGGGTGGTGGTCTCAAAGAGCTATGTCGGCGGGCATCGGCCTGGGCAGCCCAAGTTCCAGGCGCCGATCCGTATCCGTTTATCCGCCGGGCCTTCGACTGTGTTGGCGGTGGCAAAGTCTCCTCGTCGGCCGACGAGGCGCGGGCATTTGGCTTTTTGGCTGCCGGCGATCGGATCACCGGGCACAAACTCCGGGTGGTTGCCGACGCCAAACAGCGCGCCATCGGATTGGCCGAAGCCGGCTACATACCACCCGATCGCAACGAGCTCATCGATGTCATCGGCGAACCTCAAGGCGTGAGTTTCTTGCTCGGTGCCACGATGTTTGCCTGGGGTGGCTACATCTCCGACCATGACCACCTCATCGGCAAGAAGATCGCCCACGTCCTCAGCGGCGGCATGACGCCCACGGCCACCCAGGTCACCGCACAACATCTTCTCGACCTCGAACGCGAAGCTTTTGTCAGTCTTGCGGGCGAGGAAAAAACCCGAGCACGTATCGAGTACATGCTCAAAAACAACAAACCCCTGCGGAACTGAACCGTCCAGACAAGTTGAAGGTACAACGATATGACACAGCTCAAACAAGCCGTTTTAGTTGCCGCGCGACGCTCTGCCGTAGGGCGGGCGCTCAAGGGGTCCCTCAAAAACACAAGTCCTGTCGACATCGCAACCCAGGTGCTCCAAGGGACACTCGCCGACCTCCCGAAGCTCCCGGGTTCGCGGGTCGATGATGTGGTGATCGGGTGCGCCATGCCGGAGGCCGAACAGGGTCTCAACGTCGCCCGCGTGATCGGGTTGCGGGCCGGTCTACCGATCGAGACGTCGGCCATCACGATCAACCGGTTTTGCTCGTCCGGTCTCCAGGCGATCGCCTCGTGTGCCGAGCGCGTGATGGTCGGCGCGATCGATTGCGCGGTTGGTGGTGGGGTCGAGTCGATGAGTATGGTGCCGATGGGTGGCAACAAGGCCGTCTTCAACCCGGCTGTCGTGGCTGAAAATCCGGAGATTTATATCTCGATGGGTCTGACTGCCGAGAATGTCGCCCGCAAATTTGAAGTCAGCCGCGCCGATCAAGATGCATTTGCATATGAATCACACCAACGGGCGATCAGGGCGATCGCGGCCGGAGCGTTCAAGGACGAAATTGTGCCGGTGACCACCCGCGAAGGGACGGTCTTTGATACCGATGAGTGTCCGCGGCCGGACACCAGCCTCGAGGCACTCGCCCAATTGCGGCCCGCGTTTCATGCCCGCGGAACGGTGACTCCCGGCAATTCCTCGCCGCTCAACGACGGGGCCGCAGCCGCAGTTGTGATGTCCCTCGAAGCGGCCGAGGAGTTGGGTCTGAAGCCTCTCGCGCGGTTTGTCGGATTTGCCGTCGCCGGCGTTGACCCGGCGATCATGGGCATTGGCCCGGTCGCGGCCGTACCGAAGGTGCTCAAGCAGACAGGTCTCAAGCTCAGCGATATCGGCATCATCGAGCTCAACGAGGCGTTTGCAAGTCAGTCCTTGGCCGTGATTCGCAAACTCGGACTCGACCCCGCCAAGGTCAACGTCAACGGTGGGGCGATTGCCCTTGGGCATCCACTCGGGTGTACCGGAGCGAAACTTACGGCCACGTTGGTCGCCGAGATGCACCGACGGACATGTCAGTACGGCATGGTCACGATGTGTATCGGCGGAGGCATGGGAGCCGCCGGTATCTTCGAGCGGATGTAGTTGAGATTTGTTTCGAAGCCCGTGGTTGCTCGCACTCGAGCGCCACGGGCTTGTTCGTAGCGGAAAATCAATGTATCATCAACGAAGATGCGCAGCCGCCTGGAGCTGCGGGGACTCTCCCGTCATTGCGAGGGCGTGCTATTGAATATCGCTCGAAAATCTTCCAACGCAGTGGTTACATGCTCGCGCCGACTCGGCCGCTCACGCTGGCACTGGCACTTGCGGATACTTTGATACTGCCGGCAGCGCTCACAATTGCAGAACCGGCCGCCGTAACACAGGCAATCGCTTTGCTCCCCGCACCCTTGAGGTTTCCGCGCAGGCTCCCTGAGATTTTGACGAGGTTTTGTACATCTGCCGAGGTTTGCTGCGTGAGCTTGAACTGCACTCGGAGTAGGTCGGGGAGGTGGAGTTTGAGCGTGGCGAGCAGTTGCGCCATCGCCTGGGTGTTTTGCGAGGCTTGGATCTGGAGCGTCGGCTTGGTGCACTTGGCGTTGAGGTCGGCGCTAGCTTTGCAACTCGCCTGACAGTCAGCATCGACGGAACCTCCCTCGACCGAGCCCTCGCATTTGGGCGCTTTCCACGAACCTTGACACCGCGCATGGCAGGTACCGGAACAGGAACCTGTACAGGTTCCCTTGCACTCGCCAACGCAACGACCTTGCCCGTCCTTGGCCGTACACTCACCATTGCATGTGCCGTTACAACGACCTTCGCACTGACCCTGGCACGTGCCTTCGCAGGTACCGGAGAGTTTGGCGGGTTCGCACGACGCGACGATTTTGGCAGGCTCAACCTCGACACGGCAGTGACCCTCACACGAGGCTTTGGCCTGGGCGTTGACCTGGCACTGGGGTGGTTGGGCCTTCACACTGACCGACGCACCGGCCTGCAGGATCGCAGCGATTTTGCCCGCGACGGCTCCACAGGCACCTTTGGAAGCCGAGCCATCCTTGGTCTGCATCTGGGCATCGTTTAAACCGAGGTCGCGGCCCATGGCTTTACAACTATTTGTCAACTCTGTTTCCGCGAGGGTCGCGGTCGCAGTGAGATCCTTGGCGGCCTGGACGAAGGCTCCAACTTTCGCACTAATGCTTGCATTTGCATCAAAGTTGGCACCGAGTGCCGAACCACCACCCGTGAGCTCGGGACATGCCGCGCCTCGGGCAGCCCCGACGAGTTGTCCGGCCGTCGGTGCCGTCACCTTCGCGCCTCCCTGCGCCTGGCCTTGGCCGCCAATAAATGTGTCGCAGGCTCCGAGCGTGAAGGCGAGTCCCGCAGTTGCGGCGAGGGTTGTGATCCGATTGGAGTGGGTACGGTGTGAACAACGGTGCATAGATAAGCCCATGACACGAAGTTTTGGGGGGTGGCGTCAAGGGGAGTCGGGACTCGTATCGCCGACTGGCGAGAGACTGGGGGCGTTCCAGAATTTGCCGACAAAAGGGCGTTCGACACCGCCTGCGGGGGCGTTTGCAAATGCACGAGACTCAGATCTGTTGTCACGAATGGCAAACTGTGTTGTGGGGGGCCGGTAACGCTCCCCGGCCTGTGGAAGCACCGAATTTTTCGCATGCGTACGCAAGGAAGATCCGATAGGCGAGGTCGCCCGCATGGCGGTGAACTGATAGAGTTCGCGCCGTGTCGACCCCACCTACACTCGGACTGCGCCACCTCGCGCTTTGGATTCCAGATACGCACTACGCGAGGACTGTCGCATTCTACCGCGATGCGATGGGGATGGCTGTCGATTGGGAGCCCGACCCAGACAACATCTATCTCAGCGGGGGCCCCGACAATCTTGCGCTCCATCGCCTGGCGGTCGGTCGAGCCGTTGATCACAGCTGTAGCCCCCTCGATCACCTGGGGTTTGCGGTGCCGGCCGCCGAAGATGTACATGCATGGTATACGCGACTGTCTGCGCTGCCGGCTGGGGACGCGGTCGAGTTGTTGACACAACCACGACTCCACCGGGATGGGGCGACGTCGTTTTATTTTCGCGACCCGGCCGGCCACCGGGTGCAGATTCTCCATGTCCCGAGCCTACGGGCATGAGGCTCGAGGCAAAAAAAGAGCCCCGGGGAGGGGCTCCTGTGAAGCTCTGAGGCCGAACTACGGACAGGTCGCACCAGGACCGAGTGTAGACTCATAGGCTGTACATACATCATTGTCGCAGTCGACTGTCAGCTCGATCAACTGGCCGTATCCGGGGGGTTCGGCGAGACACACCTGAGAGGCCTCTCCGAGGGCACTGCCGTTGGCGTCCTTGGGGATGACGTGAATGAGCTGGGCCTCGTCGCCTGCGAGTTGCCGATCGACGTCGGGCATGGTCCGGTATTGGCCCTCGGCGTCAGCGGGATCGTCACAGCTAAACGTGTGGCTCGTCAGGAGATTGAGACCATCGCCCTTGTAGACTTCGACGGTAAATCGGGCGATGTTGACATCCGCGCACATGGCCTGAAAGCCATCTACAGCGAGACTCCAGCGCATCCGTAACAGCGCCGGTGCGGGGCGAAGCGTCACGCTTTCAGAAGTGTTGGTCTGACCCTCCAAGACCTCGGCCTGCACCTTGCCACCGGGAGCGAGGTTATCGAGGATCGTCAGGCCAGCTGCGTCGAGACCCTCTAATACAAGGCTGTAGGTGCCGATCGGGATGTCGGTCAGCGTAACTTCGCCGGCACTGCAGGCTCCGGTCTCCTCAAACGAAGCACCCTGTTCACCGTCTTCGATCATGGTGGCGGTGACCCGAACTTGTTCGACTCCGATGCTTGTACATTCCTGACTTGCGCCCAGCACAAAGGGAACTTTGAGACCTCCGATCGGCTCGTCACCACCACAGGCGGCCAACGACAGGCTGATCAAGGCGAGGGGGACAAGTGACTTCGTCAGGTAAGATGGCGTAAGGGACATGTTTTTCCTTGTGTGGTTCGGCCACGGGGCCGATGGTTTGGTGACGGTGTCG
The DNA here is from genome assembly GCA_964621785.1 of uncultured Nannocystaceae bacterium. Classification (GTDB taxonomy): domain Bacteria; phylum Myxococcota_A; class Polyangia; order Nannocystales; family Nannocystaceae; genus JACKDW01. The sequence goes on from CAZUPD010000017.1 coordinate 62,372, forward strand.
AAAGCCCGTTTGTGACGGTACCCCAGTCGACCATCTTCATAGTTGCGGCGAATGTCCAGAATCCGCCGGAATCGAAACTGGGACGCGCGTGCATGTGTGCGAAATCGGACAGTCTGAGTGCGTGGAAATGACTTTCACCCCGGATCCGGTCGATCGGGGAATTCAATATTTTGAGCTGGGCTACTTGACAAATTTTTGGGTGGTGACATTCTTAGACCATTGGTCGAACTTGAAGTACGACTAAAGGTCTGAGAAGCTCGTGCGATGCCACTTCCTCGATTCCACAAGCTCGATTCGGAGCGCAAGCAAGCCATCCTCGGGGCTGCCGAAGCGGAGTTCACCGCCAATGGATTTTCCGGAGCTTCGTACAACGCCATCATCAAGGCCGCCGGGTTGTCGAAGGGGGCGATGTACTACTACTTCGCCGATAAGGCCGACCTGTGCCGAACGGTGATCGAGCGGGCCTTTGACCAGCTGGCTCAGTCTGTGGGCGGGCTCGGAGCATTTACCGATGCGCAGGGTTTTTGGCGCGAGGTCGAGGCGATGTTCTTTCGCGCCATGGAAGTTGTGATGGCGGAGCCGACCGTCGGTGAGCTGGGCCGTCTGATCTACGACGAAGGAAGTCATCACGACATGATCGGTGAGCTCGTGCAACGTAGCGAGGCGTTTTGCCGGGAGACACTCTCCCGCGGGCAGGAGGTCGGGGCTGTCCGTAACGACATGCCGTTGGCCCTGCTGGCCGCTGCTGTCACCGGATTGCTCGTCTACACCGATCGTTGGTACGCCCGTTATCTCGAGTCGCTCCCCCCGGCCGAAATCGAAACGATATCCCTCAAAACCCTTGAAATGGTGGAGCTGATCGCTCGGCCCCAGAATTGACACGCACAGCTGGTTGCGTTGTGGCAGAGGAGTGAAAACATGCAAGTACAACAAATGGCACACGAGAAGACCCGCCCGGCCCCTTCAATTCATCCGCGTCGGAACCTCGATTACATGCAGCAGGATTGCGAGATGACGCTCGAAGAGGCTCTCGCCGAGTACTACACGCAGATCGACAATCTGATTACCGAGGACAATGCCGCGCCGGAAGTCGCCCAGATGTTCCACTACCACGATATTGTCCATGTGGTGTTTGGTTGTGACACCTCGCTCGGTGGCGAGACTCTTGCTGATACATGGGCGATGGCCGGGACAACCGTCACCCTGCGCGAGTATATGAAGTACTTGCAGCTCGAAGAGGTCAAGGAAATGCTGGCCGCGTTTACCAAGTGGGAGGCATTTACGCTGATGCTCAGGTCGATGCCACTGATGCCACGAGCGTGGTGGCGCACCCGCAAGATGACGAAGAAGTGGCCCTATCGCGAGAATCAACAGTACGCCAAGGTCCCGCTTCGCCAGTTGCGCGAGGAGTTCAACATCAAGGTGATTAGTCTCGATTAGAAGTCGCCGGCTACCTCGCTGTTTCGCGTATAAGTAGACGATGGCAGCGAAGGAACGCGACAGACGGGCGAAGGTATCCCAGCAAACACTCGAAATCCTCGAGCGGGGGTTCTACGCGGCGCCGGATGGCACGGTCCACACGGTCTCCGCCGATCAGCGGCGGGCGGTCGACGGCTCCCAGCACTATCGCCCCGGTGAACTCGACGACCTGCTCGCGCGCATAAAATTGCGTATACAATCGAGTTCGCATCGGGACACGCGGTTTGAAGTGACACGCGAGACCACACTCGCGGCTGCCCGTCGCTTAAATTCGTTGGGATTCGAAGACTCCTTGTGTCTCAACTTCGCCTCGGCACGCAATCCAGGCGGTGGCTTTTTGAAGGGGAGTTCAGGTCAGGAAGAAAGCCTCGCCCGCAGTACGGGGCTTTATCCCTGTATCGCGCAGATGCAGTCGATGTATCAGCACAATCGCTCGAATCGCTCGTTGCTATACAGCGACCACATGATCTATTCGCCACGGGTGCCGGTGATCCGCGATGACGAAGGCTCGCTGGTGGCTCCGTTTGTGACGTCGTTTGTGACGGCGCCAGCTGTTAATGCGGGTGCTGTGCGGGCCAAGCAACGCCGCGACCGCAGCAAGATCGCAGAGGTGATGCGCACGCGAATTGCCAAGGTTTTGACGCTCGCAGTGCATCACAACCACCGTGCGATTGTCTTGGGGGCGTGGGGATGCGGGGTGTTTCAAAACGATCCGACCCAGATCGCCGACTATTTCTTTGAACACTTGCTCGCCTTGCCGGGGCTGTTCACGACCGCGTTTGACCGGGTGACGTTTGCGATCGTCGATCGCTCCAAGCGAGGGGAGATGATCGAGCCGTTTCGCAAGGCGTTTCGCGGTGGCCTGCCCCCGCGAGACGGGGACGGATAGATCTCAGGTACGAGCGCGCGAGGCCTCGGGTCTTTGACCCGGGTGATTTGCACTGACAAGCTCATCGAGAAACGGAACAATGAGCTCACGCCAGGCAGCGTTTCGGGCGTCAGTACGTGCGTGTACACCGAGTCGGCCGTAGGCCTCTGCTCCCGCGAGGTCACCCGTTTCACGTGGGGTGTTCACAGTTGCTAGCTCGCGTTCAAACGCATCGGCGAGAGCTCGAACCGAATGCACGACGCTTGTCCCTCCACGGTCGAACGTAAATGCTAGCGTCTGCCACGCGAGGGCGGCATGACGGGCCTCATCGTCTGCGATTGTTTGCAACAACGCGCGGGTATGGGGACAGACCGCTTCACGGGCAGCCCGCATCGCGGTGAGGGAGGCGATGGTTTCCCCGACACACCCTTCGAGAAAAAGTGCACATGCAAATTTTTTGAGATCGATTTTGCCAATGTTGAGGTGGGGTCGCGGGCCGAGGCTTTGCTCGCGCGTCGCCTCGCCAACATCGGTACGTGGGGTGTCGTGTCGAGAACGTCCACGGGCTGCGAGGGGACCGGGTTGTAGCGCTTGCCCGAGGTGGACACTGGCGAGGCGAAAACAGGCACATGCATGGGCAACTTCGTCGCGACCGGCCACAACAGTTTCGCGAAGTAGCTCAGGGGGAGCTCCCATCCGCAAAAGATCGAGGTTTTGCTGGGCAAACGCGGCGATTGAAGCATGCTCGAGTCGCGCGTCCTCGAGCCATTGTCGGCCGATTTCGGGGGAGGGGTGCTCGGTCGAAGGCCGCCCGTCCGACCACGCACAACCGGGAATGGTTGCAGCGGTGTGGGCCGTGAGTGCTGCGAGCGTTGATATGTCATTTGTAGGTACAAGTAATGGACGGCCGCTACAATAGTCGAACCAGTGGTAACAGCAAATGTCGTCGGGCCCGTTTTTTCGGGCGTCAGCGCTTGCGAGTTTGCGCAGCCGGCCCATCATCATCGGGTCGTTGGACAGACCAACGAGGCGCTTGTCGTCTGGTTCGAGATCGTGTTTGACAGAGCCGCGGATGTGGGTCGGGCATCCAATCTCTTCAGGGTCATGTTCGGGGGCGAGTTTGCGTGCGACCTCGGGTGGCCCACACCAGTCGCCGTTGGGACAACCCTCTTCTTCTGCCCCTTCGGGGTCATACGGATCTTGACCCCAACGCGTGGGTACCGGTTCGCCTTCAGGGATAGGATCGATCGGTGTGGGTTGTGCCGGTTCGATGTCCTTTGGGCTAGGTTTTGGAGTTGCTGGCGCAGCCGGAGTCTTGTGTTCGAGCTCGCGGTTCGGTCCGTCCGCCGTCGGTGTTGGGCCACACGCTCCGACCATGGATGTTCCTGCGAGCGATAGGGTCGCAATGGCTGTTCGAATCCGCGTACGCAGTCGCTCGGTGTCGTGCATGAGCAACAAACTAACGTCAACCACTCGAGATTTCACGCGAGACGGGTGGCAAGTGGTCGATTTCTCGACCGTGGAGGGAGGCGGGAGGGCTGGGAGCGCCGACTCAGTCGTCGTCGCGGGGGCCTCGACGGTGGCGTTTTTTCGTCGACAGCCGGCGTTTTTGGTCGAGTCTCCGGGTGATGGATGCGCGCGTCGGTCGAGTTTTTCGGCGTGTCTTTGGCACGAATAAGCACTGCTGTACGAGCGACACGAGCTTGGTCCGGGCATCTTCGAGGTTGCGGACCACGACCCGAGTGCGCGAACTGGTGACGCGCAGCTCATCACTTCCAATCGCCGCAGCACCAGCCGCCGCGAGGAGACGTGCACGACGCTGTGGCGTCAGTCCCTCGATCGCGTCGAGTGAGACCCTCAGCTCAACTTTGGTGGCGACCTTGTTGACGTTTTGTCCGCCCGGGCCGGATGACCGAACGGTCCGCCAACGCAGTGAGGCCGTCGGGATCCGAAGTTTTCGCTGACGTCCAGCCTCTTCAAATAAAATGATAATGACGGAAGATTCGGACATCTTCGATCCTTGGGATGGGCCAACGAAGGTGACACAGCGATGCTACCGGCTGTCAAGTCTCCGACGCGAGCGAGGAAATCACCGACAGTGCACTCGCTGCGGAGTCTTGGCGGAGTCAAGAGTGAGACGTCTAGGGTCCGCGGTAGGGTGCGTACATGTACACGAGCCGCTCGGGAGACACGACACCTTCATCGAGCAGTGTCTGTTCGCCCACGGTCTTGATCGCGTCGCCTTCATCGCCTCCGAGGATCTCGCCGAGTCGATAGCGCGCCGCAGCAGCCATGGCCGTCATGTCGTTGGCATCGAATCCGGTGATCGCCTGTCGAATCGTGGACAGGGCCAGCTCGCGATTGCCGTCGAGGTGGGCGAGGCCGGCATCGATGAGATCGGCGTAGGGAGTTGTCCACGGGATGTTTTCGGCTCGGATCGAACTGGCTTCGCGTCGCGCAATACGTTCGACTCGTCGGCGTTTTGGTCCACCGTCGAGGCGATAGGCGATGGCAGCGGTTGCCCGCCAATACCTTCCCATCACCCGCGGAAGTTGGCCGAGAAACATAAAGGAAGTTCGGAATTGCGGCCACGCTTCCTCGGCGCGGGCCCAGGCGAAGGTTCCGTCGCCGAGGTACATGTCGGCTGCACGCGCGCCGAGAAATGCCCAACAGCGCTGGCCGATAAACGAACCGACGGGCCAACAACGGACGGCGTCTTGCAGGTCGCGGTTGGCCTGCGTGGGTTTATCTTCGATCAGCCAGGTCGCTACTTGAGGGCCTGCACGAACAGTTGTCTCTGCACATAAATTGGCCCGCTCACGCGCGTGTTGCAGGTGCTCGCGCTTGCGGGCACGCAGCTGGGAAAAGCGCCCTGTGTGGTACAGGGCCAACAACTCAAACATCTCGCGGTAGGGCCCTTCGACTTCGTTTTCCGACGCGACGGTGGCTCGCAGGTGTAGCAGTGCCTCGGCGAATTGGCCGTTGAAAAACGCGACCACCCCCTGGACAAACTCGAGGTCGTTGGGTCCGCACTGGTGCTCGTCGGCGATCAAGCGGGCGGCCTGTAGCAGACGTTGGACACGGTCGTAGGTCGATCCTCCTTGAAACGAAAGTTGGGCTGCTTCCATCGTCAAGGCGGTTGCGACTCGTTTCGGCTCTCCGACTTCGAGGCAACGGCGGACGTAAAGGCTGGCGAACATGCTAGAGCGCATCGGGTCGAGCATCGACAGACCGGCACGTGCCGCGTTGATCGTGTCGAGCTCTTCGATCTCTTCGGGCGCGAGAGTGACGGCGGCCCGGGCTTGAAAGTTGAATCCGCGGACACGTAACAACACGCGGTCCCGCAGCGTCCGCGCGATCACACCGGCACGTGTACGCGGGGTCGTAAACCCCATCTTGACCAGGACTTGATCGAGGACCGACATCCCGTGGTGAAACTCGCCGCAGCGCAGCAATTGTTCGCCTGCTCGTCGCTGCAGGGTGAGAGCGCGTTGGGGCGACGCGGTTGCCGATGCCTCGATGAACACGCGGGCCGCCTCGTGTGCACGCCCGGCGTGGACCAGTGCCTGACCGCGAAGGACCTGCAGCGCCCGTCGGGTATCGACCTCACGAGAAGGAGTCAGCTCGATCGCCGCGGCATAGAGCTCGACAGCCCGGTTGAACGCGAGCGAGGCCATCGCCTTGGATGCGGCGTCGATCGTAAATCGGGCAGCACGCTCGCGATCTCCGGCACCGCGGAGGTGATGTGCCAACACTTCGGGTTTCACATCGCCAGTAGTTGCAAGTGCATCGGCTAGGTTCCGATGCAGGTGCCGCAGCTGATCCGGCGACAGGCGGTCGAGCACCTGTTTGCGGATTGCGTCGTGGTAGACTTCGACCGATTTTCCCCGATCGGCCGCACCCTTGCGCACGAGGTGGAGGGAACGCAGCAGCGCCAGGCCTTGCCGGGTGGTCGCCGCACTGCCGATGACGCGGGCAAGCACCGTCTGCTCGACCGGATTTCCGGCGACAGCGACCAGGTTCATCACCTGGCGGGCCGTCGCCGGCAGGTGGTCGAGGCGCTGGCGGGTGACTTCGGTCAGCGAGACCTGGCCCGCTGCCAAGGTGCTCGAAAAGTCATGTGTATCGACCCGGTGCAGCGCGGCCTCGACGTGGTGAACCAGCTCTCGCACAAACAGTGGCGAACCGTGGGATTCGCGTGCGATCAGGTCGATTTGGTCTGCCAACACCGGAGCGAGGCCGCCGCCTTCGGGGTCGTCTTCGGGGTCGATACCGGCGCGGGCGAGTGTCCTCGCCTCTTCGAGTGTCAGCGGGCCGACCTCGATTTCGCGGACCTCCGGCATGCCCTTTTCCTGACGTAGTTGTAGGGGCAACTGTTCGAGGATCGAGCTGGTAGCGATATCTTCTGAACGGTAGCCCAACACGACGAGTACACCCGGGGCACGGGGACCGCGAAGAACTTCGATCAACAGCGATGCACTGTCCGTGTCGCCCCACTGCAGATCGTCGATAAACAACACAAAGGGCCGCCGCGAGGACAACCTCGCCAACAGCTCACGCAACGCAGCGCGGGCGCGTCGCAACAGGGGATGCCCTTCAAGATCGAGGGGGTTGCGTTCACAGATTTCGTCGATCATCGACACCCGACGAAGCACCGGAAACAGACGCGCGAGTGCGGCGATGTCGTCCGGGAGGATCAGCGACTCGGGCTCCTCGGGTGAAAAGGGGAGAACGCGGTAGACCGACGATCGGGTCGACCCTGGGTCGATGCGAAACAGGTCCGAGTCGACGCAGCGGAACAGGCCCGAGTCTTCGGGGCGGGTCGGCTCAAGTTGCTCGAGCAACAATTCGGTCAAGGCGTCGACCAGGCTATCGAAGGCTTTGAATGCGACCGATTCGGCATCGTAGCACCGGCCGGTGATCACGACCCCACGCCCCTGCCGGTGGACATCCTCGATGAACCGCTGCATCAAGGCGGTTTTTCCCATGCCCGAACAGCCATGTAGACAGACCACCACCGGCGACATCGGACGAACATCGAGCAGTGCACGACGCAGGCGTCGCAGATGCTCGGAGCGGCCGATCAGCGGAAATCGACGGCTGCGCGGCAGATGGGTGAGGATGCTCGGTGTTGGGATCGGCGTCGGTGAGCAGGCGTTGCGGGCGAGTTCTCGCAGGCGGCCAGGTTGTGGACGATCGTCGGTGTTGCGCTGCAATAGTTGCATACACAACTCACTGAGGTCCTCGGGCACCTCCGGATCGCGCGTGGCCGGAGGTATCGGATCGCGGACACACTTGACCCGCAAGACTTCGAGGCTGTCGCCCAAAAACGGGAGCTCGCCGACCAGAGCCTCGTAGAGCATGACGCCGACGCTGTACCAATCCCCGGCCTGACCGAGTTGTCCGCCCATAGCGAGTTCGGGTGCCATGTAGGCGGGCGTACCGGCGATCGCGTCGCGGGAGTTGCTGATCGTCGTCTCGCCGTCGGTTTCGCTGACGAGCCCGAAATCGAGGATCACAACGCGACCTTTCCGGGTGACCAACACGTTGGTCGGCTTGATGTCGCGGTGGAGTTTACCGGCGTCGTGAAGTGCCAAGATGCCCGAAAAAAGCTGGGCGAGTGCCTGTCGCAACGGCTCGTAATCGTGCGGGTCGCGGGCCATCGACCCACGGACATGGGCGAGGAAGTCGACCCCGTCGATCAACTCCATGGTCAAAAACGCTTGGTCTTCAAAAACAACCAGGTTGTGAAGCGCGACCAAGTTGGGATGCACAACATCCGCGAGCACGCGAAACTCGTTTTTGAGTCGGTACAACGCGGCCGGTGAAAACCCGCGGAGGGCTTTGAGCGCGACCGATTCGTTGTCTCCGTCGAGCGCCTCGTACACAGTTCCCATGCCACCGTGACCGATCAAGCGCTTGATCGTGTAGCCGCCGAGTTTCGGTTCGGGCTCTTCCGTGCCGAACAAACGCGAGCGGACCGAGGCCTTGAGTTGTTGCAACTCGAGCCCTGTGCGCAGCTGCGGTGCCGCCCCGAGTTGGGTGTCGAGCGACTCCCCTGGCATGGCGCCATCCTAGCACGGGGGCCACAGATGGAGACCGGCAAAAAGCGTCGTGAGCCGGCCCGTAGACTGCCGGTACGACGTGTTGGAATTATCGCCAATGACGCCCGGGCCGCTTGTCGTCGGGTGATCGGCAGATGTGTTGTAGATGCACGAAACCCGAGGTGGGTCCACCCGAGATCAGCGTCATCATCGCACCTCTCCATGATTTCAACAATTTCAGTATGTTGTGATGCTACACTGCCTCCCATGTGGGTGACACAGGTGTTGTGTTTTGACCCATATCGAGCTGTTGGAGTGGTAGCATCGGGCTCGGCGTGACCGGAAAGTCTGAACAGGAAGATTTCGTCTTACTCGACCGCTGGCGCGAGGGTGATCGGCAGGCTGGAAACCTGTTGTTTGAGCGCCACTTTGAGTCGGTGTGCCGGTTTTTTGCCAACAAGGTCAGCGACGGCGTCGACGATCTGATCCAAAAAACGTTTCTCGGCTGCATTGAGGGGCGCGACCGCTTTCGCAAACAGGCGAGCTTCCGCACCTATCTGTTTGCGGTGGCCCACAACGTTTTGCGGGTGCATTTTCGCGAACTCAAACGCGGTTGTGCGGTCGATTTTAACGTCGCTACCACCGACGAGCTCACGCCATCGCCCAGCACCGTGTTCGCCAGTCACGAGGAGCAGCAGCTCTTGTTGCAGAGTTTGCGGCACATCCCGTTTGAGCATCAACTCGTGCTCGAGCTGTATTACTGGGAGGACATGTCCGCGTCTGAGCTCGCCGAGGTGATCGGCTTGGCCGAAGGGACCGTTCGAAGTCGTATCCGCCGGGCCAAGGACCTGTTGCGGTCGCGGATGAAAGTTCTCGCCCGGACCCCGGCCCTGCTCAAGACCACGATCAGCGACCTCGACCACTGGGTGCGTTCGCTGCGTCAGCAACTCGGAAGCTTCAGCGCCTGAACCCGTGGTGTGGCACGCACGTTGCCACGGCGCGTCCATGTTAACATGGCCTCAGCATGGGCCTGAGTCACGTGTGTACCAGTGGTTTATTGTTCCTGACCTTTGGGGCACAGCAGCCAGTGGTGCCCGCGCAGGCAGATGTACTTGCAAGCGGAATCTGGCTGCGTGCTCACTTAGATGCTCATACACAGACGGAGTTTCGCGTGCGCTACGTTCCGGCGCCCCACGGCGGGGGTGTTTGGCTCGTGCGGGAAACCTGGGCTGGACATCCGATTGCTGGCTCGCGCATGGCCCTTCGCGTCGATGCGGTCGGCCATCTGCGCGGGGTCGTCGGGCGCTCCTATCCCCGGCACCGAACGCTTCCGCAACATCGTCGTCTCGGTCGATCCTTCGACCTCTGGTGGCCGACGGCAGACGACTTGCGACCGGTTCGAATCGAAGATCAGCCCGTCCGTGTAGGTGCCGATGGTCCCCGGGCACAACGCCACTACCGCGACATCGAAACCGGAAAAGTTTTGGCGAGTGAGTCGCGGGTCGACGAAGTTGCTGCGCAGGTCGCCGGGTGGCGCGAGGACCCGCTGACGACACCGCAGCCCCTCGTGTTGGAACTGGTCGAACTCGACGATACTGAGCCGCTGGCGTTGGTCGACAATTTTGTCCGTGTCGTCCACTGCGAGTTTGATCCCGAGGAGGAAAAATGTGTTCCTACATCTTTTCCCACGGTCGCGCAGGGAGGAGCATTTCCGAGTGACCTGCCGCCCTTGACCGACGAGCAGGCCCATACCGATCCAAACGACCCGTGGGCAGCGGTCGCAGCCATGAACTACGCCACCCGGTTTCGCAAAAAGCTCGACGATTGGGGATGGGACGCAGACGTCTGGGATCGGGTGACCTGTGGCGAGGAGGGAATCGAGCCCGAAGACTGCCACTTGCTGCTCTACACCAATGTCGTCAACACAGAAGGCCCACTCGATGGGGCCTACTACTCGCACAACGGCACCATCTTTATGGGTCAGGCGACGGTGATCGACACATCGTACGACCTCGGGGTGTTGGTCCACGAGATCGGACACCACGTGACCAACGGCTGGGGGAAGCCCGAACCGACCGCACCCAATCTCGACGACTCTTTTTACCGCACTGATTACCAGGCGATCAACGAGGGGACCTCCGATATTTACGCCCGTTGGCTCGGCTTGACCGATGAGATGTTTGCCTATACACGAAATGTCGGACGTCTGTACCAGGGGCCACGCACACGGACGGTCGCGATCCCGTTTCGCTGCCCGCAACATGTCGTCGGTGAATCCCATATGGAAGGTCGGATCTGGGCCTCGGCGATCGTCGAGCTCGACCGCGCGTTGATCGATGCCGGATTCGCCGACGAAGACACTTTTCCGAGTTTGTTTTTGCCAGCGATGGCCGCGATCCGCCAGATCCCGCGGGAGCAGGAAGCACAGTTTGAAACGGCCGCGGCCATCGTCGTGGACGAGGTCGGACTCACGTTGGGCGACGATGCACGGACACTTGCCGCGGAGCTACTCGACGAGCGTGGATTACTTGCATGTGAACATATTGTCGACCTTCGCAGCGAGCCCAACTTCAATCCGCCTGCCGGTGCTGTGCCAGCGCGATTGGTCGAGGACGCCCGGTTTTTGATTCTCGACAGCTATTCGACCTCCGAGGACGATGCGTTTGTCGAGGACAATCCGCGGGCACCGTCGGTTCACCATCAGCTCACCCTCGACCCAGATGAAAATACCCTTGTGGTTCGCTTTGTCCCCGATCGCTGGCGCTCGCGCAAACGCGACGACGAACCGCTCGATCAAGATGGATTGCGGGTTGCGGCGCTCGTCCGTCGCGGTGCCGGTGGGCTTTCGTTTTCACTCGATCCCGAGACGCGGGTCATCGAAACCAATGCCGAGTACCAGTTTGAGTCCAACGTCGACCTCACCAGCGACGGGACTGTGCACAGTATCCGCATGACCGGCCTCGATCCGGGGGAGACCTACAGCATCGCCCTGGTCTCACTGTCCTCGATACCTCCCGGCTTTCGTCTGTTGCTCGATCACCTGCAGTGGAACACGTTGTTTCAAAACGGCGACGAGGGCCAGACCACGAGTGAAGGTGAGGCGGGAGTCGGCACCGACGATCCAACTTCGGACCGTGAGAGCACCGGTGCGATGGCGATGGACGGAGAAGGTTGTGGATGCAAGCAAAAAAACGGGCAGCCCCGTGCTCCATGGCTTGTGGTGCTGATGCTCGCGGGATGGCGTCGGCGCGATTACTTCGCCAGTCGGCGGGCCGCGAAGTAGACCGGGATGCCCGAGGCGATGATCCCGAGGTTGAGTGCAAATGTACCCGGCTGATTGATGGCGTAGCTGCCCAACAGGCCCACCGAGGCGAGTAAAAATAGTGCAGGTACAACGGGATAACCCCATGTTCGGTATGCGCGTTCGCGGTCTGGTTCGCGCTTGCGCAGAACAAAAACCGCCGCCACTGCGAGTACATAAAACGGCCAGATCCCGACGACAAAGTGCTCGGCGAGTTCGGCAAAACTGCGCAGAGAGACAAACACGATGCCCAGGAACATTGACAGCGCGATGGCGGCGGCCGGGCTGTGGTGCCGCGGATGGATCGCGGCCAATTGACCAGGAAGGAGGCGATCTTCGGCCATTGCGTAGAAGACCCGTGGTCCGGTCATCATGGTGCCGTTGAGCGTGCCAAATGTGCTGACCATCACCGCGGCGGAGATCATCGTGACGCCGATTGGACCAAAAAGTGCAGATGCAACATCTGCGGCGACGAGGTCCGAGCCCGGCATGCCGGCCAGGGTCACAACCCGAACGTAGACGAGGTTGGCGAGGAGGTACAGCAGCACGACCCCCGCCGTTCCGAGGATAAACGCCCGCGGGAGTGCCCGCTGCGGATCGCGGACTTCTCCACTGACAAACCCGGCGTCCGACCATCCGTCGTAGGCCCACAAGACGGCGATCAGGGCGAGCCCAAATCCCCCAAATGTCCCCGAAGTTTCGGGCGGGGCTCCACTGCCGAGTGTGGGCGCGAACAACAGCCCGAGCACAATCAATGCCACAAGTGCGGCGACCTTCAGCACCGTACTCAGATTTTGCAGCACCGCGCCCAGGATGATGCCGCGCATATTGATGAGGGCAACAAACGCAATCATCCCTGCCGCAGTCGCCTGGGCGACGCTGAGTTGTGGAAGCAGGCCAAATGCAGCACTCCCATCGCTGCCAAACACCCGCCAAAGATACTCGGAACTCGTGATCGAGATGGCGCCGTAGGAGGCGGGGCGCAGAATCAGTAGTTGGGCCCAGCCAAATAAAAACGCCGGCAGTTTACCGAACGCTTCGCGAATATAGATGTATGTACCACCACTTCGCGGATAACAAGCCGCCAGCTCGGCCAGGGTCAGTGCACCGGCGAGGGCGACCAGTCCGCCGACGATCCAGACCGCAAAAAAACCGACGAGATCACCAACATGGCCGGCAATCACCGCTGGGGTGCGAAAGATGCCACTGCCGATGGTCGACCCGACCAATACGGCGACGGTGCTCCACAGACCGAGTCGACGCGGCAGACGTTCTCCCCAACGGTCGGCATGTTCAGTCATGGTTGATACCCGGCCGTGAAATCCATGGGAGACGACATCGTATGCACGTGCAAGCATACCACAGCAGGCACACCCGGCTCAAAGATCGAGGCCCAGTCCGAGCCCGCGGGAGACCAATGTGTCGAGCTGTGTGTATGGACAATTGTTACTCGCAGGATCCGGCGTAAATGGGTCGTTTTGGGTCAATAGATGGGCATCGAGGTCGAGGTAGTCGACCGCAGTCGCCAGGGCAGCCGCCGCACTCAGGCCGATACGGGATTCGATCATGCAGCCGAGCAGGATCTGCAAACCGCGGAGACGTGCCTGCTCGAACATCTCGAGTGCCGGCGTGATCCCGCCGCATTTCATAAGTTTGATATTGATGCCGGCTAGCCCGATGTCTGGGAGTTCGCGCAGCGATTGGGGGCCCTGGATGTCCTCGTCGAGGAAGATCGGTACAGGGCTGATTCGACACAGTTCGGCGAGTGGTCCGTCGAGCGTGGCCGATCCGATAGCGAGCGGTTGTTCGACCAGTTCGACGCCGAGGTTTGCGAGGTGCTGACACATGTGTTTGGCTTCGGCGAGGGACCAGCCGGCATTGGCGTCGACCCGCAGCCGGGTCGCCGGAGCAAGTCGCCGGATCTCTGAGGTGATCCGGCGGTCGAAGTCGGGGTCACGTCCGAGTTTGACTTTGATACACGGCGCCCCCAAATCCACCGCTTCGGCCGTTCGCTGAAGCATCGCCTCGAATGTATCGAGGGCGACGGTGAGTGACGTGTGTAGCCCCGTGGCCGGTCGGTGGCCGAGCATCATGTGCATTGGAAGCCCGTGCTGACGCGCTCTGCGGTCCCAGACCGCGATGTCGACAGCCGCTTTTGCAGCCGACGGGGCATCGAGAGATTGAATATACAACATCGCAGTATCAGGGCCTTCGCGTGCCGCATACTCGAGATAGTTCTCGCACAAAAATGCGAGTGCTCGGCGCAGTCCAAGCGCGGTGTCGCCGAGGTAGCGCACCGGTGCCGCCTCGCCGATCCCGCCGTTGAACTCGAGCAGTACGGTCGGCAGCTCATGGACCGTGTCGCGCGAAAGCCCAAATGGATGGCGCAGGCGAAGGAGTTGCTCGACGATCTGCGGCATCGTGATTAATCGAAGTCCGGGAACAGCGAAACTTGCTGTGGCTCATCAGGCTCGGGCGTGGCTTGTTTTTGTAGGTTGGACTGAGGCCCAGTATTTGTATCACCAAATACCGCATCTGCTGGGTCCGCATCGTCAGCTTTGGGAGGTTGTGGGCGTGGCCAGGGTTTGCCGTAGACGTCTTGATACTCGGCTTCGGCCATGGCTTCGAGGGTCTCGCCGAGCTCACGCGGTGGACATGGCTGCTCCTCGGGGTTGTGGCGCTCGAGTCTCGGGGTACGCGGTGGCCATCCCCGCCGATTTCGTTGGTGATACACTTTTTTGGACCCACCCGGGTCGTCGAGTGGGAGCGGGCGCGGGAATGGACCACTGCGGGCCGCCTGTTTACCGGCGGGCGGGCTCTTGGCGAGTTGTGCCTGACCTACGGGACGACCTCCGAGAGCCTTGAGAGCTTCATTGAGAGCATCTTCGTCGACGGTGATGGCCTCATCGTCGACGTCTTCGGTATCGCGGTGATCGAGGTTGAGCGTCGGTGGGTCATCAAAATCGTCGTCGTCCCAGTTTTGGTCGGCCTCGTGGGCGTCTTCAAATTCCTCCCACGGATCGTCGTCCTCGTCATCCTCTTCCCAACGTGGGGGGATTTTGGTCCGCGGGGGCGTTTGGGTTCGCGGGTGTGCGTGTTGCCAGAGCGGCCCGAGTGGCGCGCGTTCGCGGACAGGCCATTGCGCCGTCCATTGCGCTTCCTGTTCGACGAGCGCCTTGGCTGGTTTCCAGCCGGCAATTTTGAGTGCCATCGGTTCGATACGATCGTCGAAGCATTTGTTGGCGACGAGATCCTTGAGCCACTCTCCGGGGATCGCCTCAAACCCGGAGGCAGCCCCTACGATCGCCCCGACCATTGCACCTGTTGTATCTGCATCTCCACCGAGGTTGACGGTGTCGACAATCGCGTCGAACAGCGAGGTCGAGGCCAGGGAGAAGTACAGCGAAGTGATCACCGAAGCCACGCTGTACCCGGATGCGGCGTAGACCTTGCGATCGGCGGTTTCGTTGGCGATCGCTTCAATCGCCAGGATCACCTGTTTGCGCGGGAGGTCAAACTGCTCGAGGGCCCGCGACAGTGCGGACGAAAAGGTCGTGTCCGGCTCTTGCACGAGCCCGCGGTTGCGCAGGCGCGTAAACGTTTGACGCTCACAGGTGCGGACGTAGTCGAGGAGCTCCGGAAACGGATAGCTGTCGAGGGCACCATTTTCAATTGCGTAGGCAACAATGTGGGCAACTGCAGCCGCGCTGGCGACCCCGCAGATATGGTGTTGCTTGACCAGGCTGATATCGATGACTTTGGTCAGCAGGGTGTCGGGATCGTCGGACCAAAACCACGCCGCCGGGGCGATCAACATGGCGTTGCCGTTGCCCGCGGAAGGCATCGACGCACTGTATAGATCTGTACCTTCGGCCAGTTTTTCAACCGTCGTGCGAAAGTTGGCTCCCGTGCCCCGGTGGTGGCCAAACCGACCGCGCTCGCGGGGTCCGTCGAGGTAGAGGTCGACCAAGAGTTGGGCAAAGAGCGGGGCGGGTTTTTGCGGATCAGCTAAGATCGCGTCACACAACGCGACCGTCTGTTGGCCGTCGTCGGAGTGTAGCCCGCGGGGTCGGCCGGTGGCCTCCATCATCGCCAGCACACCGAACTGACGTTTGATCCGCATCGGCGACCAACCCTCGACCGGACAGCCGAGAGCATCTCCGACGAGTAGACCGTACAGAGATCCTTTAATCCGCGAGGTCCGAATATGTGTGTCGAGCACCTTCCGGTTGTACCAGCGGTTGCGGGGTCGGGGTGACCGAAAGTTCCAAAACCGCGGATTTTCTCGTTGGTCGGCAGGGTGAGCGGGGGAAGGTTGCAGTTTGGGGCCGGCACGGTCGACAGTCGCGCGAAGACTTGCGTCGTTTGCCAAGTACGATTTTTTCCGCCGACGCCAGCTTTGTGCACGCACGATCTCGTGAGTCGCTATCCCAGGCTTGGGCATTCGGGGACAACGTTTTGCCGAAGTTCAGGCACAAGATGTGTACAGCCACGGAGATCACGCGGTCTTTGAGGGCTGTGCCACGGGACAATGGGTTGTTGGTGAGGCGAGAAAAATTCACGGGCAGGCGATAGCTTTTACATACACAGGCGCAGCGAGGTGGCATACTCGCCGACGGTGTCTGCAGACGATTCGGCCGCAACTGTTTATGCAAAAAAACCGGTGGTAACGGTGCTCAGTCACCGTGCCGATACAACCCCTCCCATGCTCGGTCGCTACGAGCTCACCCGGCGGCTCGGCTCCGGGGGCACTGGAGTTGTCTATGCATCGATCGACCGCAAGCACGGGCATACCGTCGCCCTCAAAACCCTGCGGGCGCTCGACGCCAGCGGGCTGTACCGGCTGAAAAACGAGTTTCGCCGGGCGGCCGACCTCAACCACCAAAACCTCGTCTCCCTCTACGAACTCGAATCTCACCGCGGGCAGTGGTTTTTGACCATGGAGTACATCGAGGGTTGTGCGTTTGCCGAGTACGTCCGCGGCGAACCGACGGCGGACCCTTCCAAACCGCTGCCCCACGATCAACCGCGCGCCGTTTCGGTACCCGATCCACAGCGACTTCGGGCCGCGTTTCGCCAACTCGTCGAAGGGGTGGTGACACTCCACAACGCCGGTTTGCTGCATCGCGACATCAAGTCGACCAACGTGTTGGTGACGACCAAGGGGAGGGTTGTCGTCCTCGACTTTGGCCTCGCCAGCGAGCCCGACCACACGCGGTGGGCCGAGCAGACAGCCGAGGAAGAGCTGCTCGGTACACCTGCCTATATGGCACCCGAACAGGCGGCCGGTGTAGCTGCAAGTGAAGCGAGCGATTGGTATGCAGTTGGCGTGATGTTGTATGAGGCGCTCACCGGCACCCTGCCGTACACCGGGACGGCCCTGCGGGTCCTCACTGCGAAGCAACAGTACGACATCCCGCCATTTACCGACATTCCCGAGGAGCTCCGGGGCCTGTGCTCAGTGTGTCGGCGGTTGCTCGACCGCGATCCGTTGAAGCGCCCGCCAGGTGTGGTGCTCTTGGAAATTGTCCGTCGGTTCGACGCCCTGGCGCGACCGGTACGGACCGGTTCCGGCGCCCTTCCGAGTCCGCAAGCGGTTGCCAAGCGGGTCGCGTTTGTCGGTCGCAGCCACGAACTGCGAATCCTGCGACGCGCGCGTCAACAAGTCGAACGCCGCCGCGA
The DNA here is from genome assembly GCA_964621785.1 of uncultured Nannocystaceae bacterium. Lineage (GTDB taxonomy): Bacteria > Myxococcota_A > Polyangia > Nannocystales > Nannocystaceae > JACKDW01. Next base: position 79,746 of record CAZUPD010000017.1, read on the forward strand.
ACCGAAGTGTATCTACATCCACGGCCGTTCGGGTATCGGCAAGTCGGCCCTAGTCGAGCACTTCATCGCGGATGTTTGCAAGGATGCCAGCGATACCGTGGTCCTGAGCGGCCGCTGTTTTGAACGCGAGTCGGTGCCCTACAAGGCGTTTGATAGCGTGATCGACTCGCTCACACACTACCTGCGGCGGTTGCCGAAACTCGAGGTCGCAGCTTTGATGCCGCGCGACATCCATGCGTTGGTCCGTATGTTCCCGGTGCTCGACCGGGTGAGCACCGTGGCCGAAGCTCCGCGGCGCACGTTTGAGGTCCCCGATCAACGCGAGTTGCGGCGACGGGCGTTCCGCGGGCTCAAGGAACTCCTGGCCCGGGTCTCCGACCGCCATCCGTTAATTTTGTACATCGGCGATCTGCAGTGGGGCGACGAGGACAGTGCCCGGCTTTTGTGGGACCTGCTGACACCGCCCCATGCTCCGGCGCTGTTGATGGTGGCGACCTACCGCACCGACGAGGTCGACAACTCGCCGATGTTGCAGGTGCTGCACAGGTTACATGCGCATACAAATGCTTCGATGCGGGCGACCCAGCAGGTCCTCGAGTTGATGCCACTCAACCCAGCGCTGGCCCGCGAGCTCGCACTTTCGCGGATGGCCCAGGCCGGGCCCGAGGCCGAGGCACGGGCCGAGCGTATCGCCGCAGAATCCGAGGGCTCACCTCTGTTTGTCGAAGAATTGGTCCGCTACAGCCAGCCCCACCTCGGCGCACTGCGTGCCGGCGAGACGCTCCAAGAAGACCCGCGGGCAACTTCAGAGGACATCTCGTTTGAGCATGTGGTCGCGGCCCGTGTCGCCGGGCTCGACGAGACGACGCGGATGCTGCTCGAGGTGATCGCCGTGGCCGGGCGACCGCTGAGGCGTATGTTTGCGATCCGGGCACTCGACCACATCGAGTCCGGTAGTGTCGAAGCCGCGCGCAAGGGTCTCGAGCAGTTGCGCGTCGGTCACCTGATCCGCGGGCACGGGCGCGGTGATGCAATGGTTGTCGAGTGCTACCACGACAGGGTGCGGGAGTCGGTACTCAAGGGCCTGCACGAAGATATGCGCGTGACGTGTCACCGCGTCCTCGCCGAGATCTACGCCGCGGAGTCAGAGCCCGATCACGAGGTTTTGACCCGTCACTATCAAGGGTGCGGCAACCTCGAGCGTGCAGGTCGACACGCGTACCTGGCTGCCCAAAGGGCATTTGCAGCCCTTGCATTTACACAGTCCGCTGCCTTGTACGCCAAGGCACGTGTCCTCGGCAAACACGATCGTACTGCCCGTCGCGAACTGTTGCGTCTACAAGCAGAATCACTCGCACTCGCCGGGCGGGGTGGGAATGCTGCTCCGTTGTATTTACAAGCGACGGAAGGGCTGCGCCACAAAGATGGCGACGACCCTGGGCAACAGGAAAGCGAGTTGCGGTGGTATGTTCTCGGGTTGCGCCGGCGGGCAGCCGAACAATTTTTGATCAGCGGGCGGGTCGACGAAGGTGTACGGATCCTGCGTCCACTGCTCGTGCAAGTGGGTCTGAACTACCCAAAAACGCCGGAGCATGCCCAGGCTTCGATCCTCGAGTCGACCACGGCCCTGAGTCTGCGCGGGATCACCTTTCAAGGATCGGACACGAGCGAAGACCGTGAAGTCCGTGAGCGTCTGCGGCTGTGTTGGACGGCAGGCAAGGGACTGGGGTTTATCGACCCGATCCGCGGCTATAGTTTTTTCCTCAAGAGCCTGCGACTCGCCCTCAAACTCGGCGACGCGAGTGCGGTCGCCCGTGGGTTGGCGACCGTCGGCATGTTGATGATGAGTCGCGGCGGCAACCACGTGATCGAGCGGGGAAAAATGTTTGTACAACAAGCCCGCAAGATCGCCGAGGCGCGCGACGAACCCTACCTCAACGGGTTTACACAGGTCATCGCGGGGATCGGCGAGCTCACGCTCGGACACTGGAAGGCCGCACGCGAGCAGATCGACGGAGGATTGCAGATCCTCCAGGACCGCTGCGCCGGGGTGATTTGGGAATGTTCGATCGGCCAGATGGCGGCGATGCGAGCCCAGTTGACGATGGGAGAGTTGGAGGGGGTGGTCGCGCGTGCCCACACGCTCCAACGCCAGGCCGAGGCACACGGTGACCTCTATGCCGATGTGTGGGCGAGCCTGTTTTCCGCCCTGCCAATGCTCGCTGCCGACGACCCCGCGGGGATGCGGGCCCGCGTGCATCAGACGATCGGAAGATGGTCCCAGGACGGGTTTCACTTTCAACACATGTTGGCGCTGGTACTCGAGGTCTATTGCGACCTCTACGAGGGCCGTGGCGTGCGGGCGTCACAGCGGATCGAAGATGCGTGGTCGAGGGTCGAAACCTCGAAGATCCTGCGGTGGCAGTTTTTACGGGTGTTTGGTTTGCACGCCCGGGCGATCGCAGCGATTGCAGCAGCCCGTGCCGAGCCCGAGCGGGCGCCCCTCCACCTCGACCGCGCCAGCAGTTACGCGAAGGCGTTGGAAGATGGGCAATCCACGCGCCACGATGCGACAGCTGTCGCCGGACTCATCCGAGCAGGGATCGCGGCGGCACACGGACGTCGTGGCGCTGCGTTGGCCGGGCTCGACCGTGCACACAAGGATTTTGAAGCCGCACAAATGTATCTACATGCAGCCTGCACGACCCGGCGGATGGGTGAACTCGTCGGCGGCAGCGAGGGCCGTGAGCTGATCGATCGCGCCGACTGCTACATGGCCCGCAACGGGGTGACCCGGCCGGCAAAATGGGTTGACGTGTACACCGCGAGCTGTGAGTGACCGCGGCCGAGTCGGGCGAGCAAGTTGATCGACGTGAGAACCGGGTTGCGGTGCTACCATCCCCGGGGGCACAGACATGGCAATTTCGGAAGGTCTCGACAAACTCGGGAAAGCGGCGCGACGGCTCAACAAGAGTTCTGACCGGCTCGTGCAGTTGGTTCGCGCGATCGACCAAGCCCTCGGACGACTCAACCTCGAAGTCGACTATGTCGGATCGCGTCCGGTCGCCGAGCATGCGACGACTGATGCCCACAACAAACGCACGATCGAACTCGCCTACCTCGGCTATCTCCAAGTTCAAGGGAAGCATCAGCTGGCGATCAAGACCATCAAGATCCACGAGAGTCGGGCGGCGACGTCCGAGACCGACGGGGGGACGGTGCGTTCGCTGTTGCAGGCTCCGCGGGGCTTGTTGCACGCCGCAGTTGACCACCTGCCGGATTTAGTCGGGGCGTTGTCACAACAGGTCTGGGACCTCGTCAACCAGGTCGAGCGACGTTGCCAGATCGCGCGCGACCTGTTGACCGACCTCGAATCGCTCGAGGCGATGACTTCGGGCGCCTGGAAAGTATCCGACGAAGCCTGAGTGGTGACCTCAACCTCGGACGGCGCTGCGAACAGAGCGTCCGGGTAGATGCCTCGGATTCGACACGCGAGAAAAACCACAGACCGAACCGGGAGCAACCTGCGGGTTCCCGAAAACCGCCTCTCCTGGTGGTCAAGCAGGATATTGAGGGGGTGTAGCGAGAAATCCCGGGGCTGCTCGCTCGCGCTGTCGTGATACAACCGGCCCCTATGTCTAAGCGGGTTCTCGTCACAGCAGCCCTGACCTACGCCAACGGATCGCCCCACATCGGGCACCTTCTAGAGGCGATTCAGACCGACGTCTACGTGCGTGCGCGCAAGCTCGCCGGTGAGGATGTCGTATTTATGTGGGCGGCCGACACCCATGGAACACCGATCCAGATCAAGGCGCGCAACGAGGGGATTACGCCCGAAGAGTTGATCACCCGCACCCACGCCGATCATCTCGAGGTCTACCGCGCGTTCGACCTCGGCTTTGACATCTACCATACGACCCACTCAGAAGAGACGCGGACCCACACCGAACGAATCTTCAAGGCACTCGAGGTCGATGGAAGCGTCGAGACCCGCGAGATCGATCAACTCTACTGTCCGAAAGACCAGATGTTCCTTCCTGACAGGTTTGTCAAAGGAACCTGTCCAAAGTGCAAGGCTCCCGATCAATACGGAGACAACTGTGAGGTGTGCGGTGCAACCTACTCGCCGATCGAGATGAGTGAGCCAAAGTGTTCGCTGTGCGGCACCCGACCCGAGATCCGAGCCTCCAAACATTTGCTCGTCGCCCTCGGTCGGCACGATGCCTATCTCCGCACGTGGCTGGCAAAAGACGGACCGACCCAGTTGCAAGACTCGGTGCGTAACTACGTGATGAACTGGGTCGACAATGGCTTGCGCGATTGGGACATCAGCCGCGATGAGCCCTACTTCGGCTTTCCGATCCCCGGGTATCCGGGCAAATACTTCTACGTGTGGTTTGACGCCCCGATCGGCTACATCGGTGCGACCCAAAAATGGTGTGACGACAACGCCAAGGACCTCGACAGCTACTGGCGGACCACGCCTGAACACACCGAAATCGTCCACGTCATCGGCAAGGACATCAAATACTTCCACTGCCTGTTTTGGCCGGCGATGCTGCGAGCTGCCGGCTACACTGCGCCGAGTCGTGTGCAGGTACATGGATGGCTGACGATCAACGGCGAAAAAATGTCCAAGTCGCGCGGGCGGTTTATCGGCGGGCGTGCCTACCTAGAGCACTTGCCCCCGTCCTACCTGCGCTACTACCTCGCCGCCAAGCTCGGAGCCGACGAGGACGACCTCGACTTCAGCTTTGAGGACTTCGTCAACCGGGTCAACGCCGACCTGGTCAAAAAGGCAGCCAACCTGGCGAGTCGCTGCATCAAGTTCATCGGTTCGCGCCTCGGCGGAAGTTTGGGAGAGCCTGCCGAAGACGCGGCCCAGCTGCTCACGACGGGAGTTCAGCGCGTCGGCGAAGCAGCCGAGTTGTTCGTCCAGTTCGAGTCGTCAAAAGCCCTGCGCAAGGCCATGGAGATCGCCGAGGATTTCAACCTCTATCTCACCGAGGCGGCTCCGTGGAAGTTGGCCAAGACCGACCCCGAACGCGCCCTCGCGATTTGTTCGGCGGGCGTGATGGCCAGCAAACTGATCGCAGCGATCCTCAAGCCCGTGTTGCCGCGCTGGGCCGAGCAGGTCGAAGCGATGTTGGGGCTGGAAGATCCACTGACGTTTGCCAACGCCGGCGAGCCGTTGTCAGCAGGTCGCGCCCTCGGAGAATACGTCGCCCTCGCCGAGCGGGTCGACATCAAGAAACTCGATGCAATCTTGGAGGCGTCGGCCCCCAAACCACCGCCAGAACCCGAGCCCGAGCGAAGCTTTGACTACGAGGTCGAACCATTGGCCAGCGAGACATCGATCGAAGCCTTCTTGCCGATCGACCTCCGAGTCGGCCAGGTCACCGCGTGCGAGGCGGTCAAAAAGTCAAAAAAACTCCTGCAATTAACAGTCGATTTGGGCCCGTTGGGCACACGCAACATCTTCAGCGGGATCTCGCAGAGCTATACTCCCGAGGAGTTGATCGGCAAAAAAGTCGTTGTCTATGCAAATCTAAAACCGCGAAAGATGCGATTTGGCGTCAGCGAGGGGATGGTTTTGGCCGCGGGAAGCGACGACGCAGCGATCACGGTGCTCGAGCTCGACGATCGAGCGAAGCCGGGTGAGCGGATTACGTAGCATCGTGTTGCACAAATATCCCGCAGCTCGAGCCAGTCACGCGTTCGCCCATCAAGGATGTTACGGCGATACGGCGGTGCAGTTTTCGGGCATCTATATGCAGGCGTTCATCAGACTAGAAATCCCGGGTTCGGATCATCAAAATCTCGGGGATGCAATCGACACACGATGGAACCGGGCTCACCGCGGGAGCTGTAGGTCGAGCACCAATCGACAAAAACAAAGGGACGCCCGTGTATCCGGGTGTCCCTTTATTCATAGCCTTAGACAGGCTACTGCGTCCAAATGACGTAGGCGACACCCGGGTTGGGATAGTTGACTTGGCTCGACCCGTAGTTGCGATACATCCAGATCGAGGCATCTCCACCACACATCGTCAGTCCTTGGTTGACCCCATTACTGTTCGAGAAGTCCCAACCTGACCCCAGTGAGCCGTGCCCCTTGCAGTCATTCGGGGCACCCTGCGGCTGGTTGACTTGGCCGACACCGCTGTCTGTATATGCCGCATCCCCGCCACACCAGTAGTATCCATTGGGGTCGTTCCACAGCAGGTAGCCGTCTTCCCCGAACGCAATCCGAAGGTCCGAGGCCGCGATCCACTCGCTTTCGTAGGTGTTCACCCCATCCGAATAGGCTGCGAGGTAGATCTGCGTGTATGGATACTCGTTGAGGTCGAGCCAGGCTTGGATCGCAGTTGCCATCGGCGAAGATGCTTCAGCAGGATCGCCGGCGAGCAGTTCAGTCGACACATATCCCGCACCAAAGTCGCCAATATATGTACCTTCATTGACCGAGTTGATCACGAGCGCCGCTGTGATCCCGCCGTCGGTCATGTTGCAGTAGACTTCGAGTGGATCGACGCCATTGTCGACACCGTCCGGATCGATGAGGTACAGGCCGTCGTCGACACCCGCACCACTTTCGAAGATTGAGAGGCAGGTCTGTCCGAGCGGACAGACGAGGTTCGCATCGGGATAGGCATCGGGATCGTTGTCGTTACAATCATCGCCGTTGTCTGCAGTATCCGGAGGCTGGACACAGCTCATGATCGGGTCACCCGCACCATAGCCATCGTGGTCCGCATCGCCGTAGTAACTGTTCTGGTCGATGGCATCG
>CAZUPD010000018.1:0-84671 GCA_964621785.1 uncultured Nannocystaceae bacterium
CGGTCTTGCGCTTCGTCGCCTTCTTCGCGGTCTTCTTCTTGGCGGTCTTGCGCTTGGCTGCCTTCTTCGCAGTCTTCTTCTTGGCGGTCTTGCGCTTCGTCGCCTTCTTCGCGGTCTTCTTCTTGGCGGTCTTGCGCTTGGCTGCCTTCTTCGCAGTCTTCTTCTTGGCGGTCTTGCGCTTCGTCGCCTTCTTCGCGGTCTTCTTCTTGGCGGTCTTGCGCTTAGCTGCCTTCTTCGCAGTCTTTTTCTTGGTCGCCTTTTTCTTGGCGGCCTTGCGCTTGGTTGATTTTTTCTTGGCCTTCTTCTTGGCCGGTTTGGCAGCGGGCTTGTCCGCTTCCGCGTCCGGCGCGGGCGTCGCGTTATCGTCGAGCATGCTTTGTCCCTCCTTAAGGGCAGCGGTGAGCAAAACTTCCTACAACGACCGCGCGGTGTCAACGCCTATTTACCCTCATTTTTACTCAATTATAGGATATTATATGTTCATTTTAGGTAATTAAGTGAAGTTGTAGCTTGTTTGTTTGTTTTGGCACTTGGGTGATCTGAAATCTATTTTTCGAAGTTCATGCGATTTTTTTGTATTTTGAATCACCTAATTTTCAGTTCATTCGCGCTCTCACGCGCAAAAAAACCCGGCTCAATGGCCGGGTTGAAGTTCAGTTCTGCGCGTGAGGCTCAATTCAAATGCTTGATCTCTGAGACTGCGTCATCTACGATCGTTAGTTTTGTCTCGCTCGATGTTCCGTCGCAATCGAGATTGCTGTGGACATAGCGTCCGCGCTTTGGACCACTCGTGCAGCGGATGAAGGTGTGGTAACCGGGATTTTCTCCCTGGCTATCGGCGGGTGCTCCCCAAGCCATAAATGCGGCGAAAGCTGGATAGCCAACCTTCACTTCGCCTTTCAACGCGGCGTCCCGCTGCTCGGCTGTCAGTGCAGTCCACTTTTGCCAAAGTCCTTTTTGTTTGAGGTAGGCCTCGCGTTCGGACTCTTTGAGTTGAAGAAACTGTTGTTGATCCGTCGGAGTTTCGAGGTTGTAGTAGAAGCGCCGCGATAGGTTGGGCAACTTCTCGGGCGTCATCGCGCAGGCGGATACGGTCAGGGCTGCAAGTACACCCGGTACCCATGCCCAGCGGACTTTTCGAGTCATCCTCATGCAGGCAATGATAGTGAAGGCGTCCGCGGGAGCAAGCGAACGGCGATCTTGGCAACCCCGATGTCCTCACAATCGCCGGATCGTTGACGCGCTTTACGCGAGCATGCTACGCTCCTCCGGTCGCTCGCACGGGTGGCGACTACGTGTTGAAGAGGCGCTAAGGGTGCGTAGATACAGGTCGAACACGCTGAAACACAACTCCGGCACAACCCTTTCCCAGGCCTTCGCGGCCGGTCCGAGGAGCACTGTATGAGCGAGTTTCAGGTCGGCGAGAAAGCCGTGTACCCAGGTCATGGCGTCGCGGAGGTCACCGGGCTCGAAAAGCGCGAAATCTCCGGGTCATCGATGGAGTTTTACGTCCTTCGTGTCCTCGAAAACGACATGAAAGTGATGGTTCCCAAGCGCAACGCCGAAAATGTCGGGCTGCGTCGTCTCGTGGGCGAAGAGCAGATCCAAGAGGTCTACCAGGTGCTCCACCGCCGCGACGAGGAAATCTCAACGGCGACCTGGAACCGCCGCTACCGCGAGTACATGGAAAAGATCAAGACCGGCTCGCTGCTAGAAATCGCCAGTGTGATGCGAGATCTCTACCTGCTCAAATCCGACAAGGAACTCTCGTTTGGAGAGCGCAAAATGCTGGACACGGCGAGATCGTTGCTCGTACAAGAATTGTCGATCGCCAAGAGTCTCGATGAGAAGACGGTGACGACCGAGATCGAAGACATCTTCCCGTAGTCTCGCTTGTCCTTTGGACGGAGTCGCACCGGAAATTTGGCCGTTGAACGTGTCCTGAGTCGCGCCCGCTGTCGTCCATCGACCGCCAGCCGCCCAGGCTCGGTCCTCGGCCAAAATCACGCGCGCGCCCCATCGAAGCTGTCTTTGTGTTAGGGAGGGCCCCATGCCAGTCGCTGACTTCTCCACCTACTGCCGCATGCTGGACAACGCTCGCACCAACCGTTTTGCCTATCCAGCGATCAACATCACCTCGCCCTCCAGCATCAGTGCCGCGCTTGCGGCGTTTGCCGCGGCCAAAAGCGACGGCATCATTCAGGTCAGTACGGGTGCTGGTTCGTTTGCCTCTGGCCTCGAAGTCAACGACATGGTCCTCGGCGCGATCACCCTCGCCGAATACGTTCACCGCGTCGCCGATCGCTATCCGATCTACGTCGCCCTCCATACCGACCACTGTCAGCCAACCAAAGTCGACTCGTTTTTGCGGCCCTTGATCGCCGAGACGGCTCGTCGGCGCGCGGCTGGTCTTTCGAACCTATTCAACAGCCATATGTTCGACGGCTCCGAATTGCCGCTCGCGCAAAACCTCGCGCTCTCGCGCGAGTTACTCGGCGAATGTACGGCCCAGCAGATCATCCTCGAAGTAGAGACCGGGGTCGTCGGTGGCGAAGAGGACGGAGTCAACAACGAGGATGCTCCGGCTGACAAGTTGTACACAACCCCCGAGGACATGGTCGAAGTGGCCCGAACGCTCCAAACCGTTGCGGGTGCCCGCTACATGCTCGCCGCAACGTTCGGCAACGTTCACGGCGTCTACAAGCCCGGCAACGTCAAGCTCCAACCCAAGATTTTACGCGATGGTCAGGCTGCGGTCGCTGCTGCCCTCGGTGAAGAGGCGAGGCTCGACCTCGTGTTTCACGGCGGTTCCGGGTCGTCTCTCGCTGAAATCCGCGAGACGCTCGACTACGGGGTCATCAAGATGAACATCGACACCGATACCCAGTACGCGTTTACCCGCCCGATCGTCGACCATCTTTTTTGTAACTACAACTCTGTGCTCAAGATCGACGGCGAGGTCGGGTCCAAGAAATTCTACGACCCGCGTACCTACCTCAAAAAAGCCGAGGCCGGGATGAAGCTCCGGATCGTCCGCGCGTGCGAAGACCTGCGCTCGACCGGGACCACGCTGATGGCTCAAGCTGCGACCTAGTCTGCGATGCGCATCCACGTCGACCCCTATCGCCCGGCTCCGCGAAAACTCGAGCAGGCGCTGTCGGCCCTGCAAAAGGGCGAGGTGATTATTTATCCGACCGACACCGGCTACGCCTTTGGCTGTTGCCTGTCGAGTACCAAAGGGATCGCCCAACTTCGGCGGCTCAAAAAGATCCGTGAACGCGATCGCAAGCCGCTGACGATGCTGGTTCGCGACCTCTCGCAACTCGGCTACTACGGCTGTGTCGGCAACCGCAACTTTCGCCTGATCCGACGGATCTTGCCCGGGCCGTTTACGATTGTGATTCGTGCGACAGATAATGTCCCAAGGGCCATGTACAACCGACACCGCGAGGTCGGCCTGCGGATCCCCGATCACCCGCTGTGCCAGATGCTGGTCGAACAACTCAACGAGCCCCTGCTGACAAGCTCGGTGACCAACCTCGACGCCGAAGCCAACGGCCTACAGGAGCCTGACGCCCTCGAACGCATCTACGCCCGCGAGGTCACGGTGGTCCTCGACTCCGGCCCGCTGTGGCCCGACCCCTCGACGGTCCTACGGCTGATGAATGACGAGGTCGAAGTCGTGCGCATCGGTCAGGGCGAGCTGCCGAGCTAGCCCGTGAGATGGTCAGGCAGGCCAATATATTGCCCATACATCTATTTTTGTGACACGGGCAACTCGACCTCGCGAAAATCGCGGGGCAGTCGCATGATGAACGTCGAACCCTTTCCCAACTCGCTTTCGACCGCCAGGGTTCCACCCATCATCGCGCACAGTTTTTGCGTCAAGCTCAACCCGAGGCCAGTGCCACCATAGCGGCGGGCGGTGGTTTCCTCGGCCTGGGCAAACGGTGCAAACACCCGTGAAAGTTGCTCCTCGGTCATGCCGATCCCGGTGTCGGTGATCTCGAAACGCACCCAGGTGATGTCCCTGTTGTCTTCGACGACGACACGCAGGGTCACCTCGCCTTCGTGGGTGAACTTGCAGGCGTTGCTCAACAGGTTGAACAACACCTGTTGGAGGCGGGTCGGGTCGTGGTAGAGCGCGAGCGGACGCCCACCGACGATCTCAAATTTGTTGTCCCCGGGCAGGGCCAAGGGTGCGACGACAGAACTTGTATGTGCCAATATTTCGGTGAGCTCCACAGCCTCGGCCACCAGCGGCATCTTCCCGGCCTCGACTTTGGAGAGATCGAGAATATCGTTGATCAGGCTCAGTAAGTGTTCCGAGGTCAGGACGGTCGAGAGGTCGACGGCCAGCATCCGTTCCTGGGGATCACTCGAGGCTTGCACCTCTTCGAGAACCAACTCGGTGTAGCCAATGATGGCATTGAGCGGGGTGCGAAACTCGTGGCTCATGTTGGCCAAAAATGCCGACTTCGCCCGGTTGGCCGCCTCGGCTGCTGTTTGCGCACGCTTGCGAACCTCGACCTCGCGCACGAGTTCGCTGTTGGCGACCTCGGTTTCGACATGGGCGGCCCGGAGCTCCTCTAGGTGATCGTTTTCGAGGCCGTTTCGGTGGTGCTGAAACACCAGCAACAAACTTCCGACGGTCAGCACCAGGCCAAACGCCCCGAGCACCTCGACAAACAGGAGGTTGGGATGCACGACCGGGAGCAGCAAGATGCCGGCGAGACTGAAGGAGAAGACCCAAAAAAGGCCCCGCATCTTCAGGAGGATCTGTGCCAGCGTCAGTGCGAGCAGGTGCCAGGCAAAGACCGCGAGTAGGACTTCGGTACCCGGGTGCTCGAGTTCCCAGGTGACGACAAATGCGAGTAACGCGTAGGCGCTGACAAATCCGATGGCGCTGATGCGGGCGTACCGTGTACGACTGACCACGTAGAGGGCGAGGCTCGTCACACCGAGACCCCACATCCACGCGTCGAACCCGTGGCGGTTGGCGAGCGCCCCCGGGACAATCATCACCGTCGCCAGCAACAAAAGCGACGAGAGCAAGCGAATCCGTCGCCGCATACTAGAGCGGACGAACCTCGGATGCGGCTCGACCAACCGCGCCCACATACCGTTCGCGGGAGCCCGCGTATCTCGATCGCTCACGCGACCTTAGAGTACCCGAGATAGCAACACGGAAGACCCGTGATGGTGACTTCGGAGCCCGACTCGGGCGTCGCTTTGTGGTAACCAACCTTCGTGAACCAACCCGACGACGCTCCGACAGCCGACGCGCGTACGGACGGAGCCAGCGAAGTTTTGTCTGACACTCCGTCACCGCAAAAGCCGATCGACCCGCGGCGAATCGCGTTGTTGATGGTCGGTGGCATGATCCTGTTCACGGCGGTATTTGCCGTCTTGGGCTACTTCTTCCGCGAACCTCTGATGTCGGCAGCGGAGTACTTCGTCGCCAGTCTCGGGGGTCTGGGCGTGGCGATCGGGTTTTTCCTGCCCGATGCATTCACCGTTCCTCTGCCCAACGATGCCTTTAGTGCCCTCGGGCTCGCCGGTGGGATCGGATTTTGGGAAGTCGTCGCTTGGAGTTCGGCCGGCAGCGTCGCCGGAGGTTTGACCGGTTTCACCATCGGTCGCCGACTCGCGCGGACCAAGTGGTTTCGCAAAAAACTGACCACCGGCCAAGGCGCCGCGATGCATGCCCTGATCGAGCGGTACGGCGCGGTCGGTCTCGGGGTCGCAGCCTGTACCCCGCTGCCCTACTCGCTTGCGACCTGGGCCGCAGGCACCAGCAAGTTGACCTATCTCCAATGCCTTCTGATCTCGGTGCCGCTGCGAACCATGCGGGTGACCGCGATGTTATGGCTCGTCGAATTTGGGTTGAAGGTCGGTGCGGGCTGACCAACTGCGGCTCGCCATGCATGTGAACTTTTGAACATCTTGCGACCGCGGGTCCACCCCGATTCAGAAACACCGAACCGTCCGCCGGGCCGCTCAGATTTCACCTGAACCGAGCCCCGTCCCCGCGCGTTTGCTATCCCGCAAGGATGCGAAGGCGACGTTTTGAGGTACGCTAGCTGCTGGCTGCTGCCAGAGCTTGGAGTTCATGTGAATCGATTCGGAACGCGGCGAACCTGCCGACATGTTGGACTGTGGGCGACTGTGGCCACCGCGTTGATCTCCGGCCCGGCACGCGCGGACATGTTGCACGTCGATGCAACTGCGAATCCAGACCGTGGACATACACCAGTTTCTGAGCTCTCCTACGAAGTGATCGTGGCCGGACAAGATGGCTACCGCGCCGATGTCCGGGTGCGTGTGGCCCTGCGCAACGATAGTCGGCGGCCGCAGGATGTCGTGTTAAACCTGGCTCTTCCCCGCGGGTCGGTGCTGGAAAACCTCCGTCTGGCACAGGCAGGTACCTGGTCGATGGGAAAGGTTACAAACGAGGCCAAAGGGGATCACGGACGGCGGCGGCCGGGAACGTTTTTTGCCCGCAGCCTCGCACCGAAACTCCCGGGGGATCTCCCCGGTGCCCAAGTCATCGGCTTTGCCCTCGATCCCGGCTCGGTCACACAGGTCGAACTCGGACTCACCGTGGCACCGGAGATCCGCGGGACACACTGGGAAATCGCACTCCCGGGCCGCGGCGACAGTCCGTTGGGTATCGCCAAAAAACGCAATGTCATCGTTAAAACCAACGAGTTTTGGGTCGACGGCCAGGCCAACAAAGGCCAACCGATGCTCGCATCGCCGGCCGACGAGGGTGTGCGGGTGACCTGGAATGTCGCCCGCAGTTTTGACGCCAAGCGGCGGACCACACCACTCGAGGCAGATATTGAGGCGATCCCCGCACGCAGCCAGCGCGACGGCGGGACATTTCGCTTGTATCTACAACCAGGATCAGCAACCAAACTCCACCCCGACCATGTCGTGTTGGTACTCGACCGCTCGCGCAGCACGACCCCCGACCTTCACCGCGCGGCCGTCAACCTGCTCAAAAAACTCGGCCAGCGATTCCCCAACGCAACGTTTGATGTCATCAGCTTTGCCCGCACCGCCTCGCCCGTGCTCGGTGCTCCGCCCAAACGCTGGCCCACCCTCGGAAAGGCGACACAGGTTACGGAACTCGCCGAAGCACTCGACCGCGGATTTCAACAACAGGGCACCAACGTAGCTGCCGCATTTGACCTCACCGGACGTCGGCTGTCGGCCCGCAACGCCCGACGTCCACTGGTGCTCGTCGTCACCGACGGAATGATGCCGGTGAGCACCTCGCCAGAACATGTGCATCAGCAACTCAAACAAGGCCTCGGGCGCTCGCAAACACCAGACATCCTGTTTTTGGTCGACGAACCGATGCTGCGCAACCGCGCGATCGAGGCCAATCACCCAGTCGCCCGACTCGCGACACAACTCAAAGCTCGGATCCGACTGCAATCGCTCGCCAGCAATTACCTCGACCTGCGCAGCCTGCTAACCGCTCCACCGGTGATCTCGGAGCTCAAGACAAAGTTGCCGCGCACGGTGACCCTGACGAGCCCCATGCCCACGGGACTCGTCGCCGGCAGCGTGGCAGTCGTCGAGGGAACCTATTCGGGGAACCGACCCCCGCGACCCCAGATCCGCGGACGTGCGCTCGGACGCCGGATCGGCAGTACGGCCAAGCTCCATGCCCAAGCCCAACCCAAACCGGCACTGGCCGCGACCACCCAAGCCGCCGAGCTCAACGAGGCCGCAACCGCCGGGCTGGTCCTGCCCCCGTGGTACACCCGCAACGAAGATCATCAGGCCAAGCTGTCGATCCGCAATGCCGGTCGTGGCGGTGCGATCCGACGCGGCTATCTCGACGAACGGATTTTTCGCAACTACCTCGGCACCCGCGTCTACCCCCGTGCACGCGCCTGTTACAACCTCGCCTTGGCCCGCAATCAATCCCTCGCCGGACGGGTCGTGATTCAAGTCGAAGTCGGCAAGGGCGAGGTGATGCATGCGTCGCTGCTGCAACAAAACCTCAGCCACGACGACAGCGACTTCCTGCATTGTCTCGGTGAAGCGGCCTGGGCCCTCGAAATTCCCGCGGGCGAGTCGGACCTCGAAATCTACCGTGTGCGCTACCCGTTGGTGTTTCACTCACCGCGATCAGGTCGTTCCCGCATCGAGGGGGATCCGCTGGACGAAGGCACATTTGAACGTCTGTTGTCCGGACCCGACGGCGACGGCTAGACGTTGCCCAGACTGCCGTACCGCGTCACCCGTTGCGTCGCGTCCAACCGACGTGAAACAATCGGGAGCTTCGTTGAGCGAGCACCACCCTGCACCGCTCCAGCGGAGTGAAACGTTCGGGGAATCAAAGCGATTTCACGCGCGAGTAACCGCTGCCGACTTGCAAGATTTTCCCAGCTGCTTGCAAATGCACTGATATCTGTATCCCAGGTTCCACGGCTCCGCCCACCAGCGCACGCCCGCGCACCCGACGTCTCGCTGCCCGTATGATGCGCATCGGACATCGGTGTCACGCACACATCTGGACCCTGGGACAGGTCGCGGTGCGTGTTGGTACAACATCTGCGCGGCCCGCCCCGCCCGTGACCGCGTATACTCCGGTCGAACAGCCCTGCGATGGCCATTTGACGAACACGCGGGCTTCGGCGGAGAGGACTTCGACCTGAGGCATGGCGGAGCAACCACAACCTGATATCGACCCCTCGCTCGCGAGCGAGCCCGGTATCCGTGGGACGGGAACCTCGGCGACCGTGCTTGCGAGTCGGGAAGGCACGACGGCGGAGGGAGATCCCAAACGACTCGAAGCGACGGTCTTCGCAGCGTCCGGCACCCACCGTTTTCGCATCCGCCCCGGCAGTCTGCTGCCCGAGATCCCGCGGGAGCGATTTGAGTTTTTAGGCACCTTTGCCAAGGGCGGAGTCGGCCGGATCGTCCGCGCCCGCGAACCCCACTTGGGCCGCACGGTGGCGGTCAAGGAACTGCGCCAGAGCGACGGCGAGAGTCGGGAACGGTTTGTCCGCGAAGTCCAGCTGACAGCTCGGCTGCAGCATCCCGGCATTGTCCCGGTCTACGACGCCGGCTGTTGGCCCGGGGGCGACCCGTTTTTCTCGATGAAGTTGGTCTCGGGCAAGCCGTTTTCCCGGGTGATTCGCCGGGCCCAAACCATCGGTCAGCGACTCGCCCTGCTCCCCCACGTGCTCGCGGTTGCCGAAGCGATTGCATATGCACACAGTCAACACATCATCCACCGCGACCTCAAGCCGCAAAACATTCTCGTCGGCTCGTTTGGTGAAACCGTCGTCATCGACTGGGGGCTGGCCAAAGATCTCGCTGCCGACACGACCGACATGACCCGTTCGGTCTCGGGTGATCGCCGCGAACACAGTCCCCAGCCGGTCGCGCTTCAAGATAGCCAGATATCCGAGGAGGGCCTCACGCTCACCGGTACCGTCATGGGCACCCCCTCGTACATGCCCCCCGAACAGGCGATCGGGGTTTCGGTCGACGAGCGGGCCGACGTCTATGCCCTCGGGGCGATCCTCTACCACGTGCTCTCCGGACGGGCGCCCTACACCGGCCAGAACTCGGTCGATGTAATTACAAAAGTTACCATGGGCCCCCCCGCACCGCTCCACCGGATTGAGCGCAAGCTCCCCCACGAGTTGGTGACGATCGTCAACAAGGCGATGGCCCGCAATCCCGACCAGCGCTATCGAACCGCCGCCGATTTCGCGGAGGATCTGCGACGATTTCAAACCGGGAAAATTGTAGGCGCACATAATTACACCACCCTTCAACGACTGGGACGATTCGTTCGTCGCTACCGCGCACCGCTGATTTCACTGACCCTGTTGGGATTGATGGGTGCCGTCAGCGTGTCTGAGATCATCCAAGAGCGCGACCTCGCCGAACGCGGCCGACGCGAGGCCGAGGCGGCACGGGTCATCGCCAACGAACAGCGGAGACAGGCGAATCTCCACGCCGATCAGCTGGTCCTCGAGCAGGCAAGGATCGCCGTCAAACGCGACCCGAGCCGGGTGTTGACGCTGCTGCATGAACTTTCGCCCGACTTTCAGGCCTGGAGCGTCGCGCGGGTCATCGCCGCCGATGCCCGGGCCCAGGGTCTCCCGCTGGTCCTGCGCGGACACACGGCGACCACCACAAACGTGGCGTTTCGCAGCGATGACAGCACGATCTTTACCGCGTCCGACGACGCCACCATCCGCGAGTGGGACCTCGCTACCGGACGCCAGTTGCGGATGCTCGACGGCCATACCGATGAAGTCTGGGTGCTGCGGATGACGCCCGACGACCGCTACCTGCTGAGCGCAGGCAAGGATAAAATCCCCCGTCTGTGGGACCTCCAAGCCGGAACGTCCAAGGAGCTTGTCGGTCACAAGTCCGAAGTTTTCGGAGCCTCGTTTCTCGGCGATGACCGCATCATGACCCTAGCCTACGACGAGACGATCCGGATCTGGGACATGCACTCGGCCACCGAAGTCGCCTCGTTTGAGTTCTACCGGCCGGAAGAACGTATCTTCCCTCTCATCGATATCACCGACGATGCACGCTTGTATCTGCGGGAACGTCGAGACGGCGCACTTGAGGTCGTCGACACGCAAACTGGCGAGACGTGGTCGGTCAAACTTCCACAGGCCGTCGCCAACGCCCGGTTCAACCACGACGGCAGTAAAATTGCAGCTACAACTTTATCCCGACATCTCCACGCATTTTCCCGCGGGGATTCGGGTTACCAACCACTCGAGCTTCCCTACGACAGCACCGTCTCCGCCATGGTGTTCGCAGACGACGACCTGATTGTCCACGACGCGGCCGGAGCCCGCCTGGTGTTTTTGAATCTCGCCACCGGTGGCAAGCGCCAAGTGCCACTGACCCTCGAACGCCTCAACCGCTTGACGCCCGCGGCCAAAGGGCCCTCCGGGGAGCGTTGGATCGCCGCTGGCACCGGCTCGGGAGTCGTGTTCTTGGTCGATGCCCTCTCGGGGACCACCCGTGCCCTCCGCAAATTTCAAGATAATACCCTCGGCATCGAGTTCTCACACAGCGGCAAGAGCGTTGCGGCGACGAGTTTTGATCACACCGTCCGGGTCTGGGATGTTCAAACACCCTCGCACCAGTTGCTGACCCAGAACCAACACCCCCTGGTGTTCGCCCGGCCGCTGGTCGACGGCGTGCATCTTCTGACCGGCGACAACAGTGGAATGGTGTATCTACACAATCTTGCCACCCGAGAAGTCCGGCCGATGCCGGGGCATAGCGATCCATTGAGTGCTGTCGCGCTCGACCCTGCGACACGCCGCTCGGCGACCGGTGATTTTGCCGGGACCATCTACCTGTGGACCGACGACGGTAGTGGGCAACGTCTCCCGCCGCTACACCGCGACCGCATCCGCGACCTCACCTTCGCCGGTGATCTTTTGATCTCGATCGGCGAAGACGGACAGGCGATCGCCTGGCCACGCGACGACAACCCACGTGTACTTACACATGAAAAACGGCCGTTGCGGGCCCTGGCGAGCTCCGCCAACGGCCAGACCGTGGCCTTCGGGGGACGCCGGCGCGTCGTTACCATCTGGCAGCGCGACAGCGACAACACCCAAACCCTGGCACCATTTGAAGGCACCGTCTCCGCCCTGACCCTCTCAGACGACGGGCAGATGGTCGCCGCCGGCACCCTGCGTCACGAACTGCGGGTGGTCGACCTGACAAATGGCCACAGCATCGATATCGACGCGGGAGGCAACGGCGTGCGCAGCATTTGTCTCAGCCACGACAAGCGACTTGTGTACGTCGCCAGCCTCGAGTCTGCGATCCGGGTCTGGGATACCCAAACGGGAGAACCCGTGACCAGCCTCCGCGGCCACCGAGGCTCCGTCCCACACATCGCCCTCGCGCCCGACGGCACGCGCCTCGTGTCCGTGAGTCAGGATCAAACCCTTCGCCTGTGGTCGCTGATGCCCTCCGAACCCGCACCCGATGGTGCGGTCGAGTTGCAGTTCGAAAGCCGCGAACTCATCGGCCACATGCAGGCCCCGGTCGATGCCGCGTTCACAGCCGATGGCCGCGGGGTGGTGTCGGCAGGTCACGATGGGTCGCTGCGCCTGTGGCCCGACGACCTGCCCCAAGAACCCGACGAGTTTCGAGCCTGGCTGGAAGTTGCGATCGGTGAAGCCGAGGCCCAGTGATCGCAATCCCGTTTCCCGGTGAGGCCGTCACGCGGTGGACATAGAGATGACTGATCAAGCAGATTCCCCCTGGCCGTGTCGGTGAGACGGCGATGACTGAACACTTCGCCGAGCGCTCGCCGCGGGCCGAAT
This sequence comes from uncultured Nannocystaceae bacterium, assembly GCA_964621785.1. Taxonomy (GTDB): domain Bacteria; phylum Myxococcota_A; class Polyangia; order Nannocystales; family Nannocystaceae; genus JACKDW01. Next base: position 12,351 of record CAZUPD010000018.1, read on the forward strand.
CTCCAGAAAACTCGGAGGATCAACCTGCCGCAAGACCGCCCTCACGAACCGCCGACCCCAAACGCGTACACCATGTGCTAGTCGGGTGGCGTGCACCCTCTTCTCGAGCGACGGCTGTTGCTGTTCACCGGCAAAGGTGGCGTGGGCAAATCCAGTCTCGTCGCGGGGCTCGCTCTACAGGCCGCGGCCTTGGGGTTGCGCCCACTGATCGTCGAGCTCGGACACCGGGCCTCGATGGAGGGCCTGCTCGCTGGGGGTCCGATCGGCCCGACGCCGACCAAAATTGTTGTACATCCACCGATCTGGGCACTCAACATCGACCCTCAACGCGCCCTCGAAGACACGATTTACGCCCAACTCAAGGTTCGCCGACTCGCGCGTGGTATCCGCAAAAATCGCCTGCTTCAGCGTCTGTTTGCCGCCGCACCGGCTGTGCGTGAACTCATCACCCTCGACACCATCGCTCGACTCGAACGTGCGCGGACCGACAATCGCCCACGCTGGTCACCGATCCTCATCGACCTCGATGCCACCGGTCACGCCCTGATGTTTTTGGACCTCCCCCGGGTCATGCGACAGCTGCTTGCCGGACCGTTGCGCACACTTGTCGACGATGCCACAGAACTGTTCGCCGATCCGCTGCGCACGGCCCTGTGCCTGGTAACGCTGCCCGGCACCATTCCGGTCTCGGAAACCATCGACCTGTGTCGCCACCTCGAGCGCTGCGAGGTCCCGCCCCACGTCATCTTTGCCAATCGCGTACCCGCCCCCGCTCTTCCTCCGCGGCTCGAAGGATTGTTTCGCCAACTCCAAACAACATGTCCAAAAGATTTGCTGCCGAAGTTGACTGGCGTCGAGCACCGCATCCAAACACGCCTCGACGCCCTGTCCACGCTCGGGCATCTGCGACAGACCACCGGACACAACGTGGTGGAACTAGGTGTTGTCGCAGCCGACCGCCAAGGGCTGCTCGAACTCGGTCGCCAGGCGCTCCGCGCAACTCAAATTGAGTGATTCTACATTCACACAACACGCACCCACAAAAGCCCAAAAATAAGTGATTCTACATCTTTTCCCCTGCTTGCCCGTTTTTGCAAACACACTCGCTGATTGACCCCTCGATCTTTATGCAACCCTCGCCGGCACTGCGCGACCTCATCTCCGAACGTGACCTGTTGGTCTGTGTCGGTCCCGGAGGCGTGGGCAAAACGACAGTCGCCGCGGCACTTGGTCTCGCCTGCGCCCGGCTCGGCCACCGCACCCTGGTGTTGACGATCGACCCCGCCAAACGCCTGGCCGAGATGCTCGGCCTCGCTGGACTCGACGATAGCGAAATCGAAGTCCAGGCCGACACACCTGCGCCACTGTTTGCCGCGATGCTCGACACCGGGGCGAGCTATGATGCTCTGATCCATCGGATCGCCCACGATCCCGAGCACCGGCAACAGATTTTAAGCAATCGGATCTACCGCCTGATGTCACGTTCGTTCGGGCAAAGCCATGCGTACGTGGCGATGGAACGCCTGTATGCTGCCCTCGACTCTGGTGAGTATACACGTATTATTCTCGACACGCCGCCGACGCGCAACGCCCTCGACATCCTCGACGCGCCGGGCCGTCTGGCCACGTTCCTCGACGAAGAGGCCCTACAATGGTTTATCCGCACACCCACCGAGGGCCTACGCTCGCGCCTGTTGGCCCGCGGGGGAGCGGCTGCTGCCCGGCTCCTCCAAGTCTTGATCGGCCCGCAACTCGTGACTGAGCTGCGGGAGTTTTTACAGATTTTCCTGGCCCTACGCGAAGGTTTTCGCCGACGCGCCGAAGTCGTTACAACTCGCCTCCGAGCCCGTTCGACCGGATTTTTGCTGGTGACATCGCCGCGGCGCGGCAACCTCGATGACGCACACTACCTCCACACCGGGCTGCGCCGACGTCAGATCGAGACCGCCGCAATCGTGTGCAATCAAGCACATCTCGCTCTCGGCGCCCAGGACCCTTGCACATACATAGAGATGGACACGGCGACGCTTTCGGATTGTCTGCCCCTGGCGAGCAGGGCCGATGTGGATACACTCGGCCGCGCAATCAACCTTGCCCAGGCAACCATCGCGGCGGCAAACCGTGAAAATCACTGTCGATTCGCCGAGTTTGTGACCGAACTCGCGACCGAGGCAGTCGCCATCAAAGCCCCGCAATACAAGCGCGAGCTCCGCTCCCTGACGGACCTCACGATGCTGTCCGATATCCTGCTCGGTCCCTCCCCGGACTGCGAGCTCGACTCCCGAGGCGACCGCACCTGATAGGAGCACCTTCCCCACGCCCGCAATGAACGCTACAACGCCGCGGTGAGTGATCCACATGCACGGCTGCGGGCGCAGCTCGACGACCCCGGGTACACGCCAGGACGCCGCGATCTTGGCCCCCTGATCGAGATACTTGCAACCGCCGATCGGCCGACCATCAAGCGGGTTGAGAAGGCGTTTTCCCGTGTCGGTCCCGAGGTGATCGTCCACCGTGCCAGAATACTTGTACAGGCACTCAAACAGGCACAACCTCCCCTGCGTGCGCGACTGTGCCGTGTCTACGCACGTCTCGCCGGTCAAAATTCGGCGTTTGCAGCCACCTTGCGTGAACCGATGCTCGCGGTCCTCGCGGGTGACGACCCCCGGGCTATGCGTCAGGCCTTCGCCGCGCTCGGGCGACTCGACGATCCGAGTGTCGTCCCGATTCTCCTTGCACATGCACAGACGGAGACACGTCCGGCCCATCTGCGGACCTACCTCGAGACCCTTGGAAAATGTGGCGATGCCCCCACTTTGAAGTGGATCGAAACCCTCTCGCCGCCACCAGACTCCGAACTCGAACGTATCTGGCAGCGCGCGCGCCTGATGTTGCGACGCACACTCGCCCGCCGCGTGCCAGCTTCAGCCCGTCCGCCCCTACAAACAGCGCTCAACCCCCCGCAAACCGTTGTGTTCTTGTGCCGGCGAGGTCTCGAACCGCTCGTCGCCTCGTCGTGTGCACCGTTGTCCACCAATACGGTCACAACCAGCCCGGGACGCGTCGAATTGCGATACCACGGTCCTCTCGCCTCGCTGTTTGCAGTCCGCAGCGCGATCGAGTTTGCCGTCGCCCTGCCCCTCGCCTCGCCAGACCAACCCCAAACTCGTCGGCGCGGGACGAAGCACGAACAAAACCCCGGGCTGCTGGCCGAAGCAGTCGTCGCGGCCATTGCATCGGCACAGTGGCTCACACGAGAGGGTCCGGTCTCGTTGCGGGTGTGCTTCGACAAGTCTGCGAGCTCGGGCCGGCGCCGGGCGGAGCTGTGGGAACTCGCGGCCGCGGTCGATCAAATCCCAGGTATCACCAACGATCCGACGCGCTGCCTGTGGGAGGCGAGGATCGATCCCCGCCCCGACCACCGTTGCGTGTTGCTAGTCCCACGTGGCTTCGACGACCCGCGTTTTCACTACCGCACCGCCGACGTGCCAGCGGCATCCCACCCGACCCTCGCCGCAGCACTTGCACAACTCGCGGTTGACCACGCGGCAACCGGTACCGTGTGGGATCCATTTGTCGGCTCCGCGCTCGAGTTGTGTGAGGTCGGGCTGCGCTCGCCGGGGGTACGGCTCTTCGGTTCCGATATCCAACCGTCGGCAATCACCGCGGCCGGACAAAACCTCGAAGGCGCAGCGTTGCTCTCCCGCACCGAGCTCCAAACCGCCGACGCCTGTTCGATCACGCCACAAAATGTATCTACAATTATTACAAACCCACCCATGGGCCGTCGGGTTCAGCGAGGCGATGTCGGTCCCCTACTCGACCAATTTTTGGTCCACGCCGATCGCGTGCTAAGCAGTCGCGGCAAACTCTGGTGGATCTCGCCGCTGCCGCAGCGTACCCGGGCCCGGGCCCACAGCCTCGGCTGGCGGTTGTTGGCCTCGCACACGGTCGACATGGGCGGCTTTCACGGCGAGATCCAAGGGTTCGAATGCGGTGCTCGCTAACGGGCTGTCCAACCACGAAAATTGTATGAGCAAATATCTAGAGGAAGCGGCGGCTGGTACACAAACCCGCTTCGTGTATATCCAATCAGCCGCGACGCCACGTGTTTGACAACAGGCCGAACCGGCACGTGCACATCCACCAACCGACCGGGCGAAGTTGCACCTCAGTCACTCGCCCGACCCTCCGAGTTTTCGCTGCGAGGGTGCAAGATGCGGTAAGCACGTGGGTTGACTCCGACCGCACTGGCGCCGAAGCTTAGTGGCCATGGAGCGCTCACGGTTTCTCCGCCTCTCTGCCGAAGCCCTCGAATATCTCGACGAGAAACTCGGCGACCTCGAACACGAACGGCTCGACGTCGACCTCGCAGGCGATGTCCTCACCTTGGCGTTTGCCGACGGCACCCGGTTTATCATCAACGCACACAGTGCCGCCGGGCAGGTGTGGATGGCAGCAGGCACCGAAGCGTGGCATTTCGACTACGTCGAAGCATCGACCACGTGGATCTCAAGCCGCAACGGCGATGAACTGCTCGCCACGGTCTCACGCACAGTCGGGGCCAAACTCGGAATGACGATCGACCTCTGAGCCACGATACGCATTCATTTTCCATCGCTTTGTAGCTGATCGATCACACGATGGACCGCATCGGCATCGACGACTGCGAGGTACAAACAGGCCATCGTCGCCGAAAATGTGAACACCGGTACAAGGGCATAAAACAGTGCGTGGAGGCAAAGTCCGGCGACAATCAGAACGCCTCGGGTCTTTCGGATCAAAAGGCCAACACTTAGTGCATATTCAAGAAGAACGGTGAACGCGGCCGTCAGCATCAGCAACATCTGCACCCACCCGGCCTGCGGGCGGTCGGAACCGATGTAAAACCACATCAGGTAATGCTCCATCCGCTCGCCCGACAAAAACGCCACGGTCGTCTTGTCGTAGGCTCCCCAAAAATAGATCGAACACACTTGGAGCGTCATTAGTCGAAGGCCCCAGAGGTTGCCGCGCTCCGGGGGAGGGTCCTTGCCCTGCTCCCGCGCCCGTCGGACGGCCAGCCAACGGTCGAGCGAGTAGGACCGCCCACTTGGTGTACATGCACACAAAACCGTTGATACTGCGAGCAAATAGGTGTGGTGATGCCCCCACGACTCACGTCCGAGCGTGCCGCCGAAATAAAACACCATCGTGCAGACCACCGCGGCCGCCCACAGGGTTGCGAAGCGCGTCCACAGTCCGATGAGCATCAGGGTGGTCGAGAGATAGAAGTTGATCCCGATCGCGAAATAGGCAAATCCATCCTCGCTGGCGAGATCGCGAAACAACACCACTTCGTTGGCCCAGCGCGCCCACAGCAACACGACCAACAAGATCCGGATCAGCGCGCTCGAGCGGGTCGAGCCTTCGGTGACAAGCGCCCAGGTGCGCAGGTGTTTTAAAAATTCCATGTATTTACAAATCTATAACTACCTGCGTGGCTTCTTCCGCGGTCGACACAGATTGTGCTCGCCGTTGAATCTCGGCTTCCAGCCGTTGACAGTCGCCTTGTGCGCATAGATCCGGAGGTCTGTCCCGGGGCCCAAGGCGCGGCACATCTCGCGCGAGAGCTTGGTGATCTTGATGACCCGGCGGACCCATTTCGGCGCTGTCCGTCGCTCATATCCCAGGACCTCGAAGCGGTCGACCACCCGCTCCTGCCCGTCGACATCCCGCACGCGGTACTCGACATCGAGGAGGTTGACGGCCGTACCGTGAAACATGATCCATGGGCGCAGCCACAGCGAATGCTTGCCAAACACTTGCCGGTACATCGGTGCCAGCAAAATCAAGAGCGCTGCGACAACAAAAACCACCGCGCGGAGCCGATCGATGAGGGCCGACGACGAGGGCATACCCGACGGTACCGCACCGATTCGCAGCCCGGCCACCTCGGAACAAATCCCGGGGACCGAGAAATCACGCTCGTTTTCAGACCCTGTGGCTTTCCTCGCGTGCAGCGTGGCAAAGGTTGGAGCTACGACCTGCTAGTCTCCACGGCTCCATGCAAACGCCACGAACTCGGATCAGTGATGCTCTCGCGCTCGTGCCCGTGCAAACCGGAGTCCGGATCAAGGGCTGGCTTCGCACCGTGCGCGACAGCAAAAAAGTTGTCTTCTTACAGGTCAACGACGGCTCGTGCCTGGCAGACCTGCAGGTCGTCGTCAATCCCGAGCTGGCGAATTTCGAGGACGTGCGCAAGTTGACGACCGGAAGCGCAGTCGAAGTGGTCGGCGAGCTGACGGCTTCACCCGCCAAAGGTCAGTCGGTCGAGCTCAAAGCGAGCGAAATCTTGGTGATCGGCCGGGCCGACGCGAGCTTTCCCCTGCAAAAAAAGCGGCACAGCTTCGAGTACCTGCGGAGCATCGCCCACCTGCGGGTTCGCAGCAACACGTTCGGTGCTGTGTTTCGTGTGCGCAGCATGCTGGCCCAAGCGATCCACGAGTTTTTCGCCCAACGCAAATTCGTGTATGTGCATACGCCGATCATCACCGGAGCCGACTGCGAAGGTGCCGGCGAAATGTTTCGCGTCACCACCCTTCCCCAATCGTCGACGGCACCGGCGGGCGAGGATTTCTTTGGCAAGCCCACGTTTTTAACCGTTTCGGGTCAGCTCAACGGCGAAGCCTTTGCCATGGGGCTTTCAGACATCTACACCTTCGGGCCAACGTTTCGTGCCGAGAACTCAAACACCGCACGCCATGTCGCCGAGTTTTGGATGATCGAACCCGAGATGGCTTGGTGTGACCTCGACGACAACGCCGACTTGGCGGAGGCATTTCTCAAGCACCTGTTGCGCGCCGCGTTGGAGCGAAGCTCGGGGGACCTCGAGTTTTTCGACAAACGCATCGACCGCGGTCTGATCGAGCGCCTGCGCCATGTCGTCGACTCGGATTTTGTCCGCATGACCTACGCCGAGGCGGTCAAGATCCTCGAAAACAGTGGCAAGTCGTTCGAGTTCCCGGTCCACTTCGGTGCCAACTTGCAGGCCGAGCACGAGCGCTACCTGACCGAAGAGCATGTTGGCCGTCCGGTGTTTGTCGTCGATTACCCGCGCGAGATTAAAGCGTTTTACATGCGTCGTAACGACGACGGTCGAACCGTGGCGGCGATGGACCTGTTGGTACCCAAGATCGGTGAGCTCATCGGCGGCTCCCAACGCGAGGAACGACAGGATGTCCTCGAAACAACCATCCGCGAGCACGACCTTGGGTTCGAGGAATACGGCTGGTACCTCGACACCCGACGGTTTGGCACCGCCCCCCACGCGGGCTTTGGCCTCGGATTTGAGCGCCTCGTCATGTACGTCACTGGGATGGAAAACATCCGCGACGTGATTCCGTTTCCGCGAACGCCTCGACACTGCGAGTTTTGAGCTCAAGCAAAGGGAGCCAGCCGTCATCGCCGGCTGGCTTCCTTCTGTTAAAAAATGTATGAGCAAATAAATCGGACGAATGCTTGACCGCGACGCACGTTCCGGGCCATGCTCATCCGATGGCCGGAAAGCTCGACTACATCACCCCGGAGGGGATGCAAAAGCTACGCGACGAGGTGGATTTTTTGTGGAAGGTCGAGCGGCCCCAAGTCACGCGGGATGTCACGGCAGCCGCGGAGCTCGGTGATCGGTCCGAGAATGCCGACTATATCTACGGGAAAAAGCGTCTGCGGGAGATCGATCGCCGGCTGCGGTTTTTGGCCAAACGCATCGAAGCACTCAAGGTCGTCACCCCGCACAAGCACCCCGAGAGCAAGGTGACGTTTGGCTGCTGGGTGACACTCGAAGACGAGGACGGCGAGACCAAGACCTACCGCCTAGTCGGACCCGACGAGGTCGACGCGACTGCGGGCAAGATCAGCATCGGATCGCCGATGGGCCGGGCGCTGTTGGGCAAATTCGAAGATGATGAGGTCGAGGTCCACCGCCCCCGAGGCGAGGCGACATTTACGATTATAGAAGTTGTATATACAGAGTCAGACAGGTAACGAACCCGGGCCCCGATTTCGTGGCACGGGAAAGCACGCCCGGACATCTAAATAAACGGGGCGCATGCTTCAAACAAAGCGGCTCGGTTGCGTTTTACATGTATTTGCACACCTCGCGCGAAATCGTGGTGATCGATCTGAGATCCGGCCGACGAAGCACGGGAGGGTGCTCGATTCGGCGAGTCGTTTGACCATGGCGTGAGGGTGGCCTGACTGATACAAACGGGGCGATGGCAAGTCTTCAGGGAAAAACGCTCTTCATCTCAGGTGCCAGTCGCGGGATCGGCAAAGCAATCGCGCTGCGCGCCGCCGCCGACGGTGCCAACATCGTGATCGCAGCCAAGACGGCCGAGCCACATCCGCGGCTGCCGGGAACGATCTACACAGCGGCCGAAGAAATTGAACAGGCCGGTGGCAAAGCGTTGCCATTGGTCGTCGACATTCGCCATGGCGAGCAGATCGCCGCAGCCGTGGCCAAGGCGGTGGAGACATTCGGCGGGATCGATATTTTGGTCAACAACGCCAGTGCAATTTCCCTGACAGGGACCCTGCAAACGACACTCAAGCGCTATGACTTGATGAACCAGGTCAACGCCCGCGGAACCTTCGCCTGTTCCCAAGCCTGCATTCCCCATCTACTCAAGGCCGAAAATCCGCATATCCTCAACATCTCACCGCCGTTGAATATGCATGAAAAATGGTTTCAGAACCACGTAGCCTACACCATGGCCAAGTACGGCATGAGTCTGTGTGTGCTCGGAATGGCGGCGGAATTTCGCCACGAAGGGCTGGCTGTCAACGCACTGTGGCCCCGCACGGCGATCGCAACCGCGGCCGTCATGAACCTCCTAGGTGGTAAGGAGGCCTATTCACGCTGTCGCAAGCCGAGCATTATGTCCGATGCGGCCCATGTAATTTTGACCAGCGATGCCAAGACGACGACCGGCAACTTTTTTATCGACGACGACGTTCTGCGCGGGGCAGGGGTCGAAGACTTGAGTGTATATGCAGATGTACCGGACAGTCAGTTGATGCCCGACTTCTTTGTCGGCTAGTTCAGGTCTTTTCCGCAAAACCGCGACTTCGCCGCCACTCGCGAGACAAGATATGCAGGGTGGCGCGAACGAGTTCGTGAAGCGCTGCCGCCGACAGGCCGATTTCGTCCCTGAGGATATGTCGAAAAAGACATGTCCAAAGTCGTACTGGCATTTGTGCGCCGAAGCGGGCACCATCTTGACATGGTTCGAGGTCGTGTCCGCACCCAAAGAATTCGGGTCGCCTGCCGTGTGATCGGACTCGTGGCACTCACGAGTAGTGCGCAGGCCGACGCGCGTGAGCCGCTCGACCCATATCCGCGTTTGGTGATTGCCGGCGGGCCGTTGATCGGCCCAACAATCGCCAGCGAGGAGGACTGCCGGGCAAACGGGCCGACCTACTACTGCGAAAACAACGGCTACTTCCTCGGGCTCGGAGCCAACCTCGAGGCCCGTGTCCGTCTACGCAAATTACTGTATGTACATCTTCGTGGACTCATCGTCGGCAACACAGCCCGCACAGAGGGTGCCTATTCCGGCGCCGGAGGAACAGGCATCGGCATCGGGGTCTACCACCGGTACCTATTTGCCCGCGGCGAGTATCTGTTGTTAGGAGCATTTGGCAGCAATCTCTACCGAGCGCCATTTCAAGATGAGCGCATGTCGACCGTGGTGATGGGTAACCACGCGGGATTGCTGAGTACAGGTCTGCGGACCCATCTCACCGGACGCTTGGGAATCGAGCTGTGGGGAGGCCTGATGATCGGTCCGCGAATTTTGAGGACAACCATGCGCGAGGAACTCAACGAGGACCGGGTGCAGGTCAGCTTCCTCGCCGGGTTTAACCTGACGTTCGATGCGCTCATCAACCGGGCACCGGCGAGTGCCCCACCGGCGGCTCCATAAAAGAATGCATTACCTGTGCACATCGCCCTCGCAGGAACGTTGAACACGTTCACGATCAACTCGCGTACAAATGGGTAACTTACGCGCGCCAAATAGTTCCCGAATATTCTTTGTAAGTGCATCAATTTGTTCGGGGAGATGGCTCGCTGAGATCGTGAGCCGCAGTCGACTCGCACCGTGGGGCACAGTCGGCGGCCGAATCGCTTGCACGTGAAAACCGCGGTCGCTCAGGGCCCGGCTCAGCGTCAGTGCATCCTCGTTGCTACCGACAATCAATGGGATGATCGGCGTAACACGGGGCTCAATCCCCAATCCACGGGAGAGCCGATGTAGATTTTCTCGAAGCTGCGCACGGCGTTTTTGACCCTCGCACCCGAGCACAAGGTCGAGTGCACACTGAATCGCGGCGATCAAATGCGGAGACACTCCGGTGCTAAACACCATCCCTCGGGCATGGGTCCGGATCCATTGGCAGATGAGACGACTACTCGCAACAAATGCCCCGGCGCATCCGAGGGCCTTCCCACAGGTCCCAACCAACAGGGTGGGACAGACATTGTGGTGCCCGCTAAATGTTAGATGTTTCTCGTACAACCCCAAACTATGGGCCTCGTCGAGGTACACCAAGCCACCTTGCGCAACATGCTGATACACATAGTTGGGCAGAACCGTGTCGCCGTCCATCGAGAAAAACGATTCGGTGAACCACCAGCAAAGCGTTTTTGGATGGGGCGCCGGCGGGGGTTGCCGATGGCGCAAGATCGTCTTGTCAGCTTTGGTCAGTCGAAGCCCGTCGATGAGACTCGCGTGGTTGAGACGGTCGCTAAACACCTGATCGTTCGCAGCGACCAGGCAAGCCGGCACACTCGAGTTGAGCTGAAAACCCGACGGGAACAGGACGGCATCCGGGTAGCCAACAACCTCGGCGAGTCGATGTTCGAGCTCGCGGTGACTTGGATGGTCACCGCAGATCAGCCGCGACGCGGTCGCACCCGGAACGGCTTGGACCTGTGACAAACGCAGACCGAGTCCGAGATAATCGTTGCTACAAAAACCGACGACCCGGCGTCCGTTGAGGAGGTACGTCGTTCCCTGATGATCTGCGATCGCGGGAAGTTGCCGGACGAGATTTTGCGCTCGCTCGCTGGCGAGTTGATGCTCGATTCGCTGCTCGAGGAGGGTGCCGTGCACGCCGGGAGGATGCTTGCTTTTGCGAAAGAGTTCGAGGAAAACACCGGAAGAGTGATGTGACCTTGCCCGATCCACATTCCGCAGATGTTCGCCGAAGGTTGGACCAGCTCAAGCAACTTTGGCAGCGCTACGGTCGCGTGATGAACTTAACCAGTGACCTCGATAGTTCTAACCTCGACCGGCACATCGCAGAGGCGAGGGTTGTATTGCGGCTCGTCGCCAAGCACCACGAACTTGCCGGACTCCAGTGGTTGGATGTCGGAAGTGGGGGAGGAATGCCCGGGCTTGTGATCATGGCATGTGCTCCGCAGATCGAGATGACACTTGTGGAACCACGAGCAAAACGCGCAGCATTCTTGGAAATCGCAGTAGGGGCACTCGGGATCCACAGCCGGGTTGTCCGAGCCCGCATCGAGGGGACGAGATGGCAAGCCGTCAGTGGAGATACCCCGGAGTCAAACTACGATGTGGCGAGTGCGCGCGCTGTCTTTTCGCCGGCCAAGTGGCTCGAAGTCGGATTGGGGTTGGTTCGCCCGGGCGGAACCGTTGTTGTGGAGCTTCCGCCAGACGCAACTGCACCAGGTAATCCGTACGAGAAATGTGTCGAAGCCGGGTGGGGATGTGCCGCCTACAAGCGACCGAGCTGAACGTTTCACGTGAAACGATGGTTGAGTTGAAGCTCGCAAGCACGATGAGCAGCAGACCCGTGAAATCTCGAGCATGCGTCCGAGTACCTCACTGCGTTCTCGGGTCGACAGCAAATTCAGTAATCGCGCCACTCAAACTAACTTAGGCGGATCCCGTGAAGTCTCTGTCGTGCAGAGTCGACAGGTCAGTTGGACTGGCAAACGCGCGACTCGAACGTAGGCGGAAAACCCGCAAAACCTCTGTGCAGAGTCGACAGGTCACCCAGATGGACCGGTAAACGCGCGACTTGAACGTAGGTGGATAACCCGTGAACTCTCTGTCGTGCACAACTCGCTACTCCCGAGTCACCCAGTTGGACTGGTAAACACGCGACTCGAACGTAGGTGGATAACCCGCGAACTCTCTGTCGTGCACAACTCGCTACCCGTCGACAGGTCACCCAGTTGGACTGGTAAACGGGCTACTCCAAGCTTCTCGAGTCGACAGCAAATTCATTTGATCGAGTGGCCAAGTCACCCAGTTCGACTACTCCAACCTTCTCGAGTCGGCAGCAGATCCATTTGATCGAGTGGCCAAGTCACCCAGTTCGACTACTCCAAGCTTCTCGAGTCGGCAGCAGATCCATTTGATCGAGTGGCCAAACCCAGGCAACCCGAGTTAACCGACGACAACCCCAGTGGACGAGATCGGCTCAGTTGAACGGCTGACCGACTCCATCGACTACTCCGCCGGGTAACTCGAATTGAACTAAAACTCCAAGGCTGACCGACGCTAGGCTGACTGGGGTCCTCGAGTTGACCGCGACTGTCACCACCCGAGCATCCTTCGAGCACGTTTCACGTGGAACCATCGGGCCCAACTTCGGCGCAGGTCTCGACGTGTTCCTCGATCTCGTCGTTGGGTGTGTCGAGCATCTTGCGTGCTTTCTGAATTTGCTTAAGTCCTTCCTCTGTTCGTCCCTGCTTGCAGCGTATCCAGCCGAGCGTATCGAGAAAATCTGGTGACTCCGGATCTTGCGCGAGTGCGCGGGTAACGAGTTGCTCCGCTCGTTCGAGTTCGACGCCGAGCAGGGCAAACTGGTAGGCGATTGCATTCTGCAAAATCGCGTCATCGGGCCTGCTCTCCAAGGCGTCCTCGAGATAGGGGAGGGAACGATCCACATCACCCTGCTCGATCAGGCGAAAACCGACAAAGAACGGATAGTTCGGACGACCCTCTGGCTGTAGCGTTGCGGCGAGCAACACACCGGCCATGGCCAGCGAACCGACAGAGGCCGGAAGTCGGTAATGCTGTGGATGCAGGTACATCAGTGCGGCGAGCCCACCTGCAACGAGGCCACCGATATGCCCGGCCTGGGCAATGGCCGGGATGTAAAAACCGAGCAGGATGATCGCTCCGAGCATCCAACCCAGACGATTGGCGAGAATCGGTTCGAGTTCGATGCGAACCATGACGGGTCCCCATAACCGCGCAATCCACAAGAGTGCAGCGAGGCCGAGAATGCCTGCCGATGCACCGACGACATAACGGGCTTCCGCCCACGCACATGACGCGAGGGCACCGGCCAAGGCACTCATCACAAAAACTGTTAGGAGACCTCGCGCTCCCCAAACACGCTCGATCCACGGTCCGATCGAAGCCAGCGCGGTGAGGTTCAAAACAAGATGAATCCACGAGCCGTGCATGAAGCTAGTCGTCAACAACCGCCACCACTCTTGCTCGATCCAAACCCGGGTGAGATCGAGGGCACCGACGGTGGTCAGCAAGGCCGGATCGAGAATCCAGTACGAATCGAGGAGTGCTCGAGTCGGGTCCTCGGCGAGCTTCCAAACAAACATGAGCTCAGCGGCGAAGTAGGTCGCACACACGAAGAGAAGAACCATCGTCGCAGGGCTTCCCCGCAGGGTCGGTTCCGCTTGCCACCCACGGTTTTTTTCATGTGTTCCTGTGGACAGTTCTTGTACGGACTCGCGAGCTCCAGGCTTCTCACTGAGTTCGGAACGCATGATCGCAGAAACGGACCAGGGGACGCTCTTCGATGCACAGTCCGTGACTACGAGCATCTGGCGGTTGTGACCAGAACTTGGTGAGTCCGGGCGGGGCTTTTGGGCGAATCGCTCTTCCGCCATCGCACGCACAATAACAGCCGCCGACCCCCTAGCCCACGTTTCCGGTAGTTTATAAATGCGCCCGAATTTTGCGCTATCGATCCTCAAATTGAGATATGACGAGTGCCATTCCACACGTGTGGTGATGATTGAAGTCGACGAGCAGCCGCGGTAGTCCAACGATCCGTGCCTGCGCAGACACCAACCGTGCTTGCGATTGAATCCTCCTGTGACGAGACGGCCTGTGCAGTCGTTTCAGGATTGTATGTACAATCTTCTGTGGTCGCGTCGCAGGTCGAAATCCACTCGCGTTTTGGCGGTGTGGTGCCCGAATTGGCCAGTCGTCATCACCTCGGTGCAGTGGTCCCGGTTGTCGAACAAGCGCTCGAACAATCGGGTACGACCCTCGCACAACTCGACGGGCTGGCGGTAACCGACGGGCCCGGTTTGGCCGGCGCACTGCTGGTCGGTGTGCAAATGGCCCGTGGGTTGGCGGCGGCGACCGGGCTACCGTTACACGGAATCCATCACATGGAAGGGCACGTGTTTTCGCCATTCTTGGGCGATGAGCACTGCGAAGCGACGGCGTTTGAGCCCCATGTGGCCCTGTTGGTATCCGGCGGGCACACCGAACTCGTCCACGTCGCCGGGTTTGAGGACTATCGCCTGCTCGGCGCAACGCGGGACGATGCCGCCGGCGAAGCCTACGACAAGGTCGCGAAAATGCTGGGACTCGGTTACCCAGGGGGGCCAGTGATCGACCGCTTGGCCACGGAGGGGAATCCTTCGGCGCACAGCTTTCCACGCGCGATGATGGCCCGCCGCGACAACCTGGAGTTCTCATTTTCGGGCCTAAAAACTGCTGTCTTGGTGACCCTCGAACGCGAAGGCCAACCGCAGTCGCGCGCGGCCCTGGCGGATATTTGCGCGAGTTTCCAAGCGGCGGTGGTCGAGGTTTTGGTGGTCAAGGCATTACGTGCATGTGCAAAAGTTTCTGCATCCGTCCTGCACGTCGTCGGCGGGGTTTCGGCCAACCGAGGGTTACGCGCACAACTCACCGAGAAGGCAGAGGCCAAAGGGATCCGCACACGGGTCCCGCAACTGCGCTACTGCGGTGACAATGCAGCAATGATCGGCGCCGCGGCAGCCCACCGAATCGCAGTCGGACGCCCGCCGCGGGTCGACGTCGACACCAGCCGCTCACTCGACCAAGTCGGGGTAGGGGAATCAGGTGGCTAAACTTGTAGATGCCCTGAGATTGCAGGCGTCGTCGATTCGCCACGGGAAATATCAGTGCAAATACAACTTCTACGCGCCCAAGAAGCGCAGGAACGCTAGCGATGGTTGAGTCTCCCGAGACGGTATTGCGCCGCCATGGCATCCGCGCCCGCCACAGCTGGGGGCAAAACTTCCTGCGCTCGCCCGAGGTTTTGCGGGAAATTGTCGCCGCGAGTGGAGCAGGTCCCGGTCTGCGCGTGGTCGAGATCGGGGCGGGCTTGGGCACACTGACTGCCGCGTTGCTGGCAACGGGTGCGGACGTTTGGGCGATCGAACGCGACCGCGATCTGTGCGAGGTTTTGCGCCGCGAGTTTGAGCAAATGCCGCAGCTGCAACTGTTCGAGGCGGATGCGGTGCGGTTTGCCTACGACGCTGCGGCAGAGGGTCTGTCGGCACAACCCGTAATCGTCGGCAATCTTCCGTACCAGATCACCGGACCGCTGTTGTTTGCGCTGCTCAACTATCACACGGTGACGGGGCCATGGATTGTCATGGTGCAAAAAGAGGTGGCCGACCGATTGTGTGCGGACCCAGGCTCGCGAAAGTACGGTGGCGCGACGGTGTTGCTGTCCCACCGGCGGGCGATCAATCTGGTGTGCGAGGCACCTCGTGGGTGTTTTGTGCCAGCGCCGCGAGTCGATTCCGCAGTGATTCGCCTCGACCCGTTGCCGCAACCGCGTGGCCATGTCGGCGATCCCGAGGGATTTCGCGTGCTCGTGCGAACCGCCTTTCAACGCCGGCGCAAGATGTTGACCAACTGCCTAGCGCCACTGGCGAGCGCTGACGAGATCCGACAGTGGTGTGCGACCGCCGGGATCGACCCGACGCTCCGCCCAGAAAAATTGTCTTGCGAGGCATTTGCAAGTTTGCAACGAGCAAGGGAGAATTTTTAGGATCGCAGCGAGTTGTACTCGTAGGACAAGGGATTCGGGCCGCGGTTCGTACCGTCGAGCCCGGGCATCGAGCGCCTTCGAGTTCTGGGCAAGGATTCGGGCGACAGGCCATCGAGGCCGACACTTGGTTTCCGGCACTTGGGTTCTCGCGTCTTCGAGGTCTGGCAAGGATTCGGTCGACTGCCTATTGAGGCTGGTACTTAGGTTCACGCGCCTTCGAGGTCTGGGCGAGGCGTACGTCTCCGTCGCTTGTCCGCCATTCAATGCCTATACATCATTTGATCCAACCTCGAACGCAAAGAACCCAAGTGCCGACCGCGACAGCCTGTCGCGGCCCGAACCCTTTGCCCTACAAGTAAACTGCCCCGCGATCTTAAAAAATGCCGGAATTGCCTGAAGTCGAAACCGTGCGCCGGGGCATTGCTGCGGCTGGACTGACGTCGCCTGTCCTCGAAATCTACCGCAGTCCCCTCAAGTTGCGGACCGGTGCCCACTGGCGACGCGAAGGTCTTTTGAAGTTGGTTGGAGCGACTCCTGGCGAAGTCGGCCGGCGGGGGAAATATCTGATCTGGGAGTTTGCGGGTCGGTCTGGCGAGGCACTCGGGCTGTTGATCCACCTCGGGATGAGTGGCCGATGCGGGGTGGTCGCAACCGGTGACCCACAGGCCAAACACACCCATGTCGCGGTCAGGTTTACCAGCGGACAGGAACTGCGGTTTGTCGATCCACGGCGGTTTGGCGGCGTTCGGGTCGATGCGCTCGAGGCCATCCTGAACTCCCCACCGGTCGGAAACCTCGGTCCCGAGCCACTCGACCCCGGGTTTGACGGCGAGGTCTTGCGCCGGCGAATCGGCAGCAGCAAGCGGGTGATCCGCGACGCATTGCTCGATCAGCACGCGGTCGCGGGGATCGGCAACATCTACGCGATCGAAGCGTTGTACCGGGCGCGGATCTATCCGTTGGTCGCCGCCCGGCGGTTGCGTGCAGGCGCCTATTCCCGGCTCGCGGCAGCGCTGGTCGATGTGCTGACAGCCGGCATCGAAAACGGAGGTACGACGCTCAAGGATTTTCGCAACGTCGTCGGAGAAGTTGGGCGCAACCAAGACGACCTGCGGATCTACGGCCGCGCGGGAGAGTCGTGCCCGGGGTGTGGCGCGACCCTCGAGGCGGCGGTCCACGGTGGGCGCAGTTTGATGTGGTGTCCCGTCGAACAGCCGCGCCCGCGCACGCGTTGGGTCGGATGATCGCCAATTCAAACTGGTGGATTCTCGCGTAGAAAGCGCGAATTCCCGAGAAGGACCGAGTGCTTGCCACCCGCAAGTGTCCCGACGCAAACTCATGCGGGAGTGGAGGACACGCGCAGCGATGAAGAATTGATGCTCGCATTCCGGGAGGGAGATTCCCGGGCATTTGAGCCGCTCGTCGTTCGCCACCGCCGGGGCCTGTTCAACTTTCTCTTGCGCAGCGTGCAAAACCGCAGTCGCGCCGAGGAACTGTTGCAAGAGGTGTTTTTTCGGGTGGTTCGATCGCGTGCCCGCTACCAGCAAACCGCCAAGTTCACGACCTGGGTCTACACCATTGCTCGCAACCTCTGTGTCGACGAAAGCCGACGGCAGAAGTTTCGCCGAACCGTCTCCCTCGATGCACCGCGTGGGCGTCGGGATCAGGAGGGTGGGGTCTCGATGCTCGACCAGACGGCGGCCGACCAAGTTGGGACCGACGATGCGGCCGAAGGTCCACGGATCCAAAGCCGGGTCGCCGACGCGGTCGCCAAGCTTCCCGACGACCAGCGTGAAGTGTTTTTGATGCGCCAGATCGGTGGGCTTTCGTTCAAGCAAATTGGGCGTGCGGTGGGAGCCCCGGAGAACACGGTCAAAAGTCGGATGCGGTACGCACTCGAGAAATTGCGGAGCGAACTCGCCGACATGCGGTGACAATTCGAAACTTGTTTGTTGTACAACGAAATTGCATCACAGTGTGGAACCCCACGCGAATGGATACGAACCGACAAACGAGACCGCTGATGCACCCCACTACTATCGGCCTGCATGACGACTGCAGCGAAGTCCAGCAACAGCCCGGATACGGTGAGCCAAGAAGCGGCAAACGATTCGAAGCGGAAGGTCAAAGGGAGCATTCAGAACTCGTTTAAGCGCTACGGCGTCGGGCGTTGGGGCAAGGACTTTCTCCACGCCAACGCCGATGGTCACCTGTGCTTTCGGTCACCTCGTTTTCCGTCGGTCGACCTCCATGAACTCTCGACTGCACTGGAGAACCGGGGTATCCGCAGCCCCTACGTCGTCCGGTTTCCGACCATGATCGAGCGGCAGTTGCAGCGGATCTGCGAAGCCTTTCAAACTGCTTGTACGACCAACGAATTCCGCGGCGGGCATGTGGGCGTCTTTCCCCTCAAGGTCAACCAGCGGCGCTCGGTCGTCGACACTGTCTGTCGCGTCCGCAAACAATACCACTACGGCCTCGAGGCCGGCAGCAAGCCGGAACTGTTGTTGGCGATGGCCCAGCCTGTGGTCGAAGGGATTCCGCTGATCTGCAACGGCTACAAAGATCGGGAATTTATTCGGATGGCCTTTCACGCCGCCGAACTCGGTCACCGGGTTGTGTTGGTCCTCGAGAGCGTGCGCGAGGTTCAGCGCTACGTCGATGTGTTTACCGAACACGATTGGCGAAGCGTTCCCGAGCTCGGGATGCGGGCCAAACTCTACACAAAGGGGAGTGGGCGCTGGCAGAGTTCCGGCGGCGAGGGGTCGAAGTTCGGCCTGATCACCGGCGAACTTTTAGAAGTTGTTCGTGCCCTCGACGCCGCCGAGTTGGTCGGCAACCTGACCCTGCTCCACTTTCACATCGGGTCGCAAATCACCCAGATCAAGCGGATCAAACAGGCTGTCCGCGAGGCCACCCGGATCTATGCGGCAATGTGCAAGTACTGTCCCAACCTCGGACTGCTCGACCTAGGTGGCGGCATCGGTGTGGACTACGACGGCAGTCGCACCTCCTACCCATCGTCGGTCAACTATTCGCTCGAAGAATACGCATCGCAGGTCGTGTTCGAGGTGACGGAGTTGTGCAACGAAACGGGTGTCGACCATCCTTGGATTATCACCGAAAGCGGGCGGGTCGTGGTCGCCAACCACGCGGTGATGATCGCCGATCTGCGGGAGGTTCAGGGTGAACTTCTACCGCTCGCCGAACCGCGGGCAGACGAACATCGGCTCGTCGCACAATTGCGGGAGAACCTCGCCACGATCAATACCAAGAATGTCGAAGAGTACTTCCACGATGCGATCGACGACCGCGACGAATGTCTCCACCTGTTCTCGCGCGGGTACCTGAGCATCGAGGATCGTGCGGCGGCCGAAGGGTTGTTTCTACGGATCCGCAACCGGTGTCAAAAAATCATTGAGGCGATGCCGCAAAAGCCCGAGGAGATTGTCGAGTACCTCACTCGAGCCCAGCGCAAATATCTCGCGAACTTTTCGATTTTTCAGTCGCTGCCCGATACCTGGAGTATTCAGCATGTGTTTCCGGCTGCGCCGCTCTCTCGGCACAACGAGCGTCCGACCGTCCACGCGACGATCGTCGATATCACCTGTGACAGCGACGGTTGTGTCAAAACATTTGCCCACCCCGAGGACAACCTTCCGAACCTCCCGCTCCATGACAATCGCAGCAAAGGCGAGCGTTATTACCTCGGATTTTTTATGGTGGGTGCCTATCAAGATAGTTTGGCGAATGTCCACAACCTGTTTGGCGAATGTCACGAAGTGGTCCTGCGCGACCCCGACGAGGATCTCCTCCTCGCCCACAGCGATCGCATCGAGCTGAGCGACAAACTCCATTTTGAGATCCATCTCGGGGCGACCTGCGAAGATGTCCTGGCGGCCATGCACTACGATGTCGATACAATCATCAAGTTGTTACGCGACCGTCACCTCGGCGACTCGTCGACCACCCTAGGCCAGCAGTGGGCGATGGGCCTGTTGCAGAGCTACCCATATCTCGCGCGTTGAGCCAAAAATCAAGCCACGGACAGCAACCCGTCCGTGGCCTAATTTTACGCGTGTATGCGCAACTTTTGTTCGGTTCAGGATCCGCCCTTGACGAACTTTTTGACCATGTACCACTTGGTCTTGGTCAGGTCGTCCTTGGAGGCCTCCATACCATTGTCCTCGATCATCCGGGCGATCAGGGAATCGACATCCTCGGCGGTTTTTGGCGGGCTCGCATCGACATCGGCGAGTTCGTGACAGGCTGAGCAGGTCGCCTCATAGGCCTTCTTGGCCGCCGCCTCGTCAAACTCGGGTTTGGCGTCGGTCGTGCCCATATTCGCCAGGGCTTTTTGCGTCTTTTGTTGTTCGAGTTTTTCGACCCGCGCTTTCTTGGCCGACTTTTGCAGGTCGCCGCTGATGGCGATGAGGTAGGCGGCCGAGGCCCATTGCTCCTCGCGGGTGATCGGGCTGGCAAAGCTCGGCTTCTCGGCCATCCGCACCACCGTTCGGTACCAGGCTTGGGGCCCACGCGGACGTACAAGAATGGTTTTGAGGTCGTGACAGACGACGCACTTGCGCACGAGCACCTGACGACCGGCCTTGAGCGTGCGGGGATTGGCCAACTCGTCGAGCGGAGCCGCGTCGGGGAAGCCGGCCTCGGGGAGCAACCGGGCGAGGCGCTCGAGGTTCTCCTGACTGTAGGCGCTACCGCCGTCGGTCTGGTTGGCAAGTGCATATTCACGGAACGCAAATGGGATCGACAGCCCGGACAGCAAAATGGTGAACCCCAGCAGCAGGGTACCCAACACCGGCATCCATTCCTCGAGGTGGCGAAAGAACCTCAGAATCGAGACCTTGACCAGCAACACGATCCCGATACTCATCCCGAGACACAGGTGGGCGACGGTTCGCGGGGGAAACTCGACCTGGTAGTTCCACAGCCGCGGAACCATTTCGTACATCATGACGAGGTAGATCAGCAGGTAGATCCAGCCGAGAATTCGATGTAGACGCATCAAACTCGGCGGCGCTGCGCTGGTTCGCGTCGCCTTGTCAAACGGGTACCCCCACAGGTGGTACATGAGGAAGACTGCCGCCGACCCGATGACGAGAAACAAAATCCCCAGGGTTGCGCTGACTGTTACGTCCATTCGGTTGCCTCCGCTCGTCGGATGTACATCGATCGTCCCGACAGCCCACAGCTTACAACGCATGGTTCAACGACTTCTCGGGCCTGCTGAGGTTTTTGGCGCGCGGGCGAGCAATCTCGGTGGGCGGGTCCACGCTGCCACTGCATGACCTCAAAAATTTGAAATTATTATATATTTTGAAACACCTCGGTTCGCGGTCGGAACGACCAACGGGAAAACGTGCACTTGCAAGCCGCGGGATCCACGTTCGCCCGGTCGGGACGAGCAGCGGGCGAACAGGCTCCCCGATTTTTCGAGACGCGCAAACACGACGCGAACAAGCTCGGATCGAGAGAACGCGCCTCAACGCCCGAAGCGAAACGATCGTATGAGCTCGCACCTCAACGAGACAGGTACCTCTCCATTGGACTCCTACCCACGGTCGTGCGTCGATCTTCCCTGGCTGAGCGCGTACAACATCGCCGCGGTCGCTGCTGCGACTCCGAGCGAATCGACTGCGTCGCGCATCGAAATCGTAACCTGAAGGTCGGCGGCTTGGAGCAGTTGCGGATCGAGGCCAAATCCTTCGTGACCGACCGCCAATACACAGTGCGATGGTCGGTGTGTGGCGACCTGTCGGAGGTCGTGCGCCGAGGCAGCCGGAGTACTCGCCCACCACTTGGCGCCGAATCGTTGCGAGTCCGTCAGCTCGGTTTGCAGATCGGTCACCCGCGAGATCGCCTGTGAAAACACGTGCCCCATGCTTCCCCGGATCGCCCGGCGACTCAGCGGATCACCGCACTGGGCATCGAGGATGACGTGGTCGCACCCGAGGGCCCGCGCGCTGCGGATGAGCGAACCCAAGTTGGCCGGGTCGGTGACGCCATTGACGGCCAACACCGTTGAACGCTCCGTCGCACACAGAGCCGTCCAATCGGGTGCTGACCACTGCGGACGCACTGCCGCTGCCAACACACCGCGGTGAAAGTCGAACCCGACAACCTCGCGCAGGACGGTTCGCGACGCGACAAACCCAAGCGTCGGAGGGGTGACGGCCTCGGCGAGTTCCGGCCAGCGCGAAGGAGTCGCCACGACCGACACCACCGGCCAGCCACTGGCGAGCAGACGGTGGACCGCAAATGCACTCTCCACCACAAACAACCGCTCGCCTCGCTGGCGCTGCAGGTTGCGAAACGGTGCGAGTCTCGGGTCGTCGACCGCGGAAATCGGCTCGGGCTCCACGACACCCACGGTACCAGAACAATCCCGCAGCACGTCACATTTTATGTATATTCATATATTCTAACCTCAAAATCTAGGCTCATGGGTACCGCAGCTGGAACTTGGTGACGAGTCTCCGACGAAGGTCGTCGGCAACTTCTGAAATCATTGCGTTGACGATTCCCAATTGCGCAGCCAAGTTGCGCGTGCACTCCTCGACGGTAAGCCCTGTCCTCCGAGGAGAGCGAGTGCGGCGACGTAGAGCCAAGCGTCGCCCTTATTTGCATGCACATGTATACACGCGCGAACATCCGGGTTGTTGCGGGGAAGCCACAGATGCCCGGGCGCAGTTCCGGAGCGCGTCGGAGGTCCATCGCCTTCACACAGCGAAATCTCCGTCGGACACCCGCGCCCCGCACCCGTTGCGACCTCCGTGGCGATCGCCCGCAACCCCGAAAGGAAATTCCCCTCGCTGCGGGTCAGCTGGTCGTCTGGAATCGGTCGTTTTGCCCGGTGCAACCAACTCGCACCCAACACATGACCGATGGCTGCCCGAATGCGGTTGCCGAGACGTCGCGTATCTCGCCGCGGCGCGGGGGTGCGAAACTGAATTTTGAGTAACTCGCTCAACACACCACGTGTAGCCACATCGATTACCAAAACCCGACTGCCTGCGAGTGCAAAGTCGCCGGGGTTCTGTTCGGGAAATAGGGCGAGTAGCGGCGCACGGGTGCGACGCGCTTGATCGTTGAGTTCTGCGAGGCTCACCCGTGTGCGGGTGGTTGCATCCGATTCGAGACAGGGGATACACGGGATTTCACTGAGGCGCTCGAGGGCTTTGCGGCGCCGGGCAGCGAGCAGCAGAAGCGTGAGGATGCGTTCTTGTACCCGAGGACCCCCGCGGTCGATGCTCGACACGACTTTGTGCAACAGTTCGACGGCCTGATCGTTCAGCGGCTCGAGCCATTCGCGCAGCGCAGCCCGCAGGGTTTCCGCTGTGGTCGGACCGGTGAGGGCAGGCCCGACATCGACGATCGCCTCAAAACACGGTGCATTTTGAATGCTGACATGGGTCGCGACAACCCCGTGGCGCAACAGCACAACCCGGGTACCGTCCCCAATCCGCGGCAGACAGATGGTTCCAGTTAGTGCATGCGCATTGATCTCCCGATGTGCTTGCCACCGCGGATCCTGGGTATGTAGGGACCGTGTCGCCAGGTAGTCATCAAACCCCGAGGGGATCGGCTCGCCATGTAGATACACTTTTTTGGACGAGAACCGACACTTGTCGACCAGCCACTCGCGGGCACGGCGGGGATCGAGTTTGAGCTCCTGTGCGCGCACATGGGTGGTCGCCGTGGGTTTCCGACTTTGGAGCGACACACCCGCCGATGTGACATCGAGGCAGTGTCCCGCAGAAGCGACATGGATCCGTGCCGCCGACAATCCGCCGAGGGCTAACAACGAGGGGGCGTTGAGCGATTCGAGTGCGAGTAGGGCCGTGTGCCGGCGCGATGCCTCGGCGCGGCTATCGAGCAGCGTCGCCAAATGCTCGAGGGTGTCGTAGGAAAGGGGTGCCCCGTCGTCGGTCACTTCAAAGCGTGCGCGGGCCAAGCGGACATCGACCCGGTTGGCGCCCGCGGCCAGACTGCGACGAACAAACTCCGTGGGCAGCTGCCAGGGACCTTGAAACTGAGCAACTGCGAGCTTGCGCAGCTCGGCATCGACATCGATCGTCAACAGTTCATCGACGTCGAGCGCGAGTGGCTGGGAGAAACGACCGGCGCTCACGCTGTCTCCCGAATCGCATTTTGTGCACATGCACCCAATAGCTCGGACCGTCGATCGACCGCCATATCGAGGCGTTTGGTCAACATATCCAACATGCGCAGGACAGCGAGAGAAGGCCTTGTACCGTGTACGCTGGTCGCTTCGACGAGGCAGGGATGGGTGCGGTCGAGCATGATCACTCGGGCCCCTCGCAGCGGCGATTTTCGCAGACGAAGTGGCCCGAGGTCGAGACTCTTGAGCGAGGTTGATAGTCCGGTGGTCTCCTGCACAATCCAGCGCTCTCCCACCCGCGCGAACGCGGCGTTGACATCGTCGAGGAGGGGAGTTGTCCGACCGGACGTCAGCAACGTGTCCCAGTGGTCAAGGTCGATTGCACCCAGTGTATCTGCAACTGTTTTGGCCTCCGGACTGCGGGTGTCGAGCACCGCGACGTGACCCCGCCTCGCATCGCGCGCGAGGGACGACACGGATTGGGTGCGAAACAGGGCACTGCTGGCCGCCAATCCAAGTGCCCGTTCGAGGGAGATCTGGCGACCCCCCAACAACGGTATCAGGGGCCGTTGATACAACGCGGGCAGCGAGCGAAATGCGTCGGGCTGGATCAGGGCGCCCTGCAGCAGCTGGGACAGATCACCACCTTGATCGAGTTGAGTGCTGCGACGCGTACGTCGTCGCAGCAGACCGCCAAAGAGAAACACGATTCCGACAACACCAGCCGCGGGGGCGAGCCACGTGGGTAGACGGGTCCGCTCGACACGCGTCGGTTGGGCTGTGTCGCTCGCAACTTCGGCGGGTTCGAGCAATGAAAATGTATCTGCATCAGTTTCACGATTTGAAACGCTTGCGGTGTCCGACCCAGCATCGGGGGAGTCGAGGTCAGTCGTACTTTCCTCGTCGGGCGGATCGGCAAAGGCCTCGGGCGCCGCGCCTTTACTTGCATCAGCATGTTCCCAGGGCCCCGACTGCTCGCGGTACTCGACCCAGGCGTGGAGCCAGCGGGCGGGTCGACCATCGTTCCCGACATAGCCGACCGCGAGCCGGGCGGGGATATGGGCATGTTGCAGCAACGAAACCAACAAGCCGTTTTGGACATCACAATCGCCGGCACCGATCTCGAGCGCACGCTCGAAGAAGTGTGCCCCGCGGTCGCGCGCCAAACCGTGTTGACGGGCGATCTCCGGCGAGACGCTGTAGGCCACCCGGTCCCGCACCTCTTCGGTCAGGCGTTCGACCCGTTGCTTCTCTGGAAGCTTGCGCAGGCTGCGGGCGAGCGCTTCGAGGTCGGCCGGGAGACGGGCCCGCTGGGGATACAGCGTTGGCGGCTCCAAGGGCTCGGCAGGTACCGTGACGTATTTCAGCGTGCCGGTGGTCTCGCGCGCAAACGGGAGAACCGGCTCGTCGAGCGAGGTCGCCAAAACCCCGACCGTCGGCGCACCGTCGAGCGTGACGCGTTCGGCATCGAGGCGGTGACCGGTAGGGATCGGGATCCGCATGGGTCCGGCCCCGACATCGATCTCGAGCGAGATGGATGTACATACAGTTTCGTTGCGGCACGGCGTACTGACGTACGGCGCAAGCTCACCGGTTAGGTCGGCAACCTGGGGTCGGCCGCGTTCGTCAAAGTTCTCAATGATGAGGGCGGCAAATCGCAGGACCGAATCGGCGGGCTCGTAGCTCAGGTCGACAGCCACTCCTTGACTGTCGAGCACGTCGACCTGGGGTCCCTGATAGCTGCGACCGAGGTCGTGGTAGTTGGGCGTGCGACTCACGACCGTGGTCGGCGAAGGGATGGCCGGTCCGGCGACAACCGTTACAGGTGCGGGCGCGTGGATACCAAACCGTATCAGAACCTGGTCGTGCCACAGCCATACGGCGATCGCAGCTGCAACCGTCGCACCAATGAGTGCAGCTACAACGAGTCGCCAGGCCAGCGAGGTCCGCAAAACATGCAGGACCCCCGAAACGATGCGGTGGGGGAGGGGCAGGGGATGCGCCGCATCGATCTGTCGGGTGATCAGGCGTTCGAGCTCGCGTTGGGCGAGGGTGATAAGCCGTCGCAACGTCCGATCTTCGCGGGCGTCCGAACGCGACAGCAGCAGTTCGAGGGCATCACTTTCGAGAAGTGCCTGGGGTGCCAGACGATCGGGCAATTCGGTAAATTGCACCCGACTGCGATTGGTGTGACGCCCACTGGCCGACAAAAACTCGCCGAGCGAAGATGCGGACCGCACCCGCAAACCACGGGAAAACAACTCGACCCTCGCCTGGGTACCGAGGCCGATCACGCCGCGGACATGTCCGCGGGAAAACGCAGCCGACGGGGCGGGCAGGGTGAAGGGCTCGTTGATGGCTTCACCGTTGACACGGATGGCAAGTGGCGTGGTGGGGTCATCCCGTGTACATACAAAACGACAGTTCTGGTGGGCGGCATCACGGACCCGTCGCGCGAGATGGCCATCACCGGTTGTTCGCTCGAGGACCACACGTGTCCCAGTGCGCAGGTCGGGTCTGGACAACGCCGCCTGGTCCAGCGACCCCTCGAGCGTGATCTGCCACGGGTCGGCACCCTGTGGGGCCGAGGCGATGATGATCCGTTGCGGCTCAAACCGCAGAATCGACCAAAACCCGACGCCGAACTTGCCGACCTGATCGCTGCGCGACTCCTTGCTCGAGGCGTACAGCGAAAACAGATAGCGGCGGGCGTGTTCGTAGGTCATGCCCTCACCGTCGTCGCTGCAGCTGACGCGCTCGCCGGTCGGTGATTGTTCAACGATCAAGTCGACACGAGTCGCCCCGGCGTCGCGGGCATTTTGCAGAAGCTCGCGGACAAAAATCCACGGATCGGGACCGTAGCGATCGGCCTCAAGTCGCGCACGGGCGCGGAATCCAGTCGCGGGTTTACGCGCCATGAGCGTCGTTTCTCCGCGTGTGAGCCATCAGCAGGAGTGTACCGGGGATCCGCCCTGATGCTTCGCCGCGTTCGGCCCAGATCGTCGGAAAACGGTGGTTCTTCTCGCGCACCAGCGAGCCCGCGTTTTCTCGCGTGTCGTCCCGCGCCGAACATGTTTCCGTGAATTCGTGGAGCCGGCTGCTGGCTTGGTGCTACGGAATCGGATCGTGTCCCGGGCGTTGCGTTCCCCAACCGGCCAGACTCGCGTAGGCGCTGCCCTCTCCGTAACCGAGGGAGATCACGAGGATCGGCTCATCGCTGTCAACGATGTGGGCCATGGCATCGGCGAGGGGTACAGCCGCGACCTCGTAGTCGTCACCGGCCGGGGAAAACAGTGCATCATCCACCGGCGTACCATCGACGCGGACAGCGACACCCAGCGGACGGACGATGCTCGCGTAGGCCCATTCCCAGCCCGGAAGGGTGAACAATGCGTAGCGGTTGAGCCAGCGATCGGTCGGGCTCAGCTGAAACATTTCGGGCCCACCGATGGTCGTCGTCGGAGGTCCCAAGGTGTGATTGGTGACGTACCCCGCGATTGCAACCTGGCGGCTCGCGTGGATTTCGAGCCCGGGGGTGTTGCCGTCCTGCCACAACTCGTAGGTCGATCCGGCTTCGAGCACAAGGTTTTGGGCCGATGGGTTCGATGCACCTACAACTTGAATCGAGGTGCCGTTCTCGAGTGCGTAGATCTGCCACAGCGTCGACTCGGGATTGTCGGGGTCGCGCGCGGGCAGGGCCGGTGCAATGAACGTCGTGCCGTAGAGGTACGGTGTCAGTTGCTCCTGCACATGATTACAGTTGCTCGCTTCGTTGGGGATCGCTGCACATGCATGTGCAGAGAACAGAGCAATCGGATGCTCGCCACCGGTCTGGACAACCGTTCCCGTCAGACCGTACTGAATTTCCTCGGTGGTTTTGGCGACAGCGACCTGGGCGATGTCGCTGATCTGTAGGGGAATCGACAACGGATCGTCGGGCGAACCGCTGCCGACCAAGTTGCCCGGGAGGGTCGGGGCGGAGGGAACAATCGAGACCACGGTACCGTTGTGGTGGGCGACCGCCGCGAAGTACGAGGGGACGTTGACCACCGAGTTCGTGTTCCACCCGAGCACGCGATAATGCGATGTCCAGGCGGACACGGGCAGCAGAAGGGTCGAGGCTGAACCTTCGAGTGTATACGCATCTACACCGCTAAACTGGTAGGCCGTCGCCGGCAAATTCGTCCGCAGGCGAAATGCTTCGGCCTGGAAAAATCCCGACCCATCCTGTTCGCGTTGCTTGAGTGTATATACATAATAATCCCCCGGCGCGATCGTGACTTCGGGTTCGAGCTCGACCCAGGTGTCATTGACCCGCTCGAACAAGGTGCTGAGCATGGATGCTTCAAGGTGGGGATTGATGACCACGACCCAAGTCGGCACCAGGTCCGAGGGGTCGGTACGGTCGAGATCGATCGGATAAAACTGGCACCCCGTCGAGGTTGCCGAGAGATAGGCCTGGACGCAGGTCGTCGGCAGCAGCGGCGGCTCGGTCCACGTCGGTTGTGAGACGTCGAACCTCGGTCCTTCGAAGGGATCCGACCCCGCATCTTCGATCCATGTGGTGGAGCTCGGTCCCGAGCTAGTCGAAGTTTCATCTTCGCCACCCGAAGTTCCACTTTCACTCGCGTAACCGGTGATCACGTGGATATCCCCACTGCCGAGACAGCCCGAACTCAGGCCAACAGTGGTCCATAAGGCAAGGGTGATAGGGCGAAAGCCGACCATAATTCGCCACCATCAGGGTACATGGGAACCTCCCAGCCCGGGGGATTTCTCGAGTCAGCCACCCACAACTGTGCCACGAATGGCCGTGACGTCCGGCCGTCGGTCCGGCACAAAAAACCGCCTGAGTCGGTAGACCCAGGCGGTCGGATTTCCGTGCTTTGCCCGGTGGGAACCGAACGACATCACCTGATGCGAACGGCAGACAAAGCGGGACTTGAGGGGGCCGGCGAGGCCAATCGTGTGTGCACGATGGTTTCCGTTCAAACTAAGAGAGGTCCGCCTACTGACGAGGCTCGCGACTGTAGACCTCCACTGATCGAGTGGAAGTCATCCGTCAAAACGGGTGGATTTTTTTTAACTCGAAAAATCGCGCACCATCGATGCCGCAACGGTGCGTAACCATTGGGTACACGCCGCGCGTCCATTTATGGTTCGACTGGTATCGCAACCGAGCCATCAAAGCGCTTCAAGCCGCTTGCGGAGGGTCTTTGCTTCAAGGCTGTTGGGGAATGCGGTGAGAAAACGTTGAATTGCTGCCTTTTCGGCAGCGGAGCGCCCGAGTGCGCGCAGGGCTTGGATCTCACCGTGGCGCGCTTCAAGAGCGAGTGTGCCCCCGTGCTCGAGATAACCCCGATACGCCGAAAGTGCACCCGACGGGTTTGCGAGGTGGCGAAGGAGGAGATCTCCAAGTTGGACCCGGGCGGTTTGTGCGGTCGCCGAGTTGGGTGCGGTTTCGATCAACTTTTTGAGCAGTGCGGCCGCCCGCGACCAGTCACGCGATGCCCGGGCGGTGCGGGCCTGAGCTTTGAGATCGGCGAGCGCGGCCTGTGGTGACGTGCCGTGCTTCTTTGACACCGGCTGTTGTGCAAGCGAGGGAAGTTGCGCCACACGCAGGGGGCGTCCGGCCTCGAGTGCGAGTGATTGGCTCGCAGAACTCCCGCGGCCGCGAACCGTGAGCTGGTGGTTCCCCGCGGGAGTTGCAATGGCAAGCGCGGAGGACCCGAGCGCGAGGTCGTCGAGCAGGACACTGTCGGCTTTGTCGGGACGGGGCAGCTGCAACCCCACCAACGCCTCGGCACCGTGACCCCGCCACAGCTCGCCGAGTTGCGCACGCGCTTGACTCCACCCGACGTCGGTGGTCGCAACCGGTGCGGCTTCGCCGTGGCGAAGCATCATATTTGCATGCACATGGATTGGCGCCGCATCGGATTGTTGGACACCGACCTCGCCCTCCAACACGGCGACGCGACTGCCAACGTCGGCGTGGGTCACCTCAAAAATCGTACCGATCGCGGTCGCCGAGGTTGTCGGCGACTGGACCACAAACGACTTCCCTTCGGGGAGTTTATCGAGATTGGCGACCACGCGCCCGGCCTCGAGCTCGATCCGCCGGCCCTCGGCATTTTCGTGCAGCGAAAATCGGCTGCCTTCGCTGACACAGACAGCTGCAAATGGTTGTTGATACACAAAGCAAAGGTCGGCGTCGGACGTCTCGAGGCGGTTGTGCGCCAGCGGACTTCCGACCACACCCACGCTATCGGCCCGACCCACAAACGTGACGCGTGGAGGCTCAAACGTCGGCGCAGGGGTGACCGCGGGAAGAGGCACGGGGCGCTCGGGCGCGGGCGGAGAGACCGCGGCCTGGGGAGACGGGCTCGCAAGATTCTGTGTAGAAGCAACCGTTTGTACGGCATCGTCATCGGGCCACACGGCGATCGCGAGACTCGCCGCCGCGGCCACACAAGCGGCCGCCCACACACCCCGGCGTCGACGTGAAAAGCTCACAACCGTCGCGGTCGCAGGCACCTGCTCGCGGTCGACCCCGGCGAGCACTGAGTCGATGAGTTGCTGGCGCCCGGTGTCGAGGTCGGAAGAATGTGCATGCGCAAGTGTTCCCAGCATCGCATCCCAGGCGGTCGACTCCCGGGCACAAAGCGGATGCTTGCGCTCAAAATTTCGCCGAAACGTCGCATCGGCGGCAGAGATCGGCTCACCGAGGGCCTCGCGGTCGACGATCTCTTCCCAGCGCTCGAAGTCTGCGTCGCTCATGCGGTCCTCCGATCGCTCGCGGGTGCGATGACATGGTCGCGCCGAATCATCCGGCGAAACTCGCGGCGTGCGGTGAGCAGACGGTCCTTGACGGTATTTGGCGATACATTGGTGAGTTCGGCGATCTCGGCCACCGAGTGACCGAGGACATGGCGCAGGACCAGGGCTGTGCGTTTGGGCGGAGATAGGCGGTCGAGATATTCCTCGACCGAGCGCGGGATCCGGTAGGTCGCGGCCTCGTCGGCGGGGCGGGCCTTGGATGCGAGCGCATCGGGGTCGGCGTCGTGACTGAGTTTTTCTTGGCCGCGGTTGCGCTGCTTGGCAAACCGCAGCGTGGTGCGTACGACGATGCGGTCGGACCAGGCCTCGAGCGAACCCTCACCGCGGAAGTTGTCGGCCGAGCGCAGCAGTTCCATCAGGCAAAGTTGCGTCGCATCATCGGCATCGGCCCGGTTGCGCAGCAGCGAACGCGTCGCACGACGAACGCGAGCGAACAGGCGTTCGATCAGTTCCTGCTGTGCCCGGCGATCGCGGGATGCCACCAACTCCATTAGTTCTCGGTCTCCGTGCGGCTTGTTGCGACCTGCTTGCGCGGTTGTCACGGTCGTCATGGGGCTAGTGATCCGAAGGTGGGAAAGCGGGTGGAAAAAACTGAACAGAGCATCTCACGCCCACACCGGGAGCGATAGGGATGGCAACGCACGAGGCATCACATCGATTGCAGCGCAAAACTGAGCGAACGCGAATTTCCGACGTCCTCGGCGCAGGGCATCCCCGCCGCCCGACATCGGCCACACGGTGTCGTGAAAAACTCCAATGTATGTCCCTGAGTGTGGTAGGAGCAGATCACAACCGGTTGTTAGGGGTGAAAGATGAGCTTTTCAAGTGCGTTTTCGACGACGATCTCCATCGGCTTTGCCGTGGCGGCGCTCACCATCAGTGCATGTGCAACAAGGCCACAACCGCTGCCCGCTCCCCAACCGGCCACCGGCCCGGACGGCGGTAGCGAGGTCGCCCAGGCCGACACTGCGGCCCCGGAGACCAACCGTCCCCAACCGGGAGAAACCTGTGCGAGTTTTCTGCAGCGCCTGACCCCGTCGGTCGCGTGCGAGCCCATCGACGATGGAACATGCACATGCAAGGTCACCGACGCGATGGCAACCGTCGCCGCCGGCACCCCACCCGACACCGCCGGCAATCCCCCCCCGACCAATCCCCCCGCCGGCAATGGGCAGGCGGCAACCCTCGAGTTTACAAATGCACCGACCAACGCCCTGGTCGTCTGCAGCGGCGATGTATGTCCTGTCACGGACCCGGTGTTGGTCTCGGCTGGCTACCCCCAAATTCCGCTTCAGGGCGAGGCCGCCATCCGACTCGAGTTTCGGGCACCGGGATACACCTCGCAAACCAGTGACTATACAATCAAACCGGGACTCAATCGGATCGCGATCTCCCTGCAACCGAGCAACAAGGTGACAAGCACCCAGACCGCAACCCTGCGCTACTCGGGTGCACCGCAAGGGACCACGGTCGAGTGCATGAGCGGACCCTGCCCCGACAAGGCCGCCCATCCGGTCACCGAGGAGTTCCCCGCAATCCCGATGTCCGGCGATCGCGAAACCGTACTGTTCCGGTTTCGTGCCCCCGGCTTCCGCACCGCGATGGGTCGCTACGAGTTGCGCCGCGGAGCCAACGTGATCCCGATCTCACTCGACCCGATCAAGGTCGATCAATAGATCCGAACACCCGTTGTTCCGACCGACCTGCCATTGTGATGCATCCGCTACAGCCCATTGGGTTATAACCGCGTCGTGACCACATCCCCGTTGTCGGATTCCCAGCGCGGTACCCCAGAGTCGAAGCCGGTCGTGATGAAGTTTGGCGGCAGCAGTGTCGCCGATCTCGAACGCTTGCGACGCGTCGCCCGACGCGTGACCGACCGTGCCGCCTCGGGACCGGTGGTGGTGGTGGTGTCGGCGATGGGGAAAACCACCAACCAGATCGTTGCAATGGCAACGGAATTGATGGATCCGCCACCCGCCCGCGAACTCGATATGTTGCTGTCAACCGGCGAACGCAATGCCATGGCCCTGTTGGCAATTGCGATCCACGCCTGCGGCCACCCGGCGATCAGCCTCACCGGTTCACAATGTGGGATTATCACTGATCACCAACCCGGACGTGCACGCATCATCGAAGTCCGTCCGTTTCGCATCCTCGATGAAATCGCCGCTGGCCACATCGTCATCGTCGGCGGGTTTCAAGGCGTCAGCTACAAACGCGAGGTCACCACGCTCGGCCGCGGTGGCTCCGACACATCGGCAGTTGCCCTGGCGGCGGCACTCGGAGCCGACTGCGAGATCTACAGCGATGTCGATGGGGTCTACGACGCGGACCCACGAGATGTCCCAGAAGCCAGGCGAATAGAGAGCCTCGACTACGAACAGGCCCAGGCACTTTCGCGGGCAGGAGCCCGGGTGTTGCACGCCCAAGCCGTCCAACTGGCCGAGGAGCGTTCGATCGCGATCTACGCCCGCCACAGCGACCCGACGATCACAGGCCAGACAGTGATCCGCCGCAATCCCGTCCCGCGACCGAGCGGGGTGATCGCCATCGCCTCCGATGCCGAGGTCGCATCAGTCCAGATCATCTCCCCCGACAGCGGAGCGGTGGTCGAGCAAGTGATGGTCGAGTTGGTCGGCAACCTCGGCCTGCGCTACCTGACGATCGACCCGTGGGGCGCTCGAGGCCTCCTCTCGTGTACCCAGCAGACCAACGCCCCGGAACTTCTCGAGATGTTGCAGGCCCGCGCGCGCGCGAGTGGCTTGCCCGAAGTACAGGTCCTACGGGATCGTACCCTCGTCAGTTGCATCGGGGCTGGGCTCGAGGAACGCCACGACCTGCTCACCCGTGCCGTCACCACACTCGACCGGGCAAGTATTCCCGTGTTTGAAGTTCACAGCGACGCCCGGACCCTGGGGTTTGTCATCCCGGCCGGCCGGCGTGCCCAGGCTGTCCGCGTGTTGCATGCGGAGATGGTCGCTGGCGGAAAACAACCCGAACGGAATTGAGAACCACGGAGCGCTCCCCACCGCCGGGGTTCGCACGCAGTTCATGACAACCACCACTAGCGGTGTCTCGGTCTTTCATCCAGGAGCACCACGTTTGCCCGTGTATCATGCCGGATGTTAGGAGATTGACATGAGCGTAAAGCATATCGGGATTTTCCTACTCACCGGAACCCTCACAGGGTGCGTGATCATCAACGACAGTGGCAACACCGACGGTGGGACCGACAACAGCACAACTCAAAATACAACCGAGGCCGAAACCGAAACCGACACCCAGTCTTCGGAAACCGAAGACACGACCGAGACCACGGACACGACCGAAACCGGCACGGATACAGCTGCCGAAACCGAGGCCGAAACCGCCGGACCGACGACAGACGGCACAGACACCGAAGCAACCGACTCAGATACAGGCATGAGTGGGATGCCCGGTTGCGGTTGGAACGTCGAGGCGATGTACTACGACTGCACCGAGGAAAACGAAGGGGGTGTCGATCCCTCGAGTACGTATCCGATCAACTGTCCCGAACAGGACCTGATCGAAGACGCCGAATGCGGAGAAGTCACCGGTGTCGGCTGTTGCGACGCAGGCGGCTCCCTGTGGTACTGTGATGTCTCGGGAGATAACCTGCTCGCTACGCAGATCTGCCAGTAGGCGAACCCTAGCAAACAATTGTATGGACATCATTTGCGTGCCACAAGAGCATACGCAAATTGTCCATACAATTGAAACCTAGCGATCGCAACACCTCTCCGAATGTTCACATCCGTCGCAACTGCGGTCATTTCCCTCGTCATCGTTGCAGTCGCTGCTCTCGCTATTCAGCTCGGCCCCTGCTCGAGCGCCTCACGTGCGCGGGTGAGATGGGGATCGAGCTCGAGCGCCCGCTTGAGCTCGCCCTTGGCGGCAGCCTCTTCGCCGCGTTCACGCAGTAATAGGCCGAGCTGGTAGTGCGTGATAGCTGACCCGGGATCGAGATCGAGTGCGTCCCGAAGCAGCGTCTGAGCTCGCTCGAGAAGTTCCTGTCGTTGTACCTGCACGAGTTCAGGAGCCCGACTGTGTTGGATGAGGTGGCGAGCGTACCCGCGACGAAATTTCCCCCGGGACTCGTTCGGTGTGTCGAGCTCGAGCGCCGCCTCAAATTCACGCACCGCCGCGTCGACGTCGCCCTGTCTCGCCAATATCGCCCCCAAGTTATATCGCGTCTCGCCGTAGCTAGGATCGAGCTCAATCGCCTTGCGCATCTCGACGACGGCCTGTTCGAGCTCATCCTTCGCTACCAGACCGATCGCGCGATTGAGCTGCTTGATCGCCTTCACGCGCGCCTGAGGAACGAGCGTGCCACCCTTCTCGCTTGGGGTGCCGGGCGAGCTGCTGCTACGCGTCGATGTTGGTGCATGCTTCGGACTTGGATTTGGATCCGTTTCCGAGTGACACGCGACCGACGTCGTCAGGACCGCGAGTTGCAATACGCAGATGAGTTGGAACCGGAACGAGCCCCTGTCATCCCACAACGCCGCCATCCGTCGCCGAAAAAAATGATGTACCATCACGGTTCCGCGCGGCCGACCGGAGACCGCGATGAGACTTTGCAGGCCTGAATACTCGCTAGCTCGGAGCGGCCTTTGGTTTGGGCTCGTGCTTCTTTTCGTCCGCCGGGAAGTGCCCCGACCAGTATAGCAGTCGGCCGCAGGACTCACACGACAGGATTTCTTTGCCCTTGAGTAGTTGCGTATACACGATATGTGGGATCACCATCTTACACGCCGTGCAGCGTTCGCGGTGGGCGGGTACAAATGCCAGTCCTCCGGTGCGTCGGCGGATGCGTTCGTAGTTGCGGAGGATTGAACGGTTGATTCCCGACGTCAGTTTGGACCGTGAGCCCTGCGCCTTGGCGATCGCTTTTTCGTATTTGGCCTGGTTCGCCTTCAGACGTTTGTTCTCGGCCTCGGCCTTGGCCCGCAACTCCTGCAACGCCGTATCCATCTTGGAGATACGGGTCTCAGTCTCGGAGACAGCGGTTTTGAGCTCGGAGATTTTTTTGGTTCGCGCGCTGATCATCTCGCGCGTCGATTCGATTTCGCGTTTGGTCGCGTTGAACTCGCGCGTATTTTTGACCTGACCCAGTCGGGATTTTCCTTGGCGGACGAGGTCTTCCTCCTCGGCGAGTTGAATCTCCTGGCGACTTTGAAACGACCGAGTTTCCTCGAGCTTCTCGCGTTCGCTGTCGAGCATTTGCTCGAGCGATGCGAGGTCGCCGTCGAGTTCCTTGACGCGAACAGGGATGGCGGCGAGCTTGCGCTCCAGCACGGTCAGTCGGCGATCCTGTTTTTGCAGCGTTCGAAGGGCGGTGATCTCGGAGTTGATCGTATCGTTCATATGAGCCTGTCGAACGGTCGGCCGAGCACGTTCTTCTCGCGCCTGCCCGCTAGGCCCACGATAGAGAGCACAGCTTCAGACGTCAAACAGCCTGCAATCGCGCAAATGGCGCTAGTCCCGTGTTCACGCCAAAAACACGGCGGCAATCGGCCACACCTTTGGCTATCCGGCCTTGGGGTTGACTTCCCTGGTCTGGGCGAAGAACCTGCGAGGAACGCAATAGATTGCGGTCCCGTCGAAAGTTCGCACCGTGTCCACTGATCTCCGCAGCCGTCTCCAAGCCATCCTGTCTCGCCGCATCGTTTTGCTCGACGGTGGCATGGGTACGCTTTTGCAAGCGTACAACCTCGGCGAAGCCGACTACCGCGGCAGCCTGCTGGCCGACCACAAGCAGCCACTCAAAGGCAACCACGATCTACTTTCCCTCACTCGCCCGGATGTGTTGCGGGAAATCCACACTACCTATCTCGCCGCCGGTGCCGACATCATCGAAACCAACACGTTTACGGCGACCTCGATCGCCCAAGCCGATTACGGCACCCAGGATCATGCCTACGCCATCAACCGCGCCGCGGCCTCGGTCGCCCGCGAAGCCGTCGATGCCTTTGTCCGCGAGCACCCCGAGCGACCGCGATTTTTGGCCGGTGCCATCGGGCCGACCAACCGCACGCTCTCGCTCTCGCCCGACGTCAACGATCCCGGCTTTCGCGCTGTCACCTTCGACCAGGTCCGCGGCTCCTATGCCGAACAGATCCGCGGGCTGATCGACGGCGGCGTCGACCTGCTCCTCGCAGAGACCGTGTTCGACACCCTCAACCTCAAGGCCTGCATCCTGGCGATGTCCGACGTCTTCACCGAGATCGGCCGCGAGTTGCCGGTGATTTTGTCGGTCACGATCACCGACCGTAGCGGGCGGACCCTCTCGGGCCAGACTGTCGACGCGTTTTGGACATCCGTTGCACATACAAAGCCCCTCGCCGTCGGTATCAACTGCTCCCTCGGTGCCCGCGAAATGCGGCCCTACGTCGCCCAGCTCGCAAGCATTGCAGATACATTTATTAGTTGCTACCCCAACGCCGGCCTTCCCAACGCGTTTGGCGAGTACGACGAGTCCCCCCAGATCACCGCGGCCCTGCTCCAAGAGTTTGCCGAAAGCGGCTTGGTCAACCTGGTCGGCGGATGTTGTGGCACCTCGCCCGAGCACGTCAAGGCGATCGCGGCCGCCGTCCGAGACCTCGCCCCCCGACCCATTCCCGAACCCAAAAAGCGCCTCAGCATCTCGCGGTTTTCCGGCCTCGAGCCGCTCGAGATCCGACCGGAGAGCAACTTCATCATGGTCGGTGAGCGTACAAATGTCACCGGCTCCAAACGCTTTTGTCGTCTGGTCAAGTCGGGCAACTACCAAAAAGCCCTCGAAGTCGCGCTCGACCAAGTCCGCGGCGGAGCCAACATCCTCGACGTCAACATGGACGAGGGCATGCTCGACTCCGAAGCCGCGATGACGACCTTTTTAAATCTCATCGCCAGCGAACCGGAGATCGCGAGGATCCCGGTGATGGTCGACAGTTCCAAGTGGACCGTGATCGAGGCCGGACTCAAGTGCTTGCAGGGCAAAGGGATCGTCAACTCGATCTCCCTCAAAGAGGGCGAACAGGACTTCCTCGAAAAAGCCGCAGTGATCCGCACCTACGGCGCCGGCGTGGTGGTCATGGCGTTTGACGAACAGGGCCAGGCCGAGACCGTCGAGCGCAAGGTCTCGATCTGCCAACGCGCCTACAAGCTTCTGACCGAAAAGGCAGGTATCGACCCGACCGACATCATCTTCGACCCCAACATCCTGGCGATTGCGACAGGTATCGAAGAACATAACAATTTCGCGGTCAACTTCATCGAAGCCACGCGAATTATCAAACAGACCTGCCCGGGGTGTCGCATCAGCGGAGGCGTCAGCAACCTCTCCTTTTCGTTTCGCGGCAACAACACGGTGCGCGAGGCAATGCACGCAGTGTTCCTCTACCACGCGATCGCAGCCGGTATGGACATGGGTATCGTCAACGCCGGGCAGCTGACGATCTACGAGGAGATTCCTGACGACCTGCTCGAGCACGTCAACGACGTCGTGTTCAACCGCCGTCCCGACGCCACCGAGCGCTTGGTCGAGTTTGCCGAAACCGTCAAATGTGCCGGTAAGAAAAACGTCATCGACCTGTCGTGGCGCGAACAATCGGTCGAAGGCCGCCTCGGCCACGCGGTCGTCAAAGGCGTGGTCGACTTCATCGAACAGGACGCCGAAGAAGCCCGGCAAAAACTCAAAAGCCCCCTCAAGGTCATCGAGGGCCCGCTGATGGACGGCATGAAAGTCGTCGGTCAGCTGTTTGGCGCCGGCAAAATGTTTCTCCCCCAGGTCGTCAAAAGTGCCCGTGCCATGAAGCAGGCAGTCAACTACCTGACCCCATTTATGGAGGCCGAAAAGGGGGAGGGAAGCCTGCGCAG
This sequence comes from uncultured Nannocystaceae bacterium, assembly GCA_964621785.1. Classification (GTDB taxonomy): domain Bacteria; phylum Myxococcota_A; class Polyangia; order Nannocystales; family Nannocystaceae; genus JACKDW01. The sequence goes on from CAZUPD010000018.1 coordinate 51,295, forward strand.
CCAGGGAAAAGTTGTACTTGCAACCGTGAAGGGGGACGTCCACGACATCGGTAAAAATATCGTCGGCGTGGTCTTGGGGTGCAACAACTACCAAGTCATCGACCTGGGTGTGATGGTCCCCTGCGAGACGATCCTCCGCACGGCCCGCGAGGAACGGGCCGACATCATCGGCCTCAGCGGGCTGATCACCCCCTCGCTCGACGAGATGGTCCACGTCGCCCGCGAAATGCAGCGCACCGAAGTCGAGACCCCGCTGCTGATCGGGGGAGCGACCACCAGCCGTCAACACACCGCCGTCAAAATTGCCCCCAATTACGAGGGTTCGACGGTCCACGTGCTCGACGCCTCGCAGGTGGTCAACGTGGTCGCCGACCTGCTCGACCCGACCCGCCGCATCGAGCTCGACCGCAACAACCGAAAAGCCCAGCAGGAGTTGCGAGAGCTCCACCAAGCAAAAAACAAACGCCCACTGACGAGCTACGCCGAGGCCGTCGAGCAACGCCCCGAGCTGACCTGGAAGCCAGACGACGTCGCAAGCCCAGCGTTTTTCGGCCGCCGCGTGATCGACAACCTCCCCCTGCAGGAGTTGGTCCCCTACATCGATTGGACGTTCTTTTTCACCGCCTGGCAGCTCAAAGGCAGGTTCCCCGCGATTTTAGAGCACCCGCGCTACGGCGAAGCAGCCCGAGAGCTCTACGGCCACGCCAAACCACTACTCGAGCAAATCGTACGCGAGTGCCAACTGACAGCCAAGGGAGTCTACGGATTTTGGCCCGCATGTTCGGCGGGAGACGATATCATTGTCTATGCACACGACCGCCCCGAGCGAGAACTGTTGCGATTCAACATGCTCCGCCAACAACGCGGAGAGGCACCGTTTCGCTGCCTCGCCGACTTTGTCGCGCCACAAACCGTAGGCCTGCGAGACAGCATCGGAGCCTTCGCAGTGACCACCGGCATCGGTACAACCGAGCTGGTCAAACACTACGAACAAAAGGGCGACGATTACAACGCGATCATGGTCAAGGCATTGGCCGACCGCTTGGCCGAGGCATTCGCCGAAAAGCTGCACCAACAGGTCCGACGAGAGTGGGGCTACGGCAAGGCCGAAAACCTGAGCTACGAGGATTTAATAAGCGAACGCTACCGGGGTATCCGCCCAGCATTCGGCTATCCCGCGTGCCCCGACCACACCGAAAAGGCAAAACTGTTCGCTTTATTAAAGGCGCGAGAGATCGGGATGGACCTGACAGAGCACTTTGCAATGACGCCGGCAGCGAGCGTGAGTGGGCTGTATTTTGCCCATCCACAATCACGGTACTTTACAGTCGGGAGAATCGGGCGCGACCAGGTCGAGGAATACGCGGCGCGTAAGGGTGTGGCGATTTCGGAGGTCGAGAAATGGCTGGGGCCGAATTTGGGGTATAGCCCGTCGGCTGCGGCGTAGTCCTCAGACATCATGAAGTCTACGTAATATGCGAGCGATCGCAGCTTGAATGGTGCGAGTTAACCACACTGGAATTTGAGTTGTCTTCCCACCTCGAAAGCAAGGGCAGGTTTTTGGTACCGGCAGGCCATTGAGAGTTGACCCCACCCACGCCCACACCATACCCTCCAAACGCCCCCATGGCCGCGATCCAACTCATCGCCCACGCATCTGTCATCATCGAGACTGGCGGCGTCTCGATCCTCTGCGACCCGTGGTTTTCCGGCAAAGCCTTTAATGATTCGTGGTCCCTCGCGGTCCCGCCGGCCATCACCGAAGCCGACCTCGACCGCGTCGACTACCTGTGGGTCTCGCACGAGCACCCCGACCATTTTCATTTTCCTACCCTGCGCGCCCTGCCTGAATCGTTTAAAAAGCGGGTCACCGTTTTATTTCGCAGCGACTTTACCGAAAAAGTTGCATCTGCATTTCAAAAACTTGGGTTTGCCAGTGTCGTCGAGCTCCCGCACCGGACCTTTGTCCCCCTGACTTCCGCCGTCAAAGTGTTTTGTTACCACTCTGGCTCGATGGACGCCGCGCTTGCCATCGTCGGCCCCGATGCGGTGATTCTCAACAACAATGACGCCGAGCTGTCGCCGCGCGACTGTGAAAAACTCCGACGGGATGTCGGCTCGATCGACGTCATTTTGGACCAGTTTGGCCTCGCGGGATTTCCGGGGATTGCCGACTACGACGACTTTTTGCGCAACCAAAAGCAGCGCAAGCTTCAGCGGACCTTGATGCACGTCGACCGCACACAGGCCCGTTATGCGATTCCATTCGCTAGTTTTCAGTATTTTTCCCATGTTGAAAACCGGTTTATGAATCAATACCTCGCCTCACCGCGCGAAGTTTCTAAACTTTTTGGCGAGCATGGACACACCTGTGTGGTCCTCTATCCCGGCGAGCGTTGGCAGGTGGGTGCCCCCCACGACAGCGAGCCGGCGTTGCAGCGCTATGACAACGTGCTGCAGCAACTTGCTGCGCGTGACTACGACGAGACGGTGAGCGTTGCGCTCGAGGAGCTGGCCGCGGCCCACGACAAGATGGTCGAGCAACTCGGCGCTCGCTATCCGCGATCGCTGCTTCGCGGACTCGGAAAAATCTGTGTCGAGGTCACCGACTACGGTTGCAAGCTCGAGTTTGACCTGGTCTCGCCGGGCGTGCGTGAATCGTCGGCCGATCCGATGCTGCAACTGTGCTCCCAACCTCTCCTGTTTGCGTTTACCAGCCCCTACGGGTTTCAGACCTTGGGCGTGTCGGCCCGCTACCGCCTGCTCGGTTCGGCGAAAACCTGGCGGCGGTTTCGGATTTTGTTTTCCCTCAACAACGCCGGCCTGTATCTCAAGCCACGGTTTTTACTTCGCAAAAAACCCCTCGGGTATGTGTGGAGTCGGCGGCGCGAGGCGCTAGATCAGTTGAAAAATCGGATCTCCACGATGTTTGGTTGAACATACGACACTCCCATGGCGAGCCCTTCAAAACTCCACAAAAAACGCGTCGCCGGGCGGGTGTTTCGCTACTCGCGGATCGTCGACATCCTCAATCACAACGCCCGCCTCGCGGCCTGGGTCGGCAAGCACCGCGATGTACCCTATTTTTCGACCCGGTTTGAGCTCTACACACATGTGCAACAGCAACTATCGGGGCAGCCGATCGACTACCTCGAGTTCGGTGTGTTCGAGGGAGAGTCCATTTTAAAATGGGCGGAGCTCAATGACCATCCCGACAGTCGGTTTTATGGGTTCGATTCGTTCGAAGGCCTGCCCGAAGACTGGAAAAATGCACTGCGCGTGATTCCAAAGGGCCACTTTTCGACGGCGGGCCAGGTTCCACAGACGGCGGATACGCGGGTGTCGTTTCACAAGGGTTGGTTTCAAGACAGCCTACGACCCTTTTTAAGAGAATTTACGCCACGGCGGTTGGTGGTCCACAACGACAGCGACCTCCACTCGTCGACGATCTATGTATTGGCAACTCTCGACCCGCTGCTTCTCCCGGGAAGCGTGATCATCTTTGATGAGTTTTCCAATCCGCTGCACGAGTTTCAGGCATTTATGCAGTACACCGCGGCGTTTATGCGCGAGTACCGGGTGCTCGGGGCGAGTGGCAAGTACTACGATCAAGTCGCGGTTGAGCTGCTTTAGACCGGACTTCTCATCAACATTTCGAAGCGAGGATGGCAAAGCCTGAATTGATTTTTTGCTGTGGAGTCGAGCGAACTTGGTCGCCTTCAGTGGCCCCACGGGTCCTGCGACGGGACCCGACTTCGAGCCTGCGGGCCGTGCTGAGTGATTATTTGTTGAAGATACATATTTGAATGCATAGATACTCGAGTAACGCCGCGAATCGTCGGCACGGTCCTCGATCGAAGCCGGGAGTCACCCGCTCATACTAATTCCGGCTTGAACTTGTTGTGGGCGCCGCGCGTCGTCAAGACTGGGAGCGTTGCTGAAGAGAGGGCAGCCTGGTCGACTTCGATGGGGCGGATCAAAGAATTACGCCGATTTTGGGCGAGACTGCGTAGCCTGATTCGATGCATGCACATCCAAGTCACGCAATCGGGCCAGCAGCGAAAGGCTCGCGCCCACGGTCAGGCCGATCATCGGGACCATCGAGTAGTGTTTATACGATGCGCAGGTGACCAGGTAGAGCAACACGCTGACCGCTCCGCCGATCGCTGTCGCGCGTACGGGCGCGGGGGCGTGTCGGGTCATGCGGGCGAGCAGCCACAGGGGAATGCACAAAAGACCCGATCCGAGGAGGCCGAACTTCCACAGGTGGTAGGCGATCATGTTGTGGACAAAGCTGACGACTTGGCCGTCGACGACAAACTCGGCACCTAGCCCGACGCCGAAGACCGGGTGGGCGACGAACACTTCGAGGCAGTGCCAGACTTCTCGCAGGCGCCCAGATACCGTTTCGATGGACCCAAAACGCAGGTAGGCCTCGCCGAACTCGAGTGCGGTCGAGGCGAACAAGATGGCGCCGGTGACCAGGAAAAATGCTAGCGAAAGTCCGCGGGCGGGTTTGCGGAGGTACAGGGCGACCAGCAGACCGATCATCAGCGATAGGATCATCCCGCGGCTCACGGTTGCGACTACGGCGAGGACGAGTAGGCCGAGCAACCCGAGGGTCAGGGTTGTGTGACGATGCAACAATCTCCCGATCCGCGGGCCGGCGGTGGGCCTCGGGTCTCGTATACGGATCTCGGTCGTCAACCGGTATAAGAACGCGACGCAGTAAATCCCGAGCAACGGGTCGCCGGTGATGATCTTGAGATAGTTGTAGGTCGAACGAACGCTGCGCAGGTCGTAGCTCGGCATCGCCAACAACGAGCCCAACGAGTCGGCGAGCGCGGTGAGAAGCACGGCGACCAAAATCCACACCGGGTACTTGGCACCGCGCCCAGCACATAACGCCAAGGTGAACATGAGGTACGAGAGGAAGTCCTCGAGCATCTGTACCGGCGGGTTGTCGTAGAGCGAACCGACGACTATCGCGAGCAACAGGGCCACGGCCCACGGGCTGAGGATGGCAAGCAGAGCCCTCGACGCGCGCGTGCGCAACAGTCCCCCGACACCAGCGAGCGTGATGAGCAACAAAAACAGGGTGATCGCGGGGGTGAGACCCTGGGGAAGCGCCGGCAGTGCGAGGGACATCAAAACCGCCAGGGCTGCGCATAGTGTCGTCAGCATGCTCGTAGGGCCATCTCAACAAACTTTTGCCAGGCCTGCCAGAAAACCGCCCGGTCCACATTAGCGCATAGGGCCGAGGTGCGAATATCGGGGTGGATCTCGCCCTGCGGATCAACGATGATCCGGCCACACAGTCCGTCATGTCCAACCCAAGTGAGACCGAAACGATCGTCGACGTCTGGCGCCGGATTATCATCGGCGACCACAAGAGCTGGGTTGTGCTGGAACACGGGACCTGTGTGATTCTCGTCGACGAAGAGGGGGACCTCGGAGAGCGGGCGTGTGCGCTCATGCAGCAATACGGCCCGGTCAATATCGGTTCGGCCGCCGCCGACTTTTCGGTGATCCCACTGGCTGACCACCCGGGCTGGGTTGTCACGGGACATCACCCCGACATCCTCAATTTTGTCGGGCCCGACATTTTCTCCGCCAGTGAACCGTCGCACGATGTCATCGGGATGTACGGCCGCACGATGCGAGACGCCGACGGACGCGCGCCGACCGTGTTGCATGTCGAAGATCGTCGCTGACACCTACCCGGCATCTCGAACTTGCGTCGATTTTCTCTGGGTCGCAGGAACCCGATGTTGCCGTCGATGAAGTCGTGGTAACGACAACTGCGCCGGAACCGGGTCACCGAACGGCGATCGAATGCGATCGCCGTTCCTCAAGGGAAACAGGATTGCCAGCCCACCTGTTTTTTCAACTGCTCCAAACGTAAGCCGACATACATCGAGATCTTGGGCTATCAGCAGCATGTGATATCAGCATCAATTTTTAAAATTTGCTTGCACAAGATCTGGTGATTGCATAGCGTGCTCACTCCGGTGTACCCGCACCGATCTTCCCGGTTTTTTCGCGATGCATCGTCACTGGTTGGACTGGCAACGGCCGATGATCCCGGCGGCCGCGACATGGCTGATCGAACAGCATGTCACGAGTGGAGGGCAAGCCCCGGCGGGTGCTGGTGGCCGCTGTGACCTGCGCGGCGTCCGAGTTGTCGTGCCCGGTTCACGCGCGGGTCGCCTGCTTCTCAAAGCTTTGGTCGATCATTGTATCGCCACCAAAGTCCGCCTGGTCCCGCCGCAGATCCTCACCCCGGGGTCGATGGTCGACTCGCTGCTGCCACCCACGGCCGACACCGCCTCCCCGCTCGAGTGTTCGCTGGCGTGGATGCACGTATTGCGCGAGGCCAATCCGCGGGCCATCTCGCCGGTGTTGCCGCGCCCGCCCGAGTACTACGACTGGCCGGCCTGGCACGAAATCGCGGTCACCCTGCGCGATGTGTCCGACGACCTCGCCAGCGAGATGCTCGCCTTCGGCGACGTCGCAAAGTGCGCGATTCGCCTGCACATGGACCGCGAGGCTACGCGCTGGGAGGTGCTGCAAGAACTCCAATTCCGCTACCTCGAGCGCCTCAAAGCCAGTCAGCGCGTCGAGCCCCATGCCCGCTGCCAAGCCGCCCTCGAAGACCTCGAGCCCGCCGACGGCGAACAACTGATATTGGTCGGTGTCGTCGAGCTCGGCAGGTTGCAGCGAAAAGTCATCGGTGCCTTCGGCGATCGCTGCACCGCATTGATCCACGGATGCTCCGAGGTCGAAGAGGGGTTTGACGAGTACGGGTGTGTCGTCCCCGACTTTTGGCGCAAGCGCAGGATCAATGTCCCCGACAGCGAGATCGTCATCGCCGACCGGGCGTCCGACCAAGCCCAAGCAGTCATGGAAATCTTGGCCGGATTCGCCGGCAAATTTCGCCCCGAAGAAGTCTCTGTGGGGTTGGGCGACGAGTCCCTGGGGTCGGTGCTGACCCGCGCCGGCGAGTGGGAAGACCTGGTATTTCACGACCCGCGCGGGCGCTCCATCTTTAAAAGTCGGCCCTACCGCTTGCTCGCCGCCGGCAGCGATTGGTTGCGCGAGCCGAGGTTTCACAATTTTGCCGCGTTGGTGCGTCAACCCGATGTCGAGCGTTGGGTCCGAATTTCCGTGGCCCGCGAGGACAGAGCTGCCGAGGCCAAAAAAAGCGCCGCCGGCAACGACGACGAAATTGATGTAGATACACCCGAAGAGCCCAAGGATAACCCGGTCGCGTCGGCCAGTGGCCCGGACTCGGAGACTTCCCAAATCGACGACGAGCTGCCCCACGAAGGTCTGCCGCCTGCCGGTCCGGGCCAGGGCGATGTGAAAGCGGCCCGCAATTTTTTAACCCTGCTCGACCGCTATTACTCCGAGCATCTCCACGACCTCCAAGACGGCAAGTGGTTGGGCGCAGGCAACATCCGCCATCGACTGTCCCAGCTGCACCGAGCAGTCCGGGGCCTGTTTGCACCGTTGTTGCCGGGCAGCCGGGCCGGGCAACGCGATCCCCAAACCCGCGACCGAAGGCCGCTGCTCGAATGGTTTGAACCGATCTTAGATGTCTTGCGCAATGCCTTTGGCGAAATTGCCACGGCCACCAACAATCTCTCAGACGCCCGCGCTGCCGCGGCTTGCCTCGAAGTTTCACGGGCGTTGGGTACCTTCTCCGGGGCAGCACCCGAGCTCCAGCCAGAAGTTGACTGTACAACAGCTTTGCGCATGGTCCTGACCTACGCCGGGGGCCTGCGCACACCCGACGAACCGCGCCACGGCCAAGTGGAGATGTTGGGGTGGTTAGAGCTGCACCTCGACACCGCGCCGGCACTGGTGGTGGTCGGTGTCAACGACGGGGCAATTCCCCAGGCCGTGACCGCCGATCCGTTCTTGCCCGATCTGTTGCGCAGCACCTTGGGTGTGTTGTGCAACAAGCGACGCTACGCCCGCGATGCCTACCTCATGGAGGCCATCCGCGCATCCCGGGCCCACTGCACATTTATCGCCGGGCGCACGACCGCCGACGGCGAACCGTTGACCCCGAGCCGGTTGTTGCTTGCCGGCGATCGCGATTCCCTCCCGCGTCGGGTTTTGCGACTATGCGATGCCGACAAGGCCCGACGCTGGCACCTGCCGCGCGGTGCCCCGCCGTCGGGGAGCACCTCCGGATTCACGATCCCCGTACCTGACGGCGAGGTCCCCGAAATCTCGGTGATGGCGGTGACCGAGTTCAGTTGGTACATCCGCTGCCCCTACCGCTATTGGCTCAAGTACATCAAACGCCTCAAGATCATCGACGACAGCGCGGTCGAACTCGATGCCATGCAGTTTGGGATCCTGGGTCACGAGGTCCTGCAATTGTTCGGACAAGACGAGCAGATCGCCGACAGTACCGAAACCGAGGTGATCACCAACTTCCTCGACGAGACCCTCGACAGCGTCGCCCGCGATCGCTTCGGCGCAAGTCCGCTACCCGCGATCCGCATCCAGCTCGCACGCATGCGCGCCCGCCTACACGCGTTTGCCAAACTCCAGGCACGCCGCCGCCGCGACGGGTGGAAGATCGAATATTGTGAGTACACCTTTCCCGAGGAGACCTTCCTCGAAGTTCCCGGGCAACCAAAAATGCGGATCCGCGGCACGATCGATCGCCTCGACCGCAATGTCCGCGACGGCAGCTGGATGATCATCGACTACAAAACCGGCGAATCCGGCCGCGACCCCGAACGCACCCACCGCAAGCGCGTACCGGGAACTGGTGAAAAGGTGTGGAGCGACCTTCAATTGCCACTTTATCAACACCTCGCGGTCCAACACGGGATCTCGGGCCGGGTCCAACTCGCCTACATCAACCTGCCCAAGAAGCCAGAAAACGTTGGGCTCTCGGTGGCCAAATGGGGCGGCTCCGACATCGACGAAGCCGTGGGCACCGCCCAAGAGATCGTGCGAAATGTCCGCGCCGGCAAGTTCGAGATGGTCGAGGACTACCCGGGCCACTTTCACGACGACTTCGCCAACATCTGCCAGACCGGGGTGTTCGGCGGCGGCGATGATTCGAGCATGGAGGTCGAAGCATGAGCCTGGCCAAAAAACACGGCACCCGCCCGCTCAAGCACATCAGTATCCTGGCATCGGCCGGCTCGGGCAAGACGTTTCAGCTCACCAACCGCTATCTGCAAATTCTCGAGCTAGGCGCTGCGCCTGGGTCAATCCTTGCAAGTACATTTACAAGGTTGGCCGCCGGGGAGATCCGCGACCGCATCCTGCACCGCCTCGCCGAAAGTGCCAACGATCAAAAGCGCCGCAAGGATCTGGGACACCACATCGACGCCCCGGGGTTGTCGCGCAAACGTGTATTAGAGCTGCTAGAGCTGCTCGCCCACAGCCTCCACCACCTGCAGATCCGCACCCTCGACAGTTTTTTTGGTGCGATCGTCCGCTGCTTTACCTACGAGTTGGGGCTGCCGGCCGACGCCAAGATCGTCGATGCAGACGAGGCGTTTTCGCTGCGCCGCGAGGCCATCCGCATGATGCTCGACGAGGGCGAGGAGGAGGCGATTATCGAGTTGCTGACCTCGCTGACCGAGGGCTCCGAGCGGGCGGTGACCGACACGATCGACAACACCGTCAGCGCGCTGTACGAGCTCTACCGCGAGGCCGACCCCCACGCGTGGCGGGCGATCGAGCCAGCCAAGGTCCTGAGCGAGGAAGAACTCGACCGCGTCATCGTCGTGCTCGAGGGATCGGCCCCCACCGGACCCAAGCGGACGATCACTGCACATACAAAAGATGTCGAAGCAGCCCGCGCCTGTCGCACCCACAGCTCCGACGACTGGATGGCATTTGTCGCCAAGGGGCTGGCCAAACCGATCGCCGCCGGTAACAACCTCTACTACAAAAAGCCGATCGAGCAACACGTCGTCGATGCCTACTACCCGCTGATCGCCCATGCCCAAGGAGTGCTGCGTCAGCGGGTGATCAACCAAACCGCGGCCACCCAGGCCCTGCTCGAGTTGTTCGACCGCTGCTACGAGCGGGTCAAGCAGCAAAACAAGGCCATCACGTTTGCCGATCTCACCGTCGCCTTGGCCCGCGCCGACATGCGCGGACAACTCGACGAAATTTGCTTTCGCATCGATTCGCAGCTGCACCACATCCTGCTCGACGAGATGCAGGACACCAATATCCAGCAGTGGACCGCCCTGCATCCGATCGTCGACGAGACGATCAGCTACAGCCCCGAAGAGCGATCGTTTTTCTGCGTCGGCGATGTCAAGCAATCGATCTACGGCTGGCGCGATGCATGTCCCGAAGTACTCAGCAAAATCCCCGAAAACCTGTCGCGGCTCGGCGGCACGGTGATCGAACGCCAGAGCCTGTCGACCTCGTGGCGATCGTCGCCCACGGTCATCGATGTCATCAACAAGGTGTTTACCGGGCTCGAGCAAAACGCGGCGATGGCCAAGTACCTGACGGCAGCCCGCAAGTGGGACCAGGAGTTTGACGAGCATTCGACCGTGCGGGCTGACCTAGCCGGATTTGTCGAGTTGCGAACGATCGAACGCGGCGAGGATTCGAGCAAACGCAAATCGATGCGTCTACAAGAAGCTGCACGCCTGGTCGCCGAGCTCTACCAACGCCTGCGCAAGACCGACAACCAGCCGACGATCGGGGTGTTGTTGCGGACCAATGCCGCAGTCAGTCAGGTGCTGTTTGAACTCGGGCCAACGCGCCTCAAAATCCCGGCGACCGGTCGCGGCGGTGGTCCCTTGAGCGATGCCCCAGCCGTCAACGCCATCTTGGATCTGCTCAAACTCACCGACCATCCCGACCATTCGGTGGCCGCATTCAATGTCCAGACTTCGCCGTTGGGTCCGGTTGTCGGATTGGTGCCCGAAGAAGACGATCCCCCGCCCGAAGACGGCCGTGGTCTCGGGCTGGCGATGGTCGGCCGCCGGCGCAAGGTCGCCTCGCAGGTCCGGCGACAGATCGCAAACGACGGACTCGCACGCACGATTCAGCAATGGGTTCGGGCAATCGCACCCCACACCGACGAGCGCCAGTACCGAAGGTGCATGCAACTGATCGACTTGGCCGATGTCTGGGACCAACGCGGCACCCTGCGACTCGACGGATTTATCCGCATGGTCACCACCCGACCCGTCGCCGACCCGGCCTCATCACCGGTCCAGGTCATGACGATCCACCAATCCAAGGGCCTCGAGTTCGACATCGTCATTTTACCGGAGTTAGAGGGCAAGGTCGCCGAAATGCGCTCGCTCAAGGTCGTGTACGAGCGCGACGGAGATGCCGGCCCGATCGCCCGCATCGCCCGATATGTCTCCCAGGACATCTGGTCGACTTTTGACGATCTCAAGCCGATGTTTGAACAACACATCGGACGGCTCGCCTACGAGAGCTTGTGCCTGTTGTATGTCGCGATGACTCGCGCACGCCAGGGCTTGTTTTTGTTGATCGACCCACCGAGTATTCGCGGTAGTGGGGTTCCGGGCACGCTGTCGTCACTGCTGTGTCAGGCCTTGGCCGACGGCGATGTCGGGCCCGACGAAGTCGTATATTCGGCCGGTAATGCCCGGTGGATGAAGCCGCTGCGGATGGTGCTCGACGAACCCGAAGCCCTCGCACCGGCGGCCGAGCTCGGGCTCAAACTACCCATTGCATTTGCACCGACCCAAGGACCCCTGTTGCGCCAAGCTGACCCGTTGGTGGCGATCGCCGGGCAGCGGGTGGGTGATGTCCTCGGCCTCGACGACGGCCAGTCTGGGGCGTGGAGCGCAGCGATGCGGGCGTTGTTTGCCGAGGTCGACTGGCTCGACGACACCCTCCCCGAGCTCAAGAAACAAGGAACAAGCTGGGAGCAGGTCGTCCAAGAAGCGGTGCCCCAACGCGACGCCGCCTGGGCAGCGGCCCGCGTCGACGAGTTCATGACGCTGCTTCAGCAATCCGAAGCCGAGGTGTGTCTCTCCCGACGCGGACGCAAACCCGAGGCATTGCACGTCGAGCACGAAGTGCCATTCGCCCGGTTAGTCGACGGTGCGATGCAAACCGGACATGTCCCGCGGGTCGAGTTGTACGGCGACCAAGCCCGGGTCATCGGATTTCCCGGGGACCAGCTCGACAGCCGCGAGGCCGCCGAAGAACGGACCAAGCGCTACCACACCCAAATCACCGCGTGGCGCAAGGCGACCGCCGAGCAGTGGGGGCTCGAAGTCAAATCCGTTTCCGCAGCGCTGTTCTATCTGCGAGGAGGCTACGCGATCGAGGTCAAGACCAAAGCGAGCGCCAGGTCGGTCGCCAAACGAACCAAGCCCGTCGCGAACGCGAGCGACACCGACGAGAAGTCTCCGAAATCCGGACCAAGCGACCCAACAAATATCCATCCGCCGGCACCACGGCCCGAAACATCGACTGCGCCGGGCGAAGAAACGCAGGCTGCGGTCAAGACAAGCACCACCGGAAAAAAACGTACAAAACGTGCCAAGGCCAAGACGAAAGCCCCGGCGAGCACCGACAAACCTGCCAAGAAACGTTCCAAGTCCAAGACGTCCAAAGCCAAAATCGATTAGTACACATGTAGGCACATCGAAAAGAGGTCCGCCATGAAGCGAAAAATGTTCCGGGGTGAGATTGTCCTGTCGACCTGGGAAGACCTGACGCTCACAACGCATCGCGTGTGGCAGTTGACGCGCAAGAGTGGAGGCGCGATCGAGTTGATCTCATTCGCTGTCGAAGACGTCGCCTGGATCCGATTTGGCCGCAGTCACGTACCGACGTTGTTGTGGCTGGCTGCGGTCGCCGCCCTCGGAGGGGTTGGCGTCCTCGACTACGACCAAATCATGACCTACGGGCTATTCGCAGTCAGCCTGCTACTCATGGTTTTATATGCAACGACTCGACGACTGCTGGTCGTGGTCGCGGCCGACGGCCGGGAAATCTCGGCCCAAAGCGACGGCGACGCAACCAACGTCGAGACCGCCGTCCAGTTCATCGACGAGCTCGAGCGACGTAAAACTGCCGTACGCTCAGCAAGAGACGCCGGAGTCAGCTCATCGAGTTGGCGCGTCGCCGAGACCCACACGCAGGCCTCGTAATCCGCTCAACAGCCGAATCCCGGCTTTACCCTTCCCGATACCCACCGACCGCAAATCAACGAGCCCCAAACCTTCCCGATGCAGACCGCGCACAACGGAGGTTGACCGAGCGCTCCTCAAAGGAGGATTGAGCCTCAACACTCCTAGATGTCGGCAGTTCGCATGAACATTGGTTGAGCCAACAGCCATAGACTCAACAAGCTCATTGCAATCATCCCGACCATCATCACGATATGGGCACGGAATGCTGCTTTGCGGTCGCCTTTGTACACACGCACCGCCTCGCGCTGGGCCACGTAGATCCCGTAGATGTGACCAATGATCACCAAACCTACTTGTATATACCAAATACTCTCCGGTGACCACAGAGCGGTCAACGGCGCCCGAGCGGTGCCAAAAAAGTCGTGCCCCCAGCCCAGTGGGTCGCTCACCAATCGCCGCAGTTTGGACCACTCCCAAAACACGTGCACTGCGTTGTGGGCGAGGTGATAAAAGAGGGCGATGGGCAGCAGTGTGTAGCTAAACTTGATGAACAGCTTGCGGGTGCTGATATCGCGGCGTCCACTGACCAGATGCATGATCCGACATAGCCCGAGGTACAGCAAGCCGGGGACGACGATACACGCGAGCATCATCAGGGTGAACGTCATGGTTCCGCCGTGCGTCCCGCTAAACCCCAGCACATCGCTGCCAAACACGGCAACCTGCCCGTCGATCACAGCTCCGCGCAGCGCATTTTCCCACTCCATCCACAGCGGGATCATGGCCGCGCCGTGAAACGCACTGACGATGAAGATGAGGATCGCCATGTAGGCCTCGTCGATCTTCGAGCGGTGGGGGTAGAGCACGTCGGCACCACTTGTACGTACATTAAAACTGATATTGTCTTCGGGACAGCTTTTTACGCACTCGGTACACAGCGTGCAGTACTGGTTCTCGTTCATCGCCCCCATAAATTCGTGGGTGGGGCAGGGGAGACCGCGTTCGCTACCGTGAAAGCAATCTTTCGTCTTGCACGTACGGCATGTGTCATTGTCGCGGCGACGCAACTCGAGCATGCCCATCAGGGCATATTGACCAGAAACCCGGCCGACAAAACACACGTAGCGACACATCGCCTTGCGCTCGTAGATCAGCAGCAACACCCACGACAAGCCGATCATCATCAGTGCCAGCACCGACGTGAGCCACGGGCGATTGGCGGCATCAAACACGATCTCGAGCCAGGTCACAAACGCAAACAACACGATCGCCGGCCACATCCACAGTTTGAAGCGCGGGTACTTGCGGCCTAGCGACGCCACCCTGCGCATCGACGTCAGGCTGCGGCGCATCACCCAGTCGGGGATCGCCGTCCATGGGCACATCATGCACCACAGGTTCCCGAACATCAGGACCATAAAAATCAGCCCGATCCACCACACATTCCACGTGAGTACCGGGGCGAGGTTGCGGCCGGGTTCTTGTGAACCAACGAGGCCGATTGCAATCACCGCCAAAAACCCGAGGACGACCGGGAGTTGAATCGCCGGCTGAAACCATCGACTTTTGACCATGCGGCTGACCCACGGTGCCCGCATCAAGTCGCGTTTCCAGTACCGACGTACACGCGAGCGAGGGTCACGGCCAGGGCGTTGGCGTTCGAACAGACCAAATGAGAGCAGCAGGATCAAGACAGCAGAGGCAAAAAACACCTCGTTGGGGATCCCAGGCATGAGATGGACATAGGCCTTGCGCTTGACGATCTTTGCATCGCCAAACGCTTCGGGGTCAAAAAAACCGCCGGCATCGAGGGCACCGAGGTGATCGCTCGGCAGTCCGAGCCCGTCGGTATCGCCACCGGTTTCGTCAAGGACCAAGGCACCGGTTTGGGTCCGTCGACGGCCAAAACGATCGACCGAATCACCTGTCTCATCGGACACTTCCTCGACTGTAGGCATCGGGGGTGCGGGCGGCAGATCCTCGACAACCGGCATCGGTGGCGCCCCTGCGTTCGGTAGGTCCTCAACAACCGGCATCGGTGGCACGGCGTTTGGCGGCAGATCCTCGATCGCTGGTTTCGGTGGCGCGGCGTTTGGCCCGAGTCGATCGTCGGATTGACGCAACGTTGACGCCGCTGAAATCTGTGTATGAACAAATAAATGTTCGTTGGTGACGCTACGTGCCCGCACCTTGGAGCTGGCGATCCATACAAGTCCGAAAAACCCCAACGCGATGGCAAAACGACGGGCAAAACGACCTCCGCGCAGGAGTTGGAGTGGATCGTCTGCGCCCCCGTCCTCGGCTCCTCCGTGACCCTGGCCGAGAATGGGTAGACGCTTGCGGCTCACTGCAATGCTCCCAAATCGCGTAGCTGCAACAGATTGGGTGCACGCATCCACGTCGTCGGATCACCCGCCTGATATAGCCCCTCAGACAGGTCGACTACCTCGCTGGCTGCGATGGCACAACTCGTTTCTAACTGCGAGAGATCGAGGGTCAACCACAACACCTGGCCTGAGCCCTCGCTGAGCTCAGGGTTAATCGTCGGCCCGGCTCCGACACCAACATGGGTCCCGTCGGGGTGGATCACGAGCGCGTAGGGATCGTTGTTGCCGGTCCACGCGGTGTCGAGCCCGCTGACGAGACCGCAAACCTCCGGCGAAGGTCCGCCGCGGATGATTGCGAGGCCAGGTTGGGGAATCCCGCTGGCGGCCAGCCAATAGGGTGTACCCGCACTCGTCGGTAGCAATACCATTTCGCGCAACGATCGAACCATCGCAAGGTCGGGCGGGAGGTCCGTCCCCGCCGGTCCGCTCAGCCCGCAATTCGAGTTGACGTGCCACAGTCGCGGCTCACCGTCGATCCGCGTCTGCGAAACGATGACACCACCGCCGCCGTCGGGGGCCAAAAAGCGTGTGGTCCATGTCTCCGAGATCGCCGCGGGAAAGGTGATACTACAACCTGTTGCCTGGTCGACGACGTCTTGGACCCCGAGTGCTTCGTCGTTGGGCAGGGACACCATCGCCAATGTATCGCTGCCATCACAGGCCATCGCCACCACCGAACCGTCGGCATTGACCGCCTGCATGCCCCAAGCTCCGCGGCAACTGTCGTCCAAAAAGTCGAGGGGTAGAACCGCCGGAAGACCATCGACAGGATCCAATACCAACAACTCGCTGGTGTTGGTCCACTCCATCGCGGTGAGTGTATTTTTAAATGCTGCTACAATTAGTTTTTTGCTCGCCTGCTCGACGATAAACAGCGGTTCTTCGACGGCGAGATCGAGTTGCTGGACCCCGTTGGAAAACACCCCGCCCGAGAAGTAGTCGGTGACGTCGTAGATGCCAGCCGGCTCGAGGTCGTTGAAGGCCCACAGCGGATACGTCAGGAGCGAGCCGCGGCTCGTGTCGGGGTAGTGTCCGACCAAGATGTGCAGGGCATCGGTGAGCAACAGGCCGTATGGCTCATCGAGCAGGTTTCCCTCGAGTTGCTGCCCGCTGGGATCGTATTTAAGGTCGATGCCGATCCGCCCGCGCAGCCCCGGTTGACCGTTGACGTCAAACAGATCGACGCGGTCGTCGAGGGTTTGACTGGCCAGCAACACCCAGCAGGGTTCCTGCTCACAGGCGAACAACCCCGCTAACTCGGGGTCACCGGTGGTCTCGGTCTCGCCATCGGTGTCCGTGTCTTGATCGGGGTTATCGGGCAAACACGCGGGTGCTGCGAGCAACACCGCGACAGCCAGATGGTTCCATTTGCGCCACATCGCCCTCGCAACCTATCACAGTCCGCTTGCGAGACGGATTGCGTTTGTCCGAAGTACTGCGATCAGCGGCGGCCGAGGGCGACCTTCATCAGCAACAGCGCCTCGCGTCCGGCGTTGCCGACCAACTGACTCTCTTCAGGTTCGCCGGCCACAGGCGTCAGACCATCCTTGCCCATGGCGAAGTTGGAGTCGAGCTTGCGGCCCTGCAGCTGTCCCAAGAATCCATCGCTGGCGAGCTCGAGGTTGCCGCGGTAGTCGTAGACCTTGATCCGATTGATCGCACCCCCGGCCGACACGCCGATCCCAACTTCCAAGGTCAGCACGCTGCCATCGAGGATTTTGGGTTTGGTGCGCGGGTCGATGAAGATGGCGACGCCGAGGAACTTTCCACCTTTGTCTTGGGCGATGTAGAACTCGGGTTGCTTGTCCTCGGGATAGAGCTCAAACCCGAGGGCTTGTTCGAGGTAGGCAACTTCGGCGTCGGAGTACTGGTAGCGTTTGATTCGCCAACCGTTGGGATCGGCGTTGGGGAACAGCTTCATGAGGTTTCTGTGAGTGATCTCCCAGCTGCCCCATTTGGCGAGGTGAGCCTGGGCAGTCGGTTGCGCCATGCCGCCCGTGAACAGCAGGGTCCCAAACAAAAGTGCACTCAAAAACCGTCGCATCATCGATCGCTTTGCCCCAAGTCCAATTCTAGTCTGCTACGACGCAGGCTGCAGGGTGGTGTTCACTATACCAGACGGCCGGATCAAAAATCGGCGACGGCTTGGAGGCTGAAAAAGTTGTTGAAGAGCTGATTTTCGGCCCCGCCGTCTTCGCGCAGGATGCCGTACTCAGCCTTGAGCGTGAAGCGTGGCAGCACCGGAAACCGCAGCCCAATGATGTGGGCGACAAATGCCTCGTCGTACAAAAACTCGTCGGCGAAGTTGGACACCACAGCTCCCCCGCTGAGCGACCGCGGTACGACCCGATCGGGGTCGGAGTAGTCGAATCGATACTGAAGGATGAGCCCGGGCAGTCGGGTTTTTTTGCGTCGCCACAACGGCTGGGCAATCTGCGCATATACACCCATCATGTGGCGATCATCGAGCACAGGCATGGCCGGGTCGACCGCGGATGCAGCCCGGTCGATACCGTAGACAAACTCGCTGCGCAGGTGAGGCAGGGGGTAGGGACTCTGAAAAATTTCGTCGAGGTTGAGGTCGAAATGGGCCCCGGCCCGCCACGTCGGCGCCTGCTCGGTGTCGATAAATGACTGCCCCTGGTTGCCCTGAACCACAAATGTGCTGCGCGGATGGGTCCCCCAAATGTACGAACCGCCGAAGTTGAGTGCGGGCAGCGGACGTAGTTGCATACGCACAAAAAATGATTTGTTGCCATTGTTGTCGGGTGTGATCCCGAGGACTGAGCCGTCGCCGCGGGGGATCTCCGCTGGGCGCAATCGATGCTCGCAGACCTCATCGACTTGGCCGATCGGCTGGTAGCGGTAGAGCAGGTCGGTGGTTCGAGTCTGTGTACATGCATCTCCGTTGATGAGACCAACGTCGAGTTCGAGCGGACGGATCGGTTTTTCGGGGCGAAACACGGGGTGCCACTTGAGCATGATCCCGGCGTCGATCCACGAACCCGGGTAGACGCGTCCGGTACTCATCGGCAGCGGTCGGGTCACAAACCACCGCACAGGCGCATCGTGACGCTCGTCCTCGAGGCCAAACGGAACCACAAAGATACCCCCAGTCAGCTTAAAGCCCTCGCTAAACCAGCGGGGTGACTTGCGGGCCCAGGCGAATGGATTGACCTCCAATGCGCCGGACTCCATCAGGACAACGGGCATCGAGGCGGGGGAGACATCGGCGGAGCCGGGGAGTGCCCGCGGGATCGACAAAAATTCAAAGGCGACCCGCACGTAGACGATGTCGGCGTAAATCGGTGCACCTACATAGATATTGGCCGCGCCGCCACCGAAGTGCGGAAGGCTGCGGAGCTTTTCAAATTGCCCGGTATCGGGGTTGCGCATGGTCTGGTCGGTCCGCTCGGTGACCGAAAAGTTGATCCCGAGGTAGCCGCGTATCTGGATCGCACCGCCGGACGGCCCGGTGTCGTTGAGTTTGCCGGGATCAAAAAAGTCACTTCCACCACCGCTGATCGGTTTGCGGTCGGGCTCACCACCAAACACGATCGGGCCTGTGCTCGGTGGTCCTTCGCGCGCCGGCAGCTGCTCGACCGGGGGCATGGCCGGTGGACCGTCCTTCGGCGGGAGTTGTTCGATCGGAGGCATGGCCGGCGTACCGTTCGTCGTCGCCGGGTTTCCAGCCGAGGAACTCGACCGTGGCGGAAGTTGCTCCACAGGTGGCATCTGCGGAGTCTGGGCGCCTGCGCTCCGATCGGTCGAACCCGGCAGATCGCCCGAGGACGGCTGTGTGGGCGCATCCTGGGTATGTGTAACATCAACATCAAAAAACTCAGCCGAGCGGTCCACCTGTTCGGGAGCTGCTGTGTGTACAGCAAACAACTGAACGAGGAGCCCGAGGCTGTGCGGAGCAAAAACCATGCCGACGCGCCGGACTGTACCGCAGGGCGGCCAGCCGGTGGCCGCCATCTTCGCCGCGGCTGCCAACCGCTGTGCAAACGTGCCGTATCGAGGATTGCTGGCTCACCCAGCAACCAGGTATCGTGCGGTTGTTGTGACGATCCGTAGCCTTTTCCTCGTGTCGGCACTGATGCTCAGCAGCAGCTGTTCCAACGACTCAAAAGCCCCTGCCCAAGCGAACAAGCCCGGGGATTTGGTCGGCCAGTACCTCGAGATTCAAACTCTGCTCGCCGATGATAAGGTCGACGATTTGCCAAAGCTGGCAGCGTCTGTGATCGCGGCGGCCGAGCCTCTACAGAGCGAGCCAGGTGTCGACCAGATCACGATCGGTGCGGGTCGGGCCGCAGCCAAGGACATCGCAACGGCTCGGGCGGGGTTCGAAAAAATGAGTATGGGACTCATCACCTATCTCAAAAGTCATCCCGAGCTCCAAAACGGCCGCGAAGTCGCATTTTGTCCGATGGCGTTTAATAATAAGGGCGCCTATTGGGTTCAGGCAAAGGGCGAGTTGATCAATCCCTACCACGGTAAGATGATGCTGCACTGCGGCGACCACGTGGCTTGGGACAAGGCTCCATAACTGAGTGTAAGTACACCCAAAAAGCACACCGTGCTCCAAGTCGTGCTTGGAACACGGTGCTGGGGCGTGGGGGGCTACGCCTAGATATCGAGGTTGCGCACGTTGAGCGCGTTGGTTGTGATGAACTCTCGCCGTGGCTCGACGTTGTCACCCATGAGTACCGAAAACACATTGTCGGCCTCGAGTTCATCGCCCACCCGCACTTTGAGCAGCTCCCGGCGTTCTTGGTCCATCGTCGTCTCCCACAATTGGTCGGGATTCATCTCGCCGAGACCCTTGTAGCGCTGGATCTGAAGCCCTTTGCGACCGATATCCCCGATGTGTTCGACCAGATCGACCAAGCGGGTCGGTTCGGCCACAACGTCTTCTTTGCTGATGAGCTGGAATGGCGGTTGGCCGATCTGACGAACCTCGACACGAATCCGGATGAGCTCCGCAAACTCGGGCGAGCTCAACAGTTCGGTGTCGATGGTTTCGTGTTGGATGACACCGTTTTCGGTGATTTGAATTTGCAGGCAACGCCTCGCGGTGTCGTTGGTGTCGCTTTGGACCTCGTATGCGAGGGTCGCCTGTGACACCAGCGAAGTTGCCTTTGCAACAACCTGTTTCCCGAGCTCTGCGGTCGAATCTTCGCTGTCGAACGCCGCGAGTACACTGGGTAAACTTGTAGCTTCAACGATATCGAGGATCCCCTCAATGATCCCCTCGCGGTGCTCCCGCGAGAGTGCTTGAATAATGTGTTGGTACCGCAGGCCCTTGCGCGAAATTTCCTCTAACACTTCGCGGCTGACGGTGTGATCGCCGACCTTGAGATCGAGATGCTCGACCGCTTGGCGAATCACGTGGGCGTCGAGCGAGCTCTCGTTTTTGAGGTAGACCTCTTTGCGCCCGTACTTGACCTTGTACAGCGGCGGCTGGGCGATATAGAGGTGCCCGCGCTCGATGATCTCAGGGAAGTGGCGGTAAAAGAACGTCAGCAACAGCGTGCGGATGTGCGAACCGTCGACATCGGCATCGGTCATGATGACGATGGTGTGGTAGCGCAGCTTGTCGATGTTGTAGTTGTCTTCGCCGATGCCCGTACCCAACGCCGTGATCAGGGTGATGATCTCTTGGCTGCTGAGCATCTTGTCGATGCGGGCCTTTTCGACGTTGAGGATCTTGCCGCGTAGCGGGAGAATCGCTTGGGTCCGGCGATCACGGCCCTGTTTGGCCGAGCCACCTGCAGAATCACCCTCGACGATGAATAGTTCGGCGAGCTCGGGGTTGCGCTCTTGGCAGTCGGCGAGTTTGCCGGGCAACGACAAACCGTCGAGGATGCCTTTGCGGGTGATGGTCTCCCGCGCCTTGCGAGCGGCCGCCCGCGCCCGGGCTGCGAGCAAAGCTTTTTCGATGATCAGCTTGGCACCCTTGGGATTTTCATCGAGGTAGCGCCCCAGCTGTTCGGTGACCACCGACGACACCAAGCTGGTGACCTCGCCGGAGACGAGTTTGTCCTTGATCTGCGAACTGAACTTTGGGTCAGGATGTTTGATCGACAGCACGCCGACCAACCCCTCGCGTACATCCTCGCCTGCGAGCGTACCTTTGTGACCCTTGAGCAGGTTCTTGTTGGTGGCGTAGGTGTTGATCACCCGGGTCAGGGCGCTGCGCAACCCGGAGAGGTGGGTCCCGCCATCGCGGTTGGCAATATTATTTGTATAGCAAAGAATGTGTTCGGAGTAGGCGTCGGTCCATTGCAACGCGATCTGGACCCCTAGCGTCGCCTGCTTGCCTTCATGCTCAAACTCGATGCCCTCGTCGAACGAAATCAAGTCGCCGATCGAAGTCTTGTTTTGGGCCAGGAGTTTGACAAAACTGAGAACGCCACCTTCGCCGTCGTAGTTCTTCTCGCGCCCGTCACGGAGGTCGCGGAGAATGATTTTTACGCCGGTGTTGAGGTAACTCAGCTCGCGGAAGCGGTTGGCGAGAATCTCAAAATCGATGTCGGTCGACGAGAAGATCAGCGGATCGGGGTGAAAGGTGACCCGTGTACCTCGGCGGTCGGTGTTGCCGACGACTTCGAGGGTGCCCATCGGTTTGCCGCGTTCGAACCGCAACACATGGGCCTTGCCGCCGCGCCAAACATCGAGTTTGAGCCAGTCACTCAGGGCGTTGACAACCGAGACACCGACCCCGTGCAGCCCGCCGGACACTTTGTAGGCGTCGTTGCTAAACTTGCCGCCAGCGTGCAGGACGGTGAGGATAACCGTTGCAGCATCAACCATTTTGCCGGCGTGTTCCATCTCGCCGGTTGGGATCCCGCGGCCGTTGTCTTCGATCGACAGCGATCCGTCGAGGTGGATGATGACTTCGATGCGGTTGCAGTGCCCGGCGAGGGCCTCGTCGATCGAATTGTCGACCACCTCAAACACCATCTTGTGCAGCCCGCTGCCGTCGCTGGTGTCCCCGATGTACATTCCGGGGCGCTTGCGAACGGCTTCGAGGCCTTCGAGGACGGAGATGGATTCCGCGTTGTAGTCGTCACCAGAGGGGTCTGTGGTCGTGGTTTGATCAGACATACGAGGTCGTTTGAGATGCACATACCGGGCTTGCGAACAGGCCCAATTTTGGCGCGCAATCCTACCACGTCGAGACGATCGGAGCCAACTTCGATCGAACGAAAAACAACGGTTCTAGGGCTCTATTCGGCGATTTTCGCTGTCGAAACTTTCCGCACAGCGCCGTCGCTGACCGCGTAGTGACAGGCGCTCCAATCGGGCGGAAGCGGAATGAAATGCGGCGCCGTGGTGGTGACGACACACTGGTGTACCAAGGTCTGCAACGCCTCAAATAAAAGCCGCGACCGCTGGGGATCGAGTTCTGAAGAAACATCGTCGAGAAGCAGGATTGGCGCCTCTCCGGCGGCGTTTTGACTGATCTGGAGTTCGGCGAGTTTGAGCCCCAGCATCAGCGCGCGTGACTGCCCCTGGGAGGCAAAGTTCCCGGCAGACTGTCCGTCGAGGCAAACGCTGAGGTCATCGCGGTGCGGCCCCAAGGTCGTCCGACCACGGCGAAAATCCTCACGTCGACGGTCGCGGAGTGACTGTCGCAACGCAGCCTCCCGCGAGTCCTCCGGGACCTCCCCAAGGCTCGCCTGATAGACGACGGATGCCGCCGTGCTCCCACCTGAGATTTGGCCATAGGTCGCCTGAAATCCCTCCTGGATGGCAGCCACAAATTTGACACGCCGGGTCCAGATCCGGGCGCCGACCTCGGCAAGCCCCTGCTCATAGGTGTCGAGCAACTGATCGCGGGCAGCTGGGGAGCGCGTCGAGACCTCATCGCGCAGCACGTGATTGCGCGAGCGAACCAACTTTTCGTAGGCCTGAATGTCGTTGATGTGGATGCGTTCACGGGCAAAAATCGCCCGATCGACAAACCGACGCCGATCCCCGGGCGAGCCGCGCAGGACCCCGAGATCTTCCGGTGTAAATACAATTGTTCGTAGGCGACCATAAAAGTCGACTGCCGAACGGACAGTCTTACCGTCGGCCTGGGCGAGACGACGAGTGGAGCGTTCGCCCTTATTGATTTGCACATGCAACTTGCTATCGAGATCGAGCGAGAGATCGCGGCCGACCACCGTCACCGAGGCCTGTCGCGCGTCTCGCATCACCATTGGCCCGAGTTCGGAGCAACGAAACGATCGCAGCGTGCTGACGAAATAGAGGGCTTCGAGGATGTTGGTCTTGCCAGCGCCGTTGTGTCCAAACAGCACTGTAAGACCTGGCCCGAAGGTCAAGCTGACGTCGCGGAGGTTGCGAAACCCCCGGAGATCGAGCTGCTGGAGCCTCACCGCAGGTTGTCTGTCAGATGCGCATCGGCATCACAACCCCGAGGTAGTCGAGGCCGTCGACCGGGCGAAGAACACAGGGGTCGAGCTCGCCCTGGAATTGCAATCGGATCTGTGCCGAGTCGATCGCCTCGAGCACTTCGATGAGGTAGCGGGCGTTGAACCCCGCGGTCAGCCCCTTGCCCTGATAATCGACTTCGACTTCTTGGTGAGCGACCCCGAGATCGGGATTGTCGGCCGTCAACTTGAGGTTGTTCTCCTCGAGCTGAAGACGCACGGTCGCGGTTTTTTCAGGGGCCATGACCGCAGCGGTTTTGAGCGCGTTGATCAGCTCCTCCCGCAGCGCCGTGGCTTGGCGTTGGTGCTCCTTGGGAATCACCTGCTGGTAGGGCGGGAAAGTGACGTTGTTGAGCTTGACCGAGAGCATGACGCTTTCGGCCTTGATAAATAGATGGTCAGACCCCACCGCGAGCTGAACATCACCTTCGACGCGATCGAGTACTTTTTTGATCTCGATCATGCCCTTGCGCGGGATGATGATGCCCTTGTCGAGTTTGGGCCCGGCGAAGGGAACGGTCAGTTTGGTCAGGCGATGGCCGTCGGTCGAGACCATGGTCGCGTAGGTGCCATCACACTCAAACAGCACCCCGTTGAGGTTGACCCGGGCTTCGTCGGTCGAGACGCTAAACAGAGTCTTTTGAATGAGGTCGATCAGTTGATGGCTGGGCACTTGGGTAAAGGTCTGACCCTCGGCCTTCGGCAGCTCGGGGAAGTCGAGCTCAGCCATACCCATGAGTTTGAACTCGCTGCGCCCGACGGCGAGACGTGCCCAGTGATTGTCGAGCCCTTGAATCGTGATCGCGCGGTTGGACAGGGTGCGTACGATGCCGTTGAGATGGTGCACACCAAGCGAAATCGAACCTGGCGTTTTGACCTGCGCGGGGATGGTTTCGGTCAGCGAAATCATCATGTCGGTCGAACTGCAGACGATGTTGCCTGACGCTTCAGCCCGGATGAGGACATTTGCGAGCACCGGCATGGTCCCCCGTTTATCGGCAACCGTTTGGGCAAGGGCGAGGGCGGAGGAGAATTTGGGTTGTTCGATCTCAAATTCCATGGGCGAACCTAGGGCGCGCGAACTGTACCCGAACCGATTGGAATGCGCACCTCGAGGTTTTGCTGCCGTGTTTTTTTAAAAATTAAAGAAAACTCTTCCCCCTGATCGGTCCTGTGGATTTGTTTGAAATTGAAATAGGTGCTCGAAATCCATCGGTTTATTGGGTGGAGCGCAATTGCCCCGGACCGGGGATAACTCCGAACTTGCGAACACGCGCGCACTACACGCGCGATTTTGGGTACAACAGGGGTGTTTTTGCCCTGTTCTAAACAGCTCTTTTCCCCGATCTGTGGACAGGTCAGACCCACTATATGGTCGTGAGTCATCCGGGCTTTCGGTGTTTGACAGTGGGCGAGGGCGCTGTTATCGATCCGGACCCCTCAGCGGGGTCATTTAAGAGAGGCGCGTTGTGTGCCGACCCGCTGCTGGATGATTTCAGGAGCTCACAATGACCAAGCGCACCTATCAACCGCACAACTTGAGCCGGTCTCGCACCCACGGGTTCCGCGCTCGGATGTCGACCCGGAACGGTCGTAAAATCCTCGCCGCTCGTCGTCGCCGCGGTCGCAAGCGGCTGACCGTCAGCATCGGCGGGAAGTGAAACCCGAGGGTTTTCCACGTTTTTGTCGGATCCGGCGCCGACGCGACTACCTTCGCGTCCAAGGGCGGGGTCAAAAGGTTCATGTTCGGCACTTCTTGGTGTTTGCTAGTCGTCAGCGACCGCAATCCCGCGAGGGAGGTGTCGCACATGCACGCGAGCTTGCGCCGACGCGGATCGGGGTCACAGTCACCCGAAAGATCGGCAATGCGGTCTGTC
Organism: uncultured Nannocystaceae bacterium; assembly: GCA_964621785.1. Lineage (GTDB taxonomy): Bacteria > Myxococcota_A > Polyangia > Nannocystales > Nannocystaceae > JACKDW01. The sequence continues at coordinate 77,127 of CAZUPD010000018.1, forward strand.
GCAACCGTATTAAGCGGCTTGTGCGAGAGGCATTTCGCCGGCGTCGAGGCGAGTTTGTCCCCGGTTGGGACATGGTTTGGATCGCCAAACGCGGCGCAAACAAAGTCGCATTCGCAGAAGTGTTATCGGGGATGAAAGTTGTGAGCCGTCAGCTTGGAGAGCGCCGATGAAACACCTGGCGATCGCGTGTATTCGCCTCTACCAGGTGCTGATCTCGCCGTTGTTCGGTCCGAGTTGTCGGTTCTTCCCGAGCTGCTCTCAGTACGCGATCCAGTGTTACCGGCTCCACGGATTTTGGCGTGGGAGCCGGTTGACCGTCGGCCGGTTGTGTCGCTGTCACCCCTGGAGTCCTGGTGGTGTCGACCATCCGCCGCCCGCACTCGGCAGTTGTGGCCACCACCATCAGCTGCCCAACGCGATCGACAAGGGTTCCTAAACATTTACTCGGCCACCACCATTCGGATTGTATATGCATGCACATTTTGCTCGGATCGATGATGAGGCGCACGTGTGCCGTCCGATGTGTGCGGCATCCGGGGTGTCGTTTTTTGTCGAATCAACTGCCCGCCCATGCGGGTTTTTGTCCAAGTCAAAGTTGTCAAATCGGGAGGTCGTCTGAACCGTGGATGTCCAGCGCCGTACGCTTTTAGCGATCATCTTGTGTGTACTCATCTGGGCCGTCTTCGACATGACCACGCCCAAGCCACCGCCGGCACAACCGGACGTGGACGATGTCGAAGTTTCGCAGAGCAACGACTCTGACTCCGACGATGACGAACGCGATCGGCCCGATGCCGACGCGGAGTCCGACGACGGTGAGCCGACGGGTGCCGAGACCGAAACCCATGTGTTGAAAAACGACTTCCTCGCCTTGGAGCTGACCAACGGCCGCGGGATGTTGCGCAAGGCTTCGATGCTCAGCCCGCAGTTCGTCGACGACGAGGGCAACGGGCTCGACATCTTTGGTCTCGATGGAGCCTCGAGCCTCGAGCTCGCCTTTGGTGAGCGCAGCGATTTTCGAGTGCCGCGGCGGGCCAACTGGGAAGTCGTCAGCGATGAAGGATCGCAGCGTCGGTTCAAGCTCCGGTATGTGTCCGACGATGTCGAGATCATCCGCGACATCGAGCTCGGCGATCAGTACGAAGGTCGCCTGCGGGTCAAGGTGATCAACCGTTCGGGCAAGCCGCAGTCGCACCAGTTCGGTCTGGTCAACCGCCTCGGCGAGCCCCAGGAAAAGAGTCAATACGACATCCATCGCGGGCTTTGTGCGATCCCCGACGATGTCGAAGAGGCCGAGATGGGAGACGTCGAAGAGGGCCCGCAGCGGACCCGCGGCGGGATCCAGTGGTTGGGCCTCGACAGCAAGTACTTCCTCGCCGCCGTCATCCCCGAAAAGAAGATGCGGGTGTGTGAGATCGAGGCCAGCGACGACGCGTCGATGCTGATCGGGTCCATCCGCGGCAAGGATGTTGAGCTAGAACCCGGCGAGTCGCGGGTCTACGAGTTTGGCCTCTACTTCGGGGTCAAAGAGCTGTCCTACTTGGAGAATTACGAAACGGTTCCCGGGGTCGGGCTCGAGCGCGCGATCGACTGGGGTTGGTTTGGCAGCCTGAGTGCGGGCCTCGGCAAGTTCATGCTCCGACTGCTGCGGTGGTTTTACAGCCTCACCGGCATCTGGGGTGTGGCAATCCTCATGCTGACCGTGGTCGTGAAGTTGGTGATGTTGCCACTCACACTCAAGCAGATGCGATCGATGCGGCGGATGAAGGAAATCCAGCCGCAGATGCAGGAGATCAAAGAAAAGTACGCCGACGACCGCATGCGTCAGGGCCAGGAGATGCAAGCCCTGTTCGCCCGCGAGGGTGTCAGCCCACTCGCCGGATGTCTGCCGCTACTCCTGCAAATGCCGATTTGGTTTGCCCTCTACGCAATGTTGGCAACCGCGGTCGAACTCTACAGAGTGCCGTTTTTGTGGCTTCCCGACCTGACCAAGCAGGATCCCTTCTACATCTTGCCGCTGGCGATGGGCGCCCTGATGTTCCTCCAGACCCGGCTCCAGCCCTCGGTCGGGGACAATCAGCAGGCCAAGATGATGATGTGGATGATGCCGGCCATGTTCACATTCATGATGCTGTTCTTGCCGTCCGGCCTCGGCGTCTATATCTTCGCCAACGTACTGCTGTCGCTGATCCAAAGCGCCATCCAGTTGCGGCCCCAGAAAAAGGCCGAAGCAGCGGCAAAGTAGGAGTGAGTTCGATTTATGTCCGAAGCCAACACAGCACCATCAGGAGATCCCGAGGATCGATTTGCCCGGGCCGTCCCGGTCGTCCGCTCGTTTCTCGAATCGGTTTTGGGGCTGCTCGGTGTCGAGGTTGAAGTCGACATTGATATTGAGACCGACGGGTTGCACTGCGACCTCAACACGAGTCCGCAAAACGGCGGGTTGTTGATCGGTCGTCACGGGGCGACGCTCGACGCCCTGCAATACCTGACCCTGCGCGTGCTCCAAGCCGAAGGGTTTGAACGCATGCGGATCACGCTCGACGTTGGAGGCTATCGCACCCGCCGCGAAAAGACCCTGCGCGAGCTGGCCCGCGGTATCGCCTCGAAGGTTCGCAACTCCGGCCGCCCGTACCACTGCGATCCGATGAGTGCGATGGAACGCCGCGTCATTCACCTAGCCCTCGGGGAAATGGGTCTCAAGACCGAATCCGAGGGCGAAGGACGCCACCGCCACGTGGTTGTCTTTCCCCAGCGCGCCGAGGCGTGACCGAACGTCCCACGATCGTGGGCATCGCGACCGGGACACCCGATGGGGGTGTCTCGGTCGTGCGTATCAGCGGGTCGATGGCCGGCAACATTCTCGCCGAGTTGATTGGCAAACAGCTTCGACCGCGGATGTTGAGCCTCGCGCGACTGCAGGTCGGCGACGGTTTTGAACAGATACTCGCCGTGTGGATGCCCGGTCCGGCGTCGTTTACCGGTGAGGATGTCGTCGAGTTGCATATACATGCGGGTAGTGAGAACACCCGCGAAGTCACCGAAGCGATTTTGCAGCGCGGGGCCGTGGCCGCAAAGCCGGGGGAGTTTAGCCGTCGGGCCTTTGCCAACGGCAAAATGACTCTCGACCAGGCCGAGGGGGTTGCTGCTCTCATCGGTGCCCAGACCCAAGCAGCACTGCACCAAGCCCGCAGGTTGGTCGCCGGCGAGCTCGGGCGAACGGTCGCGGAGCTACGCGCCCAGGTGTGGGAACTCTTGTGTGAGATCGAGGCCAATCTCGATTTTCCAGAAGATGTCGATACAAATAGTTTTAAAAGATGGACCCAGGAACTCGAGCAGTTTGAAACAATTCTCGACGGGTGGGCGCGTCGGTTTGAACACGGACGACGCGCCCGTGAGTGCGCCCGGTTTGTTCTCGCCGGTCCACCCAACGCCGGCAAGAGTGCGCTGTTCAATCGCCTGATCGGCCGCGGGCGTTCGATCGTTTCGAGTGTGCCGGGGACAACCCGAGACTATGTCGAAGCCAGCCTCGATCTGGGGCCCTATCGGGCGCTCCTGGTTGACACCGCGGGGGTACGGACCCGAGCCGACGACGGTGGCGAACTGCTCGACGCGGTCGAAGTCGAGGGAATCGACCGCAGCCGCGATCAGATGGCAGGTGCCGATATCGTGATCTGGGTCGAGTCGGCGGAGGCCTTGCCCGTTTCGCTTCCGCAGCTCGAAGGAGTTGAGGTTGTCCGCGTGGAAAACAAGCGTGACCTCGTCGCCCGTGGATTTTCTCGACGTACCGTTTTTCCTGATGTTGAGCTGCGCGAGACGGAACACGACAAAGACCACGGGCTGCATCGCACGGGTCATTCCAGCCGAGACACGGATGGGTGGATCGGTGTAAGTGCACAGACTGGAGATGGTTGCGAGACGCTGTGCGCCCGCCTGCGTGCATGGTTTTCGTCTGGCGGCGATGATGCGTGGATCGGCCTGGCCCGTCACCGAGACCGCGCGCACGATGCCCTTCAGGCTGTCACCGAAGCGCGCGAGTTGTTGCAAGGGCAGGCGGGTCTCGAGCTGGTCGCGTTCTCCCTCGATGTCGCCCGGCGCAGGCTCGATGAGATCACCGGACGCAGCGACCTCGGCCCCGTCGGAGCCGACCTTTTGAATAGTATTTTTGGGAAATTTTGTATCGGCAAATAACCGCGGGACGAGAAGTTCGTCCCGTTGTCCCGACACCGCGATTTCAAGCAAGTTGCTGCGCGCAGTAGAGCTGCTCGCCGAGTTGCTTGATCAATTCGAGTTGGGTCTCGAGCCAGTCGGTGTGTTCCTCTTCGGACACCAAAATTCCCTCGAGTAGCTCGCGGGTTCCGTTGTCGCCGGCATCTCGGCACATCGCTACGGCCTTGTTGAGGCGGTCGATGGCCTCGTACTCGAGTTTCAGGTCGAGCTCGAATTGTTCCTTGACCGTCTCGCCGACATTGACCTTGTTGTAGCGCTGTAGGTTGGGGACGCCGTCGAAAAATAGAATTCGGTCGATGATCTGGTCGGCGTGCTTCATCTCGTCGATGGACTCGGCCCGGACCTTGCTTGCGAGCTTGGCGAAGCCCCAGTTCCCGCACATCTTGGCGTGGATAAAGTATTGGTTGATCGCCGTCAGTTCCGCCGTGAGGACGTCGTTGAGCATCTCGATGATGTTGGGTTTGCTCTTCATTTCGGCGGCAAACTACCACTTTTGTTAAGTTGCGCGAGCCTCTACGCCTTGCGCTGTTTGCACGGATCTTGACTGTGAAACAGCTAGTCAACTCCAACCACCGCAGGTTGGTGAGTCGGGTGAAGTTGAGAATGAGTTTCATCGCCGACGTGCTGCATTTGTTGCATCGGCAATGATTTTGAAACTTCGGGCAACAAAAAACCGGGTTGAAAAACCCGGTTCGTGGCCTGTTGACGCGGAGGTTTAGTCACTCGTGATGGTTTGCTGACCATCGCGGCGCACCAGACTCGAGCTCTCGAGGAGTTGGCGGATCTGGTTGACGCAGGCACCACAACCAGTTCCCGCCTGACACCGTGTCTGGATTTCGGGAAGCGTGCCGGCGCCGCGGCGGGCTTCGTCGACGATGGTTTGGGATGAGACGCCTTTACACAGACATACGATCATCGGTTTGTACTCCGCGCGTTTTGATGTGATTGAGAATCACTTTCAAAATACATGATCTTTGTAAACGAGGATCCGTTCGTCGACAAGATTCTGAAAACGAAATTCAAAACCGCCCCTTGTGAGGAGGGGCGGCGGGTTTAGCGGCGGAGTGCAGCGTTATGCGCAAGAAGCGCGAAGGGCGGAGCGATAGCTCAAGAGCCCGATCCAGAGTGCGAGTGCGGCGTTTGCCGCCAGCCAAAGCTGATCGACGACAGGGCCTCCAGGGAGTCCAGTGATCAGGGTTGGGAGCACGATTGCTCCATGGAGGAGGAGCGCCGCGTAGCCAAACGATAGCCCGGCCAGCGGCGCGCGCAGTCGCTTGACTCCGAGCAGCGCCAAAATCGCCAGTACTGGCACGGCCGCTGACATCAACAGCGGCGAGCCAAAACCGAGGCCGGTGATTTCGGCGAGGCCATAGGCCAGCGGAGTGAAGCCGAGACCTGTTCCGACCGCGGCGCCTGCTGCGGCACCGGCCGCAAGTTTGAATTGCCGGCGCCGCGCCACCGAACCCGCACCTGCCAACATTCCAGAGAGACCGAGACCCAGCAGTCCGAGGATGCCCCCGCGCTCACCGGTGTACTCCGACTTGGCGGCCGAAACCGCAGCTGCGGCGTCGATGATACCCGCGCCGTACTCCTCGTCCCACTCGACATCATTGGGGTGGACGGCGGTCTGTTTGAGGATGCGTTCTACTTCGTCGGGATTTGTCACACCGGCGGAGACCACCAACGCAGCGACACCCGCCGCGTGGGGCGAGGCCATCGACGTTCCTTGTAGCCACATGTATTCGTTGTGTTGGGGGTCCTGCAGCTTGATGGTGTTTTGCAGCACGCCGTCGGGGTGACCATCGCCGTTTTTATCGGCCCGGGTATCGCCGCCGGGCGCCGAGATATCGAGGTGCTTTCCCCAGTTCGAATACCAGGTGCGCTCGCCGGCGAAGTCGGTCGCCGCGACAGCGACCGCACCCTTGTGGGCTGCCGGGTAGCCGATTCGACCTTTCTTTTCGTTCCCCGCTGCACATACAACTGTCACGCCGTTGTCGTGGGCATACTCGACGGCCTTGGCGAGTACGCGCGAGGGCAGTGGTCCGCCGAGGCTCATGTTGATGACATGGGCACCGTTGTCGGCGGCATATCGAATGGCGTTGGCGATCGCCCCGACCGAGCCGCGGCCGTCACCCGACAACACCTTGAGCGGCATGATGGTCGAGTCAAACGCCACGCCGGCGACCCCGATATTGTTGTCGGTTGTCTGGGCGACGGTGCCGGCGACATGGGTGCCGTGGAGGTGATCATCGAGCCCGTCGGGAAGGGCGTTGGAGAGGAAGGTTTTACCGTGGGTAAACTTGGTCCCGGCGAGGTCGGGAACTTGGCGGGCACCTTCGGGACCATCTTTCCAGGCGACGCCAGTATCGATGACAGCGACAATTGTGTCGGCACCGCGGGTTTGGGTCCACGCCTCGGGTGCGTGGATCTGTTCCATGTGCCATTGCAGCGGGAACATTTCGTCGTTGGGTTCAAACCGGTTCGAGCGCGCGGGGTCGACATCGGCCGGAACCGCGTCGGTCCCGATCAGCTCGTAGACCATCTCCGGCTCACTGCCCTCGACCAGGGGATTGTTGGCGAGCAGCTGTTGAAGTTGTTGCAGGTGTGCGGGTGTGCCGGAGACCCGGTACAGGTGCTCGCCTTCGCTGTAATACCCAGCTGTCTGGGCCCCGAGGCTGCGGGCGAGTTGGGCGATCGCCTGCTCGCTTCCCCCTTCGCCATCGGCCGGCTCAACAAAGTCGATCAGCAGCGCACCGGTGTGTTGACCGGCAGAAGTCTGGGCGAGGATCGTTGCGACATCGGTATCGAGATCGGCGGCCGAGATGCCAGTGTCATCGCTGCTGTGGTGGGCGACGAGAACACCGGCGAGGACGAGCAGGCCGGTCGATGCGAGTGCCAGGCGGCGGCGGGAAGGGGTCGGGTTGTGTGGGCGATTCATGGGCGTACGACTTTTGCTGGCTTGAGTATATTTTAAGATCGCGGCGTGGGTGTTCGCGGGACCGAGGTGTCGGGCCGCGACAGACTGCGAACGGCGGCGCCGGCGTTCTCCTCGCTTCGAGGTAATTCGCACGATCGTTTTAGGATCTCGGTGTGGTTTTTGACGCTTGCGCCGACCCAGAGTTTCGAATTTGGAGGCGGCGGTTCAGGATGGCAGATCGCGGGCGATCGGAGGTACCAGCGGCGAGCTGCGGTATTCCCGAAAGCTGGTCGACGGCGATGAGCGAAATGCGTTTCGCGGGTGTGTTTGCGCGAGACTCTGGTATGCTCGCCGACCTTGCGTCCGTAGCTCAGCTGGATAGAGCACCGGACTTCGAA
>CAZUPD010000019.1:0-21276 GCA_964621785.1 uncultured Nannocystaceae bacterium
GTCCGAACACGAGGGGGACCTGCGTGTGGCCAGTACGGCCCGCGAGGGGGGAGTGTTTGCAAGCCAGGTGACAGTGTTGCATCAAGACGGTCAGGCGCTCGCCGAAGTCGGGCACGTCGATGGCCTCGGCGAGGGCGAAGAAGTCTATGCCGTTCGCTTCCTCGGCGACAAAGGCTACGTGGTGACGTATCGGGTGGTCGATCCGTTGTACACCCTCGATCTCAGCGACCCGACGCAGCCAACCGTCAAAGGGGAGCTCAAGGTCGATGGCTTCTCGCGGTACCTTCATCCGGTGGGCGAGGATCTCCTCCTCGGTGTCGGTCGTGACGGTAACGCGGAGGGGGATGTCCTCGGTGCCCAACTGAGTTTGTTTGATGTTTCGGATATGGAACACCCGGTTCGCATCGACTCCGTCGAGTTCGATGAACAGTGGGAGGACTCGCAGGTCGAGAACACGCACAAAGCTTTCTTGTATTGGCAACCAAATCGCCTGGCTGTGTTGCCGTTTCGCGCCCCGTCGACATACCAGACCGCAGCTTTTGGGTTTGCGATCGATGCCGAGACGGGGTTGACCGAGGTGGGGGTGATCCAGCGAGAGATGGAATACCTCGGCCGGCAGTTCACACGCTCGCTTGTCGTCGGCGACCGCTTGTACGCCCTGTCCGAGGATGGACTGGCGGTTGCGGGGCTATCAGGCCTCGAGCAGCAGGCTTGGGTCAGCTTCTGGTAGCAGCGATCGCGCTCGAAACTCTCGAAATGGCACCAGTGCGAGGTTGTTCGCGCTGGTGTCATTCGTGTTACTTTCGAAGTCGTTCGCCGCCGTTGCACAGGTGCCAAGCGGAGGGCCCGTTGGCTGGATTTGGATTTCCTCCGAGGCCGCGGAAGACGATGGCCGTTGGTGCCTCGGTACGACCGAACGTGCGTTCGGGGTCGCTTGGATCTACCGACGGGCTGCCCGGCCAAATGCCCGGCCCAACAACCACAGCCAAATCGCAGATACCAGCACGCCCGGCAACAGCCACAGTGCCCATCCAGGTTCCCCAGCCTGTGCTGCCCAGAAGGCGCGTAGGCCCCAGTACGGGGGAATGACGCCGGCCAGGTGCTGCCACGGTTCGGGCAAAAACCACGCGACGACCGGGACCAAGGCGGCTGTGCTGACAAACTTTGCCTGGGCGAAGGCCTCGACCCGGTTGTCGGCGAAGGTCGCCAAAAACAGGGCGGCGATCGGGGCAAATGGTGCCACCAAGAGGGCCGAGGCGATCATCGGTCCGAATGACGGGTATCCGACGCCGATGATCCATGATTGTGCAAGCATAAACACGACGGCCAGTACGAGCATCACCGCAATGTTGAAACCGACATAGGTCGACCACGGGACGGGTGTGACCAAGAGCGCACGAATCGTGCGTTCTTCGCGGGTTTCGAGCAATAGGAAGCCCGAGAGGATGCCGACCAACATCGCCCCATTGAGCATGCCGAGGTAGCCCGTCAACACCGGGTAGTACGGTGTGATGTCCACACCCCAGCGCGCGACCGACTCGACCGATATCCACGGGATGACAAATCGTATCACAATGCAAATGCCGACCAGGTAGCCGAGCATGCCCAGCATAAATTGATCGCGGGAGAGACGTTTTGCGTCGACCCGGAGCATGGCCCAAAAAACGGTGCGGTCGCTCATGGTGTCGCTCCATCGCGCAGGCGAATGTGGGTACGGAACCTGCGTTGTGCATACATGTAACAGCCGGCAACGATGGCTGCCGTGACACCGGCTCCGTAGATCCACTGCCACAGCTCGAGAGTGTGGTAGGCCCCGAGCATCAGGACAAATGGCCCTTGTGAGGGGATCAGATAGTACAACACCGGCGGTCCGAGGTCGAGGGCACCAAATACTGGTATCTGCAACAATCCCACCAGGAGCAGTGCATTGGGAAACAGAAAGGTTGTCACCGACTGGTGACTGGCGACCAGGGCGAGGCCGAAAAAAGTGTTGGCGAGGCCGAGGCCGAGGAGTCCGGCGAGCATCGGCAGGGGGTGAAACCCGACGTCAAATCCGGCGACCGCCATGACGATGCCACATTCGATCGCGGCAAACCCCGTGAGGGTGATGGCTTTGGACAGCAGATAGTCGCGGGTTTGCAACGGGCTCATGCGCAGGGCTTCGAGGGTGCGCTCACTTTTTTCGAGTAGGACCAAACTGGCGCAGAACATGAAGGTTGTGCCACCGATCCCGACCAAGACAAAACTCGGGAGTACTGTGCCCATCGCGGATGGCGAAAACAGGTAGCGAATCGCAAGTCCCATCAATACCGCGACCACCACTCCGATGTGGTAGAGTTTGCTGCGTTGTTGTAGCAGCATGTCAAAGCGGAGGGTTGTGCCCAGGCGGCTCATGCAAGCGCCCTCCCGGTGACCTGGACAAACACATCTTCGAGCGTGGTTTCCTGCGAGTGAATGGTTTCGATGCGGTGGTTTTGAAGGGTTGATAGGAACGCTGTGTTTTGCCCGAGCCCGTCGAGGTCAAACGATTGTTTGTGGGTTTCGCCGCCGTCCTCCCATGTCACCTCGACCGCCCGTTGACCATATTTTCGCCGCAGCGACTCGGGGCGGTCGATCGCGGCGATCTGGCCATCGACGATAAACGCGATACGGTCGCACAACAGGTCGGCGGAGACCATATTGTGGGTGGTCAAAAAAGTTGTGATCCCGCGTTTTTGTTGTGCCTGCACGATTTCCCGGATCCGGACCGCGTTGACCGGGTCGAGGCCGGCGGTCGGTTCATCTAAAAACCACAGGCGCGGGCGGTGCAACAGACTACGGGCAAAGTTGAGACGGTTTTTCATGCCCTTGGAAAAACTGCTGACCGGTTTGTCGATGGCGTCGCCGAGGCCGACCAGGTCCATCACGGTTTGCGAGGTTTCGGTTTCACCACCGTACAGCGCCCGGAAGTACTCGAGGTTTTCGCGGGCGGTCAGCTTGAGGTAGTGATTGGGAAACTCAAAGCTGACACCGATATGGCGGTTGTACTCGGGACCCCACTGTGACAGGGGCTTGCCCAGGATATCGATGGTGCCCTCGTAGCCGCGCAGCAGCCCGATGAGAATGTTCTGCGTGGTCGACTTCCCGGCGCCCGAGGGTCCGAGCAGGCCGAATACCTCGCCGTCTTCGACCTCGAAACTCAGTCCATGGACCGCCGGGGACGTGGTGTTGGGGTAGCGAAAGGACAGGTCTTGGACGCTTATCATGTTGTATCTGCTAGATTCCCATGTAGTTGCAAGTTCGCGCGGTCAGGGGGCGATCGAACCGGTCGGCACGGTCGAAGTATACCAGTCTCGGCAACGCAGGGCCATTCGCAAGGTGTCCGTAACAGTCGACTGATATCGCGGTCAATCCATCGAACTGTGGGCCTTCGATGGCGACAAACAAAAACGCCCATGGGATGGCAGCTGCGAGGAGGTGGGATGTTGTGTATACATTATATTGCCGTCGGTTGGCCGCTCGCCGCTCGACCGGCCGAGGTGCGCGAGGTTGTCCACGATTTTTTAAAGACCCGTTTCTTTGGCAAGACCCTTGACAGTGGTTGTCCGTTCCCCTACACCGATAGCGTCGTATTGGTACGGCAGCTTTAGAACCCGACCCTTGAAAGGAGCCAAGCAGATGTTGACTGTGACGTATCGCGCTGACGTATCGCTCCGTGGGTTGTGTGGACGCTTGAGCTAAGTACCCGATATCACAACTGACGGAGCCGACTCGGTCATTCGAGTGTTCCGGATCGCACGTGTTGTCGAAACGCGCTGGGGTGCGAGGTACTTCGAATTGCCCCGGATGTCGTTTGTCTCGGATGAACTCCGGGTTGCATTGAAGTATGACGGATCAGGAATCGCTTCGGCGATCGACCGGATCGTGCCACAGGCCATTCGTATGCCACCCACGTGCACCTTTTAAAAATCAGAATTTCAGGCTGACGGTCCGGAAAGACGGGCGAGGAGATGCAACAATCCAATGTATATCAAAGAGCACCTTAATGTCGGAACCATTGGCCATGTCGATCACGGCAAGACCACGTTGACCGCTGCGATCACCAAGGTGGCCGCGGGCCTTTTCGGGGGCAAGGTCAAGGAGTTTGACGAGATCGACAACGCCAAAGAGGAGAAGGAGCGGGGGATCACGATCTCGGCGTCCCACGTCGAGTACGAGTCGAACAAGCGGCACTACGCCCATATCGACTGCCCCGGTCATGCCGACTACATCAAGAACATGATCACCGGCGCGTCCCAGATGGACGGGGCCATCTTGCTGGTCGATGCCAGCCAAGGGCCCGAAAAGCAGACCGTCGAGCACATCCTGCTCGCGCGCCAGGTCAACGTCGGACAGATGGTCGTGTTCGTCAACAAGTGCGACATCGCCGATCCGGAGATGATCGAGCTTATCGAGATGGAAGTCAGTGAGATGCTCGAGTCCCAGGGCTTTACGGGTTGCCCGTTTATCCTGGGTTCGGCGCTCAAGGCCCTTGAGGCAGGTGAGACCACCTGCATCGAGGAGTTGCTCACAGCCATGGACACCCACTTTCGCGTGCCCGAGCGCGATGAGTCGGCACCGTTTATGATGCCGATCGAAGGTGTACATACAATCCCCGGTCGGGGCACCGTGATCACCGGAAGGGTCGAGCGCGGTACACTCACCCGGAACTGTGAGGTCCAGATCGTCGGCCGTACAACCGGGAAGCCGCTTCAGGTGGTGGCCACCGGTATCCAAGCGTTTCACCGCGACATCCCGGCGGCCAAGGCCGGTCTCAATGTCGGGATTTTGCTCCGCGGTGTCGATCGCGACGAGGTCGTGCGCGGCCAAGTGGCGATCGCTCCCAACTCGATCCAGTCGCACGCGCGCGGCCGGGCCGAGATCTTCACCCTGACCGCCAAGGAGGGGGGCCGCCACACGGGCTTTGGCACTGGCTACCGCCCGCAGTTCTTCTTCGGTGCCTCCGATGTCACCGCGTCCGTCGATGTGGGGGAGGTCGGTACGGTGCAACCGGGTGACCGGGCCGAAGTTGCATTTACACTCAACTCGCCGGTCGCCTGCGAGAAGGGCATGCGGTTCGCCATCCGTGAAGGGGGCAAGACCGTCGGCGCAGGAGTTGTGTTGGAGGTCGAATAAACGAGAACCCCGGTGGAAGCCTGACCACCGGGGTTCATTTTTGTGACTTCAGCGACCGCAAACTCTTTACAAAAACTGCATGCAATGGGAACGCTCGTTGCATCACCCGAGCCTACGGGTAGGAAAACCCGATCGGCTCGCAGTTGGTCGGCGGGGGTTTGGCCTCAAAGATCCACTGGGGCGGACTTTGGTCGTCGAGTTGATAGCTGCCCTCGTGGCGCACGAGGTCGGGGGGTGGTGCCTCGCCGCGGGCCACGGCTAGCCGGGCCACGGCGCGCAGGTGGAGCGTCTGTTCGCAAATCGTCGGCTCGAGCCACCAGGCCGGTCCGAGGTCGCTGCTGTCGACAGTTGTGTGTACACCAAACCACAGGGGCGTGAAGGCGAGCTGATGGCCGTTGGTGAGGCCGACCCACAGTTCGCGGGGAGATTCGCTGTGGACCCCGGGGAGGCTGGCGAGGATGAGTGGCCCGGCGCTGGTTTGGTGGAGTTGCCACGCACAGGCCGATGAAGTTGTGCATGCAAGGGGTGCCGGGCCGACCTGTACCGCCGCCCCCTGTTGGTGATGACGCAGTTCGAGGAGGTTGTCCTCACCCGCGCGCAACGTCCACGGGCAGGTGTCGGCGTCGTCGCGTGCGAGTGGAGATTGGTCCTCGACCGGGACGCACGTGTGTTGGGCGGCCGGGGGTGTGGTTGCCGGGGCCGCGGAGGTCGGAGACTCGGACGAAGGCGAGCAGGCGACAATCGTCCCCAGGATAATTGTGTATACAAATGAGGCAGCCCGAAGGCTGCCAGATAGATGCGCAGGGCAGGGGGCACTTGCCATCGCCAGCCGCACGCAGGATTACATGTCGGTGACGTTGGCGACCATGCAACCGCCGTCAAATGATTTGACCCGTGCGGGCGAGTTTTCGTAGGTCTGCATCTGCCACAGCGTTTCGCCGTTGGCATCGAGGCCCGCGACGTCCCCGAGTTTGGTGAACGACACATCGACCTTGTCGCAACCGGCGAGCTCGGGCAGGGGAAACGGTCCGAGGATCAAGCGGTTGCCCTCGATGGCGGGGTCGGTGACGGTGTACTTGATCGTCAGCGAGTGGTTCGAGACGCCCTCGGTCTCGATGAGTGTCTGAGTGAAGTCCTCGAAGTTCACTTCGCAGGAGATCGGACGCTCGATGTCTGGCTCGCTGCACAGGCGCCCGGCCCACTCGTTAAACACCCGCTCCCCTTCGATCCCGTCGAGGCGGTACTCGGGGTGGGTCGAGTTGTAGAACTCGCGGTAACATTCGAGGTAGTTAACCCGGACTTGGATAGCGGCCGTCCCGGTGTAGAGGGAGGGGTCGGTGTTCTCGCCGCGGCGGATGTCGAGGCAGACAAACCCGTGGTCGTCCATCGGCTCATCCTCACCGCAACCAGAGACAACAGTGGTGGCAACCAATCCGGCGATCCCGACGAGTGTTCGAAGTCGTAGCTGCATCGATTCGGAGTGTCGCAGACGGGCTCGGGCCTGGGCAAGCCAAACGCGGAGCTTTGCTCCCGGCGGAAACCAGATTTTGGGGTGTGGCCCACAGCACATTGCTGTAGCCAGAATGTAGGCTCCCCCCCCTACAAGTCGTTTTTTCGAATTTTGGCTTGTGATACCCGTCACCCGTTGCCAGCCGTCCCGCATGGTAGTTTGCCTCAGCGCCAAGCGCGCATTTTGGTGACGATCGATGGGTGTTTCAGCAATCCCGCACCGGGGTCTCGATGTCCTGTCCACGCTTTCACAGGCGCAAGCCGGGGCCGCAGCGTGGCTTTCGGCGGCTCGTGGGGCAGATCCATGGCTGCTGCAGGTGCCGGATGTGGGGGTCGCGTGTGAAGTTCTGCTCGCCGATCGCCTGTTCCACGACCTGACCGTGGCTGAACGCCGAGGACTCCACCAATGGATCCGGGCGTTGCAAACCCCGACCGGTGCGTGGTTGGGTCACCACGGCCAACCTGACCTCTCGCTCACGTCGATGGGTTGGTGGGCCTGTGTCGAGTGTGGTGACGATCCACAGGCCGAGCATCTGGTCCGTGCAAGTCGTGTCGTCCACGAGTTAGGCGGGGCGCAGCGGGCCAATTTTTCGGTCCGGATCTGGCTGGCGATGGCCGGGGCGATCCCGTGGGCGTGGTTGCCGAGTATGCCGGCCGAACTGTGGTTGTTGCCGGCCTCGACACCGGTTTCGCCGGCTCGGATCGCCCCGTGGGCACGCGGGTTGATGACACCGTTTTTATTGCTCGCCCACGGCAAGGCCCGGGTGCATTTGGCCGACCCCGGGGTGTTGTTGTTGCGCAAAGACGGGGAGCCGATCGCTCCGCGGGTGACCTCGCCGGGGTTTGCCGGTGACCTGCTTCAGACGTTCGACCGCACACTCAAACTGATCAACAAGATCCCCCGTGGTCCGCTCACGTCGCGATCTCTGGGCCGGGCACGGGCGTGGCTGGCTGCGGCCCAGCAACACCACGGTGGGTGGTTTAGCGTGCGTCCGACCCTGCTGACGCTGGTGGCCCTGCGGATGATGGGGATGCCGTTTGACGACCCGAAGATCCGGCGCGGGCTCGACTATCTGCGAAGTGCCCGCGGTCGGGTGCAGATCGCATCCGGCGAGATTCACCTCGCCCAGGGGTTGGGTAGTGCTCCCGTAGCCGCCTACGCCGATCTGGTCGCCAGCACGGGAGGAAGCCGGGCGAATCACCGTGGTGTGACGGACGCCATCAATTTGTTGTTTGTACATGAAATTCGTCAGGCCGGAGCCTGGCAGTTGCGCACCGATTCCCCGGCGGGGGGGTGGCCCCACGAGCTCGGGGCCCAGGCCTATCTCGATGTCGAAGCGACCTGCGCCGTCCTCGATGCCCTGCAGACCGTGTCGCGCGCGGGTGCGCCGGTGGGTGCCCGGACAAGCGACGTGTGGGCCTGCATCCGTCGCGGGTGTCAGGTGATGTTGGCGATGCAAGAGTCGGACGGGAGTTTTAGCCGGTTTGAGCGCGGCGAATCCAATGTGTGGATGAGTCGGTTGCCGTGGCGGGATGCCGCCCTGTTGTCGGCGGGCGAGCGGTTCGCGGGCGAACGTATACGTGTAACTGCAAAGGTTTTGTTGCGCCTCAACCAGTTCGGGTGGCGCCGCGACGACGACCGCATCGACCGTGGTCTACAGTGGCTGAGCGCCCGGTGTGCGGGGGGGGTCGGCCAGTTTGACACCGCGACCGTCGCCCTCTTGACCCGGTGTTTTGCGGCCCACAGCGGACGTGCGCCCCATCCCCGACTCGCCGCCTGTGAGACCGCGATTCGCGGACGCCAGCACGAGGACGGGAGCTTTGGCTCCCCGGTCGAGACCGCGGCCGGATTGCGTGCACTCCTTTCATTGTCCGGTGCACCCTGCATCCAGGCCGAGCGCGCGGCGGCAGCCCTCCGCCATCTCGATGTGTGTACAACTAAAGACGCGCCTCCGGCCCTGGGCACGCCCCTGCAATACGGCCTGGGATTGAGTCCGACCTGTATCGAGCCCTACCGCGGCGTCGTCGAAACGGTGGCCGCGCTGCGTGCATTTACAGCCAA
Source organism: uncultured Nannocystaceae bacterium (assembly GCA_964621785.1). Lineage (GTDB taxonomy): Bacteria > Myxococcota_A > Polyangia > Nannocystales > Nannocystaceae > JACKDW01. The sequence goes on from CAZUPD010000019.1 coordinate 8,726, forward strand.
GAAGAACCCATCTGCGTCGAGCAAACGAGGTGAACGATGATTTCCGATCTTCCGAGTGAGCGTGTCGATGTCCTCATCATCGGGGCGGGTATGGCCGGTTGTGCAACCGCCAAGGCGCTTGCCGATGCATGTACATCCTCTCGGCATCCCAGTGGCTCACCCGCGCGCAGGGTTTGCTTGATCGACCGTCACCGCGGGGTCTGTCCGCGGTTTGCCGGCGAGTTCATCCACCCCCGTGGCGCCCAGGTGCTCGAGGACCTCGGATTTTTACCCGCACTGATGGCTGCGGGCGCGGTCGAGGTCGATGGATTTACCGTGCTCGAGCGGGTCGACGGACGCTACGTCGAGTTGCCCTACAACCTGTTGCCACACGCGCGTCCACGCGGGTTGGCGGTGCACCACAAGACCCTTGTCCGCACCATGCGTGCGGTGGTCGCCGAGCATCCTGCCGTCGAGTTGTGTGAAGGGTGGTCGCTCACCCAACTGCTGCGCGACGCGGACGACAGGGTGTGCGGCGCGCGTCTCCAGGCCGGACGAGGGGCCTCGATGCGGTTTCGAGATGTATATGCAGATACTGTCGTCGGCGCCGACGGCAAATCAAGCGCCACGCGTCGACAGGCCAACCTGCCTGAGCACCGCGCCCAGGTCGGTTTCACCGTCGGCCTGTCGCTGGTCGATGCCGCCGTCCCCGGACCGCGGTTTGGCAATGTCGTGTTGGGTGCGTGGGGTCCGATGTTGATCTATCCGATCGAACACCTCGCGGGTGGACATCTGCGCTACCGCATGACAATCGATTTGCCGTCCAACCTTCCGGCCAAGGGTCGCCAGCTGTTTGAGTTTCTGCGCACGACCTTCCTGCCGTTTTTACCGGCTCCGTTGGCTATGCAAACAGCGGCCGCGTTGGAGCGGTGCGAAGCCAGTGGAGAACCGTTGCCGATGGCACCCACGGTCAATCTCTCGACTCCGCGACCGACCGCACCCGGGCTCGCGCTGGTGGGTGATGCCGCTGGATGCTCCCACCCGATCACAGCCAGTGGCATGACCATGGGATTGCGCGATGCCGAGGTGCTAGGCAACTTGGCAGCGCAGGTCGCCGCCCGTCCGGGGCCGTGGTTGCGCGACCTCGAGTTGCAGCGTTACTGCCATTTACACGACCGCTATGTGCCGACCCGCCAGGCGTTGGCCGAGGCGATCTACCAGGTGTTTCGCGGGGGTGATGCCGGGGCCCGGGCGATCCAGGATGCTCTGTTTGACTACTGGGGAAGTTCGCAGCGGGCCCGGGAGCGTTCGATGTCGCTGTTGTCCTGTGCCGAAGGCCGTCCCCACGTATTTGTCAGCGAGTACCTGCGGGCGGCACGGTTCGCAATGCGTGTGTGTATACAACCGCGTTATGCCCGTCACCTGCCGATGGTCGACCGCCTGCGAACAGCTCACGGAGCAGCCCAGCTCGCGGGGGGCAAACTCGGAAAGGTGGCCCAGGTCGTCTGGGCAAACGTCCGGCCCAATTGGTCGTTGCGGGCGAGTCTCGGATCGGCCTGAACGCCGGTTTGAGAGGCCGTCTCCCCATTGTGGAGCTACCGGAGACGATGGTGATTGTACGGACTGGTGTCGGCCGGGAAAACTGACGAATATAGCGGGAAATAGGGTACGCTGATAGTGGCTTATGTCGGTGAATCCGGTGTCAGGGGACTCAAAAGGCGAGTCGGACGCGCGGCCTCGCGCTGATTCGATCCGTGAATCGACGGAGGTGCCGATGCTCGATTCGGAATTGGTCGTCCTCGACGAAGCGGCGATCAGTTCAGAGATTTTGGCCCTCGACTCGGACCTGCTGATCGCCGAGGAATCGCCGACGCCGTCGCGCAACATTTCTCCGACCGAGGCCGTGACCGCGGGGCCCCGTCGTTCGGATAAATTTGTATACTCATCGACGATGCCCGGGGTCCAATCGCCGCTGCGCGGGGTTCGAAAACATGCCCTGATCAATGACCGCTACCAAATTATCGAGGAGCTCGAGGCCGGTGGCATGGGTCAGGTGTTCATCGTGTTCGACCGGCGTTCCGAGCAGACGCTCGCCCTGAAGATCGGCCTCGATCCCGATCCCCGCGGCGACTACCACCTCAAGCGCGAGTTTCGGGCGGTCAAACACATTCGCCACCGCAACCTGGTCAAGCTCCACGAACTCGGGCTGGACCGGCACAAGATGCTGCTCTACTACACCATGGAGTTGATCCGCGGGACCACGTTTTTGAAATACGTGCGGCGTCCCGGAAAGCTTGAAAACGACGATTGGATCAAGGTCGACCTCGACCGCCTGCGTCATGCGCTGGCCCAACTGGCCGATGGGATCCAGGCCCTGCATGCCCACGAGCGGCTGCATCGCGACCTCAAGCCGTCCAACGTGATGGTCTCCCTCGCCGACGAGCGGGTCGTGATCCTCGACTTCGGTCTGGTCGACTACACCGACCACATGGAGGGCACACTCAGCCAAGAAGGCCCCGTCGGCACGCCGCAGTACATGGCACCCGAGCAGACGATCGCCTCCCGCGGGTGTGTACCCGCGACCGATTGGTACGCGGTGGGTGTGATGATCTACGAAGCGGTCACCGGGCGCTTGCCGATCGCCGGACGTACGCTGTTCGAGTTGATCTCCAACAAGCAACTCGCCGATCCCAAGCGCATGTCGACCGTCGTGCGCGGGGTGCCGGCGGCCCTCGACGACTTGGTGGCCCGGCTGCTCGACCGCGATCCGAGCAAGCGCCCCAATGCCGCCGAGCTGCGCGCGTGGTGTCACCGCGAGCAGGACGGTGATGTGTTTGAGGTCGACGCAAAAATGGCGCCGGCCGAAACCACAGTGCTGCTCGGGCGGTCGTCGGCGGTGGCGAAGATGTGCCACGCATTCAATGCGGTGCTCGCCAAGCAACCGCGATCGTTGATGGTACACGGACCATCGGGCACCGGGAAGTCGGCACTGATCCGGCATGTTCTGCGGACATTTGAGGTCAACCAACCGGATGTGTTGATCCTACGCGGGATCTGCTACGAACACGAGACGGTCCCCTACCGGGCGTTTGACCAGGTCATCGAAGAACTCGCGCGCTACCTCGCGTCGGTGCCCGAGCCCACCCGTCGGGTTCTGTTTCCCGCCCGGGTCAGCCATGTCCTCGACCTGTTTCCGGTGTTGCAACGCGTGCCGGGGATCGAGCGCCTCGCCGAGGATAGCGAGTACGACGGGCCGGCAAAAAATCAACAGGAGCATCGCCGCCGGGCATTTTACGAGCTCAAACATCTGTTGTTCAACGTCGCCAGCCACCGCAGTTTGGTGGTGTTTTTGGACGACCTGCACGCCAGTGACAGCGACAGTGCCCACCTGCTCAGCGAGATTTTGGCGCCGCCCTACCAGCCGCCGATGTTGCTGATTGGTGCCTACCGGTCGCACGCGTCCTCAGACACTCCGTTGTTGCTCGACTTTTTCAACCTGATCAAAACCTCGGAGTTGCAGAATATCGAGTTTCTCGAGCTCGGGCCGCTGAGCCACACCCACGCGGTCCGGGTCGCCGCCCAGCTGTTGTCTGACATCGGAATTTACCGTCCGCAATACGCCGAGATCCTCGCCCACTCGTGTGCCGGAAACTCGGCGTTGATGGAGCAGGTCGTCGGCCTGATCCACCGCGATCACGCCGGGTTTTCAGCCGAAGTCGAGCGTCTCGGCGAAGCGGCGTTTTCCCTCGGATATCTCGTCTCGCGCCGGCTAGCGGGGTTGTCGACCGATGCCCGGTGGGTACTCGCAGTTCTCGCAGTTGGGGCGGCTCCGGTGGCGACCTCGGTGATTGCCCAGATCGTCTCGCCGACCGAAAACCTGCACACGCTGTGTTCGCAACTCGCGGACAATCATCTTGTCTATACACATGAACGCGACGGGGTGATCTTCGCCAGCTGCATCAATCAACCGGTGCGCGACGCGATATTAGCGACGCGAGCACCTGGGGATATTCAGGGGATCCACCTGTCGCTGGCAAGCGCCTATATGGACGACCTACCAGCGAGCGCCAAGGCCTGTGCACATCATCTGATCGCGTCGGGCAACCAGGAGCAGGCCGTCGAATTCCTCGAGACCGCGGCCCTCGCGGCCCGTGGTGCACTGGCGTTTGAACAGGCCGCCGACCTCTACCGCGTTGCCCTCAAGTGTGCCCCCGACAGCTACGGACTCGAACTCAAGCTCGCCGAAGCCCTCGAGTTGGCCGGGCACAGTGCAGAGGCCTCGCACTACCTGCTCGCGGCGGCGAGCCGAGCGAAGGAAAAACAGCGGGTCGAGCTGATCGGCCGCGCAGTCTCCCAGATGTTGATTTCAGGCGAGCTAGGCCGCGGTCTCGAGACGTTGGCGTCGTTGCTGCCGATGATCGATCTCGACTTCCCCCAGACGCCCCAGGCCGTGATGCTTGCATTTACACGGTCGGCAACCCTGCTCAAGATACACCCCCTCACCTTCTGTGAAAACACTCGGTTTCAGATCAGCAGCCAGCTGCTGGTGCGGATCGATACCTGTTGGCATGTCGGGCGGGGCCTGTTACTCGTCGATCCGATTTTTGCCGGATACTTGCTGATGCACAGTGCCGTGTTGGCGCTCGCGGCCGGGGAGCCACGCCGGATCGCCCGCGCGCTGGCCCTGGTCGGAATGTTGCTGGCCAATCGCGATGCGGAGTTGGGGTATCGCATCCTCGAGCGGGCCGAAGAAGTCGCCCACGGGATCGGCGACCAGTACGCGATCGGGCTGTCGTCGATCTGCATGGGGCTCGCGCGTCGCAGCGAAGGGCAGTGGGCAGAGGGCCTGGCGATGCTCAACTTCGGTGTCGAACACCTGCGTACCCATGCCGTGGGGGTGGCGTGGGAGCACAGCCTCGCCCTCACTGGAACCTTTAGCGCGCTCGAAGCCCTTGGGGATTTCCCCACGCTCGAGGCCCGAATCCCTGCGTTGATGCGCCAGGCTGGGACCACAGGAGATGTACATACATCGCTTTTGGTCACCCTTTACAGCGGCCTGCTGCTGCTCGCCCGCGATCGGGTCAACGAGGCCGACGTGCGGATCAGCGACGCGCTCGCCCGCTGGAGTCGACTCGACCGCTACCTCGCCCACATGCACGCGCTCAAGTTGTCGGTCTACATCGATCTGTACCGCGACAAGCCCGAACGCGCGTGGGACCGGATGACCAAGCTGCCCGAGGACGTGATGGCAGATCACTCCCAATACCTCAGCTTTCGCGTTGGACGTACCGATTGGCACGTGTTGCGCGGACGCACGGCACTGGCACGTGCCAAACGGGCCGCCAATCCCCAGGTCCTGCTCAAAACCTGTGCCCGTATTGCGCGGTGGCTGGCCCGGCATCATGATGCATATACACAGGGATCGAGTGCAGCCATGCGTGCCGGCATCGCCAACCTCACGGGGCATCGTTCCGAAACGCTCGCATTCCTGCGCGAGGCCGAAGGATATTTCCGGGCAGCCCGTATGGAGCTACATGTGGCCTGTGTTCAACGCAGGTTAGGAATCTTGCTCGAAGGACAGGATGGCGCGGACCAAATTGCGGCGTCGGAGCGGGTGTTTTCCCGGATTGGGGTTAAAAATCCGGCGTGCTGGGTCCGGATCTACACACCCGGCCTCGAGCCCTGAGGTCGTCTACATCTACGGGCAAATCACGCAGCACAACAACGGGTACACCAGCTCGGAATCCGACTCAGATGCGATGACGCTCTCGACCAGAACGGGCGAAGAAGACGGCGAAATCACCGACGAAGCGTGCAAACCTTCGTCCTGTGTTCGCCGGACTAGGTCGGCGGGCCGGCGAATACAACATAGGCAGTTCCGGTGCCGACGCCCTCGGGCGGTCCTCCGCCGAAGGGCTCAACCCCGACCTCAGGCGATCCGACGATGAGGTCTGAAAATCCGTCGCCGTTGACGTCTCCTGCGTGTGCCACGGAAATCCCCATGAGACTGCCACCGGTTGGACCCGCGAGCGCTTGGCCGTGGACGGCCTGTTGAAGGTCTTCGAATGCGATCGGCTCACCCGCACTCGCACGACCGGCGACGAGGTACGCGCGACCGCTCTCAAACCCGAGTGGCTCGCTGCCGTGGGCGCCAACGACGAGATCTGGCAGTCCATCTCCGGTCAGATCTCCGAGTCCCGCCAGATGTTCTCCGGCGAACGCTTGGATACCCTCACCGGTAATTTTAAACCCGCCCATACCCGCGGTGATGTCACTGAGGGCGATCGGCGTGGCCTCGGTTTGACCGAAGACGACATAGGCGGATCCGGAGCCCCACCCCTGTTCGGCGGTAAATGGTGCGCCTACAAGTACTTCGGCGAGGCCATCTCCATTGAGATCGTCGAGGAGTCCGACGCGGTAGCCGGCCCCGTCCGATTCGGCTTCGCCAGCGATCGCATAACCGTCCCCTGCCTGGAGGTTGTCGACGTCGAACTGCGCCCGCCCGGGGTCGCCAAAGACCACATACACGCGTCCGGAGTTGGAACCGTTCGCCGCTGAGGAAGGTGCACCTACAACCATATCAGGATGGCCGTCGCCGTTGATGTCGCGACCGCCAGCGACCGACCAGCCGAGACCCGCTCCAGCCTCGGCCGTGTGGATCGACTGTCCCGTGGTTCCGTCGCCCATCGCAGGTAGATCGACGGCGATTGCCGAATCCTGCCCAAAGATTACGTGAGCGGTGCCTGACATCATTGGACCGTGCAGTCGGGCGCCGATGAGAAGGTCGTCGCGACCGTCGCCGTCGATATCTCCGGCGCGGTCGATCCCAGAGCCGAGCCGGGTGTCGACGGCGGTGCCCGAAATCTCGACACCCGCTGCATCGGCCACGAGCGTACCCAGGTCGATCGCCTGTGGCTCGGCACGACCAAAGACGACCCACACGCGGCCGCCACCCTCGACCGCGGTGGTGACTTCGGGCATCGCGATCGCGAGGTCGTACAGACCGTCGCCGTTGAAGTCCCCGGCCGGCGCGAGTGCGAGGTGTCGGCGGTCGAGCCCGGGGTCGAAGTGAATCGTTTGAGAAGATCCTTCGGCCAGGTTTGCGAGGTCGAGCGCGCGCGGCCGGCGGGTGCCAAAGACGATATGGATCGTGTGGGCGACGGGACTGGCGACGGCGAGATCGTCGAGACCGTCGCCGTCGAAGTCACCAATGCCCGTCACAGCTTCGCCGGTGTGGTCGCCGACGGCAGCCCCCGAAATCGTAAAACCCCCGCACTCGGCGACCAACTGGGAGATCGTGTGGCGCTCGGGATGAACCGTGACGACAGCCTCGGCGGTCGCTTCGCCACCGTTTGCATCGCTCGCTACGTAGGAGAATTGGTCGAGTCCGCAAAATCCCGCAGCTGGCTGATAGGTCAGCCCACCGTCCCCGGCGATAGCGAGGTCCGCACCGGCCTCGGAGGAGGTCGGCGGATCGACAACGGTGAGGGGATCTGCGTCCGGGTCGAGGTCGTTGGCCAACAGGCCGTCGGCGGCTGCAAGCGTTTGAGGTTGTCCGACGCGGGTAAAAAAGAAGTCGTCGGCAGCTTCGGGAGCGGCGTTGTCACCGGTCGTACCAGTGCTTTCACCGGTGGAGGTCTCGCCCGAGGTCCCGGCGTCCGTATCGGTGCCTTCCTCCGACGAGCCACACGCCAGCACCGCGGCGATAGCGAGTGCGAGCCCGGCGAGAGGGGGACGGATATGCGTATGCATCGGCCCGCACGATAACAAATCTCGCCGAACGCTCGATGTCGGAGGCGTACGACGCGTGTGCGTCAGCACCACGGAGAACTGTAGAAATGTACCCGAGTGGTTTGTGTCGAGTTGTCATCTTCACCGCGGCTTGGAGCAAAACAATGACCGTTGCGAGCGACTTGTTCCAGAGGTCCTTTGCTCAATCGTGTCGTTCCACCTAAAAAGTTGGGGCCCCGGAGGGCCCCTGACGGTCCGAACTACAACGGCGAGGTTGAGAAAGACCCACGACCCGCGCGCCGGGCTGTGGACTTCGGTGCCGACGTGGGATCAAACGCAGGTTGGATCGGACAGGTTTCGCAGGTCGTGTGACTTGTCCCGGGGTCTTCACTGCCCCGGCAAACACGCTGACCAGCTGCCAAAAATTCTTGCCACCTGTTCTAACGCCTACCCACCCACACCGGTGTACCGCGCCCGTGGTCGCAACAAAAACCCTTGGCTTCGTTGTTCGGCGATGTGTGCGATCCAGCCTGCGGTGCGTCCGATGGCGAATAAGAGTGTCGCCGAGCCCGGTGGAAGATCGATTGTATTTGCAAGTGCAACTAACCCGAAGTCAAGTGCTGGTTGTGGATGGCCGGCCGCACGCATTGCATCTGCAATCTCGATTGAAATCTGTGTGCGCTGGGGGGAGATCGTCATGGCACGTGCGAGCAGGAGCCGTGCCCTGGGATCGCCTTGTGGGTAAAACGGGTGGCCAAACCCGGGGATCGGCTCTCCGCGGGAGAGGCGGTGTCGCACGACGTCCGCGGGTCGGTCGAGCACTGTCGCCTCGCCGAACAGGCCTTCGACACGTCGACAGGCGCCGCCGTGAAGTGGTCCGGAGAGTGCTGCGAGGGCGGCTGTGAGGCAGGCGTGAAGGTCGGCTCCGGTCGAGGCGACGACCCGGGCCGTAAACGCCGAGGTATTGAGTTCGTGGTCGGCCGAGAGGATCAACGCTGCTTCGACCGCCGCCACCGTGTGGTCGTTGTTTGCGCGCGCAGGTCCACCCAAGGCGTGGACGACTGTTCGCGCCAGTCCCGTTTGTTCGGCAGCCTCGCGCACCCGCTCGAGCCCAAAGCACAAGCCCGCTAGGGCGCCCAAGCGGTGGATGAGCACGGCGGCGAGCGTGCGTTCGGCCGCCGCTGCGAGGCCGACACTTTGGGATTTGGCTGCAATACTTGCCAATGCAAATTGAACACACGCGAGCGGATCGGCGGTCGGACGCAACCCGTCGTGCATCCGCCGGAGCGCGACCCCGAGGCCGTCGAGTTGCCAAGGCGCACATGTGTCCCATACGCCCGACCACAACAGCTCCGCGACCTGCTCGTAGCTCGCCGACTGCTCGACTAGATCGACGGCGAGGTGCCCCCGGTAGCGCGGTCCGTCCGGGGTGATTTGGGTGATCGCACTCGAGATGACTGGATCTCCCCAACGCAGAGCCGACCCCGCGGCTGGGCCGTGGCCTGAACGTGCCCGGCTGCGGGCCCGCAAGCGCTTAATATCGTCTGTCGCGTAGAGGCGGCTGCGCCCGCGACCTGGAACCGATCGCACCCACCCGCGGCTGACATAGGCGTAGAGCGTGGCCCGGGTGATTCTGAGTTCGGCGACCGCCTCGGCAGCGGTGATGTACCCAGACGTTGGTCCGGAGGGATCGGAGGACGCGTTCACCGAGGCATCGTGTCACACGTCTTGTGTGGATTCAATTGAATATTGATTATATAATCAAGGTTGATCAATATTAAATCTCGAGTAGTTTAAGTAACATGTCTCAAACAACAGATTTTGTGGATGTACCGATCAATCCAGGCCTCGAGGGCGTCATCGTGGCCGACACGGAGCTGACGCGGGTTGATGGCCAGGCCGGTCAGCTCGTGTTGCGCGGGCATCCGATCGAAGCTCTCGCTTCACACAAACGGTTTGCCGAAGTTGCCCACCTGTTGTGGACCGGAGCGTTTCCCGGGCCCGAGGCCTTGGCTGACCTCGACCGTCGGCTCGGGCAGGCGCGCGAGATGGCCTTTGAGCATCTCGACCACAGCTTGTCGCACAGGGATGGGATGGATGCGCTACGGGCTGGATTGAGTTGGCTTTCGGCCGAAAACGGAGGGGGCGACCCGGTTTCGGTGTGTGGGGCGGTGGCGACCGTTGCTGCGGCGTGGGTGCGGACACAGGTCGGCCAACAGCCGGTGCATCCCGACCCCGCCCGGTCCCACGCCGAGGATGTCTTGCGGATGGCAACCGGCACCGTCGACCCGGTCGCCGCCACCGCGCTCGATGCCTACCTCGTCACGGTCATGGATCATGGAATGAATGCATCTACATTTACTGCCCGGGTTGTGACGTCGACAGGATCCGACCTGGTGTCCGCGGTGGTCGCCGCGATCGGTGCCCTCAAGGGTCCGCTCCACGGAGGTGCGCCCGGTCCCGTGCTCGATATGCTCGACGAGATCGGTACCCGCGAGCTGGCCGAGCCGTGGTTGCGAGCCAAGCTCGAGGCCAAGCAGCGGATCATGGGCATGGGTCATCGGGTCTACCGCGTGCGTGACCCACGGGCGGCTGTGTTGGAGGTTCAAGCGCGCACGTTGGCGGACCACATGACGGGCAAGAAAAATCCCGGGTTCGACCGGGACCGCATCGGCTTGGCGCTGCACGTCGAACAGACCGCGCAACGCCTCCTCGGCGAGCGGTATCCCGAGCGGACGTTGCGAGCAAATGTCGAGTTTTACACCGCACTCGTCCTTGAAGCCGTCGGGCTGCCGCGAACCGCATTTTCGCCAACCTTTGCCGTCGGCAGGGTCGCCGGGTGGTGTGCCCACGTCGATGAGCAGCGGCGGACCGGCAGGTTGATCCGGCCACGCGCCCGCTATGTCGGACCGACAGTGGCTTAATTTTTGTATTTGCAATTAGGTCCCGTCGGGACACGACAAACAAGTTGTAGTTGGAGCCTTCCCCACGGTCACAGAACGTACGCACTCCCTGGGCGCGTCCGCTTCAGCGGTTTGCGTCTGGCGAGTCCACCCGGTGGCGTCTGGTCACCCGTCGCATTGTTAACAAACCGCCCTCGAAGTTGTGCTGTGGCTGGGGTGCCGCCTCGACGGTTGCCTCGACGGTTGTCTCGCTGTTCAACAGAGCGGACGTATCGAGGTCGACAACATAGGATCCGTGCAGGGAGGCGGTTGCCGACCGCAGGTAGCGGGCCATCGTTTGAGCCCTGTCAAAGCTCGCCTCGCCGTCGCGGGCGACCGACAGCTGCCCGGACGGTGCATCTTTTCGGATATGTTTGATCGACCATGTAACTTCGGCGTTGAACAGCGTCGACGTTGTCAAGCTGTGGTCCCACTCGCCGCTCGGAGCGACGGGTTCGAGTGGGAGGACTGGGCGAATGCTCCACTCGCGCGACGAGGCGAGCTCTGCATCGATGAACGCGGCTGGGTCACGTGGCGTGCTGCCTGCTCGGGCGACGAGCGTCTCCCACTTGTCGCGCACGGCCCGACGGTAGCCTGATACATCGGCGATATCCACGACCTCGCCGCGTCGATTTAATATGTAGACACATGGAATGCCGACAACCGCAAGGCGCTCGAGGGCCAGCGGGTCGACATCTGCGAGCTTCGCTTGGTCGCTGTCGACCGTTGATTTGCCGGGAACCTGGAGTTCGAGGTGTACGACGGTCAGCTCAACACGGATTGTGTCCCCCTGTTGGTCGACAACTTCAAATTGTTCGACGCGGCGCTCGGTCATCGTCGGCGCATCGGGGAGCGGCCCCCCGCGGTTGCTGGAGTAGAGGTCGACTTCGACGTGCTCGCGCCACGTCGCGGCGGTGGTGAACCGGTAGGCGAGTGGCCCGGCTTCGGGTGTTTTTTGGGGTGTTGGCGACCGGTCTGGCCCGGCAGGCTCGGGCGCGTTTTGGGAGGGTTCGCCGCGTGGCGACCCGTGGCTGCGACAGCCCGCGAAGGCGACGAGAAATACCGAGATGACGGTTCGCCACAGCACGCGCGCAGCATGCCACAGTTGGCCTGTCGGGGACAGGTGCGGTCGGTGGTTGCTGGCAAATGTATCATCATCGATTCCGATGTAGCTTGCACCGCCCGCTTCTTGCCCTGGCCTCGCAGCGGACTTTTTGTGCAGGTCTGGTTTGAACCTGCAGTTGTGTCCATCGGGCTGGACGAAGCGATCGCGCAAGACGGTGTGTCGAGAAGGTCCCCCGTGTTGTGCGCGGGTTCTCGCCGGTCGACATGTTCGCGGCAGATCGCGGTATGCTCGCGGCGGTGTCGGTTCCACAGTCTGTGTCTGAAATCGCCGCGAGGTTGCTCGCCTACCTCGAACAGGTCGACGACCGCAGTCAGCCGGTGGTCGCGTTTGCCTCGCCCGAGCAACTCGCACAAGCCTTCGCGGCGGTTGGTGTGCCCATCGACGTGGGGTCCGAGGCTTCGGCGAGCGAGTTGCCGGCCCTACTCGCTGCCGTCGACCAAACACTTCACCACAGTGTTCGCACCGGACACCCGCGGTTTTTCAACCAGAATTTTGCCGGTGCCGATCCGGTTGCGATCGTCGGGGACTGGCTCGGCGCGGCGGTCCACACGACCGCGGCGACCTACGAAATGGCTCCCGTGTTTACGTTGATGGAACGGGCTTTGACCACGCGCCTCGCCGAACTTGCCGGGCTTGCGGGTGCCGAAGGATTGTTTGGTCCGGGGGGGTCGTTGAGCAACCTCCACGCGCTGCTGTTGGCCCGTGATCGCGCTGTGCCGACGGCCCGTGCCGACGGGGTGGGCGATGCTAAACTCGTTGCATTTACATCTTCG
>CAZUPD010000019.1:21286-51658 GCA_964621785.1 uncultured Nannocystaceae bacterium
CTACTCGATCGACAAGGCGATGGCCGTGGCCGGTCTCGGGCGTCGAAACCTCAGGGTCGTCGCGTGCGATGCCAGTGGTCGGATGCGTCCCGACGCCCTCGAGCAGGCCATTGCCCAGGCGCTCGCCAGCAGCGAGAAGCCGTTTTTTGTCAATGCAACGGTCGGCACCACTGTGGTTGGGGCGATCGATCCACTGCCGGAGATTGCCACTCTCGCCCGCCGGTACGGGTTGTGGATGCACGTCGATGGATGTCATGGCGCGTCGCTGCTGTTTTCCCCGAACCATCGCCACCGGCTCGCGGGGGTCGAGCAGGCCGATTCGCTGAGTTGGAACCTGCACAAAATGATGGGTCTGACCCAACAGTGCGCCGTGTTGTTGGTTCGCGAACCCGGTGCATTGGCCCGTAGTTTTGCCAGCGGTGCGGCCTATTTGTTCCAACGTGAAAAAAACCATCGCGAGCTCGACCTCGGTGATCTCAGCTTTACCTGCGCGCGCCGGGTCGACAGCTTCAAGTTGTGGCTGTGTTGGAAGGCCTACGGGGAGGCGGGGTTTGCCGCGCGTATCGACCGGGTGATGGCCCTCGCCGAAGACCTCGAAACCCGTCTGCGAGACGATCCCCGGTTTGCGCTCACCTATCCGCGCTCGTGCTCCAACGTGTGTTTTTGGTGGGTGCCTCCCGACCTTCGTCCACTGCCAGGTTCCATAAAAAATGCATCTGCAAGTGTTCGTCAACGCCTCGGTAGTTTTGCTCCGCGGATCAAAGATCGTTTGCAGCGCGAGGGGAGTTTGATGCTCGGGTTTCAGGCGATCGACGACCTGCCACATTTTTTCCGTCTGCTCATCCTCAACCCGCAGGTCACCGGTGGCGATCTCGAGGATGCCCTCCGGTTGCTCGACCGCCACGGAACGCTCCTAGCCGATGCTCCCTGAGCTCAAACAGCGGTGGACGCCCGACCTGTTGACCGAGGCCTGCGCACGGTTTGAGCTCGAGTGTGGGTCGGTGCGTGACCTCGGGGGATTTGAGAGTTTTGTGTTCGCGGCCCGGCACCGCGGCAGGGATGTTGTGCTCAAGATCTCCGACAGCGAGCGGATGTCCGTCGCAGGGATCACCGCGGAGGTGGTGTTTGTCCGCCATCTCGCGGCCTTTGGCCTGGGTGTTGCCAACTTTATTGGTTCGACACAGCAAACATTCGTCGAACGTCTCAAACGAGAAACGGGCTTGTTCACGGCGACAGTGCAGTTGCAGGCGACAGGTCGGCGGACACAACCTGGGCAGGCGGGACCTCGCCTCTGGCGGTTGATCGGGGCCACACTCGGTGCGCTGCATACCGCGTCGCGCAGTTTGGCCAAGGTCTCGCGGCCGACGGTGATGACAGCTGGCCGCGCGCGGCTAAAATTTTTGCCACACGACGCCCCCGAGCTCGTGCCGCGCGGGGAAGGTATTCTCGCTGCGATCAAAAAAATGTATCAGCAAGGTTCACCCGAGACCGGATTGATCCACGGGGACCTCCATCACGGGAATTTTTACCTCGACGGCGACCGTCTCCAGGTGTTTGATTTTGATGACTGTGTATATTCATGTTTTGTCCACGACCTCGCGATTTCGCTGTTCTACGCGGTCGCTCGGGATGGTGGCGACCCGGATGATCGCGCCCATACGCGCTCGGTGGTTGAACACATGTGTGCGGGCTATCGCGAACATGCACCGTTGTCGGACGCCACGTTGGCACTTGTGCCGACATTCGTGGCGCTGCGGGAGCTCGAGCAATTTGCCGTGATCATTCGCAGTCTCGCGCCGGAGGACTACAGCGATTGGTGCCGGCGATTTATGGCGCGTCGTCAGCAGAAGATCGCCGCAGGTGTACCATTTATCGCCTTGGATTGAGCGATCTCGTGGTAGCGTTGAGTGCTGTGCGTCACGCGAATCCATCACTGCGTCAACACGTGATCGCCGCGCACGGGATGTTTGCCGGGTCCGATGTCGCCGGGTCGCGAGAAGTCCGCGCGGAAGCTATCGGCGGGCGTTCGCGGAGGGAGCGATGAGTGCACCACCACCGAATCCACGTCCGCGACCGGGTTTAGGACGTCGGTTGGTCGCCCGCCTGCGTACGTTGGGGACGTTGATCGTCCACTTTTTACATCCGACCCGGTTTGTGTTGGTACCGATGTTGTTGGTGTTGTTGTGCGCAGCCGTTTTACTATGGCTGACGGGCGGTTTGGCGTATGTCGCCCCATTTGTCTACGCATTGTTTTGAGACTGTGTATGCTGCCCCGGTCGATGCCCCGCGTATGGCTCACTCTCCCGCTTGTCGCACTCGCCTTCGTGGCGTCGTCTGGGTGCACGCAACTCGGGCAAGCCGAGCCGACGCCGGCCCGTCGCGACGCCATGCCACTGCGGGGATTGCATGTCACCGCAGCCGACCTCGTGTGGGCGAGTGGCGGGAATCAAGTTGTGCGTACATCGGCTTTCGCCGACCAATGGCAAACCACAGAGGTTGCGGCCGCCATCGATATCGACCTGCGGGACATCCATGTGTTCGACCATCGCACGGCCGTCGCGATGAGTTCGGGGACGGGTCCAAGTTCCCGGATCTACCGCACGACGGACGGTGGCGAACACTGGGAGTTGTCCTTCGAGAATACCGATCCAGAGGGTTTTTTTGATGCGATGGTCTGGGACCGTTCGGGTGTCGGTACGGTCATCGGTGATCCGATCGGCGGGCGGTTTATGCTGCTCCAAAGTTCCGACCGCGGGGAGAGTTTTGCCGCGCTTCCAGACCTCGCGCGCCCGGTCGCTCTGCCGGGAGAACATCTGTTTGCGGCCAGTGGCACGTGCTTGGCGATGCACGGCGAGATGCTGTGGTTCGGCACCGGCGGTAGTTTGGCCCGGGTGTTGCGCTCGCCCGACCGCGGACAAACCTGGACCGAGCACCCGGTCCCAATCGTCAGCGGTCACTCGGCAGCCGGTGTGTTCTCGGTAGCATTTGCAGATGCAATCAATGGGGTCGTCGTCGGCGGTAATTACGAACTCCCCGATGCCTCGATCCACACCGCGGCCTGGACCAATGACGGTGGCGTGACCTGGCATCCGCCCGTCGGTCGCGGTCCATCGGGCTATCGCTCGGCGGTGGCGGTCGTGGCAGGTCCGGGAGGCGAGGGCTCGTTCGCCATCGCAGTGGGAACCAACGGCGCCGATGTATCCCACGACGGCGGGCGCACCTGGAGCCCGGTCGAGGCGCCCAAGCTCAATGCGGTGGCAATCACAGCTGACCGCCGACGAGCCATCGCGGTCGGGCCCGAAGGTCGGATCGCAATCTTCGCTTGGTAACCTTCGCGGTTCGGCGAACGCATCCAAGGAGGCACGGTCGAGACGTGAAGAGTGTTTCGACGAGCGATCGCGCCGGTCGACCAATCGCAGTTTGCGCTCGGTCGTGATTGTGTGTATCGCAGCTGGAGTCATGGGTGCGAGGTCGCCAGGACTCGGGATAAGCCGTCGCGGATCATCGTACGCACTGTGAGGACCATACGCACTGTGAGGACCAAGCGAGATGTGGGCTCGCGCGACGTGCTATGGTCCTGCGAGCAATGGTCCTTCAAGCTTTTGCCGGTTACCGCCCTTCGCTCGATTCCTCCGCCTTTGTCCATCCCCAAGCGGTCCTGATCGGCGAGGTCCGAATCGGGGCGGAGTCGAGTGTATGGCCCAACGCGACCCTGCGTGGCGATGACGCCCCGATTGAGATCGGTGCACAGACATCGATTCAGGATGGGTCGACGATCCACGCCACCGAGGGGGACTCCAAGACGGTGGTCGGTTCGCGGGTGACGGTGGGCCACAACGTCATTCTCCACGGGTGTCAGATCGGCGACGACTGTCTGATTGGCATGGGTTCAATCCTCCTCGACAATGCAGTCGTCGAGCCGGGGTCGTTCGTCGCCGCCGGCACCCTGCTCCCACCCGGAAAGGTCGTCCGCAGCGGGACGCTTGTGATGGGCAATCCGATGCGAGTCGTCCGCCAGTGCACGCAACGCGACCTCGAGTGGATCGCCCACAGCTGGCAGGCCTACGTCAAGCGAAGCCGCGAATATCTTGCGGAATCGTCATAATTTGTACATGCAACAGTTTTAGAAATCATGACGCAACGGTGGAAGATCTGGATCGATCGCGGGGGTACGTTTACCGATTGCCTCGCGTGCGCGCCCGACGGTTCGCACATCCGGGTGGCCAAGGTTTTGTCGGGAGAACTCGCCCCGATCGCCGGGATTCGCCAACTGTTCGAGCTTTCCGAAGATGCGCCGATCCCCGCCTGTGACATCCGTCTGGGGACGACCTTGGCGACCAATGCCCTGCTCGAGCGCGATGGCGCCGAGATGGCGCTTGTGATCACCCGGGGTTTTGGCGACCTGTTGCGAATCGGCGACCAGACCCGACAAGAGCTGTTTGCTCTCGATGTCGCTCGGCCGGATCCGCTGCACGCCCTGGTACTCGAACTCGATGCCCGGGTCACTGCCGCGGGTAAGGTGTTGTCGACACCGGATTGGCACGCACTCGACGAACAGCTCCAGGAGTTGCGCAGCCGCGGTGTCGAGAGCTTGGCGGTCGCGATTATTCATGCGTATACACCAAAAGGTGCTGAAATCGAGCTCGCCATCGCCGACCGTGCCGTGGCCTGTGGGTTTGACCCGGCCCACGTGTGCCTGTCCCATCGCGTCAGCGGCACCCAGGGGTATCTCGCACGGGCCGAAACCTGTGCTGTCGATGCATACCTCACGCCGGTATTGCGGCGCTACCTCGGAAAGTTGCAACAGCATCTACCCAAGAGCCAGCTCCACCTCATGACGTCGTCGGGCACGTTGGTCGAGCCCCAAGCGTTTCGCGGGCATCGGGCGATCGTCTCGGGTCCGACCGGTGGGGTGGTGGCCTGTCGCGCCCTCGCAGCCGAACTCGGTTTCCCGCAGGTCGTCGGGTTTGATATGGGCGGAACCTCAACAGATGTCTCTCGAGTCACCTGTGATGGGCCGCCACCACGGGTATTTGAATCCCATATCGGCGGGGTTCGGGTACGTACCCCGATGATGGCGATCCATACCGTCGCCGCCGGTGGTGGCTCGCTGTGTCGGTTCGACGGCCACCGTCTGAGTGTCGGTCCGGAGTCCGCAGGGGCACAGCCGGGTCCGTTGTGTTACGGGCACGCCGATGCCGACACGCTGACACTCACGGACATCAGCCTTGCCCTCGGGCGCTTGGTCGGCGATCGGTTTCCATTTTCGTTGCATTTACAAGGTGTCCAGCAAGCCCTGGTACGGGTTGCGAATGGGATTCCGGGATGGACGCACGAGCGGGTTGCACCGGGATTTTTTGAGGTTGCAGTCGCCAACATGGCGGCCGCGATCGCCCGTGTGTCGACCGCCCGGGGGGACGATATCCGTGAACATGCAATGATTGTCTTCGGCGGGGCAGGGGGGCAGTACGCCTGTGCCGTGGCCGAGCGACTCGGTGTCCAGACGTTGGTGATGCACCCCCTCGCCGGGGTGTTGTCGGCCCTCGGGGTGGGGACCGCACCGGTCGGCTGGGACGGTGTCCGTGATGCCGGGCGCGTGACCTTCGAGCTTTCGAGTGTGGCTAGCCTGTGGACGATCTCCGAGCAACTGATCGCAGAAGGTCGCACCGAGCAAGCCCGCGTGGGACACGGGGTCGACGGCACACAGTTGCATGTGCAGCGAAGTCTCGATCTGCGCTACCGCGGCACCGAGGCTTCGCTGAGTGTTCCTTGGCGGGAAAACGATGCATTTGCAAAAATATTGCAACGGTTTGTAGACGCCCACCTCCGTCTGTTTGGGTACGTCCGGCCCGAGCATCCGATCGAAGTGGTCAATGTCCGGGTCGAGTTGACAAGCTCAGACTTGCAGGCCGGGCCATTGCCGCCACAGCTCCGGGTGATGGCCGAGCAGACATCGACGCGAGGAGAGCATGCGGGACCGGTACGCCACACGCGGATGTTCGCCGGCGGGAAGTTCTACGACGATGTGCCGGTGTGGTGGCGCGAGGACCTGCAGCCCGGAGCGATCGTCGAAGGGCCTGCGCTGGTGTTGTCGGCGACTTCAACCCTGGCGCTCGACCCCGGATGGCGTGTGCGGGCCGACGCCCGTGGCTGTTTGATCGCTCAGGTCGAAGGCACGAACGAGCGCACGGGGATGGTTCGGCGAGACAAAAATGCCGCCGACGAACCTCGGCATGCCGCCGATCCGGTGCTGTTGGAGGTGATCGGCAATCGCATCATGACGATCGCCGAGCAGATGGGGATGGTCCTGCAGCGAACGGCACTGTCGACCAATATTCGCGAGCGGCTCGATTTCTCGTGTGCCGTGTTTGACCGCCGTGGAGAGCTTGTGGCCAACGCTCCTCATATTCCGGTGCACTTGGGGGCGATGGGCGAGTCGGTTCGCGGAGTGATCGCGGCCCATCCGAAGTTAGAAGTCGGCCAAGTCTACGCGACCAACGATCCCGCCGCGGGGGGTTCCCATCTCCCAGATATCACGGTCGTGACGCCGGTGTTTCACGCGACGGGGGAGGTCCAGTTTTTTACCGCGAGCCGGGGACATCACGCCGATGTCGGCGGACTGACACCGGGCTCGATGCCGCCGTATGCCGAAAGCCTGAGCGAGGAGGGCATTTGTCTGCGAGCCGTGCCGCTGTTGCGCGACGGTGCCTTCGATCGGCAAGGGATGTACAAACTGCTGACCCAAGGGCCCTATCCGGCGCGCAATCCCGGGGAAAATCTGGCCGATCTAGAGGCTCAGATCGCGGCCAACCGGACCGGGGCGAGGTTGCTCGCACAGATGGTCGATGCGCTCGGAGCCCAGCGCGTGGCCGCCTACATGATGCATGTGCAAGATCACGGGGCAGCCTGTGTGGCCCGAGCGATCGCCGGGCTCGCCGATGGTACGCGAACATTCGCCGACAAAATGGATGATGGTACACCGATTGTCGTCGCCATCACCGTCCAGGGAAGTCGGATGCAGATCGACTTTTCGGGGACCGGGCCCGCGGTGAAGGGCAACCTCAACGCGCCCAAGGCGGTGACCCGGGCGGCCGTGATGTACGTCCTGCGGCTGTTGGCCAACCGGCCGATCCCCCTCAACAGCGGGTGTATGCGACCGGTGAATCTGCACATTCCGCCAGGTTGCCTGTTGGCCCCCCCACCGGATCGCGCCGTGGCGGCCGGCAACGTCGAGACCGCCCAGCGGGTGGTCGATGTCCTGCTCGCAGCCCTCGGACTCGCAGCCGCAAGTCAGGGGACGATGAACAATCTAACGTTTGGCAACCAGACGTTTGGTTATTACGAGACCATCGGGGGAGGATCGGGGGCAACTGCGACGGCACCGGGGGCACACGGTGTGCATACGCATATGACCAATACGCGGATCACCGATCCAGAGGTACTCGAGGCCAGGTTCCCTGTCCGGTTGCAGAAGTTCGGCCTGCGCCGAGGTTCGGGCGGCAACGGGGCGATGCCCGGTGGAGACGGTTTGATCCGCGAGTTCGAGTTTTTACAAAAGGTGTCGGTGTCGGTACTGTCACAACGGCGAGAGCAAGCACCGTTTGGTCTTGACGGGGGCTCGGCAGGAAAACCGGGCCGCAACGAGGTCGATGGGAAAGCCGTTGCGGGGCTGTGGCAAGGGGAGGTCGAGGCCGGTGGTCGGGTACGTATCGAGACGCCCGGGGGTGGTGGGTATGGTTCGCGATAGTCTTTTGACCGTGTGACTCGGTTCGCGGTCAACATCCCACTGCGAATTGTTGGGCATCCGCTCGCCAGGTAGATCGCGGTACGTCGGGTCGGACCAGACGCTCGTCTACCTGCTACATGGTTTACGCACTGGAATGAAACGAGGAGACGCCATGGCATCACCTGTTGACCATACATAGATCGCGGCCCGGTCCGGCCGCACCAACCAGCGCAGATCGTAGCCGCCGCGGCCCTCTCCCGATGCGGGTAACTCGTCGCTGCCGAGAAGTTGTTGCCAGCTCGTCGGATTGCGTGGGTGGATCAAACGGTGCTCGATCTCAAAACTCCAGTTGTGAAACGCGTAGGAGCCTGCGTCGTCGTAGGTGACGTTGCCGGTGAGCCCGGCCACCACGATTCCACCACCGACGCGCGCGACTTGTAGGCCGATGGCATCGCTGTCAATGCGGGTGCGGCCGACGACCTTTGCCCGCGGTGAGATCGAGAGTGCCGACCACTTGTGGGGCCATCGCGTGCCGACGACAACCAAGCTTCCGACGTGTGCGCCTGCAGTGTCGGGGGGCTCGGCGCTCAGTGTTGAGTGCCCTTGTATCTGTCCTTTCGGTCCGATTGCAAGGAGCCGAATACCCCGGCGGGTGCGCGAGGAGATGATCGTCGAGTTTCCCGATACGAATGCGGTCGCGTCGGTGATATGGGGCACGAGTGTGCGGACCTTGCCCCCGGGCAGGGTCACGGCGATGAGCTGCGATAGATCGGGTGCGTCGTTGGTTGTGTGTACACCGACTAGGGTGCACAAACCCTCGGCGCACCACGACCGGAGGATCTCGAGGTCGCCCGCGACGGTGACCGGACGCGTACGCAGCGGGCGTCTGGCCGCGACGTCCCACAGCACCAGTACCGAAGCCTTGAAGATCGGCTTGTCGTTCCAGTCGCGAATGTCCTCGGGCTTGTCGTAGCGCCTCTCGCTATGCGTTAGCAGCGCAAGCGCACCGTCGCTGGCGTAGTCGACAACATCCGTGTGCGGGGCAGTGTCCCAGCGTTCGATCTCGCCGGCGGACGGTCGGTCCGAGAGCTCGACGCGGACACTCCAAAGCGGGCGCCAGGTTCCGTCTTCACGGGGCGAGGGGCCGTCGAAGCAACGCACCACTCCTTCGCGCTCGGGTGTGCAGGTCCATCCGCTAAAGTTGTTGCTGCGGACCTGCTCGACGGTTGTCAGGGGGAAAAAGCCCAGTTCTCCGTCGGCCCGCAGCCATGCCAATCCGTCGCGCCCGCGGTCCCAGGCTTGGTACCACACGACTCCTCGGTGAACGGTGAGTTGTTTGTGCAGGTCGAGTGTGGCCGGACGGGCTGGGGATTCGTCGGCACAGGTGCTTGGGTCCAGAGTGGTTGTGGGCGACACGCGGCACCCAGTTGCCAGCAGAGCCGCGAGTGGGAGTGAGCGCAAGCGAGGGCCGATCACTGCTCCGGGCCAACGCGCACCCGATAGCTTTGGTCTGGCCCGTTGTGCAGGCATCCGCGCGGATCCCAGGGACGGAGGTTTGTCACAAGATTCGGAGCAGCGACCCCGACAAACGGGCGGGAGCCCCAATCGTCCCAGTGACACGGAGGTTTGTCGCGCCCGGGACGGGGGTTTGTCGCGCCCGGGACGGGGGGTTGTCGCCAGTGACGGAGGTTTTCGCAAATCGTCCTCGCCACGAATATACGGAGGTTTGCCGCACGCCGCGAACGGGCCAGAGAGCTCTCCCTGTGACGGAGGTTTGTCGCAAAATCTCCTCGCCGCGACCTCGCCGCAAATCCAGCGAAGGACGAGGCTTATCAAAAATCCCCTCGCCGCGAGCTCGCCGCAAATCGACGAGAGAACCCAGCGAAAGACGGGAGGTTTATCGCAAAATCCCCCCAGCCGCGACCACGAACCTCACCGCGACCTCGCTACGAATCGACGAGAGCCCCAACGACGGACGACCCAGGTTGTCGCGGCCCGAATCCCCCTCGCCACGACCTCGCCACACCGCGATTATAAAAGTGCTAGGGTTCGCCGCGATGCTGGAAGCCCTGCTCCCGTTCATCAGTATTCCGTCCAAGACCCTCGGGACCCTCCCGTTTTTGGGCACCATCAAGCTGCAGGTCTTCGGCCCGCTGGTGATCACTGGGGTGTTGCTGGGCATCCGCCGGTGTCTCGCATACGCCAAGGGTCGCAACATCGACGAGTTCATCGCCCGCGACGTGATGTTCTACTCGCTGATCTCCGGCTTCATCATCTCCCACTGGGTCTCGGTCATCTTCTACTTCTGGGATGACGTCGTCGCCAACCCGCTGTTGCTGTTGCAGGTGTGGAACGGCCTGTCGAGCGTCGGCGGGTTTTTCGGTGGTCTGGTCGGGGTGCTGTGGTTTTTGACCCGCGAAAAGCAACCGTTTTTGGTGTTCATCGACATGCTCACGTTTGGCATGTTGGTCGGCTTCACGTTCGGGCGCCTCGGCTGCACATTGGTCCACGACCATCCCGGGTTGATCGTCGACCCTTCGCACCCGCTGTACGCCTTGGCGGTCCATGGATGGAAGGGTTCGCAGGTCGCCCGCTGGGATTTGGGCCTGTTTGAGTTTGTGTTCTTGGTTCCGTTGGCGCTGTACTTCCACCTGGTCTACGACTGGAAAAATGCCCACCCAGGCAAGTTGGTCGGTACGGTGTGTCTGTTTTACGGCCCCTACCGCCTGTTTTTGGACACGATGCGCCATCAGGATACCCGCTACCTCGGGCTGACGACGGCGCAGTATTTCACGTTCGCGATCATCGCCTTGGGGGTCTACTTTGTGTTCCTGCGCAAAAAGAAACCCAGCGATCTCGAGTGGGCCAAGGACAGCGATCGCATCGCTGCCGAGAAGCAAGCCGCGGAGGAGGCAGCCGCTGGTGAGCAGGGCTCGGCGGGGGTGTCCGATGCCGACATCGAAGCCAAAAAGAAGGCTCAAGAGCAGGCGAACGCCGACCAGCCCTAACCGAATTCGTCAAGCCGAAGGCTTGCAAATGCACGGTACCGACCATCGGACGTGCGGTGTTCACCCGTCCACGTACCGAATTCCGAGCTCTTCGCGCTCAATCCGGCTTACGAAGTAGGCCCGGATATCTCACCGAGTGTGCATAGGAACCGTCAACGATTGATCGATAGGGCGAACGAAGGGGGGAAGCTGTTCGCGGTGTGACGGTCCGACTCCGTGAGACATCCGGGCGGTACGATGGGACATGTTGCGAAAACTAGTGTTTGAGCGCGCAGTCTTCGAGACAGGTCGACTGCGTGTTCGTGCACTGCAAGTTGCACGTCGCCCGGTCGTCGGTGCTCAGGGTTTTGTCTTTTTTGCAGTTGTCGGTGCACATCTCCAGGCGAGCCGCGCAGGTTGTCTTGCACGTATCTTCCTTGGGCGGAGCGGCGTTGGGATCGAGCTTGGTTCCCTTGGAGCGTTCGCTGGCCGCCAGGGTACAGGTGAGCATACAAGTCGCCCGGTCGTCGGCGGAGCGATTGGGGGCACATTCGGCGACACAGGCATCGAGCTCGCCATCGATTTTGGGGACGATGGCAAGGGCGGACTTTTGCAGCGGGTTTTTGCTGAGTTCGGTTTCGAGGACCTGCTTGCAGTTGAGTTGGCAGGTGGCGCGATCGGTCTGGGTGACCTCACTCGCGGTAAAACACGAGCTCGCACAGGTGGCGTAGGTCGTGACTGCGGCCGTCGCCTTGGCACGCTGGTCTGCGGTGACCGTATCGTCTCCAGACAGATACTCGTCACAGCCGACACTGCACAGGGTCAAAGCAGCGAACAGGAAAAGCGCGGTTGTTCGGGCGAACATGTTCGAGAGCATAAGCAAAATGTCATCCACAATGAAAATTTTGTTAATTCAAATGGATATAAAACCCACCTTCACGAGAGTGGGGATTTTTTCGCAACTTCGGAAAAATGTCGTATTCCACAGGGTGGAGAGGTCGTTGACGATACATTGAATGCGAAGCTGGCCGGCCTCCCAAAAGTTGCAGCTGCATGACTTTGTCCGTCGAGGGCCGCTAGGTTTCACCCGAGAACAATTGAAACCTCACCCTTGGGCCTGCGAAAGCGCTCGTGCCGGCGGATGCCTTGGGTGCTCTCAAAACCCGTGTAGACATTCAAGAACAGCACTTGGTGGACGGACTTGCATCCGAGCTGCGCGCCACGTAGCGTGCGCATGTGTCCAATCAGACTCGATGGATTCGCGGGCTTGCTCGCCGTTACACACTGCTCGCCGGTCTGTGTCTGACCGTCGGTGGGTGCCACAAACCGACCAGCGCCACACAAACGCCGACGAACGACACGTCGCCGGCGCAAACACGGCAACAGGTCGATGCGACTGGTGAGCGGACGTTGTTGCGCGGCGGTCGGGTGATGACGGCTGCCGGCGTGATCTTTGAACGCGGCGATGTCCTGATCACCGGCGACCGGATCACCGCTGTGGGCGTCGGGTTGACGGCACCGGCGGGAACCCGGGTCGTCGATGTCAGCGGCAAGACCGTGACCCCGGGGATCATCGACACCCACTCACATATGGGCGTTTACCCGTCGCCCGGTCTCAAAGCCCACTCCGACGGCAACGAGATGGTCGAGTCGACCACGCCATATGTGCGATCGGCCGACGGATTTTGGCCGCAGGATCCACAACTCGACTACGCCCGTGCCGGCGGCGTGACGACAGCGCAGATTCTGCCCGGGTCCGGCAATCTCATCGGCGGGCGTTCGGTGACCATCAAGCTCTACCCCGAGATCCGCAGTGTCTCCGATGCCAAGTTTGCCGGGGCCCCCGATGGTCTCAAGATGGCCTGCGGCGAAAATCCCAAACGCGTCCACGGTGAGAAGGCGGGTCCGCAGACCCGGATGGGCAATGTCGCCGGCTACCGCAAGGCGTTTCAAAAAGCCGTCGAATACCGCCGCAATCGCGAAAAATATCGCCGCGGACTCGAGGAGTGGGAACAAAAGTCCGACCGCAAGATCAAAGACCGCCCCGATCCGCCCGACCGTGATTTCGGGCTGGAGACCCTGGCAGGCGTGCTTGACGGCAAAATTTTAGTGCATAATCACTGTTATCGCGCCGACGAAATGTCGCTGATGCTCGAGGTCGCTGCGGAGTTTGGGTTTCAGATCCGGAGTTTTCACCACGCGGTCGAGGCCTACAAAATCGCCGACCGCCTCGCCCGGGCCGAGACCGCCGCCTCGGTATGGGCCGACTGGTGGGGTTTTAAGGCCGAGGCCTACGACACGGTGCGGGAGAATGCCGCGTTGCTGACCGTGGCCGGGGCCCGGGCGATCATCCACTCCGACAGTCCGATCGGGATCCAGCGCCTCAACCAGGAGGCCGCCAAGGCGATGTACGCAGGTCGCCGCGCCGGACTCGACATCAGCGAAGATCAGGCCCTGCGCTGGATCACCAAAAATCCCGCGTGGGCCCTCGGGATCGACGCCCAAACAGGCACCTTGGAGGCCGGCAAACTCGCCGATGTGGTGGTTTGGAGCGGAAGTCCGTTTAGCATCTACACCCGTGCCGAGGCCGTGTGGATCGACGGAAAGCTTGTGTATGAGCAAGAAAAACAGACGCCCCGCACCGATTTCGGCGTCGGTCAGCGTGACGGGGACATTGCCCAGGGTGCACACATCCGCGGAGGTGGACAATGAGTTTTTCTAAAAAAATGTATTTGCATACGATCGCTGGGCTCGCTTCGCTCGGGCTTGTGCCCGTGGTCGCGGCGGCACCACCGGTCCAGGGCAACGCTGTCACCCATATCGTCGGTGGTGACCTCCACGTGGGTGATGGCACCGTGGTCAAAAATGCCGTGATCGAGATCCGCGACGGCAAGATCCTCAGCGTGCAAGCGGGGGGAGCTGCCCCGGCCGGAAGCCAGATTCTCGACGCGAGTGGCAAGTGGGTCACGCCCGGGCTGATCGCCGCCGACACCGGTCTCGGGCTGACCGAAATCGATCTAGAGCCGTCGACCCGCGACGACAGCTACACTAAGGACGACCCGATCCACGCCGCCTACGATGCGGCCTCGGCGATCAACAGCCGTTCGAATGCGATCCAAGTGCATGCGATCGACGGGATTACGACCGCAGCCGTCACCCCCTCCGGAGGATTAATTTCGGGACAGGTCGCGTGGATCGATTTGGTCTACGGGGACGATGCCGGGATGGTCGCCCGCGCAGGTGTGGCCGTCGATGCTGCCCTGGGACAGGCCTACGGTGGGTCGCGGGCGGCGACCGTCGCCAAGTTGACCGAGGTGTTGGTCGAAGCACAGGGGTTTCCCCGCCGTAAGCAGGCACATGACCGCGGACAGTCGCGCAAGCTCGCCGCCCACTACCTCGACCTCGAAGCCCTGGGGCCACTGCTGCGCGGTCAGGCGGTCCTCACGTTGGCCTGTGACCGCGCCTCCGACATTCGTGCGGCCGTCGCCTTGGCCCAACGCTTCAACATCAAGGTCGTGATTGTCGGCGGGGCCGAGGCCTGGCATGTCGCCCCCGAACTTGTACAAGCAAATATCCCGGTCGTGGTCCAGCCGACCAAAAACCTCCCGACCTCGTTTGACCGCATTGGCGCCCGGTCCGATCTGGCGACCGTGTTGCAACAGGCCGGTGTCGAGGTTGTGATCGGACGTCCCGGGGATGTCCACACGGTCCACAACCTCACCCAAGAGGCGGGAGTTGCCGTCGCCCACGGGTTGACGTGGGAGCAGGCTCTCTCAGCCGTGACCCGCAATGTGGCCCGCGCCTACGGGATGGACAAGGACTACGGGACGGTCGCCACCGGCAAGGTGGCAAACATCGTGATCTGGGACGGCGATCCGTTTGAGTTGTCATCGGCACCGACACAGGTGGTGATCCGCGGCAACACGATCCCGATGGTGTCCCGTCAAACCCAGCTGCGCGACCGCTACCGCGACCTGAGCCGGTTTCGTCCGTAGTTTGAGGAGCTCACCGGTGTCGAACAGGTCGATACGTGGACCGGGCTCCTCCGAATGTTGTAAATACATTTTGGAGACCTGTGTATGCATTCGATGCGAGGTGCGGGACACGTGCGTCGCCGGCGGCTCGATCATCGGGCTTGTGCGTCACGCATAGAGAACTCGACGGGGCATCGATGGAGAGGCAAGGCCTCGTCGAGAGTTTTGTCGCCACCACTACCTAGGTGGTGGCCTCGTCTAAATTTTTACACGCACCGCCGTGGAAATGGCGTGTGCACCCGTGATTGGCAGTCGGCTCGAGCGCGGTCCCGACGTGGGTATGGCGGCGAGCGTGGATCGGTACACCCGTGCGGGTGCACTGTGGGCACCACTTCCCTCCTTTGGCCTCTAGCCACGACAGCGCAAACCGGTGTCCGGCGTGGCATGCCCACGACACTGGGATTCGCCCGCTGACATAGGATGTCGACAGGCACTGGCCGTCGTGGCGGCGGGCGAGATCCTTGCACCGCTGCAACGTTCCGCGGGCCTCAACGGCGCACACCGGGCACCAGCTACCATGGATCACCGACTTGGGCGTTGCGTTCCAGCGGTGTTTTTCGCGGCACTCCCATTCGAGTTTGGTCGAGTAATTTGCGTATACATCTGATGTGCAACGACCTCCCCGGGTCGCCGCCAAGGCCTGCATCTCTTCGAGGGTACGCTTGCGTTTGCCTTTGCGCCCGCGGGCGACTGCAGCACAAACGGGGCACCAAGTACCCATCACGATGTTCATCGGGCGGGCTTCCCATTCGTGTCCGTGGCGGCAGCGCCAGCGGATTTTGTGCAGATTGTTGATGTACTGGTCTGACATACAGGCGCCGCCGCGCATGCGTGCGAGCTCGCGGAGTTTTTCGATCGAGCCGCGGCTTTGTCCGTAGCAATCCGGGCACCAACTTCCGCGGAGGATTGTCTCGGCGCAGGCGGTCCACGTGTGTCCGGTTTCGCATTGCCATTTCATCGGCGTACGCATCGACCGGTAGCGGGTCGAGAGGCACACGCCACCATTTTCGCGGGCGACGGCCTGCATTTGTTCGATCGAGTGCTCGCTGCGGCCGCGACACAACATGCACCACGAGCCCTGTTTGACGGATGCGGGAGTGCGGGAAAACTCGTGACCGTGGCGGCAACTCCAGCGCAGTTTTTCGCTGCTGCCGCGATAGGTGGTCGACAGGCAGCGACCCCCACGGATCGCGGCCACATTGTGCATATCTTCGATCTTTGCTTTGCCCCGGCGACACAGGTGCTTGAGCTGGGCCATGATCGCCTGCTCGCGTGGATCGTCGTGGACGCGCAGACGCTTGCGGGCACATTTGCGACACCACGAACCCGCCTTGATCGACGATGAAGTCGCCTCCCAGCGATGACCTTGGCGGCACTCCCACCCCAACTTTGTGCGCGAGTTGACGTATTCAGACGATAGGCAACGTCCGCCGTGGCGCTGGGCGATCGCCCTCATCGAAGCGAGATAGGCCTCGCGCTTTTGTCGAGAAAGCCGCGGCTTTGACTGTTTGGCGGGGTGCTTTCTCGCAGTTGTTGACTCGCTAGCAGGGGTGGGAGTGGGCGCAGATAGAGTTCGCATGCCGCACCGGTTCGGCCAGATTTCCCCGCTGTTGCACGGATTCAGATCATTTTTTATAAACTTTTGAAACTATTTATTAAAAACATCTTCGTATGAGTGCGTCGATCCACCGGCAGCGGACTGTCGATGAACTTGTAGCGGCGGGATTGTCGAGCAGCAGCGTTGCGCCGAACTTATGCGATGCTGCGCGAAGGGCATCCGCGGACCGGTGGGATACGGCGAGGGATCCGGCCGAACCTGCCGTGCGGTGGTGGCTTTGCGCTCAGTCGAGGACCACGCCCGGGGGAGGGCATCCGCCGAACTGGTTGCACGCGTGCCCGAGGATCAGCTCACCGTACCGCGTACTTGTGGTCTTGGGACGCCAGCCGCGTTGTACGCGTTCGGCGAGCAGCATATCGGCGTTCGGTTGTTGACCCCACACGGCGACCGCCGTGACCCCGCCGAGTCACGTGCTGTCAAACTGAAGCCACAGGTCGCGATAGGGCATGACGACATCGACTGTGTACTCGTCTTGGTTGATCACATCGGCGATTTCAATCGGGTCGAGGGTCAAGCTCCATTGCACGACGTGTTCGAGGGTACAAAGTGGGGTCACCATCTCGGCGAGCTCGCGGCGTCGCGGCGCCGGAAGCTCGATATGAAACCTGACGTCCACCCTAAAAAGCGTAGCAGACAAATGTCAGTTGGGAAATGCCGTTATCGTCGAACGTTGAAGTCACAACGGAGAGCGGCCGCGGGAGAGACGTCGAGGAAAATAGATGCTGATACATATGAGGATCTTGACACCCGCGGGCGGAAGCGGTTGCTTGAGGCGGTGAAGCACCCGACCATCGTCGTCTCACTGATGTGGATACTCGCAGCCTGTGGCCAAGCAGATGGCGAGACCGCGGCGACAACTGTGGAACATACAACGATTCCGACGAGTCAGCCGACGTCGATGTCCGATCCGATGAGCGAGACTTCGGAGGGTCATGGGTCGTCGGCCAACGGGACGTCCGACACACTCACCGGGGGCGACGGGGATGGCGACGGGGACGGAGATGGAGACGGAGATGGAGACGGAGACGGGGATGGTGACGGAGACGGAGACGGAGACGGGGACGGAGATGGAGACGGGGATGGTGACGGAGACGGAGACGGAGACATCGATCCAAATGATTGCTCGACCAATCCGATTCCGTGGTGCGACGAGCAGACGACTCCTACCCCGAATGGGATTCCGGTGCCCCCCGACGGCCTCGGAGGGTGTCCGCCCGGGATGGCCGCGGTCGCCGATTTCTGCATCGATCGGTGGGAAGCCGCCCTCGTCGAGGTTCTCCCGGGTGATTCGTTCGCGCCATGGTCTCCGTATGCCCATCCCGGTGCGGCCATTGTTCGCGCGGTGAGTGCCCCCGGTTTGGTCCCCCAGAGTTACATCGATCAACTTTCAGCCGCGGGCGCGTGTACAGAAGCTGGTAAGCGCCTTTGTACAGACAATGAATGGTTGCGGGCCTGTCAGGGGCCCGACCAATTTGTCTTTCCCTACGGTGACACGGTCATGCCGGGTGTGTGCAACGACGATCGCCCATGCCATCCGGCGATCCAGTACTTCGAGACGGCCGCCGACTGGATCTGGTCGGAGCTCGGGCATCCATGTCTCGCTCAGCTCCCGGCTGGGTTGGCGCCTACGGGGGAATTCGATGGCTGTACAACGACTGAAGGCATTCACGATATGATGGGGAACCTCCACGAGTGGACGGCCGATCCCGAGGGCACGTTTCGCGGCGGTTTTTATGTTGACACCGAGATCAACGGACCAGGTTGTCTCTACAAGACAACGGCCCATAACGTGTACCACTGGGATTACTCGACCGGGTTTCGCTGCTGCGCGGATTTTTGAACGTCGAGAGCACCGCCGGTGTTTTCTCGACGTCGACAACGTGTCGCCCTGCACGATACATGGAGCGTTGATTTCAGTGACTATACATTTTTGGACTTCGTCTCGCGGCGCCAGGAAACCATAACAATCGAGCAGTTTCGGTGCGCCCATGCATTCATGGTGAAATTTGCGTTGTAAATTGGTGACGCTTTGTCATTGTCGAAATCGCACTTCGTCCTCGGATAGACATCGTTCTCAAACGACACGGGGCGGTGTAGAATCGAGACGTGAAAGCGATTCGCTGTGTGGTGCTTCCGTGGGTCTTTTTGGTCGGCTGTCCCTACGCAAACCCCGACTACGACGCGGCGATGACAATGACGACGTCGTCGTCACCGACATCTGGATCGACCACAACCGCAGGTCCGCCGACAACACAAACATCCGATACGACCACTTCTCCTGGTACATCGGGAACAGACTCGCAAACCGATTCGACCTCCGAGCCGGAAACGCTGACGGACGCGACGACGACAGGTGAACCCGTCACGACCACACTGACGCTCACGGACTCCGATACGACGACCGATTCCACCGATTCAGGAGGGCTCACTTGTCATTCCGTCGATCTCCTGCTGCCTAATTTAATGTTCGTCATCGACCATTCGGCGACGATGGCCGAACAGACCAATGATGGGGCGCGAAGGTACCTGCGAGACACAGTTGTTCAAGAACTCGGGAATGTATACGCAGGTTCCCTCAATAAGGATGTCAAAGCGGGGGTGATTGTCTATCCCCGCATCGGCGGAACCCAGTGTAGTGATGCGATTCTCGACGTAGGATTACAGACACAATGGAAGGGTGCCTACAATGTGGCAGTCGATGATGCCCCCGCGGGAGCAGCTCCTTTGAGCAGCGCTTTGACGCTGGCCTACGAGGAGCTCATGGTGGGGTTCCTGCCGCGAAATGCGGTCATACTCATCACCGACGGAGTGCCCAATTGTGAGTCCGACAACACCGAACTCGCCGATACCGGGGTACTCGACCAAATTCAAACGGCAGCCTTTATCGGTATCCGCACCTTTTCGGTGGGGATTTCTACCAACCAGATGTTCGTCGACGATGCCCTCGAGCCCACCGACTTGTTGCCCGAAGAGCTCCTCCCACAAATGACCCTTGCCGGACATACTCCGGTCGGCAATCAGGAAGGCTACTATTTGGTCGACGATCTCGCATCGGCCACAGAAGTGGCGGTCGACCTCGGGCGTCGGATCATGTGTCAGATGATTCCACCCATGCTCGACTTTTCCGAGATTGCTGATCAAGTCGTGGTCAAACTCGATGGGGAGGAGTACAAGTTGGATAATTGTGTGACGATCAAGGAGATCAATTCAAGGGTCGAAGTGTCGCTTTGCGAGGAGGCCTGCGATGACGTTCTCGATGGAGTCGACATCGTAGAGGTATGCATCTGATGTTCCGTCAGGCTCTCCTAGCAGCCCGTGGATTTCCTCGAAGCCGAGAGGACCCACGCACCCCTCGGCAGCCGCGATCATAAAAGCCCGCGCTAGCGCTGGAGTTTGAGCAACTCGTTGCGGATGTCCTGCTCCAGCTTCCCCATACACTCAGGGCGGTAGCGACGGTACGAGCCGGTGATGTTACCGCCCGGCGCAATGACAAACGAAAATGGAAAGTTGGGGCTGCGGTAATCGTCGGCGAGCTTTTGCCCTTTGATCAGGATTTTGCCGGCGATCTTGCGCTCTTTGATGAACTCGTCGACCTTTTCCGACTCTTCGTCGGTGGCGACGGCGATCAACGTCAAGCCGTACTTGCGGTAGCGACGGTACAGGCGCGAGAACTCGGGCAGCTCCTTGAGGCACGGCTTACACCAGGTGCCCCAGAAGTTGAGCAGCACCACGCGGCGGCGGTAGGACTGGAGGTCGATGGTTTTGCCCGAGGTCGTCGGGAGGGCCATCGCTTTGGCCTGGGTGTTGACGCCCGGATCCTGGCCGCAGGATTTGTCGACACTTTTATAAAGTGGCGGCGGCAAGCTCGGCTCGGCCTTGGTTTTTGGTTGGGTACTTGCAGGTTGGGTCGTCGCCGAATCGTTTGTACCTGCACTGGTTTCAGGATCGACCTGGGCGACGGTTGCCTCGCCATCGCCACCGGTCCCGGCCGCATCGGGTGTCTCGGGTTGACCCGCGCTCGAGTCGTCCACGGGGGCTTCGGCATCTGGTTGATCCTGCACCGAACCTCCGCCCGTGTCGTGATCGGCGGCTTCAGCAGCGGCATCTCCCCCAGGTGCGACGGCGGCATCGGGGATCTTCGGCTCGGGGTTGGTCGGCGGGGATGCGCATCCACCCAGGCCGAGACACAGACCGATCGTCAAGACACTACGCATTGGACGGCTCCAAACAATTTGCAAGTGCATTCCAGACCTCTCGTAATTCAGCTTCTCCAGCCCCGTAGGGGAACAACAACCGCACGGTATGTTCGCCACACACCGTGACGAGAATTCTGTGCTTGTGCATCAACTCGGTTCCCAATGGGCCGGCGGCCTTGTTCTCGGGGCGGTCGATCTGGATTCCGATCATCGCCCCGTGTCCCCGGATCTCGGTCACGCGGGCGATCGGACGCTCCTTGGCGAGCTTTTTTAGGGTCGGCAGTTGGGCGGCCGCACGGGCGAGTAGCCCTTCTTCTTCGATGATCCGCAAGGTCGCAAGGCCGGCGCTGCAGGCCAGGGGATTGCCGCCGAAAGTCGTTCCGTGGGTGCCGCGACCCATCGCATCGGCCAACGCTTGGCGGGCGAGACAGGCAGCAATCGGAAACCCGCCGCCGAGGGCCTTGGCCAGCCACAAAATGTCAGGTTGATCGGCCGGGTTGTCGCCGACGATCGTGGTCCAGGCCGACCAGTTGCCGGTGCGTCCGACTCCGGTCTGGATTTCGTCGGCGCCGAGCAGGGCTCCGTTGACGGTACAAATTTTTCGCAACCCGAGCAGGAACTCCCGCGATGCCGGGAATACACCCCCTTCGCCCTGAATCGGCTCGACAAACACTGCAGCGATCTCGGCTCCGTGTTCGGCAAACTCGCGTTCGACGGCCGCGAGGTCGCCATACGGCACACGCATGACGCGGCTGTGCACGAACGCCGGCTTGTCGATCAGTTCTCGCGGACAGCTGATATAGGGCGCGCGGTAGGCCGGGTTGGCGGTCAGCGACAGGGCGCCGAGGGTGCGCCCGTGAAAAGCTCCGTCAAACGCGAGGATGCGGTTGCGGCCGGTTGCCCGCAGGGCCAGCTTGATGGCAGCTTCGGTCGCTTCGGTCCCGGTGGTGCCGAAAAAAACACGGGCGTCGGCGACCGGGAACAGGTTGATGAGGCGGGCGGCGAGTTGTTGTTGCGGCGCGGTGGCAAACGAGTTGGCACAGGCCGCGAGGCGTCCGAGTTGGCGGTGGATCGCCTCGATCCACAGCGGGTGGGCATGGCCCAGCGGCGCACAGCCGATCCCGCCGATCGCGTCGAGGTATTCGGTTCCGTCGGCCGCACGTACGCGCAGACTGCCGCCGCCCTGTTCACAGGGGACGGCCTGTTCGAGCATCACCCCGCGATCCGGGTAAGTAGGCCAGCGAATTTGGCTGTCGTCACGCATGCTCTTGCTATCGCAGTCGCAGCCACCGGATGCAAGTCGCGGCCGCATCGAGGTTGTCGGCCCGGTGTGCGTTTGTTCCAGGCAGGGTCCGGTTTGAGTCCTCCGGGGTACTCCGCGTTTACGACCGCGACCGCAACCCGGCCAGGTTCAATGCTCTCGCAGGCTCGACTTGGTTTTCATCGGTCGTCCACGTCAATTGGTCTTTTCGGCCAGCTGAGCACAGGGGGCATTGAGCGCAACCTCGAGTCGAGACCGGCGTGTTGGGTCTCGGGTCAGGACGGCCGAACGTACGGCCGCGACCGAAGTTGTGGGCGAGCTACCCGAGGGTGGAGTAGACGGCGTGGCGGCCGACGCCGATACGCTCGAGTCGCCCCTGCTTGACCAGTGCACCGAGGTGGTGGCGCAGCACCTTGCGGTCGAGGTCGCTGTAGTCGTCGAGGTCGTCGAGGGTGACTTCGCCGTTGCCCTCGATAAACGGGAGGATGATTCGCGCGACCTCGTCGGTGCTCAGACCCCCGTCGTCGATCTGTTTGACCTTCGGTTTGGTGTCGATATCGCCGAGTTCGTCCTCGAGGATCCGCCGCTTGCGCCGGCGTTTGGTCGGCTCCGGCTCCGGCTCTGGCTCCGGCTCTGGGGCGAAGGCAGTACGCAAATCACCCAGGGTGATCTTGCGGAACTGGGCCCACAGACCGCGGGATTCCAAGTACCGCACGAGGTCGCCGAGGGACACGCCATCGCGGCCCTTGAGGCCCTTGAGAGTTTCGAGAGCGCTGAGACGTTCGAGGTCGCCGTTCTCAGCACGGAAGATCGCGCTCGGGTCTTTGCTCATATGCATCGTGCGGACAGCGGTCCGCGGGCGTCAAAAATTTCTACCTTCGTCGGGCGGCCGCAGGCCATGCCTCGCGCACACGATCGACACCTGCACTGGAATCACAACTCTGGTCGAGGCGCTAGGGATTGTACCGTGTGGATGCGCTCACTCGAAGTGCTGCGCGCATATCACGGAGTCGGGGAGATCTCTCGGTCGTAAAAAAATCTCTGGGGGGCCGCTAGTGACCCGAGTGTCAGGGCTGGGCATAACCTGTGGAGCGGTCTTTGCGGTGTTTCGGATCGCGCCCTGTGGATGACTGGGGTGACCGCGGCGCCGCGCTGTGCACATCGATCGCCAGTCGCTGAAAACGGCGTAACCGCAGTTGGTCTGAGCGCACATTTCCTGGGGACAAATTGTGCACAAAAGCACCCGGCCACGGGGCCGCAGCGGCAATCCCGTGGGCTGGGTTTCATCTTGCGACCCCAAGATGTTGTGGGTTATACGAATGGGCATTCCATATATGGTGGAACTCGGGTTGCGGTTGACCCGAGTTTTTGCGTTCTCACGCATTCTGACCCGAATTTTGACGGTCCAGACATCAGCTTCATGAGGTAAGCGTGGTCCTTCCCGCCCGTGACGAAATCGCCTTCGGAACGAGTGACTCGCTCCTGGATTGCCCCGGTCTTGGCAATCGAGGAGACGCGCATTTGCGTCAATTCTGACTTTTGATTTCGCTCCTGGCTCGCGGTTTACGCCCCTCTTCGAATTTCTTAACTCGCCCCGTCTTCTTCGCCCGTCTTCGCCCCCGGTCTTCGCCCCCGGTCTTCGCCTCCGGAGTCCATCACATGAAATTTTCGCGGCTGTTCACTCAAGCAAGCAAGTCCCCCTATCAAGGTATTGCGTTCGAGCATCGCACCTCCAAAATCTCCAACCCCGACGGCACCGTCGTCTTTGAAGCCCGCGACATCCACATCCCCGAGGGGTGGTCGCAGGTTGCCGTCGACATCATCGCCCAGAAGTATTTTCGCAAGGCCGGGGTGCCGGCGCTGCTCAAGCCCGTCCCCGAGCAGGGGGTCCCCGAGTGGCTGTGGCGCTCCGAGCCCGATACTGAGGCCTTGGCCAAGCTCCCCGTGGGCGAGCGGACCACCGGTGAGCGCGACAGTCGGCAGGTGTTTCGCCGGCTCGCCGGATGCTGGACCTACTGGGGTTGGAAATACAACTACTTCGCCGACGAAGCCTCGGCCCGCGTGTTTTACGACGAGCTGTTGACCATGCTCGCCAGCCAACGGGTCGCGCCCAACAGCCCGCAGTGGTTCAACACCGGGCTTCACTGGGCCTACGGCATCGAAGGCCCGGCCCAGGGCCACAGCTACTGCGACGCCGAAACCGGCGCGGTCAAGCGTTCGCAAAATGCCTACGAGCGCCCCCAACCCCACGCCTGCTTCATCCAATCGATCAACGACGACCTGGTCGGCGAAAACGGGATCATGGATCTGTGGGTCCGCGAGGCTCGGCTGTTCAAATACGGCTCCGGTACCGGGACCAACTTCTCGTCGTTGCGCGGCGAGGGTGAACCGCTGTCTGGAGGCGGTCGCTCGTCCGGCCTGATGAGTTTTTTGCGGATCGGCGACCGGGCTGCCGGCGCCATCAAAAGCGGTGGCACCACCCGGCGTGCGGCCAAGATGGTCGTTGTCGATGTCGACCACCCCGACGTCGAAAAGTTCATCGAGTGGAAGGTCATCGAAGAACAAAAAGTCGCCGCCCTGGTGACCGGTTCGAAGATGTGTAACCTCCATCTCAACCGCGTCATTTCGGCCTGCCACGATCCGGAACTCAGCGCCGAGGCCCGCCTCAACCCGCGGCAAAACACGGCCCTGCGCGCGGCCATCCGCGACGCCCGCAAGGTCGCGGTCCCCGAGAGCTACATCCAACGCACCATCGCGCTCGCGCGTCAGGGAATCCGCGAGATCGCGTTTGCCGAGTACGACACCAACTGGGATTCCGATGCATATGCAACCGTGTCGGGGCAAAATTCCAACAACTCGATCCGCGTCAACGACAACTTTTTGCAGGCGGTCGAAGACGACGGCACCTGGAACCTGATCCGCCGCATCGACGGCAAGGTTCACCGCACCCTGCGGGCCCGCGATCTGTGGAACAAGATCACCATGAGTGCTTGGGCCTGCGCCGACCCGGGGTTGCAGTTCGACACCACCATCAACGATTGGCACACCTGTCCGCAGGGCGGTCGTATCAACGCCAGCAACCCGTGCTCCGAGTACATGTTCCTCGACGACACGGCCTGCAACCTGGCCTCGCTCAACCTGATGAAGTACCGCAACAAGGACGGTACCTTCGATGTCGAAGCCGTCCGCTTTGCCACCCGCATGTGGACGATGGTGCTCGAGATCTCGGTGTTGATGGCCCAGTTCCCGAGCGAGGAGATCGCCCGTCTGAGCTGGACCTACCGCACCCTGGGCCTGGGCTACGCCAACTTGGGCACCTACTTTATGGTCAGCGGGATTCCCTATGACTCGGCCGAGGCGGTCGGGATCTGTGGGGGCATCACCGCGTTGATGACCGCGACCTCCTACGCGACCAGTGCCCAACTCGCGCGCGAGCACGGGGCGTTTGCCGGCTACGAACAAAACCGCGACGACATGTTGCGGGTGATTCGCAACCACCGGCGCGCCGCCTACGGACGTCCGGCCGCCGACTATGAACAGTTGTCGATCGCCCCGCCCGGCATCGACCAGAAAAAGTGTCCCAAATATCTCCTCACCGCCGCGCAACAGGCCTGGGACGAAGCCCAATCCCTCGGTGAAAAACACGGCTACCGCAACGCCCAGGTCACGGTTATCGCTCCGACCGGCACCATCGGCCTGTTGATGGACTGCGATACCACCGGGATCGAGCCGGACTTCGCCCTGGTTAAGTTCAAAAAGCTCGCCGGCGGTGGTTACTTCAAGATCATCAACCAATCTGTCCCCGAGGCCCTGTCGCGGCTCGGCTACACCGAGACCCAGATCTCCGACATCGTCCGCTACTGCAAAGGTGCCGGCACCCTGGTCGGCAGCCCGCGGATCACCCACGCCGACCTCAAGCGCAAGGGTTTTTCCGACGACGTCATCGCCAAGGTCGAGGGCGAGCTGTCGCAGGCGTTTGAAATCGGATTTGCCTTCAACCGCTACGTGTTGGGCGACAAGTTCTGCCGCGAGACCCTGGGTTTGGCGGACGCCCAGCTCAACGACCCCAGTTTCAACCTGTTGTCGCACCTCGGGTTCACCAGCGACGATATCACCCGCGCCAACGACTTTGTCTGCGGCACCATGACCGTTGAGGGGGCGCCCCATCTCAAGCCCGAGCATCTCCCGGTATTTGACTGTGCAAACAAATGTGGGCGCTACGGCAAGCGGTTCATCGCCCCCATGGCCCACGTGCGCATGATGGCCGCGGCCCAGCCGTTTTTGTCGGGTGCGATCTCCAAGACCATCAACATGCCCAGCGACGCGCCCGTCGAAGATGTCGCCACGCTCTACATGGCCTCGTGGAAAAACGCGCTCAAGGCCAACGCCCTGTACCGCGACGGCAGCAAGCTCAGCCAGCCGCTTTCGGCCGCCCTCGAACTCGACGCCGAGGACTTTGAAGAGGACGGCGAGCCCCTGCACGCAGGTCACCCCAAGGTCATCGAGAAGATCACCGAAAAGGTCGTCCACCGCTACCTCGCGCGCCGTCGGCGGATGCCCGATCGCCGGGCCGGCTACACGCAAAAGGCGACCATCGGCGGACACAAGGTGTATGTGCACACAGGTGAGTACAGCGATGGGACCCTCGGAGAGGTGTTCATCGACATGCACAAAGAGGGCGCCGCCTTCCGCAGCCTGATGAACTGTTTTGCCATCGCCATCAGTCTAGGTCTGCAGTACGGGGTTCCTTTAGAAGAGTTCGTCGAGGCCTTTGTCTTCACCCGGTTTGAGCCCAATGGTCCGGTCTCCGGCAACCCGCGGATCAAAAACTCGACCAGCATCATCGACTACATCTTTCGCGAACTCGCCGTCACCTACCTCGATCGCAACGACCTCGCCCACGTCGGTCCTGACGACTTGGCGCCCGATGCCGTGATTGCGACCCCGAAAAAGGGCGTCGACTACAAAGAGGAAGAGGTCGTCTCCGAACGCATCGTCACGCCGGGCCCACTCAAGCTCAGTGTCGATGTCCCGCGCAGCAAACACCTGTTGTTCGGCAAGAAGTCGCCGATCGAGGTCGAGGACCGGACCGCAGCAGCAGCCGGGGGCGCCCGGGCAGCGGGCAAACAAGCGCGCACCCGCGACTCCGTCGCCGAGCAGGTCCGCGTCGCCAGGCTCCAGGGTTACGAAGGCGACGCCTGTTCCAGCTGCGGAAGCTTCACCATGGTCCGCAACGGTTCGTGTCTGAAGTGTGTCACCTGCGGTGCGACCAGCGGGTGTTCCTAAGATTCCATTGTACTTGCATCCTGTTTGAGGCAGCTCGAGGGGCCCCCTACTATGGCGGGGCCCCTCATATTTTTTTGTGTCGTGTGCGAGAGGGACGCCTTTTTGTGTACCCAATCAAGAGTTACGCGAGCAGCCCGTCTGCAACCACGCGCTCGAGCACCGGATACTTTGTCAACGCCCCGATCAAACTCGGCAGATGGATCGACCCTTGTACCTGCACCCCAGGAGATGCGGTCGACAGCCCGATGACCTGTTGTCGAGCCCCGGCAAACTCGCGTGTGACCGGCGCAAACAAACAATCGACTAGACCATCGTCGACACTCGCCAGGACGCACAGCAGATCGTAGGGAATCATGCGCCGAATGTGTCCGAGCATTGGGATCAGTTTTTGCTGGGCCTTCGAAAGTGTATGGAATGGATCCCGTCCGTCGAGGAACGTGTCTACAAACCATTGCTTCGACCGGGGGCCGCGATGGTCGAGTGTATCGATCCAGAATTTTTGGGTCAGCCGCCGGGCCGAGTCATAGATAAACCGGGCGACTGGATCGAAATCGCCAAGTGTGGCCATGACCTCAAATACCTGGGGAGGATACCCAGCTGCGTAGGCGGCCGAGCGTGTAACAATCGTCAGGTCGATGCCTGCGTCTTGGACTGCGGCGAATAGACGGTGGGTCGAATCGAGGTCGTAGACATTATTGACCGCAATCTCATTGGCCAGAATTTTACCATCATCGGCGAGTGTAAGGTGCGAGACGTCGGTGTCGCCATGTTCATCGCGTTGTTGCACACCCGTCATCAGGGCGACTTTCTCGACCCGGTTGGCAAACAATTTGGGGTGGTGTCGTTGCAGATCACAAAAGTCGGAAAAACTCGCTAGCCCGACGAGGGTCACACCTCGGTCGTGTGGCGCTGCTTGGAGCGCGGTCATGAGGCTGCCGACAGTGTCGCGGTGGACGGCCTGTGGCGGAGCAAAAAACTGTTGCCCAGCGTCGCTCAAGATCGAGATTTCGGTCAAATCGCGGGGGGAGCGATCGCTGCCAACGATCACGGGGACGTCCAATCCGAAGTGGCTCAAAATCCCCTTGATCGCGCGTGCCCGCAACTCGGCCGCCTGTAGTCCCGCGACGACTGCCACGAGTTCGACCAGGCCAAATCGTTCGAGTGTGAGCAGGCCGAGGAGCGCTTGGTGATCGTCACAATCGTCGAGTCCCGAGGACACGACTAGGCGCACGGGCTGCCAATTGTTGGCATCGCGCAGATCGACGAAGGCCGTGAGTGCGGCACGCTCTTGTGCTGTGAGGAATGCCGTGACCTGTTGTGATGGGCGACACCGGTTCATAGACATCACGATGGGACTTTGTAGCGACCCCAGACAATTGCAGAGCGCATCCCGCGTTTGCTCTGTGCCTGGGAAGCAGCTTTTTTGACGCAATTATCAAACAGTCGACCTTTGTACACCGGGGGGACCGTTGCGCTGATATTGCCGCTTTTTGCATGGACTTGGAACTTGATATTGAGTCTGGTTCCGCGTTTGAGATGGTCGAAGCGTGCGCAGTTTAATACGGGTTGTTGGAGGGATTTTACCAGCGCCTTTTTCTCGCGACGACTCAGGGATTCGAGGGGCGGTGGCTCGGAGTCGGCCACCTCTTCGTCGTCATCTTCGTCCGCAGTTGGTTTGACTTCGGCAGCGGATTCATCGGCGTCTGACACGGGCAGGGCCCCGGGCAGTGGTTCGGGGCCCTTCGCAGGGTGCTCCTCTGGCTGTGGGGATTGGGTCGCGGGGGAGGGGATATTTGCAATCTGCTCGGCCGGAGTTTGCTCGGGTTGCGTGGTTGCAGCGCCGATCCACAGGCCCAGGAAAAACAGGAGAATGCATGTACAACCGAGTCCGATCACGATGCGGCGCAGTTGCTGGATGCGGGGGTCGAGTGTCGGCTGTGGGGTGGGTTTGGCTTTTGCCTTCGCTTCCGCCTTGGCCGCGAGCGCGGGATTGAAAAAAATTACCGTGTCTTCGTCCGCATGTGCCCGTGTACGCAGATCGAAGATTTCGTCGGGGTCGAGAACCTCGACCAGATCGCGATCCTCGAGTTCGATCGCACCGGAGGCCGTGCGTTCGTCAGAAGTGTCGGCGGGCGCCCGTCGGTCCAACGCGATCTGGGTTTGGGTGACCCGCGAGAGCCGGGCGTCGGCGCGGATGATCGCTTCGGTCAACTCGCGGATACTGGCAAACCGGTCCGCTGGCGTTTTGGCCAGGGCCCGCATCACGATCCGTTCGATACTCATCGGGATTTCGGCGTCGGGGGCCGCCTGGCGCGGCGGTACCGGGTCGTCCCGCAATTGCATAGCGATGACCTCGGCCGCGGTCGGAGCCGAAAACGGAGGGTTGCCGACGAGTGCGTGATACATCAACGCACCCAGTGAATATACATCGACTAACTCGCCGGCCGCCTCGCCGCGCGTGAGCTCCGGCGCCATATACTCGGGTGTCCCAAGCATCAGGCGGTCACCTGTTTCGGTCTTGAGTTGTTTGCCAAACCGCCCGCTGCCGTCGGCGACGACCTTGGCGATGCCAAAGTCGAGCAACTTGATGAAATCGTGGTTGCCCCCGCGTTTGATCCGAAACACGTTCTCGGGCTTGATATCGCGGTGGACGACTCCTTTGCGGTGAGCCGCGTGCAGGGCCCGACAGATCTGCAGCACCATTCGGCGCAGCCGCATCCACGACAACCTGCCCTCGCGCAGCAACATGGTGTAGAGATCTTCGCCCTCGAGGTATTCCATCGCTAGGAATGCCAGGCCTTCACTCGTTTTTCCGATGTCCGTGATGTCGACAATATGCTCGTGGCGGATGCGAGAGACCGCCCGGGCTTCTTGAACAAAGCGGTTGACGACATCGGGGTTGTCGCGAAACTCCGGAACCAGGATTTTGATCGCGAATTTGCGACCAATAGCGATGTGTTCGGCGAGGTAAACCGTGCTCATCCCCCCCTCGCCGATCGGGTGGAGGAGTTGGTAGCGGTCGGCCAGTACCGTGCCGGGCGGGGGCAGCGTGACCCGGCGGGTGCGGACTGCAGAGCTCATAGGAACATGCGGAAGAGGACAGTCGGCATCTCACCATGTTTTGTCTGCGATCGCCATGTGGCGTGTACACGCAGATGTCTGTTTTCTGGCGATGCGCGAGATCGGACGGGGGCGCGACTGTGCACCGAGCCTACACACCTGTGTCTCGGTGACCCATGCCACAAGTCCGTCGATGTCCGCGAC
>CAZUPD010000019.1:51758-81006 GCA_964621785.1 uncultured Nannocystaceae bacterium
ATGCGAGGCGAGAACCCCGGGCTGCTCGGCGGGGACTAAAAATGTATAGTCACGGTTTTTTGTCGGGTTTGTTACCAAACAGGCCGCGAAACACATCTCGGGTTTTCTCGACGGCTTCGTCGACGGTCTTTGTCACCTCCGAACCGGCTTGGTTGACCCCGCGGCGGACCTCGTCACCAACCCGTTTGGCGGTCTGTCGCGCTGCCTCGGTCGAGGCGGCGACTTCGGGTTTGTTCGCGAATTCTCGAGCTCCGGACTCGACGGTCTTGCGGGCCTGTTGCAGGGCATCGGTGACACCCGCGGCATCGGCCGCCTGCTTGGCTTGGGCCATCGCCCGCTTGGCACCGCCCCAAAGCGTCCCGGACTGATCGACGTCATCGGCCGCTTTGGCTGCAACTTCATCGGTGACAAACGCATCGCCACACCGGCCACAGACCATCACGTGGCGTCCTCCATGGTTGGCGATGTCGATCGTGTAGAGGTGAAACGTTCGCACCACCCGGTGCTCGCGAAACATTGCGGTGCGCTGACACGACGGGCACTCGCGCTCGATACTGGCACCGCCCTCGACCAGCTTGGTGCGCTCGCGGTCTCCGAAGAAAATCCACATGACACGACGGTACGCCAAAACGCGGCTGACTCCCATGTCTGGATGGCCGGGTTGTGTTCGGATCTGCTCGTTCGGCAGAAACAG
Source organism: uncultured Nannocystaceae bacterium (assembly GCA_964621785.1). Lineage (GTDB taxonomy): Bacteria > Myxococcota_A > Polyangia > Nannocystales > Nannocystaceae > JACKDW01. The sequence continues at coordinate 52,453 of CAZUPD010000019.1, forward strand.
GCAACCGCCAGGCTTTGTGGTGTTCGGGATGGTCAAACGGAGTGAACGATCGTGCGCGGTTCGTGACTTCCCGAGTGCGCAGTTGGTCCTCGAACCATCGCGGCGTTAATCAATCCTCGCCTCCTGCTTCGCACGTTGCCAGTCCGCACCGCAACGCTGGAGGCGTTTGTCGAGCTCATCGAGACACTCTTTACAGTAGGAGGTCACAAGCTTCCCGGCGTCCACGATGAGTTCAGGACACTCCATTTTCGCAACGCTCACCGGCAGGCCACGGACCTCATTCAGAAGGTCGCGGCGGCTTTCCACCAGACGCAAATAGTAATGGTAGAGGATGAGACTGCGTTGAAAAACTCCTAACTTTAGCTTTTCAAGCTCCGCCACGGGAAGATCGCGAGTGAGATCAAGTGATGCGTGACCCGCGAGTGCGAGGATTCGTGACAAACCGGATCCAAACCTGTCATGTTCACACCTCGAAAAACAATATCGACCCGTACGCATCGACGACCTGCAATCCAGGTAGTACGCGGTTGTCGCGACGGGATTAACAAAATCTCCGCAATGAATCGGGATTCTCAACAGCCCGAGTCAACATCACGGTGCATCACGTCCGGCCGAACGTCGGTCCGCAGGATTGCGAGTGCTGTTTATCGCCCGCCACAGCTGCGGTCGCGTGGGCCACAGTTGACGCGCACATGGATGTGGGTGTCGTGGCCCTTGGCGTGGCGCACAATCCCGTTGTTGGTTTTGGACTTGCGCGGCCACTGGATCCACTGGGTGAGTTGTTTTTTGCTCACCCCTTCGGCTCGGGCAGCGCGGTAGAGGTTTCGCTGCAGGCGGTGGGTCAGGAAGATGTATTGGACTTCGTTGGTGGTGATAAATGCGTGTACAAGCTTCCAGGTCGCGCGCCAATCGATCGCACCGCCTTTGGTCACCCGCGGTAGCCGAATATCGATGTCGCGGCCGCTTTGATGGGAACGGTGGGGCCGCAGGCGGCCGCCCTTGCGCTTGGAGATGGCCCCGATTTGCAGCGGCGCGCGGTACTTGGTCTCGTGTTGGTAGCGGGTGATGGCGTCGAGGATCTGTTTGATCGCGTGACTCGAGCCAAACGTCTGCTCGGGTTTTCGACGCACATACAACTTTTTTCGCTCGGGCAGTTGGATGCCGTTGACCAAGCGCCCGCGGTTGGGTCGGCCGATCGAGATCCCGTTTTGACGGACTTTGTTTTTACTCAGCGCGGCAGTCAGGGCCTTGGAGGTACCGTCCTTCGACGTTTTGCCGTCGCCGTCACCGTCACCCGCGCCGGTGTCTTGTTCGACCCACAGCCGCAACTTGGTACGCCCGGCCTTGAGCGCGGACTTCTGTTTGACCTTGCGTCGGTTCCACCGCCACAGATCGTCGGGATCGATGTCGTGCTTTTTGGCGATCTTGGCCCAGGTGTCACCGCGTTTGACCGTGTACTCGATCTGCTCGCGCGGCGGCGGCGGGTCGACGGCACGAACTTTGATGGTCTTCCCGGCGACCAACTTCGGTTGTTTGGCGCTCTTGAGCGTGCGCTTGTTCCAGCGAAACAGGGCTTTCTCGGAAACCTGGTAGCGGGCTGCGATGTGTTCGAGACGCTCCCCGGGCACAACCTCGTGTTGGACCCACACCGGCTTGGGCGGCTCGGGCTCGGGTTCGGGTTCGGGTTCGGGCTCGGGCTCCTGTGCGACTTCAGCGGGGATCTCACCGCGGGCGATTGCCTCTTCGAGTTCTTTTTCGAGGGCCGCGAGTTCCGCATCGGGATCGTATTCCCTGGTGTCGTCGTCGGTATCCGTGTCGGTGTCGGACTCATCCAACTCGTCGGCGACCTCTGGTTCGGCGGCGGTCGCTTCGGTCGTCGTCTCGGTCGCGCCGTCGTCGGTGGTGTGCTCGACCTCGTCAGGTAGGGGGTGCTCGACCTGTAGCGGCAGTGGTTTGGTGTCCGTTGCAGCCGGGAGCGGGACACCAGCAGGACGACTGCAGGCAGCGAGTGCGAGTGCTGCAACTGCGACACGAAGGTGACAAAGACGTGACATGGAGTCGTCGAAAGGCCCGAAAAATGTGCACGCCGTAACGCGCCAGCGGGGTGGGAGATTCCGAACGCCGGGCTTTTTCGGCGATAGCATTGGATCCGATAGCGATCCAGACCGTGGTTGGTGATTCGACCAACCACGGCCACCTCGTTCCAGCGAGCTCGCGGAGGTTCCCGTGCTTGCAACCGGAACCGTCGGTTCGTCTACGGCTCTAGGCCGAGGGCCTTGACGACTTCCGGGTAGACCTTATCGGCGAAGTATTCGCTGCCTGCCATCGTGAAGTGGATCCCATCGTCGGCCCGCAGCTGCTGGCCCTTCTTGTTGCCGACATCTGCTGTCTTGAGCAACTTGCCGCCCTCGGCTGTGAACGTCACCGTATCGAGGTAGGTCGCCTTGTCACCGGCGGCCGCGACCGCCTCGGTCTGGATCCCGCGGATCAACTCGAGCTTCTTTTCAAAACTCGTCAGTCCCATCATCGGCAGACCCAGCCACAACACCTTGCGGTCGGATGTGCCTAGCTCGGCCAAGAACGCATCCATCCGCTCGCGGTAGGCGGCGTCCCAGTCATCGGATTTCCAGTGGACGCGCTTTTGCTTTTTGGTCTTCCCGGTCAGGTCTTGGCCGTCGTTGCCCCCGATGATCACCACGACGATGTGCGGGTTGTGGGCTTTGACCTGGCGCTTGGCCTCGCCCATCCAGTCGTAGAAGTCGGGGCGCGCGAGCCCGGATGCACTTTTGGCCTTGCGGGCGCAGTCGATCTCGGGGTGGTTGTCGAGTTTCTTCTCGAGCAGAGCACCAAATCCGGTCGCCGCCAAACTGTCGCCGAGAATCAGGACTTTTTGCGGGCGCTCCGTTGCGCGGGGATCGACCTCAGGCTCCGGTTCGGGCTCGACAACTTCGGGTTGGGCGGCAGCCGCGGGCGTGGGTGCATCGATCTCGGGCTCGGGCTCGGGCTCCTCCTCGGGAGGCGTCGCTGCAATCGCTGCCGACGGTGGCGCGGACAGTTGCGTCGGCGAGTCAGGAGTCGACGGCTGGCGGTCGGATTGCTCCTTCGAGCAACCTGGAGCGATCGCGGTGAGTGTGAGGCACACAGCCGCGGACAGGAACCGAGACAATACAGGACGCGCGTAGGTCATTGGACGATGCTTCGTATAGCTCAGCCCAGATCTCTCACCAAGGATTTGGTGACTCGCCCGACCTTCACCAACATTTCGGGCTAGGTGGAAGGGAATCAAACCACCTCGAAGGGGTTGTCTACCCCGAGCCGGTCCCAGACCTCGAATCGAAGAGAGCCGACACGGGCCCAAAGCGATTTTAAAACCGGCTCAGCGACCTGTCGATCTACCTCACAGCCCCTAACACGGTCGCTGATTGCGCAGGGTAGAAACCTCGTCGGAGCTATGGAACACTGATGAGGTCTGTCACTAAGGAGCTCTTGCCGATGTCCCACCACGAATCCCCGACCGCAACTTCGATCTCCCGTTGGCGAACCGCCCGCGGCATTGTTCTCGGCGCAATCATCCTCGCCGGCTCAATGGCAACCTCAGCGGCGGTGATGTATCGGCTCGCCGACTCAAACTGCGATCAGCGAGTTGTTCACCACAAGCAGATTGCCGAACGAGGCTTCACCTACAGCGGGATTGGAGCTGTGATTCAGCAACAGGGCGACGAACAGGTCATGATTCGTCACGTCCTCCAAAATGGCCCCGCACATGGCTTGATCCGCGACGGTGCGTACCTGATCTCCGTCGATGGCAAGACCCCCAAAACCCTCCAAGGGTGGGCGAGTGCCCTGCGCGGCCCGGCTGGCACCCAAGTTGAAGTCGAAGTCGCATACCACGGATGTGGCCACAAGACGGTGACCCTCACCCGCGGCCTCATCTACATGCGGCGTTAACGTCCGCGAGGCGTGAGCCTCCCGTCCGGCGGTGCTGCCTACGAAGCATCGCAGTCCGGCCTCTGGACGAACAGACTGGCGACCCACCCGGGTCGCCGTTAGTTTTTTGAATGTACAACGAAGAGTGCACGAGTACGTGTCGCAATCATGTGTGACCGTCAGTCGTCGCTATCCGTTCGCCGCGCCGCTGTGGATCCAAATGTCGTCGACAAACACGGCCGCCCGCGGACTCTCATCGACGATCCGGAGGGTCACCTGGGTTTCAAAAAGATCGGGTGAGATCGGCACAGAGACCCGGGCCATCGACCACTGCGGCACATGTGTGTCAAACGCGATCGCCGTCGGGGAACCTGTCTCGGGGACCAGCTCTACGCGCAAGTTGTCGTCGAGCACACCCGCATGGCCGAGCCGCAGCGAGAGACTCGCGTTCGTTGGTATGACAAATGGTTTGGACGTCAGGGCGCCGCGGGCTTGAATCCCTGCATTAGAAGCTGCACTCGAGACCAGGAACTTTCCACCATGTGGACCGATCGGCTCGCGGACACCACCGCGCTTGGTCCCGACTTTGTGGAGCCCTGAGACGGCCGCCCGCGTAAACGCAGTCCCCTTGATTTCGGGAAAAAACAGCCGCAGCTCTCGACCTTCGAAGTCTTCGACGACGGTGACGTCAGCTGGAAGTGGCGGATCGTGTTCGGGGATCCACTCGAATACGAGCTGGGGATCGCGGTAGGGGGTGACCATCCCAGCCGGCGACATATAGCCGGACAGCGGTAAGATCCTGGCATCGCCCGTCAGTCGGGTTTGGAGGCGAAAGCGTTCGGACATCACCGTCAGCAACCACGGCGGGGGCGTGCGGTCAAACCACAACGTTGTGTAGCGACCCGCCCGCAGGGCCGTTCGCAACTCGAGGCGGACCCGTGACCGATCGCGGACGGGGATGTCGTGTAGGCCCATCGAGCCGATATGTCCGGGGCCGCCGGCCAGGATACTCCACCACGGACGGTGCAGGGAAAACACTTCGCCCGGTTGCGCCTGGAGCTGTGCCCGCGTTTCGGACGCCCGCCGCCAGGCTTCGCGACCAGGCAGCGTGCGCATCGGATCCATCACGCGGTAACTGTCGAGCACCCCCCGGCGCAGACCGTGCTGTTGGATCGGGTGGTAAAACGGCTCGATAAACAGTGCAAATACAAGTTGACTGGCGATCAGGCCAAGGCCGACACGCTCGAGTTTGACACCCGTCGGCAAGGTGACACCCAGCCAGATGGCGGCAAAACACACTCCGGGAATAAACGCGTTGGGTTCGGCCCACTGGGTCGAGTAGCCGAGGGCCGAAACGAGTAGGGCCGCCGCGGCCAACAGCGACCAAAATGCCGACCCATCGCGGCAGCGTTCGACCAGCCACTGCCATTGTGCAGATACAAATGAACTGCCTGTGCTCTTCCACTGCGTCAGGCGTTCGTAGGTGCGCTGTCCCAGCAAGGCCGATGCCCACACACACAAAAACGGGGCCGCGTGGGCAAACATGCCCCAGGTCTTGCTGGTAAACCGTTCGCGGTTAAACGCATGTGCCTGGTGGAGTTCGTAGATATAGGTCCATAACCAGTTGGTGGTCATCCACATCCCGATGTAGACACCGACCGCATCGACCACAAAGATTGTCAACACGTAGCGCCATAGGTGCCGCCGGGCCACCATCAACCCACCGACCCCACTGATGAAGATCAGCACCGCGGCAGTTTGTTTGGTCCAAAACGCCAGGCCCATCAGCAACCCGGCGGCCACCGCCTTGCGGGCATGTTGTTGGCTGTGGCGCAGGAAGTACTGCCCCCACACCACCAGCGCCAACATCGTCATGTCGGGCCGGGCGACGTCGTACCAGCGAAATCCAAACACATAGCCGGCACAAAACAGGCCGACGGCCGCCATGGCGTGGGCGCGGGGCTTGCCCTCGGCGAGGACGATTCGCCAAATCCCGAAACAGGTCAGCAGCCAGGCGCCGACACTGACCAGGCGTCCGAGGGTGTAGTCGAGTGGAAACACGGCCCCGAGGGCAGCGAGGATGACCGAGTAAAAAGGTGTATATAAAAACGGTACAAAATCGAGGGACGGGCGCTCGTAGATCGGCAGACCATACTGGATCCGCATCGCCTGTTGCAGGCTGCCACCCTCCATCCATTCGAGGTCGAGCGGAAATCCGAGCCGGGCGGCAAACACGATCGTCAGGGCCAATAGCCAGACACACGCGAGCCCGACGACGACGCGACGGACGTGTTTTGTGTTTTTGTTAGAAGCCCCAGTTGCGCTGGCGGACACGGCGGTACTTGTGGCACGCATCCGCAGTACGGAGCAACCTTCTGCGAGACCTCGGTGCGACGTCCGAGCGAGGGGTCTGTGGTTTTCTCGACACCTGGTCTTTCGCCGCGGTTTGAGCTCGAAAAACGTGCGGAACCAGCGGATTCTCGAACCGAGAGGCGGTGGAGAAGTTCTGCACGGGGGGAGGCGCGGCCTCGTTCGAGGACCACTCGGAGTTTATGGATCGTGGCGGCTAGGGGCCAAACGGACCCACTGTGTTGTCGCGTTTGCGCAGACAACAGTAATTGCCGAACTCAAACGCGCCGTCGGGCAGATGCGCCGGTCCGGGGGAGATGCATGCCCACGCGTAGCCGGGACCTGCCCGCCGCCGGGCATCGAGGGCGCCCGGACGCCGCGTGTGGACGATGCCGATGTGACACAGCAAGTCGGGGTTTTGGGCCAGAATATGCTGGTGCGGCGCGTGTAACTGATGCCCGGGGCGCGCCCGCGGACCGGTTTGAGGCTGGAGGTCGAGCTCCGTGAACGTCGGGTCGACCAACCCGTACGCGTCGATCGTCGGCAGATCCGAAGCATAGGGCAGGGCCCCGGCCGCACCCACGCTCACACGGGTTGCGGGCGGGAGGTGCTTCGCCATCCAGGAGCCGACTTCGACCCGTACCGCGGCAAACCGGGCCATCGCAGTGACCCCTTCGTAGCGCCCGTCGAGCCAGCCCGAGGGGGTCGCACGGTCGTGTGCCCACGTCGCCGTGGCCCTGCGCGCGAGGGCGCCGAGCATCAGGGCGACGGTCAAGCCCGAGGCAAGGTAAAATGCGTATACAATTTTTTGACCGCGCCGGTGCACGGCCGGCAGTCCGTGGCCTTCCTCGCTCGTGGCTTCGAGCCGGAGACTTTGGTGTGGTTGTCGAAACCCGTGTACACGGGTCGCTAACGCAGCACCGAGGTCTGCGAGCAACCACGCGACCAAACACGCACCCAGGGTCGTTGCCGGGAGGAGCAAGCGGCTGTAGGCCATAAAATCACCACCGACCGACCACACATAGGCCGCAGTCGCGGCGATCGGAGCCACGAGTTTGAGGTGGCGCAGGCGCAGCATCGGCACCAGCGCAAGTGCATATACAAGGCCGGTCTCCCGCACCCACGTCGTCAGGTAGGGCCAACCATGGGTGTCGCGTAGGAGGTGCCCGTGGGACTTGATCGCCCAGGTGTTGGGCAGCCAGTGTCCATAATAGATGTATCGCCACACAAAGTGACCTCCTACGATCGCGCTAAACACCGCCAGTGCGATGAAAACCCGACGCCAGGGGAGGTCGTGCACGTGGCTGCGAAGTGCCGAAGATTGTGTGTGTACAATGAATTGCTCGATCGCCCACGTGACCCCGAAGCTGGCGATGGGTACGGCTGTATCTGGACGCGTGAGCAGGGCAGCTCCCGCCAGCAATGCCGCGAGCACGAGGCGTGTCTGCATCCACGCGAGGATGGCGGCGAGAATCAGTGTCGCGGCCAAGGATGTCTCGAGGCCGCTGTGGGCCCAGACCATGTACGAAGGGCATAGGACCAGCAGGGCCGCCGGCAACAGATCGCGGAGATCGAATGCCCGGAACGATCCTCGGAGGGTGCGGCACAGCGCCACCGCAAGCCCGAGGCCCGTGGCCGAGCTCAACACGGTGAGGACCGGCGAGAGTGTTTCGGGGGCGATCGTCAGCAGCTGACCGCCAGCCAACAGTAGGACCCACAAAAAATTGGTGTAGCCCTCGACCCGCTCGCCGAGGTTGAACTCGAGGACACCGTGCTCGGCGAGGTGCCGAGCGTAGCGAAACGAGATATAGGCATCGTCGCACACAAACGTCCACGCGTCGGCGTGCAGCCAAAACACGACCGCAAGTGTGAGCACGCCGGCCAGGGCGATCGGCCGGCGCATCGCGTGGTCGAGGGAAGGCACGATTGCCGGTGTACCGCTGAAGATCCTCGGTGAGCAAGCGAGTCGATGCCTCTCTCGTCACGTCACGGTTGCCGGAGTGAGAAGATATTTCGCGGCGAGCAGACCCTCGGATCAGCCTTTGGTGAACAGGATTGCCGGCGCAGGCGAAGAGCGAGCGAACCGATCGACCGGCGGGCGGTGGCGAAGACCATCGGTTTTAGCGTCGAAGGTCGGCGAACCCAGGTGTGTCTGCAAGTTTGTCCAGATCCCTACCGACCGCACGCACAGCAGCCATCGGAGCGATTTTCCGTTACCCTCCGGGGGCCCACCTGTGAAGCTCATCATCCAAATCCCGTGCCTCAACGAACGCGAACAGTTGCCCGGCACATTCGCCGATCTGCCGCGGGCGATCCCCGGTGTCGACAGCATCGAAATCCTGATCATCGATGACGGCAGCAGCGACCAGACCTCGGAAGTCGCGGCGTCCTTGGGAGCTCACTACATTCTCCGGTTTCCCCACAACCGCGGGTTGGCGGCCGCCTACAGTGCTGGGCTCGATGCCTGCTTGCGGCTCGGGGCCGACATCATTGTCAATACCGACGCCGACAACCAGTACCCCGGCGCGGCGATCAGCGACTTGGTCGCGCCGTTGCTACGCAGCGAGGCGGACATCGTCATCGGCGATCGTCAGACCGACACCATTGCCCATTTTTCGGTTCTCAAGCGGGTGCTGCAACGCTGGGGCTCGCGGGTGGTTCGCGGAGCATCTGGCACTGAAGTGATCGACGCGACCAGCGGATTTCGGGCCGTCAACCGCCGGGCCGCCACCACCCTGTTTGTCCACAATCGATTCACCTACACCCTCGAGACGATCATCCAGGCCGGCCATGCAGGTCTGTGTATCGTCAACGTTCCGATCCAGACGAACCCGCAGACCCGGCGCTCGCGGTTGTTTTCGTCGATGGCCAGCTACGTCCGGCGCAATGGTGCCGTCATCGTGCGCTCCTACGCGATGTACTCGCCGATGCAAACCTTTGGTTTTGTCGCCGCGTTGTTACTGTTCACGGGCCTGACGCTCGGCGGGCGGTTTTTGTACTTTTATATCTCGCGCTACCCCGCCGACAGTGGCCACACCGAATCCCTGTTGGTCGCGGTTGGAGCGGTCTTGATGGCATTTTTGGTCGGGCTGATGGCGCTGTTGGGTGACCTGATTGCCGCCAACCGCCGGCTCACCGAGCAGGTACTCGCCCGTATGCGGCAGCTGGAATCGGAGCTCAAACGCCCCGAGCAGGTGCCGGGGCTACAGGTGACCGGCGCGGCAGCATGGACGCCCGAGGAGTAAAAGGCGATGCCGAAGATGCCATTTTTCCAAAATCCTCACGGGGTCATCCTTCCTGGCGTTTGCAACACCCGCGAATCCGGGAGGCCTGCGGTCGACCACGGTAACATCGTCGGCAACGTCTACGACAAATACGGGACCAAGAACCCGATCGCCCGCCTGCTGATGTCGGGGTTTTTACGCGCCGTCTCGGATCTGTACCGACGGACACAGTCAACATCTGTCCTCGAGGTCGGGTGTGGGGAAGGACATCTCGCCAGTGCACTGATCCGTCAACATGCGCCAGCCGAGTTTGTCGCCTGCGACGTCGACGACCGCGAGCGCCCGGGTGTCGATCCGCGGATCCGGTTTGACACCGCCTCGATCTATGGGTTGCCCTACGCCGACAATGCGTTTGAGCTGGTGGTTTGTTGCGAAGTCTTGGAGCACCTAGAGCGCCCGGAACAGGGTCTGCGGGAGCTTGCGCGTGTAGCTGCAAATTACGTCCTCATCAGCACGCCGTGGGAGCCGGTATGGCGGGCGATGAACCTCGCGCGTGGGCGTTACATCCGCGACCTCGGGAACACCCCCGGGCATATCCAGCACTTCGGGCGGCGGGCGTTGATCGCATTGGCTTCGCAACAAATGCATGTGCAACACGTTCGACGCCCCCTGCCGTGGACGGTGATTCTGGGTGCCCCGCGCAGTTGAAAAGGCCCGCATTGCCCTGCGGACACTTTGGCCGTACCTCGTGGTCGCGGGCTTCGGCATGTACCTGTTGTGGCCAGTGCCCCTCGGCCAGATGCCATTGTCCGCCGACCATACAGTGCATCTCACCCGCGCCTATCTCATCGGTCACAACCTCAGTCACGGTCATCTCACCGGCTGGAGTTCGACCTGGTTTTTCGGATTCCCCGCGGGCGAGCTTTATCCGATGTTGGGCGACCTCGGCGTCTGTCTTTTGCGCGGGCTCAGCTTCGGGTTTTTGGAGTGGTCGACCTGTTACGCATGGGTCGTCACGGCGGTGTTCCTGTTGCAGGGATGGGTGTTGGTCCGCGCCAGTCGTCTGCTGGGTTTGGGGAGCTTGCCGGGGCTGCTCGCCGGCATTTGGATGTTGCTCGACCCCGGGACCTACCGCGAAGGTGGTTTTACATACACGATAACCTACGGCGTGTGGCCCCAGGCCCTGTCGACCTCGCTCGCATTTTGGGGCTTTGCCGAGCTCGCAGCCGGGCTGCGGCGTGCAGATACATTTGAATCGCGGGCCCAACAGCCGGTCGGGCACACCCGACAGTTGTTGGTGGCCGGAGTGGTCCTCGCCGCCGCGCTGTTGGCCCATCCGATGGCCCTGTTGATGTGTGCTGTCGGCGGGGTCCTGCTCGTTGCCGTCTACGGTCTCGCCAGACCGGGCGTGCACCTGCGAACGTTGCGTCTCACGTTGCTCGACAGCGGCCTCGCGGTTTGCCTCGCCATCGCCCTGAGCGGATTTTGGCTAGTGCCGATGTTCGCCCACCGCGGTTGGATGGTCAGCTATGGATGGCTCTACCAGCCGCTCGCACCGATGCTCGACATGGTGTGGAACCACGGCGCCTGGGCCCATGCAATGCCCAGCTTGATTGGCTATACAATTGTGATTGGGATGGTGGCCGCTGCCCTCGGGGGTTCACGGTATCTACGCTTTGTGGCCCTGTGGGCCTTCGTACACTGGCTCCTCGCCAGCACCGACCTCTTTTGGCGTCTGCGACTCGATTGGATCAGCGAAGGCTTTACACACCTGCAGTATCAACGGTTTTTGATCGCAGCCAAGCCCGGGCTCTATCTGCTCGCAGGTTGGGTCGTCGCCGCACCGACGATGTGGGCCGCCCGTCGCCTGTCTGGCACGACTGCTCGCACGTGGAAGCTCTGGGTCCTCAACGGTGGCGTGTGTCTCGCTGGAGCGACCGCCGCCTTGCTCGTCACGTCTGAGGCGTGGACATGGGGCCACAAACATGGGCTCGGTCAGGTGCAGCTACAACGATTACCCGGACGTCCGGGTCTCGACGGGGACTATCGCCAACTTCTGGCGTGGCTCGCACAACAGGTTGAACGAGATCGCCAGGCGGGACGTCCTCCGACGAGGATCGCCGTTGCAGCCCATCGAAACCTCCACTGGTTTATGGACGCACCGGTCGCATCGGGTATCCGATTGTACAAGCAAGGATTTACCCCGGGCAGCAACTTTGTGCACAAACCCGAGGTCGGAAACGAGGAGATTTATCGCCGACTCGGTGTGCGCTACCTTGTCTCGACCGGTGCCCGTGCCGGTCGCGGGATGCAACAAGTCGCAACCTTTGGCAGGATCAAAGTTTGGGAGCGAGGTGACTGGCAACAATCTCAAGTCGCGGAACTCGAAGGTCCTGGGGAGCTGCGAATCGATGATGGTGACCCCGACGATGGCACCCTCGCCTTTGAGATCGGTGCCAGTACGGTCGAGCACCCGTCCGCCGTCGCGCCGGGGGGGTCAAACAAAACATGGTTGGTTGTACATGTTTCAGGATACCCGCGATGGCAGTGGCGTCACAACGGCGAGCCGGTCGAGTGGATCGAGGTTCCCGCGCGCACACCCGTCCGCGGACGCATCCCACAGACAGCCACGCAACACGCCCGCCGTACCGGAGAGCTACGCGGGGGCAAAGCCCACGGCGACGATGGGACCGAACCGATGTTGATGGCTGCACAGGTCGCTCCGGGCCGTGTGGAGCTGCACTACCGAAGGTGGCTCGGAGTCGATATTTTTGGTGCAGTTACAACATTTCTCGGGATCGGTGTACTCGCCCTCGCCAGCGCGCGTCCCGGACAGGTTGCGCAGGGCTATCGCCAACTCAAACGTATGTACTTGCAGGTATTTCGGCCGATTGTGCTGGCGCTGGTGGTTCTCGCGGTCGCGGGTGTGCTGGCCCATCGCTGGATGGCTGGAGGCGAGCGGGAGCATACCCTCGCCAGTTCGCAGGCGTGGGTTTCGTCGGGTGCGCTGGCGGCTCCACTCAAAACCGACATGTTAATTGTGCCCGCACTTGTTGTGCTGCGCGGGCAAGGGCGGCGGCAACAACCGGTTGTCACAAGCTTCGCGCTCGAGCACGTACCCAGCGAGCTCTGGGGGTGGGTTGCGCTCGACGATGACGACGCCAAACGGCGCGCCGAAGGACGGTTTCAGATCCGTGTGGAGCTGTGTCGGCAGTCGACATGTACCGACGACCAGTGGCGCGTGTTGCTCGAACGTCGACTCCAGCATCGACCGGGGCGAAGCTGGCTCAAACTCGATACCGGTGGCGAGCAGTCCAGCCCTGGGCAGTTGCGGGTGACGCTGATTCCCACGGGCAAAGCTCCGCCACAGGTCGGTTTTAATTTCGACCTTTCTGGGAAAACCTGGTCGGAGGGCCACAACGGAGGGCCGTCGTGAAGACGTGGGCGCGGCGTGGGCTTGTTGTGATTGCTGCAGTCGCGCTGTGCGAATGGGTCTGCGCCGCCCGGGCCTACCGTACGCTCGCCGGACCCGATGACTGGCGGCAGGTCGCAGAGCATCTCGAAGCGACGGATCGATTGCCGCTCTACGTCGCCGAGCCCTGGCTCGGGCCGCGTGTGCGGATGGAACTTGTACAGGCACGGGGTTGGGATTCGGTCGCGCCACCCGATCTCCACGACGTGCCGCGCTACCGGGTGTTGAGTGTGCTCGCCGATCCCCATGGCCCGGACCTCCTCGACGATAGCCGTGGACTGCCACCCGCTGAAGTCGTGGCCCGGCATTCCTTGGGGTCACTGACCGTGTACGACCTTCGCAATCCCGGGGCAGGCGAGCGCATCGGGGCCACGAACCTGCTCGCGGGCCCAGGTGTGCGCGTGCGCGATGCCGAGGGGCGTTGTCGGGGGGGTAAAAATGTTTATACATGTAAGTCGGGCAAGGTTTCCCTAGAGACCCTCGAAGTCGAGTTTCGTCCGCGTCGGTGCATGGCCCTGCGTGTCCGCGATGACAGCCGGGTGGTCTTTGAATGGACGGATGTCGAGCTCGGCGACCGTCTGCGTGGCCATGTCGGGTTTGCGGACTTCAATGCCCGGCTACGCAGTGATGCCGCGGTTGCCCTGGAGCTCTCGGTCGACGGCCAGCCACTGCACACCAGCCTGTGGACCGATGAGCAGGGGTGGGCCGCGTTTGAGGTGGCGACGGATCCTGGTGTGCATACATTAGAAGTGGCAGTGGCCACCGCAGTGCAGGGGGTCTGGAATGATGCCGGTTACGACGCGCGTCCGAGTCATCTCCCGTGTATCGAACTGCGTGCACTTCGCGGCGGTGAATCACAACGAGGTGGGGGATGACACGGGTCAACCGCAGGTTTTCCCGCGTGTCTCACCGAGATACCCGTTGCGGCTTGTACAAGCACGCGAACATTGAACATACACCATTGTATCACCCAATCCCACCGGGAGCCCGCCGGCGCCATATGTTTGTCCACGCCATCCAGACATGGCAGATTCTTCTGTACGAGACGCCTCGCGGGAGCAGACTCAACATCGGCCACGAGGCGTCCGAGCCAGGAGGTGGAGCATGACCGGTCCATCCCCGCGCGCACAGGCTCGTCCGAGCCGCACGCAATTGCTTCTGGCTCTTGCACTCGCGTTGCTGACGACCACCCTGTTGTCGATCGGGCATCGCTCGGTCGGATATGTCCGCGATGAAGGGGTCTATTTTGTGGCCGGTCGGGCCTATGCCGGTTGGCTTGTCGACGCAGTTGCGGGGCGTGGGGACGCCCGGACCCAGATTGGACGGGACCGTGTATTTGCACTGAATCGCGAACATCCGGCCCTGATGAAAATGGCTGCCGGACTGTCGGCGCAGATGTTTGCCAACCCGACACACGCGATCGATCCCAAGTCGTCGGCGGATCCGGGTGGGAGATGGCCGGTGATGCCCGAGGGGGCGGCAATGCGGCTGCCCGCCCAGGGTCTGGCTGGAGCTGCCGTTGGCTTGCTGTTCCTACTCGGTGTGCGAATCGGTCGCAGCAACCTCGCAGGTTTGGTCGCTGCCGGAGCGTTTATCACCCTTCCGCGTGTATGGTTTCACGCAGGTCTCCACTGTTTTGATGTTCCAGTTTCCGTAGCTGTACTTGTGTGTACATGGTTGTACTACCGGTCGCGCACGGACTGGCGTTACGGTCTGGCCCTGGGGCCAGCCCTCGGTATCGCCATCGCTATCAAGCACAATGCCCTATTTTTGCCCCTGATTTTCGGGCTGCATCACATTGTGTGTGTCATCATTGAATTTGTTCGTCGGCCGCAGCTGCGCAGGTATGCCTGGGCGCGGGTATGTTCCCTGCCGTTTGTTTCGATGGCTGTGTTGGCCCCGCTGACAGCAGTGGCTGTGTGGCCGTGGATGTGGACCGACACGTTTGCACGGATTAACGCGTACTTCGCGTTTCATCTCCACCACAGTTGGTACAACATGGAGTACTTGGGGGTGAACTACAACAAACCTCCGCTGCCGGTCAGCCTGCCGAGTGTGTTGACGTGGGCGACCGTGCCCAGCTGTCTGTTGCTGCTTGCGGCGGTCGGGTTTGGCCTGTTGATCCGACGCGATGTATTATCGGTGCGCATACAACCAAAATCTGCCGCGTCCGAGCCGGCCCTTCGCACCGTCTTTGCCGCGCCGCACCATGGGTTTGCATTCGACGGGTTGGGCCTGTTGTTGTTGGTCTCGGCGATGTTTCCGATTGCGCTGATCAGCTCACCAAATGTCCCAGTGTTTGGCGGGACCAAGCACTGGTTACCTGCCTATCCGTTTTTCGCGTTGGCGGCGGCCTACGCTTGGCGCAAGCTTTGGCAATGGGCCGAGCTCCCAACCAGGTATCGCCATCTACCACCAATCGTTTTGGTCGTCCTGTTGGTCCCCGGGGTGTGGAGCACGGTCCACGGTCATCCACACAACCTCTCGCAGTATGCACCTGCCGTTGGGGGGGCTCGGGGGGCGGCCGGACTCGGGCTCGGGCGCGGGTTTTGGGGTCACTCGGTGACGCCTTTGCTGCCCGAAGTCAGCGCAAAACCACAGGAGAAGATGTATTTGCATGACCTCCATGAGCTCGTCCGTCGCCAATACGTCCGCGAGGGCGTGTTGCCGGCGAGTGTGCTGGCTGCGCCCGCCACCCGTGCACCACGGGGGCTGATGTTCTATGAAAAACATATGCTGACCAACGAGATCGATTTGTGGAAAGGTGTGCACACAACAGCACCCGCGGCGGTGGTCAGCCTCGATGATGTGCCGTTGACGGGTCTGTATCAACAAAGCGAGTGAGGTTGCTCGGCAAGCACGTTGCGACTGGTTGCAATTGATGCCGGAGTTTCCGCGGCGCGCCTAGATAGATGTTCATACACTCGTTGGGGAGATCATGGGCCTGGCCGGCGGTCGCTCGTTGATAGACGCGTTACATCGGTTTGTGTATCCGCTGCTGGCAACGCTCCAACTCCTGGGCCGCAGTGGCGTCGTCGTCCCCGAGGATCTGCTTGCGCTGGGCGATGGTCGGGCATTTGATCGGCAGTGCCCACAGTTGTCGCAGGGTGGTTTCCGGGTTGAGATGCCACAAGCGCAGTGCCTCTGGGTGTCGGGTCACGACCTGTCCGTTCGGACTGATTTGTGCGGATGCCAGGCTCGCTGCCTCAACGTCCCTGACAATCCTCGGCTGACCCGTGCGAACGGTTGGCCAGGTCCACAGGGAAGCATCTTCGACGGTGGCGACCAGATTTGCACCCCCGTCGAGGAAGGCGAGTGCGCGCACGGGGCCGGTGTGGTCGAGCACCCGCGGATCGTCGGGCGTATCGAGCTGCCACAGGCGCACCGTTCCGTCATTGCTTGCAGTTGCAAATAATTTTCCGTCGGGGTGGAAGACGATGTCTGCAATACCCCCTGTGTGCCCACGCAGGACCTGCGGCGCTGCGAGGGTGCGGGAGATCGGCCACAGTGTCACGACACCGCGGGTGTCTCCCGAGACCAACCACTGGGCGTCGGGCGAGATCGCAAGCGCATGGATCGGCTCGCCGCCGGTACGCAGAATCGACGTCGTCTGGTCATGGGTTTGCCACACGCGCAAGACCCCGTCCTCCGAAGCTGTGGCTGCGAGCGTTGCATCGCGGTCGAGCGCGACAGCTGTGATCGGATGTTGATGACCGCGCAGAAATTGTGGTGTCGGCTCGGCTGTCGTCATGTCCCACAGACTGACCCGATGGTCGCGACTGCCGGCGATAAGGTGGTTGGTCGCGCCAGAAAATGCGACCACATCGACTGCGCCGTGATGACCCGTGAGTGTGCGAACGGAACGATCGTCGGTGCGAAACACCCGGATCGCGGCGTCGGCTTGGCCGACTGCAAGCAGTTGACCGTCGGCCGAAAACCCTGTGCTCGTCACCTCGGCAGTGGCCGCTAAGGTCGTCGCGGCGACTCCACCGGCCGCGCGGAGCTCGAGGTTGCGGACCCGGCCGCGGTGGTCGAGCACATAGACGAGTCCAAGATCGTCGGCGAGGGCAATGTCGACGGCCGCGGTACCGACATCGATGTCCATCAACCGGCGCTTGCCGGCGAGGTCCCAAACTTGTTGGCGGCCCGCCCCATCGCCGATCCGGACGCGCGAGTCGGGGAGCGGTGAAACTTGTTGGATCGACATTTCGACCGCCAAACGATCGATCGGGGCGGTCGGCGTGTTGAGGTCCCACAGCTCGATCGCAGCGTGTGTCGCCACGGCGACGGTATTGTCGGCGCCACAGCTGATCCCGACAATTTGGGAATGGGTGGCCAGCGGGATCGGAAGCAGGTGGTCGCCGGACGGCCGATACGTGACCACCTGATCGCGGCGTTGTACGATCGGGACTGCGTCCGTCCCACACAGCAGCGTGTGTTCGGGCTGGCCAGTTGTTTGTAGGTGCACAAGGTCGTCCGGGTGGTCAACATCCCACAGATAGGTCGCACGATCAGCGGTGGTGAACAACAGATGGTCGCCCGTTTCGTCGGCGACCATCCACGAGATGACCCCGGGAACCTGCGTGAGTGTCGAGGGCTCTCCCTCGGTCGGCCAGCGTTGGATCAATCCGTGGGCCGAGGCAGAGATGACGCCAGATGATGTGTGTACAAGTGAATGCACCGCACCCGAGACGCGGCCGATGACTTCGGGCTCGGTGTCGCCGCAGCGGTACAAAGCGCCGTCGTAGCTGCCCGCGAGCAATACATCACCGGCGCTGGTGATCGCTGAGGCGGCGAATTTTCCCGGGAGGGTGGCAACCGCTGCTTCGGAATCACTGCTGGGTGACCACAGGTGCACGCGTTGATCGCTGTCGACGAGCGCGAGCAGGTCGCCGTCACCCGTCGCCGCGATGGCGTGGGTCGGGAGCGATGTCGGGAGCGGGTGCGGGAGGTAGGAAGTGTGCACAGCCGTGGCTGCAGCGGCTGCGAGGCCGGGGAGTTGCTGTCCGGCATCGACCTCGCGCAACAGTCCCATCGCCAGCGGCGACGCGGGATCGAGTTGTTCCCAGGCGAGCAAGCGCAGGCGATTGCGGGTCCGTCCGAGTGTCGTCTGTGCCAGCTGTGATTGCTCGTGCAGTTGGGTAAGCGTGTCTTCTGCCGCAATCGCTCGCGCCACGGCCTGTGAGCGTTCCGAACTGAGTTGGTTGGCACGGCGTTCGGCGACATCGGCCCGACCCAGACCCCACCACCCGATCAGTGAAAACCCGATCGCCCCGATGACACTCAATCCGCGAACAATATCCCCGCGCTTGATACCTGGCACAGAATTTGATGTTTGCGGTGAGGCTGGAGATGGTGGATTCGAGGCCGACTTGTCCAAACATTCAGGTTCCAAGCGACAGGGATCGCGCAACGCTTCGAGCGTGGCAGGCTCGATCGAAGGGTCGTTCGGATGGTTGTTTGAATGGGGCGGAAAACGTCGTATTTGCGATGAAAGCTCGGGTTCCGTGTACAGGTCTTCGACCCATCGCTCGACGTCCTGGGGATTACCGAGGGGATACATATCGGACGCGTCGACCACGAAATTGCGTGTATCACCCGCGATCGAGCAGGAGAAATGTTTGGCAAGAACAGCCTGTTTCAAGCTTCGATGCCACGAAAATTTGACAGCACGCGCAGGTGCTCAGTTCTCCCACGCGCGACGTTGTGGTGTTCGCAAAACTTGCAGTCGGGCCGTTCGCATCATGAGGCTGTGAAAAACAATCGCTAAAAAAGCCGAAGATTAGCGACCCACAGACGTTTCAAGGCATCGTGCTCGCGTAGTACCATGATCGCGGGAACGGGCACGGGCGTGGTGGGCAACGGACAGAGCTCTCGTTGTATACGAGCATTTGCTTTTTGGCTGATCCCCGGTTTGTGTTGGGTGTTGTTGTTCGGATGCCTCGGGCTCGGAATCAACATGCTCGACGAGTATCTGCAGCGCGAGACCCTTCGCCTCACGCCGGAACTTTCGTTGATTGCCGATGTCGCCATGATTCTCGCGCTGGCGAGCGTGCCGGTATTTGCCTATCGCATGGCCGGACGGATTCCGCGGTCCCTGCTCGACATGAATCGATTCAAGCGCCGGGTGGTCGTGGCGGCAGGACTCGCCCTGCACACCACGGTCGCGGTCGGGTGTGCGCTGGTTGTTTTGGTGAGCGATCCGGATTGGTTTTTTGGTGATGCATGTATCGACCAGCAACCGGTCGCCGACGGACACACGATGTACCTCTACCGTGGAGGTCTTTTTTGTAGCTACACCATTTATCGCCGCGACCCCTGGGACCCGGTGCTGCGCCCGGTCAAGTCGATCCCGCGAGAGCGTTGTCGCGGGCAGGTGTTTTTGGCGGTCAGTCCCGAACGCAGTGTCCAGATCGTCGGCGCCGACGGGCGCCCGCTGTCCGCTCAGCCGCTCGATCTCTCCGCATTATATTGGGGTCCACATTAGCTTTTTCTAAGATCGCGGCGAGGGTGAGTCGCGGGGCAAGGGTTCGGGCCGCGACAGACTGCCGAGGTGCTTGGGTATCTTCAGCGCGCGGCGAGGGTGAGTCGCGGGCGAAGGGTTCGGGCCGCGATAGACTGTCGAGGTGCTTGGGTATCTTCAGCTCGCGGTGTGCTCGGGTTGCGGGCTGCAAATGCACACACGTGTCAAATGGCTCCACCCGCGAAGCCGGGCGGGCGAGTCACCTCGAAACCGAGAGAACTCAAGTGCCGACCTCCACAGTTTGTCGCGGTTCGACCCCTTCGTCCTGAGACTCGCCTACGCCGCGATCATTAAAAAGACTGCTATCCTTCGTTCGTGTGATGGCTGACTACCGCGTGATCATTCTGCTGTTCTTCGTCGGCTACGCGCTAGTCGAAGTTTTCTACGGTCGGTTTGGATTTCGCAGGCAGACCGCGGCCAAGGATGCGCTCCTCGATGTCGGTTCGGTCGCGGGTCTGGGAATATTTGTAGTACCATCGATCATGGTCGGCTCGGCGTGGGTGACCGAGGGATTGTTCCCCGGCAGCGAGGGGGCCCTGCGCGATTGGTCGTTTTGGCAGATGTTTGCGGCCCTGATCATCGCCGACGACTTGGTGCAGTACTGGTGGCACCGGCTGTCACACACATGGCCCAAGTTGTTTTTATTTCATCGCGCCCACCACTCGGCCGAGTATCTCTCGGTTCGCGTCGTGTACCGCAACAACCTGTTTTACTACCTGTTCATGCCCGGGTTGTGGCTCTCGGGAATTTTGTTGTACCTCGGGTGCGCTCCCGCCTACTACGTCTACTACATCGCCAAGATGGTGGTGATCATCGGGGCCCACTCGAGTGTCCGCTGGGATGAAAAGCTCCTGCGCAAGCGGTGGTTGCGACCGTTGATGTGGGTAGTCGTGCGAACGTTCTCGACGCCGACGACCCATGCGGCCCACCACGGCAAGTACAAACGCGACCGAGCCACCCACTACCAGGGCAACTACGGCAACTTTTTGTTTGTCTGGGATATCGTGTTCGGCACCGCCAAGATCAACGACCGCGTGCCCAAGCACTTTGGGATTGAGCGGACACCGCCGGCGACCTGGGTGCAGGAGCTGCTGTGGCCGTTTCGCTTAAAGTTGTAGCCGCAATTAGATTGATAAAACATGTATGAGCAATTATTTTGGGTGCTCGATGGGCAAGGAAGATTGCATTTGTTGAATTCCTGGACAGTGGTACCCTTCGGTCCAAGATGTTCGCTCCGCTTCCCCGCTGTCTGTCCTTGGTTGTCGCGGTTTCACTCCCAGCGTGCGATGCGTCGCCCGCACCGGAGGTCGATGCCCCTCGGGTCCCGACGCCGCCGAGTGCGAGCGTGAGTCAAGAAGTCCGGTCGCGGGTCAGCGGCGGACGTATCTACGTCCCCACCTACTCGCACATCTACACCGACGAAGGTGTGGCCGAGGATCTGGCGATCACCTTGTCGATTCGCAATGTCAGTACCGACCGCGCGCTCGTGCTCGACGCGGTGAGTTACTACGACACCAGTGGCGCGCTGATCGAACAGTTTTTAGAGGCGCCGGCGGACGTCCGCCCCCTCGAAACCGTGGAGTTTTTTGTGCGTTCCAAAGACCGTCGCGGAGGTTCGGGGGCGAACTTTATTGTCGGATGGCACGCCGACACGCCGACGGTTCGGCCGCTGACCGAAGCTGTGATGGTCCGCACCGTCGGGACCCAAGGTTACGCGTTTTCCACCCGCGGGATCGAGATCCGCAGCGACTCGAAGCTTCCAAAGGCCGCATCAGCCGGTCTCGCCGCGCCGGAGGCGAAGGAGTGAGCGATTGCGCAGGGTATTGTCCGGCGCCGGGTCGATGCACGCACAACGGGTATTGGGTCGCGCCGAAAATTTAGATGTTCATACAAATAAATGACGGGCCGACAATCTCGCCCATGCTCGGGTTTGCTGCGTCGCAAAACCTGTGTGTTCCCACACTGTGAGGATCACCGAGCTGCGGGGCTCCAAACAGGGGTACTCAGATGCGCCCGCGGTTGTGGTATACGCCCGGCAACACTCGATTTGAACAACTGCCTGCGGGCGTTTTGACAAGGATTCCGACAACCATGGCCGACAAGATCACCATGACTTCCGAGGGACTTTCTGTCCCGGATCACCCGATCATTCCCTTCATCGAAGGCGACGGAATTGGCCCCGATATTTGGGCCGCCGCCGTGCGCGTGTTTGATGCCGCGGTCGCCAAGGCCTACGGTTCAACCCGCAAGATCGAATGGCTCGAGGTTCTTGCCGGTGAGAAGGCGTTTAACAAGACGGGTGAGTGGTTGCCGCAGGCGACCTTGGATGCATTTCAAACCCACCTGGTCGGTATCAAAGGCCCGCTGACCACACCTGTCGGTGGCGGTATTCGTAGCCTCAACGTCGCCCTCCGCCAAAAGCTCGACCTCTACACCTGCCTGCGTCCGGTCCGCTGGTTCAACGGCGTACCGAGCCCGGTCAAGCACCCTGAGAAGACCAACATGGTGATCTTCCGCGAGAACACCGAGGACATCTACGCGGGCATCGAGTTCGCCGACGGCAGCGACGACAACAAAAAGTTTAAGGGATTGCTCAAGGAGCACTTCCCGACGGCGTTTGGCAAGATCCGCTTCCCCGATACGGCCGGCCTCGGGATCAAGCCGGTCTCGCGCGAGGGCACCGAACGCCTCGTCCGCGCAGCCCTTGCCTACGCCGTGCAAAACAAGCTTCCGTCGGTGACGTTGGTCCACAAGGGCAACATCATGAAGTTCACCGAGGGGGCGTTCCGCGATTGGGGCTATGCCCTGGCCAAGAGCGCCTACGGTGCCGAAGACCTCGACGGCGGCCCGTGGCAGGTGTTTGAGAAAAACGGTCACAAGGTCATCGTCAAAGATGTGATCGCCGACGCGTTCTTGCAGCAGTTGCTCACCCGCCCGGCCGAGTACTCCGTGATCGCAACCATGAACCTCAACGGCGACTACATCTCTGACGCCTTGGCAGCCTGTGTCGGTGGTATCGGCATCGCCCCCGGCGGCAACATCAACTACGACACCGGCACCGCGATTTTCGAGGCGACCCACGGGACCGCACCGAAGTACGCCGGCAAGGACAAGGTCAACCCGGGTTCGGTCATCCTCTCGGGCGAGATGATGCTGCGGTACATGGGCTGGACTGAGGCTGCCGATCTCATCATCGAGGGCATCGACCGGGCGATCGGCGACAAAACGGTAACCTACGACTTCCATCGCTTGATGGAGGGGGCCACCCTGCTCAAGTGCTCGCAGTTCGGCGACGCGATCATCAAGCACATCAACGCGCTGCAAGCCGCAAACTGATCCTCACGGTGTGCAAGCCGGCGGTCGCCCACGCGGGTGCCCGCCGGTTTTTGTTTGCAACCTGCTTTCACGTCTGCAGACCAAGCTACCGATGGCTATTTCGGTTCGGGCAGCGGCAAGTCGAGGGTGACATCACCGGCGCTTGCACTGGTCAGCGCGACCCGACTCGAAAAACTCGCACCTGCGGCCACGTCGAGAGAACTGTCCCCGCCCCAACACAGCGTCGCCTTGAGGTCGACCTGAAGGCCCGCCTCGGTCACGGGGACTTCGCCGCTGGGTTTGACGATCGTCACGATGTTGACGGCGAGGATCGCCTCACCACTTGCATCTGCAACTCTTTGCTCGGCGATCTCGAGGATCTCGGGGTGATCGGGTACAACAATATGTAGCTGCACCAAAGTGTCGGGTGCGAAGTTCCAGCCCTCGGGGGCGACCAGACGCAAGGTTAGGGTACCGCGGCCGAGTCCAAGCGGGGTTGCCGGATGTGCCACCACGATGGTCTGCACCGATGTCGGTTGATCGTCTGTGACCACGTCTGTTCCTGTCGGGCGAGTGCTCACCCGGGCCAGAATATCCTGTTCCCTGCGGCGAAGTGTCACCGGGTTGACCGGTCGCTGGTGAGGAAGGTCGATGTCGCCTCAAACCGCGCGCACTGTGCAACGATTTGCCACTTGCCGATTGCACACCTTCGTCGCGTTGGCCTCAACATGGTTGCGCACCTTTACGAACGTGGGTGCACCTGCGAGAGATCCGAACGCCTCGTTACGCGCCGCGTTTGCGTTTTTTTGCCGGCTCGGGTGCCTTGATACGACCGGTCGCGTACTGCAGACGGGCATTGGCGACCCGAAGATCGATCCTGGCGTTGATGTCGTTGAGGCTTGCGGATACGCGTTCAGACTCGGCCGAGATGATGTCTGTGGTGGTCGCTTGCCCGACCTTGAACAGATCTGTTGCCACCCGGTAGCCCTCTTCTGAGGCCTGGGCCGCGCGCTCGTTGAGGACGATGTTGGTCATCGCCTGTTTGCGGTCGAGGTAGGCTTGGGTGACTTCGAGGGTGATCCCGCGTTTGAGTTTTTCGGCGTTGAGATCGACCGTGCGCCGGTTGGCTTTGTACTCGCGGATCTTGGCACTGGCTTGGGCCGCTTGGTTGATCGTGTAGCTCAGCTGGACACCGACCGCCCACGAACCGTTCCACTCGGCTTGTTGGGGAAAAAACCGCTGGTTGGGATTGGCGTAGGTGGCGTTGGCAAACCCGTCGAGGCGCGGAAAATATTGGGCGCGGGTGGCCTTGATCCCCTCGTGTACCGCCTTGGAGTTTTGCTGCAACGACTGCAACTCGAGGCGATTTTCGTGGGCTTCGTGAACCAGCTTATCGAGGTTTTGACTGCGCGGGACTTCGGGCGGTCTGCCCAGCACATCTTCGCCGACGCGGAATTGCAGGTCGGGATCGTCGAGCATCACCCGCAGGTTTTGTTCGGTCAGCGCCTTGAATCTTTCGGCCTCGGCGACAAACGTCTCGCTGCGGGCGACAACCGCATCGAGGCGTAATACATCGGCCTTGGAGGCAACTCCGGCGGCCAGGGCAGACTCCGCATCTTCGAGACGGGCCCGGCTGCGCTCCAATGAATCGCGGGCGACGGTGACTTGGGCGACCGATCGCAACCAGTTGTAATAGGCCAGTCGCGCGTCGGTTTGGGCTTTGATCACAGATGCCTGGTAGGCCAGCTCGGAAGCTTTGCGGGTGGCGATCGAACCCCGGCGTGCCGGCGTCAGCGAAAGGATGTAGTCGGAGATCGGGACCGCCAACTTGGCCTCGAGAGAAAAGCTGTTGAGCGGGATTTCAAAGCTAAATGCCGAGGTGTCAAACGGGGCTGCTCCCACCGGGATGCCGGCCGAGTCGACCACGCACTGGCCCATTCCGCCGGGGCAGGGCCCGACCACAATCGGTCCCTCGGTCGCCGCTCCGACGATGAAGCCACCCTCCTGCGAATCGTCGCCACCGAAGTTTGCTTCTGCATAGGAAAGTCGCGTGTACCCGGCGCTGAGCGTGACCTGGGGGATGAAGTTGATCATCGTCTGGTCGAGTTGGGCAGCCGCCTTTTGGATGTCGGCCTCGGCGATCGCGACATCCGGGGAACTGTCCTTGGCCTTGGATGCGATCTGGTCGGCTGTCAGGCCGCCGGCGACCGGGGTAAACGCGGCGGTCAACGGATTTTCAAATTCGGCGACCTCGGGTTCGGGTTCGATGTCGGCGGGTGCCGGGCCTTCGGGTGCCGGCTCGGTGGCCGGGTCCTGCGTCAGGGTGAGCAGCGCTGTCGCCAGCGCCCAGCAAGGGAGCGTAGCCATGATTGTGGACTCCAGTAGAAGTGTGAACGCCTAGCTTTGTGAGCGGTCGGGGTTGTCGTCGGCGAGTGGGAAGGCCGGAGTCGGCCCATCGGCGATGTCCAGATCACTCATGAGAGCGCGGTGAGCATCGGTTTGCGAGGGGGGGACGAGTGTAGGTACATCCATTTCTGGCGCCGTTTGTGGGGCCTGCGAGGCAGGTGTTGCCGGCAGGATCTGCTGCTTGGGATTGTGGTCGCGGGCTGACAGCTCGTCGAGCATCCGCATCGCGTCCTCTTGCGAGTGGGCGATCAGGGTTGGTGCATGGCCCCGGTTGTCAGTCGTGTCGATCTGCGTCCGCGCCTGGGACGGGGTCGGTTGCGGAAGATCGATTTCGACGTCGGCAACACTGTGTGCAGGTGCATCGAGTTCGTGGAGTTCGGGCAGGTCGACATCGCTGACATCGACATCGATCATCGCCTCGCCGTCGTCGCTCCCCGGCTCGATACCGAAGAACTTGCGGCTGATCCAGCTCATCGACATGTTGGTCACCATGCGGTCAAACAGCAGGTAGACCACGGGGATCACCACCAGCGTGAGTGCGGTCGAGGTGATCATCCCGCCGATGACACACACCGCCATGGGTGCGCGTGCCTGGCCACCCTCACCGAGGGCGAGGGCCACCGGCAACATCCCGAAGATGGTTGCACCGGCGGTCATGAAGATCGGACGGATCCGGA
Source organism: uncultured Nannocystaceae bacterium (assembly GCA_964621785.1). Lineage (GTDB taxonomy): Bacteria > Myxococcota_A > Polyangia > Nannocystales > Nannocystaceae > JACKDW01. The sequence goes on from CAZUPD010000019.1 coordinate 78,346, forward strand.
CCACGCCCGCCCCGACAAGCGCCTCGACCAGCGGCTTGCCCTGTTCGCGTTCGCTGTTGGCAAAGTCGACCAGCAAGATCGCGGTCTTGGTCACCAGACCCATCAGCATGATGATGCCGATGAAGCTAAACAGGTTGAGGCTCATGCCGGTGAGGTACAGGCCACCGAATGCGCCGATGACCGACAGCGGCAGCGAGATCATGATCGTCACCGGTTGGATCAGGCTGTCGAACTGGGCGGCCAAGATCATGTAGACCAAAATCACCGCCAGGCCGAGGGCGATCAACATGCTGATAAAGGAGTCGATCATCATTTCGGCGTCGCCCATCCAACTGGTGGTCAGGTGGGCGGGGACAACCCGGGCGGCAGCCTCGTCGACGAACTGTTGAGCTTCCCCCGTGGACATGTCCTTGAGGTCGGCCAACACGATGACCTGGCGCATCCGGTCCTGGCGTTCGATCTCGCTGGGACCCTCCTCGCGCTCCAAGGTGACGAGATTGGCGAGGTCGATGAGCTCACCGCGGCCCGAACGGACCTTGAGGTTGGCCAGCGACTCGAGGTTTTGCCGCTGCTCCTCCGGCATTTGCAGGATGATGTCGTAGACGTCCGAACCGTCCTTGAGGGTCGAGACGGCATCGCCGGCCATCAGCGAACGCACGGTACTGGCGATCGAAGCCACCGGGACACCGTGGTCGGCAGCTTTTTTGCGATCGACGTGAATCGCAAGCTCCGGCTTGCCTCCGCGATAGGACGTATCGAGGTCGACAAACCCACCGTGCTTGGCCAGTTCGGCTTTGAGTGCATCGGCAGCTTCGACGACCTCATCGAGGTTGTTGCCGCGGATCGAGTATTGGATCGGCTGGCTGCGAAAGCCCGAGTCGCCGCCGATCGGGTCGATCTGGGCCACCGTAATCACGGCGCCCTGGACATCGCCCATGCGGTCGCGGACCCAGTTCATGGCGTCGAACTGCGAGAACGTGCGGTCGTGGGGTTTGGGCAGGGTCACCGTGATCTTGCCGCGGTTGACCTGTCCCGAAGCACCTCCACCGACAGTGGTAAAGGTGTCGCGGACCTCGGGGAGGTTTTGCCGGATGTCCTCGGAAATCGCCTGGACCATGGCGATGGTCGGCTGCAACCGGGTACCGGTCGGCATTTCGATGTTGACGGCAAACTCCGAGCGGTCGTCCTTGGGGATGAACTCGGACTGGACCTGGGCGACCAGGAACACCGAACCGACCATCGCGGCGATCGCCAGGGCCAGGGTGGTCCACGGGAACCGCAGGCCCCAGCGGAGGATCGCCGCGTAGACCCGCTCGACACCGGCAAACATACGGTTGAAACCGGTCTTGAACGGGCGGAACAACTTCCCGAACGGTGAGAAGATCATTGCAAGTACACCGCGTGAGGGCGGGGCATGCTCGCTGCGCATGATCCGGGAGGCGAGCATCGGCGTGAGCGTAAAACTGACCAACATCGAGATCAGGACGGCCGCCGACACCGTCATGCCAAACTGGAAGAAGAACCGTCCGACGATGCCCTGCATATAGGCGACCGGGACAAACACCGCGGCGATCGACATGGTCGTGGCGATGACCGCAAACCCGATTTCCGAGGTCGCGTCGAGGGCGGCTTGCCGCTTGCCCTTACCCATCTCCAGGTGGCGGTAGATGTTCTCGATGACGACGATGGCGTCGTCGACCAAAATCCCGATCGACAGCGACAGCGCCAGCATGGTGAGGTTGTTGAAGGTAAACCCCATCATCTCCATGAACGTGAAGGTCGCGACCACCGAGGTCGGGATCGCCAGGGCGGCGATAAACGTCGCCCGGATGTCGTGGAGGAACACCAAAATGATGATGACCGTCAGGACAGCACCGATGATGAGGTCGTCGATCACGGAGCTGATCGAGTTCGAGACAAACACCGAGTTGTCCGAGGGGACAGCCACGGAGATGCCCCGCTTTTCGAGGTCGGGTGTGAGCTTTTGGATCGCCTTGCGGACATCGCCGGCGATCGACACCGTGTTGGCGCCACTTTGTTTGCGGACCACCAGCGAGACGGCAGCTTCGCCGTTGAGGAACGAGGCCGAGCGGGCATCTTCGACACCGTCGACGACATTGGCGACGTCTTTGATTCGCAGACCCGAGTTGCGCCCGGGGATCAGGATATCTTCGATCTCGGTGACCGAGTGGACCTCTCCCTTGGTCTTGACCGTCAGCTCCTGCGCGCCGCTTTCGAAGTAACCCGCGGGAAGCTCAATGTTTTGGGCCTTGATGGCGTTGGCAACATCGTCGATGGTGATGCCGTGACCGACGAGGCGCCGCGGGTCGACTTCGATTTTGATCTGGCGCTCGCGGCCACCGATGAGGTCGACCGAGCCGACACCCTGGACCTGCTGGACCTTTTGTTTGACGACGTCCTTGGATACGCGGGTGAGTTCTTCGATCGGTAGGTCACCGGCCAAGGCGACCTGGAGGACAGGTGCGGCCCCGGTGTCGAACTTTTGGATGACCGGCGGTTCGATGCCGTCGGGGAGGTTGCGTTCAATCGTCGCGATTTTGTCGCGTACCTCCTGAAGCGCTTTGTCGCCGTTGACCTCGAGCTCGAACTCCAAGATGACCTGAGAGACACTCTCGGAGTTGCGCGAGGTCATGCGCTTGA
>CAZUPD010000020.1:0-49077 GCA_964621785.1 uncultured Nannocystaceae bacterium
GGACGACCGTGTCAATCCCCTCGAAGCCCACGCCAACCTCATGAACGAGGTCCAGGGATTTGCCCAGGCACCGCCCGCCGCCCAGATGTTTGGAGGGGCAGGTCGAGAATACCGCTGGCAACACGGCACCCGCCGCGAGACCTTTGCCAAGATTTCCGAAAAAGCCCGTAAACACGCCAACAACAATCCCTTGGCCCTGTTTCGCGAGGTATTGAGTGTCGAGGAGATTCTCGCCTCGCCCGAGATCTTTGACCCCCTCACCCGCTACCAATGTTGCCCACCGACCTGTGGCGCCGCAGCAGCGGTCTTGTGTTCCGATGCATTTGCACGCAAACACGGCCGCCAGGGAGCGGTCAAGATCATCGCCCAGGCGATGACCACCGACTATGCCTCCTCGTTCGAGGAGAAGAGCATGATCAAAATGTGTGGGTTCGACATGGCCAAACAGGCAGCCAAACAGGTCTACGAAGCCAGTGGGCTCGGGCCCAACGACGTCGATGTCATCGAGCTCCACGACTGCTTTACCGCCAACGAGTTGCTGACCTACGAGGCCCTCGGGTTGTGCGAGGAGGGCCAGGCCGAAAAATTCATCTGGGACGGCGACAACACCTACGGTGGGAAATTTGTCACCAATCCCTCAGGGGGCTTACTGAGCAAGGGGCATCCGTTGGGCGCCACCGGGCTGGCCCAATGTGCAGAACTCGTATGGCAGCTTCGTGGCCAAGCCGACAAGCGCCAAGTCAAAGACGCCAAGGTCGGTCTCCAGCACAACCTCGGCCTCGGCGGCGCCTGTGTGGTGACGATGTACCAACGCGGCTAACCGGCGAAGGTCTCCATCCATGACACACCCCGTCGCCCTGATCACCGGTGCATCGAGAGGTCTCGGCCACGCCATGGTCCGCGCGTTTAAAGCCGAGGGCTATCGCGTCGTCGCGTGCTCGCGCTCGTCGACACCTCACCCCGAGGCAGACCTGTGGGTCACCTGCGATGTGACCCGCCCCGACTCCTGCCGTGACGCTGTCGCCCAAACCGTGGCGGCATTTGGGTCGATCACCACCCTCGTCAACAACGCCGGCCTCGCCGGGAACAATCCGATGGATGCCGATGCATCCGACGAGCTGTGGCACGCGATCATCGCGACCAATCTCCACGGGCCCTACTACTTGATCAAAGCGGCACTTCCACACATATCCGATCAAACAGGTTCGATCGTCAATATCGGATCGGTATTGTCGCTGATGGGTGTGCCCGACCAGCCGGCGTACTGCGCTGCAAAGCACGGTCTGCTGGGTCTCACCCGCGCCATCGGCAAGCTGGTGGCGCCGCGAAACATTACCGTCAACTGCATCTGTCCGGGTTGGATCGACACCGAAATGGCCGGCGAGCGTCTGCGGGAAATTGGAATTTCAAAGGCTCAAGCGACAGCCGATGTCCCGCTGCAACGGTTTTTGTCGGCTACCGAAGTCGCCGCCAATGCCGTGTTCTTGGCCGGACCCAATGCCCGAGGCATCACCGGTCAAGCGTGGACGATCGACTGCGGTGTACTGTCGTAACTTGGGTGAACGAGGACGGCGACCTGAAGTGGCTAGCGAGTGGAAAAGCCGTAGGCGACGGCTTGGTGCGACACACGGGCGAGTCGGCTCGATTTCGGGGGGTTCATGACGGAGCCATCCTTTTGCCACGCACCGGTGATGCCACTGTATGAAGTCGGCGACCGCATCGTTGTACTCGCGCCCGACAACACCCGGCATCAACTCGCGGGAGAGAGTGCGGCGCTCGCCCGCGAGGTAATTGCATACACATCTTACCCGCGAACCCGTGCGCAAATTCTGGATCACATCGGACAACAGGCCGGTGTCCCCATCACGCAGCTTTCGGTGGTCGATGACCTGCTGGCGCTGCTTCGCAAGACGGGCATCCTGGTTCCCATCGGCGATAGGCTTCAGCCTAGGCGTCAAGCCGTCCGCCCACGTGTATTGCTAGCGATTTGTGGCGCCGTCAGTGCGAGTCTTTCGCCCGGCCTCGTCCATCTGCTGCAGCGTCGTGGGTATGAGGTCCGGATCGTGGCGACGCCAACTGCACTGCGGTTTGTCTGCCCAGAGCCGCTCGAGGCGCTGGTCCACGACGCGGTTCGCTCGCAGATGTTCCGCGTGCCAGAAACGGGTCGCGTGCATACACAAGTTCCCCATATCGAGCTCGCTCAGTGGGCCGATGCCGTGCTCGTGTGCCCGGCGAGTGCGACGACCCTTGCCCGCCTCGCCGCCGGCGACCACAGTACACTGGTGAGTTCTGTGGTCCTCACAACCGGGGCTCCGGTGATGCTGGTGCCATCGATGAACCGCGAGATGCTGACCGGGGCCGCGGTTCAACGCAACCTCGAGCAACTTCGGGTAGATGGGTTTCACATCGCTCACGTCGGTTCGGGAGTTGAACTCGCCTGTCGTCCCGACAGGCGGGAGCGTCGAGCCGGGGCGATGCCCCCTCACGATGTCGTGGTCAAACTCTTGCAGGCGATGCTCGCAGGTCAGACCCATCGCATGGCCATCCCCCACAATGCCGAGACCTGGGATCGCTTGTTTCGCACACGCGAACAACTCGATTGGCACTGCGAAAGCCTCGATCCCGACATCGCCGAACGTTTGGCCGAACTTGCCACACCGGGTCAGCACCTGCTCGACATCGGTACCGGCCTCGGTACCGCCGCGGTTGCTGCGGCCAGACGCGGGCTTCGGGTGGTCGCAAGTGACATTTCTAAAGTTGCACTTACACGGGCCCGCGAACGTGCGCCCGATGCCAATGTCCTGTGGTTGTGCGACAATATTTGCGACACGCACCTGCAATCGACGTTTGACATCCTGCTCGACCGCGGCTGTTTACACCTGCTCAGCGGCCAACAGATACATGCATACACACAAAATGTTGGAGCGCTCTGTCGCCCAGGCGGATGGCTGGTGCTCAAGACCCACGCGGTGACCGAGGGTACAAGCCGCCAGACGACGCCATACGACTCGACTGCGGTCGAGCGTCTCCTCGGCCACGCGTTTGAGATCGAGGCCGATCTCCCGAGTCAATTCCCCGGACCGCGTGACACACCTGCAGCGCGCCTGTTTGTTCTCCGGCGACGAGCCTGAGCCGAACGCCCCACCAAGTTTCTAGCTCGTGTCGTGATTCGGGCTTGCGAGCACAGTTGTCGACCGGACACGTCGCAATCTCTTGTATTTGCAATTTTTAATCGGCCCAGGTGATGGCGACGACAAACGCGAACGGCTCGACGACAATGGTTTGACCATCGCCGTCGATCGCGTCTGAACATGTCCCACTGCCGAGAACGCGATACTCTTGGCCACCTTCGGTCGGTCCGACGAGCTCGTGCTCTTCGAGGTCTACGAGGCACTCCATCGACTCAAACTCGTTTTCGTCGGCCCCGGCAAACGTCGCCTCCGCGGGAAATCCGGTTCCGACTTGACCGCGCATCACATCGCGGATCTGCAGACTGAAGATGGCCGACTGGTCGAGCAACACCATCGCGAAGGAGATCCGGTCGCTGGTACTGTGGGAGGTGATGCATGCCGGATCTTCGGACGGGCTGGCCTCGATGTCTGTCGCCCCGTGGGCCTCGATGTCCATCGCACAGGTCTTGCCGGCAAACTCGTCGCCACCTGTGCCACCGGGCTCTCCGTTGCACGCTGGCAATAAAACGGCGACGACGAGCATTCCTATGCGGTCCATACACAGAGTGTATGCTGTCACGCTGTCCGTACCGGAATCGCTGCGTGGGCTGTGACACTCCGACTTCGTAGTTTTGTGTATGCACATGTGACCGGAAACGCGATTGGTCGGTATGCGCGGATCTTTGCACCCAGGCGTGAGCGCTCCCGCGAGTGCCGACGACCCGTGTGCCGAAAACAGCGGCCCCGGGACACCGCAGATGGTTCCAAGCGGCCTCCAACCCTGTTACCGTAGCCACCGGATGAGCATCAGTTTTACCGTCGGTCCCGATCGCATTCGCTTTGCCGCCAAAACCGATGTCGGCCTCAAGCGGGCCAACAACGAAGACAACTTCCTGTTGCCGCAGGAGATGGCGCTCGGTGTGGTGTCCGACGGGATGGGTGGGCACGCCTGTGGCGATGTCGCCAGCCGGATCACGGTGGAGACCATCGACCGGTATTACCGCGATACAGCCCGCAGTCGCCAACCGACGTTTCCCCTGCTGGTGCCCCCACTCGAGAAGGAACGGGCGCGGATGTCGACGGCGATCCAGTTTGCCAACACCCGCATTTTTGAGGCCGCCGCCGCCGATCCAAAAAAGAAGAGCATGGGGTGTACGGTCGAGGCGATTTATTTCAGCCAAGGCCGCTACTACATCGGCCACGTCGGCGATAGTCGCGTCTACCGGATCCGCAACCGTCAGATCCAACTGCTCACCGAGGACCACTCGCTGCTCAATGACTGGAAGCGAATGAAGGAACTCGCCGGCTCCGAGGTCGTCAACTTCCCCCACAAAAACGTGGTGGTCCGGGCCCTGGGGCTGACCGAGCAGATCAAAGTCGATGTTGTGATCGACGAATACCAACGCGACGATCTGTTTTTGCTGTGCTCCGACGGCCTGTGCGACATGATCCAGGACCGACTGATCCTCGAGTTGTGTCTCAAGTACGACCGCCTCGACAGCGCGTGCAACGAGTTGATCAAGGCGGCCAACGAGGCGGGCGGACACGACAACATCACCGCGCTGCTCGTCCGGGTGGAAAAGGCGAGTTAGCCCGACTCGCTCGCCCGTCCATTCTATCTGTGTATACAAAAACACCGGCGTCCGGCGCCGGTGCGATGTTGACGAATGTATGGCTGCTGCGTCCCCGGGTTTCGATGTGCATACATACAAAAACACCGGAGCCAGAGGTGCCGGTGTTTTTGCGACAGGGGCCCGAAGTGGCTATTCCGCAGCTGGTGCGGCTGCCTCGGGCTTTTTCTCGCCGTCGGCTGTCATCTCGCCGTACTTGTCGGCCATCGATTTCTTTTGGGAACCGAAGATTCCCTGCATGCAGCCGAACAAAATGTAGGCGAACAGCATGGCAAACACAGCCATGACAAGAATCTGGGCGATCCCCCCCACAGTGACGATCGGCGGCTTCGACGATTCGGCTTCCCAACGGTTGCTGGCGATTTCAGACATGATGCGGTTTTCCTCGGAACGCTCAGCTGGCGTATTCGACTCAAGCTACCACGCGGTGTTTGCTGCGATCAACCCATGTTGGGGGCGTCTCCCCCCGTCTTTTTCTCTGTTTTGGTCGGCGAGGGAGATCCCCGACGGCTTCGCCGCGACCTACTTCTTGCCCAGATTTGGCGTCGTTCTCGCCTGGCTGACAACCTCTAACCCGTAGGCCGGGAGCAGCTCGCCGGTGAGCAGCTGCAACTCGGTCAGCGACTGCAGATAGTCGATCTGCGCCCGCAGCGAATTGGCCTGGGCCAGCTCCAGCTCATCCATTCGGAACATCACATCGTAGCTGGTCGATCGGCCGACCGAGTAGCGGGCGGTCTCGGCCTTGAGATTTTCCTCGGCGAGCTCGACCGAGTCCGCAGTGACCTCCATGCGCTTGGCCGCGTTGCGCAGATTGCTCGACAGGCGGATCACCTGGCCCGAGATGTTCTGGCGCATGGCCGAGAGGTTGGCCTCGGCCTTGTGCAACTCCAACACAGCACGCTGGTGGTTGGCCTTGGGCGTTCTGTTTTGGACGTCCCAGGTCAGGTTGATGGAGCCGTCGATCTGGTAGTCGGCCAGCAGACCATCGGAAATGTCGTCGTTGAAGAAGTTGCGAAACGCCTTTCCCCAGGTGCCCTTTTCCCCGGGGTCGCCGGTTTCGGCGGTCGGCACCCGATCGACGCTGCGGCCCTGGGGCGAGAAACTTGCACGCACATCGAGTTGGACCAGGCGCTGGTTGGCGGCCACATACTCATCGATCCGGCGTGACGCAATCGCCAACTGAAGCTGTCGGATCTGCGGGTTGGCCTTCATCGCCAACTCGATCTCCGCCTTGTGGTCGACGGGTCGCGGCTTGAGGGCATCGGGATCGGTCGCGGGTGTCAGTCCCAAGATGTCCTGGGTCGACAGATCTTGACCCATCAGCGTGCGCAGGGTCAGTGACCGGTCGAGGAGGTTGTTCTCGGCCAACAACAACTCATTTTCGCGTTGGGAAACCGTCTGTTTGAGCGAGCGTCCGTCGATCGGCGAGCGCCGCCCGGCGGCGACCTCGGCCTCGGTGCGGGTGAGCTGTTCGTGGGCGAGCTCTAGGCTGCGGCGTTTGTTCTCGAGATCCCGTTGTGCATACAACAATTCCCAATAGGCGACCACAATGTCGCGCACGACACTTTGCGCGGTGATCATCTGCTGGGCCTCGGTCTGCGACTTGGCCAGGCGTGCGCGGTCGATGTCGGCGCGGTTGACCTTGAGTCCGGCGCCCTTGAGCAAAGGATGGCTCAGGGTCAGGGTCGGCCGGATGGTGTAGTTGGCCAGTACGATCGACCCCGCGGCTGGATTGAGAAACGAAACCGGCTGGTCCTGAAGTCGACGGGTGGCGGAGATCGTCAGGTCGATGGTGCCACCTGTCTCGAGCCGCCGGTTGAACCCGACCGAACCGCCGAGCTCCCGCGAACCTGTACTGATGGTAAACGCCGAACCACGTTGTGGTTGCTGCTGGTACGTACCCGTCAAACTCGCGGACAGAAACACATCGTAGGCGCCGACGGCCGCCATGATATTGGCCTCGTTGATGGCGACATCGATCGCGTTGCTCCGCAGGTCGATGTTGTGAACCAGGGCCTCCTTGAGGACGATGCTGAGCTCGACCGACTCTGCCTCAAACGGCAGCGGTTGTTCGCTGCTGGTGAACTCCGGCATCTCGCCATTGTCGATCAACGGACCCTCCCCCGCGGTGACCTGTCCTGTCGATGAGGGCGGGGGTCGCAGGCGCGGACGTGAAGGGGGCGGTGTGCGAGAAACGGTCGACGGTGAAGAGGTCGTTGAGGGCGAGGAGGTGGGCGAACTCAACGGAGTCGGCTTCGTCGGTTCCGCCGGCCTCGCGGGTTTGATCGGGTCCTGCAAAATCGGCCCTCCGGTCGTTCGATCAACTTCCGGGCTGAGCACAGCCAGTTGCACTGCAGAACAGAGGGCGATAGCAATGAGCGACGACACAGTCAGACCAGCTGATAACGCCGCTCGGGGGTAGCGGTCAAGCAGTGAAATAGGCGCAGAGGGCTCGCTGGGGAGTTTCGCTATGTAAATCCAGGAACCTCACAACCGTGGCGAAACCGGGCTTTAAGTGTGTGCATGCATCTCGTCTACCCGTACTTCTCGCCGAGGTTTCGCAGCGACGGGATGCGGCGGGCATTCCAAAGGTGCGGAACCATTGGTGCAGACACGTGGGTCACGTACGATGAGACACCCGACGTGGGCGACAACTGGTTTTCGCGCTCGGCTCGCGCCTTGCCGCCACCTCGCTCCAGTCGTCGACGCAGAGAATCTCGACGACGCCGGCGACCGAGGCGTGAAGCACATTGCAGCCTTTGCTATTCGCGGTTGAATCGAGTCACACGTGTCAAAGCGGAGACTCGGTTCGACGTGCTCAACCGCATCGGCGACCCGCGCTGAACCTTGTATCAACAATCATTGACACCATCCGACATGCTGTGACCAAGTCGAATCGCCACGCGTACGTCGTGCTACTCTCATCGCCGGTGTTACGACCGACGCTCGCGCTGTTCCTCGCCTTCTCCCTCGCCTGTGACCGACCCTCAACCGACAGCAGTTTTGCACCGCAGACGGCCACCGCGGCTCTCCCCTCCGCGCCGCTCCCCGCCGGAGACGCCCAGGCACATGACCCAAACAACTGTTCGGGTCCGACGGAGTGTCCCCCGGAAGATAGCGACGGCGACGGCCTTCCCGACCCCGACGATAAGTGCCCCGACGTCTGCGAACTGCTCAACGGAGTCGACGACGACGACGGGTGTCCCGACCCCAATCCGGGCGAAGCCCCCGAAGTCCTCGCGCTTGTCGGACCGATCGAGGGCCTGAGTTTCGAGTACGACAAGGCGACGATCCGAGCCAAGTCGTTCCCGGTTCTCGACCAGATCGTCGATGTTCTGACCCGCCATCCCGACGTGTTGCTCGAAGTTCAGGGTCACCGCGACGACGACCCGTCGTGGGAATATCGCGCCATCGACATCAGCAAACGGCGTGCGCAGTCCGTCCGCGAGTACTTGATTTCGAAAGGGATCGAAGCGAATCGACTGATCGCCAAAAGCTACGGTGGTTCGGTCCCACTCGTCGAAGGGACATCGCCCAAGGCACGGGCCAAAAACCGGCGGGTCGAACTCGCCATCCGCAACCCCCAGCCGCGGGTCGCGGACACCTGTGTGCGTCCACCTCCGACGGCCCGTTCACCCGACACGAAGAAGTTGTAGAATTCGCGTGTCGATGCGGTGACGCTTGGGTTGTCCAAACTGTTCCATGGGCACGATCTTACAGGATCTGCTTGACCGCCCCACGACTCGCCCACGCGCCGATCAGGCCCATCACACCCGCCGCGACCAACCAGTATTCGGGCGCGATCAAGCCGAGGGGCTCCACCCCGAAAATGCGCACCAACAGGTCGTCGATCGGTCCCTGGTAGTTCGTATATACAAAGTTTGTGAGGAGATAGGCCACACCGACCGACGCAGCCGCGAGGCCAAACCCGACAAACATGTGCGGCCGCGCCACAAACCGGCGATCGGCACCCAACAGGTGCATGACCACCAACTCGCGACGGCGGGCAAACACACGCTGGCGAAGGACACTCCAGATGACCCCAAGGCCAGATAGGAAGGAGAAGATCACAACTGCGAGGGCGATCCGTCGCAGTTGTTTGGGCGAGTCCCAGCCGGTACCGGTTTCGGTGTGGACCTCCCCCCACTCGGCCATTCGCGCCGACAGACGGTAGACGACCTCGTCGTCGACGCCGGGGCGCAGATGGATCGAGAGCCGGCTGACCCCCTCGTGCTCGAGTAGCTCGGCGCGGTGGACTGCCGGAAGTTCTTGTACACGCAACCGCAACGCAGCAACAATCCCTTGGTCGAGCTTGTCGTCGACATCGACGGCGATCGGAGCCACTTGCGGCCTCAGGATCTCGGCCGGCGTGATCCCGGCGTTGTGCCACACGGTCGCCACCACAGCGAGGGCCACCGTGGTCAGAGCGAGGGGAAAAAACGTCAACAACTCGATCCCCGGCTTGCGGGCGAATCGACCCATGGCGCGAACGAGACTCATGCCCGTACCTCCTTGGGGCCGACGCTGGGCAACTGGTCGAGCACCCGATTGACCTCGGACACGGAGTGCCCGAAATAGGGGATCTGTTCGTGGATCAATGTCCTGGTTTGGGCGGGCAACACCGTGCCCTCATGGATCGACATCACCCGCCCAGCCCGGGCATAGCCCATCACCAGCGGACTGCGGGTCGCCACAATGACGGTGGTGCCGCGTTCGGCCAAGCGAGCAAACAAGTCGAGGACAGCGTGACTGTAGCCGGCGTTGAGCGACTCGGTCGGTTCATCCGCCAACAGGATCGCCGGCTGCTGGGCGATTGCCCGGGCGATCGCAACTCGCTGCTGCGCTTCCTGTGCAAGTGCATCGACTCGAGTGGTCGCACACTCACCGAGCCCCAACAACTCGAGGGCCATATAGGTACGGGCCTTGGCCTCGCGCGAGGCAACACCCTGAACCTCAGCCGCGAGTCGAACATTGTCGGCGACCGAAGCATCCGGGATCAGCATGAGGTCCTGGAACACTACGCCGATGTTGCGCCGGTAGTACGGCAGACTGCTGTCGGTGAGGCGATGAACAATCCGCCCGGCAACCGCGATCTTGCCAGCATCTGGACGTTCGAGGGCAAGCAAGAGGCGAAGCAGCGTGGTCTTGCCACTGCCCGAACCGCCACCCAAGAGCACAAACTCGCCAGGGTCGACCGAAAAACTGACGTCCGAGAGCACGGTCTGACGACCGAACGACTTGGAAACCTTAGAAAAGACGATGGTCGCGGAGACGTCGGACATAGGAGGACTTGCTGCGTAAAACACGAGGGGACGAATGCTGAACACCCGCACTTGTCCGGTATCACGAGCGAATGGGCGACGCCAAAAATCGGCTCGGACGCGAACGGGCGAAAATGATCGCCTACGAACTTCACAGCCTGAAACGCGCTGTTCCCCGACACGCCACTTCCTACGATTCGCCGGGGAATCTTGGCCGCGAACCCGCGCACCCTAGGTCGGGTCCGCGGCGCATCGAAATCCGATATCGGGCCGCCGCACCGAGGGGTCGATCAGGGCCCCGCCATTTGCACGTACATCTTGTGCATCGATCGTCAAATAGCTTCCGCCTCGGACCCACATCCCCGTCACCCCGTCGAGCGTTTGGCGTGTATCTGTCCACTCGGCCACATTACCCGCCAAGTCTTGCAGTTCCCACCTGCCTGTCCCGTCGTCATAGCGTCCGATTTTTGTTGTTGCTCGGGCCCCATCTCGCCCGTCGAACAGTGGTTTTCGTTCCGGGTCGAGGGACTTGAGTGTGCGTACACACTCTTTCCCGCAGGCATTGACATGGTCCGCCGTCGGCGGGTCTTCTCCCCATGGGTACGTCCGGTTTTGCAGTCCTCCTCGGGCCGCCCACGTCCACTCATCGGTCGTCGGAAGGCGGTGCCCCGCGGCTCGGCAGTAGCTCGCCGCCTGGTCGTGGTTCACGCAGTTGACCGGGTGGTTGCGTCTGCGGTTGCGGTTGCAGGCGCGGCTGAGTTGATCGATCCACGGTTTTTCGAGACTTGGATCTGCTGCCCCGGCTGCCGCTGCGGAACACGTATGTCCTTTGACACATGTGTTGTAGGCTCCGACGGTGACCTCGTCGCGATCCAGACAAAACGCCTGGAGGTTGTGATAAAAGCCCTGCTCGTCGTGGTAGCGGCCGCCCTCCACCAGCACCATCCCCTCGGGACAGTCGGTCGCGGTGTGTTTACTTTCGTATTCTGTCTGGTCTTGCAGACTGACGACCTCGACCCGGACCAGCGCCGCGCAGTTCTCGGGAGGCCCGGCTTGGGACTGCCCGACGCACGCTCGCAGATTGCCATCCCGGCTCTCGTACCCCTGGTCGCTGCGGCTTTGGGCCCCCGCACCGATCCGCCCAATCTTTGCAGATGCACCGAGTTTGGCGCCGGCGAGCGAACGGATCTCAAACGCTCCCACCGTCGCGGCCGTCACCACGTGGGTCGCCTGGTCGCAATCCCCCTCTAGGTGCTCGCGGGAAAACTCGATTTGTCGGGTGTCGTACTCACCGACCAAGGTCATGTCGAGTTGCAGAGCCCCGTAGCGCTCGACCGCCGACACCAACTCGGCCGCGCCTAGCGGTGCCTTGGCGTAGACTTCGTCGGAGTCGCGGATCGTCAGGCGGTCCGACTTCGGGGCGACACCTGTCCACTTGTACTTGCCGCGCACCGAACAGGTTCGCAGAACCTCCATCTCGCACCCGTGATAACGGACAACGACTAGCCGCCCGTCGGTGCGGTTGAACTGCGCCTCCATACTCCCGCGCTGAATCCCGGGCCACTCGACCAACAGCGGTTTGGGCTGCGGACCCATTTGGGCACACCGCGCTTTGAGCTCGACCGCGAGATGCTGGGCAGCCGCCCGCGCGGCATTTCCCCGACGACAACCACCCGCGGCCGCGGCGATGAGCGCAATGAACCCAAGCCAACGCAACCGGCTCGGGCGATGTGGCACGCAGTCCATCGCGCGCGAGTATTTCGCGTACAACCGCTCCGGGGCAAGTTGCTGTAGCGTTTTACCTCCAAGCCACGCCTTCGAACGCGCGGAACCCTTGGATGCACACCCGTCGCAGACATTCGGCCGCGTCGGCACCGAGCGTGAAGCACCCGGGTGTCCGTGGTATGTTGGGGCTGCTCCCCAAACCTCTGGGTGCCGATTCCGATATGGCGGAACAACAGCGGGCGCAATCCAACGCACTACGGCGGTTGCGACGACAGATCACACGCCTGTGTGGCGAACACTCGGGGTACCTGATCTCCGGCAACGACGCCCGGGCTGTGCGCGCGACCAAGGGATCACCGACCTACGGCGAGATCACCGTAACCAGCCTTGCGCGCCTGCTCGACTACCTGCAACTCACGCCCGACGATGTGTTTTACGATCTCGGCTCGGGGATCGGCAAAGTCGTCTTGCAGGTCGCGATGACCTGCGACATTCGGCGTGTTGTCGGCATTGAGATGGCGCCCGGCCGCCACCGCGCGGCAACCGAAATCCTCGCCCGTGCCCGGGGCGAAAACCTTCTTCAGGTCCGCGACTGCGAACTCATCCAGGGTAACTTCCTCGAGCGTTCCCTGGCCGACGCCACCGTGATCTACAGCTGCTCGACGGCATTTTCCGAAACGTTTATGCGCCGGTTGGTACGCAAACTCGGAGGTCTCAAACCGGGGCTGCGGTTTGCCAGCTCGCGGGCACTTCTAAGTACCGGGCCGTTCGAGCAGCTCGACCGCCTCGTATTGGACATGAGCTGGAAACGGCGTTCCCCCATTTACGTCTACCAACTGAGTGGCGGCTAACCGCATCGGTGCATCCGGTTGGTCGCTCCGAAATTTCTGCACAGGTACTTGCAAACACGTCGTCCTCACGTATGGGATCCTCCGGACAGGTGGTCAAAGGCCCTCGTTGACGAGAACAAAAAGACATGTTTTTTTGAACATGTAATTTTGTCTTATGTGCCGTCCCATCCGCAGTTGTTGACTGCCCTCGTACTCACTGCGATGAGCGTCGGCGGATGTTTTACCGACAATGCGGACCTGTACGCCACGGGGCCGGAGCCGACACAGACGGGAACCTCGACCACCGGCGAGTCGACCGAAACCACCGACGTCAGCGACACCTCGGACCCGTCCACCACCGAGGTCGAGACCACCGCGACAACCGAGACCACCGAATCCACCACCACAGAGTCGACGACCGAGACACCCGACTGTCCACCGGACCAACAAAATCTGTGGTTTCCCGATGTCGACATGGACGGCCACGGCGATCCGGACAAGGGCGAGTTGTTGTGTGGACAACCAGAGGGTTACGTCACGATTGGGGATGATTGCGACGACAACGAAAAGTTTGCCTACCCGGGCAACCGCGAGCTGTGTGACGGAATCGACAACGACTGCAACACCATCGTCGACGAATGGTCGGAGTTCAACGAGTTCTGTAACGACTGCACCCTCGCGAGCGCGGGCAACAGCTTCTACAATTTTTGCGAAACCGCCTCAACCTGGGAGCAGGCGCGAGTCGCCTGCCAGGATCGTGGCGGCGACCTACTGATCCTCGAATCCGAGGCCGAGGAAACACAGCTCAGCGGCTATACCGAAGCAAGCCCGACCGGATGGTGGATCGGGCTGTCTGACGTGGCCAACGAAGGCACCTTTGTCTGGGTCGACGGATCCACGCCCGACTACCTGCGCTGGGCCCTCACCGAACCGACCCTGGCCGAAAGTGAAGATTGCGTCGACCTCGCCAACGGAGACCTCCTCAACGGTTGGGCCGACCGGAACTGCGAAATCGAACAGATTTTTATCTGCGAGATCGAAAATCCTTCTTGAATTTTTTTTGTATGCACACTGAGTTGAAGCAGTCCGGTTCGGATGCGGTCGCCTTTGCTGGCGGACACACGAGCAACGAAGCGACGGCAAGGAACGAGAAGCCACCGGACGTTTGGTGAAACCGGGTACGCACAATCCTTCGCGGATTGCCCAACCTGTGCGACAACCCCGGGGCCCATGCTCGCGGCACTCGCCCCCCTCAAGCTCTCCAGCCTCGACCTCGGAATCGTCCTGTGCTACCTCGCGGCCTCGGTGATCATCGGTCTGTGGGCCAATCGCGTCACCACCGGGCTGCGCGGGTACTTGGTCGCCGGACACAGCCTCGGCACCGCGCTCTCGGTCGCCACCATGACCGGCTCCGAGCTCGGCCTGATCACCGTGATGTATCAGGCACAAAAAGGCTTCACCGGTGGATTTGCCGCCCTTCACATCGGCGTCATCGCGGGCTTGGTCGCCGCCTTGGTCGGGCTGACGGGATTCATCGTCGTGCCATTGCGACGCGCCGGTGTGATGACCATTCCCGAGTACTACGAGCAACGCTTTGGGCGAAAGACGCGGGTCCTCGGTGGCACCCTCCTCGCCGTCGGCGGCCTGCTCAACATGGGCCTGTTTCTACGCATCGGGTCCCAGTTTGTCGTCGCCGTCACCGGGCTCGATCCATCCGGCGGCATCCTGCCCCTGGTGATGACCGGACTCCTGCTGTTGGTCCTCGTCTACACTGTGTTGGGCGGCATGGTCTCGGTTGTCTTGACCGACTACATCCAATTTGTGGTGCTATCAGTCGGCCTATTGCTCACGGCGTATTTGCTACTACAACAATTTGGGCTCGACACCCTGTTTGCCACCGTCGACACCCACATGGGCGCAGCCGGCCTCGACCCGACAGTCGGTGAAGTCGGGTTTGGCCCCGGGTATATCTCGTGGATGGCGGTGCTCGGGCTGGTCAGTGTCGCGATCTGGCCGACCGCCGTCACCCGGGCGCTGTCGGCCCGCGACGAGGGTGTTGTGCGTCGGCAATACCTCCTGAGTTCGATCGGGTTTTTGGTCCGGTTTATGCTTCCCTGCCTGCTGGGCATCTGCGCCCTGACCTGGCTGATGCACCAGCCCGACGCCACGCTGCTGACAACCGCGGGCGGCGACCTCGTCCCCGCCGGTGCCGGCGACCCGGTGACCCACTTTCAACTCGCAGGCGGACGCGTGCACGAAAACATCGAGGCGTTTCCCGCCATGTTGCCCGACATACTCCCGATCGGATTACTTGGAATTGTATGCGCATCAATGTTGGCGGCCCTGATGTCGACGCACGACAGCTACCTGCTGTGCTGGGCCAGTGTCATCGCCCACGACGTCATCGCCCCGGTGCGCGCAGCCAAGGGCCACCCGCTGACCGAGGCCAAGCAACTGCTGTTGACGCGGATACTCATTGTCGTTGTCGGCCTGTGGGTCCTGGTTTGGGGCGTTTTCTATCGCCCGAGCCAAGATGTGTGGGACTACATCGGCATCACCGGGGCGGTCTATTTTACCGGCGCGATCGCGGTGCTCATCGGTGGGATCTACTGGCGCCGAGCGAGTGCGACCGGTGCCGTCGCGGCCCTGCTCGCCGGTCTGACAGCAGTCCTCGGACTCGGCCCAATCCAGCGTGCACTCGGGTTTGAGCAACCGATCGCCTCGTGGGCCGTCGGCCTGGCGACACTGGCCTTGTGCGGGGCGGCGATGGTCGTCGGCTCACTGATCGCCCCCGACCCAGAACATCAAGGACATGGAGATACAAGGATATGAGCCCTTCGAGTTGGCAAACGGTGTGGATGCTGACGCTGATCGGAGGCCTCGGCCTGTTTACGGTCGTGAGTGTGTATGTCGCGATCGCCGGTGTTCGCGACATTCGGCGAATGTTTGCCGACCTGGCTCAACAGCTACCTCGCGTCGAAGACTCGAATGAAGAGTAAGCGCGTCGGACTTCACCTGAACAAACCGGGCAGCCTGCCGAGGCTCTCGTCGGACGTCTCGTCATCACCGACACTCGAGCCGAACGTCCGACTTTTGGCTCGCTCGACGTAGCGACTCCAGGCCTCCTCTTCGCGGACGCGACGCAAGTTGATTTTCGACAGACCCCAGCCCCGACGCCGTCTCGACCGTGATCCGCGAAGACGCGTAGACCCGGCCATTCGACCAAATGTGTCGGTTCGGCGGATCCTCACAGGTCGCCTTGACGCCCCCTGGGGCCCGACCTATGCTCCGCCTCACCTTCGTTCGTCGCATTGCTGTTGCGATGGACCGCCCTGACCGCCCAAAAGGGAGCCTGCATGTTCGCCCGCAAAATCGCCCTGGCAGCCGCACTTGCGCTCGCCACCACCGTTCCAGCCTGCGGCCCGAGTACCGACTCGACCGAGCGCTGGGTGACCACCAGCAACACCAACGTCGAGATCGATTGGGACAAGGTCGCCGAGGCCTACAAACAGGCCGAAGGGCCCGAGGACTTTGAGCGGCGGGTCAACGAAATCTACGCGGGCGACGAGGTCATCAGCGTATCGGTCGTCGACGAAGACGAAAAAACCCAGCTCGTCACCGGCTTCTTCGACAAAAATAAAGACGGCAAGGTGACCGAAGAGGAAAAAGTCTTTGTCATCACCCGCCAGATCAACGCCGAGGAAACCGGTCAGTACCAAGTCCAAGGTTACAACCACTACGCCGCCTACCGCTCGCCCATGTGGGACATCGCCAGCGGCATGATCCTCGGATCGATGATCTCGCGGGCGTTCATGCCTGGCTACGTGCCGATGTACCGCACGGCCTATGTCACCTCCCCGGCCCGGACCCAAGCCCTGGCCACCCACCGCAACTCCTACCGCACCAAAAACCCGAGCAAGTTCCCCAACCACGCCAAGCGTTCGAGTTCCGGTCGCAGCTATGGGGCCAAGGGCAGCAGTTTTGGTAGCAGCCGCTCGAGTAGCCGCAGCTCCTTTGGCCGCGGTGGCGGTGGGTTTGGCGTCAAGGGCAAGCGCAAGCTCACCGTTATTCGCCTGACCAGCTAGTTTGTTGTATCGACAATCACCCGAATGCGCGTGCAGTGCATTCGGGTGATGCATGCACCATGTCACCGCAAACGCCCATCCTCTCGGTCGCCGACCTTCCGCTGCCCCGGCTCGACACCCATACCCTCTTGCATCTACATCCAGATCGCAAGGACATCGACCTCGACAACTACGGTTTTGGCTACGGGTTTGTCCCGAAACTCGTGTTGCACGAAACCGACGGCGACAGGCGGACCGCGACCGTCGAGGGCTGCCTGTTGCTCGCCCTGCACAGCTACGAAGAAAGCCCGCCTGACCAAAAGGACATCGAGATCGCATTTTGGCTCGACGACGACGAGTACTACGAAGAAGATGCCGACGACGACGAGGACCTCGTCGTGCTCGCCCCGTTGACCCTGTTTTTGCGTCGCCGCCTTGCAGCCCTGCTCGCCGAGTACCAAGCCGAGCGAGGCTGTCCACCCCAAGCGGTCGTGCTCGCGCTGTGCAACCCCCAACACGCAGTCCTGCGCCGCCCCGAAGACCTTGTATCACCACCGATCCGCTACGCCCTCGGCGATGTCACCTCGTGGATGGAGAGCGACGAACAGGGCGAGACCTGGGATCCCGAGGCCCCCTTGCGGCTCAACGGTGAGCAATGGCTGACTCTTCCGTAATCGAGCATCCTGTGCCATACACCGAGGCGCTCCCCATGAAACACGCGTACGGCCACATCACAGAATCTCAAAAACTCACCTACGCGGGGATGTACATCCTCAAAAAACTCGATCTCAAACCCAAGGACGGCGGTGCGGAGATCCGGGTGATGGCCCCCGAAAACGGCTCGATCGAAGATATCCTCGACCACCTCCAACTGCGCGGATACATCGAGGTCGGTCGCAAAAATCGCTATCAGCTGACGCAGGCGGGCAAGGATTATATCGGCGCGCTGATCGACGAGGCCGAGCACCTGATCGATGAGTTCGACGACGAAGAAGTCGAGGACATGTTGGAGGAACTCGCGGCCCGCAACATGGACGTGTTCCGCGTGCGATTTTTATGGGGCTGGTACCAGGGCGAATTCGACGACGTGGTGCTGTTCCAACAACGTCGGGGTTTTTCCGAGATCGAGCACGCGTGGCAGGAATTCGTCACCGACGACGCGTTCTATCAAAACCTCGCCCTCGAGTTGCAGACCCGACCCGACGACTAACTCGCTCCGATTGAGGCGGCGCAAGGTTCTACCGACATGTTTCTGAGGACATTTCCTCAAACACCGGGAATCCCCGTCTCGACACTCGTCCGCGGGTAGCGAACACGGCCTCCCGGACGTCGCACAACCGTCGATTTCGACACGTTCCAGTCACCGGTCTCGGCGCCTCCATGCGACCGAGCGACCACCGAAGAGAGGTTGATCCGGACCGCCGAGAACACGGTAACCTGTCCTCTATGACATACCATCGCTGGATCATTCTCGGACTCTCGCTTGCACTTCCCTCTACGACCGGTTGTGGAGACGGTGATTCGATGACAAGCGAAGGTTCCGCGACCATGGCGTCCAGCGGGATCGCGACGGAGGACCCTACGACAGCTGGCCCCAGTACCATGTCCGAGTCAGAGTCCGAAACCGATGGCAGCGGCGCAGAGACAGCCGGCGAGACCATGACGACGGACACCTCGGACACCTCGAACACCACCGATCCGACCGACACGACCGACACGACCGACAGCGACACGACCGACAGCGACACGACCGACACGACCGACAGCGATACGACTGTAGGTACAACCGACGATCCGACAACAACGTCGGACAGCGACTCGGACACCAGTGATTCGGACACCGGCGAGCCCGAGTGCGGCAACCTGTTGGTAACCTATCGCGATTTCATGCCTCTACACGAAGATTTTGGCTGTCACATGAGCGGCAACTTCGCCTATCCCGGCCTCGTGATGCCGACCCTCGGCAATCAGAGCAAACCGGAGTACAATCCCAATCCGCCGGCTCCCCCCAACGGGTGGACCGGCACCCAACCCCAAATCACCAACGGCTCGACATTCTCGCAGTGGTACAACACGGTCGACGGCATCAACATCGAGATCCAGGGCGAGCTCGAGCTCACCGAGATCATGCCCGGGGTTTACAGCTTTGCCAGCGACGCGTTTTATCCGCTGACCGACATGGGCTTTGGCAACAACACCACCCCCAACTGGGCCGGCCAGACCTACCCCGATCACAACGGGGCGTTCACCTCGGAGATCCACACCAACTTTATTTACCAACCTGGCCAAGAGTTCACCTTCATCGGTGACGACGATGTCTGGGTGTTCATCGACGGCAACCTCGCGCTCGACCTAGGTGGTCTGCACCCGCCCGACCAGGACACGATCATCCTCGACAACCTCGGCCTGACCCAAGGGCAAAATTATACGCTCGATGTGTTCCACGCCGAACGCTGCGGCAGCGGCAGCAATTTCCGGATCGATACGTCGATCAACTGTTTTATCCCCGAGTAACTCGGTTCGACAATGAATGTAGGCGCAACGAGCTCATCTCTCGATCGGATCCAGGCACTCGTCGCCGAGCTGGTCGTCGCGCGGCCGTACTTCGCCTCACTCGAGCCTGTTGCATGTTCTCGAGATCAGCTCGATGCGTTTGAGCGACGCCACCGTGTCGAGCTGCCACCGGCCCACCGCGCCCTGCTTCTCGCCCTCGGCGACCGCCCACTTCTGCCGCGTGTGGTCGGCTCTCGCGCATTGGGTCTGTCCGATGATGCTTGCCTCAAGAATGGGATTTACCAGTCGTTTGAAGGACGTTTGTGCGAAGCGTTCCCCTACGCGGGCGAGCTGCCGCTCGCGCTCCCGTGGGACGAACTCGCAGATGACTACGTCGACCTCCGACCGCTGCGCGGGACCATCTGCCTCGGCTCGGGCGGCTGCGACATCATCTGGGTCGCGGTCATCACCGGCCGTGAACGCGGGCGGGTATGGTGCTTTGTTCCGGGCCACGAACAGGAGCTACAGCCGACCGGGTTGGATCTGCTGGCGTGGTGGATCGACAGCCTCGAGCGGGCCCTTCGCGAACGCTGAATGATCCAATGGTGTTTGTACAAACACCGGCCACTGTTGTATCCACAACCTTATCTATGCTAGCGTCTCCGAATGCGCCAACACGCACTCGCGCTCGCCTTTGTTGCGTCTACATCCCTCCGCTGTGCCGGGGAGCCCGGAGAGCAGACCGATACCCAGCCCGGCACCACAACGGCGACCACCACCGCGGGTCCGACTTCGGCCACGGGCGCATCCAGTGGAACAGACGACCAGACCGGTCCGCACACTTCGACCACGACTTCGACCTCCGGTCCGACCACCACTGAACCACCGAGCGAGACCGACGACCCCTCGGGCACGACCGGCGACCCGCTCCCGTGCGACGACCGTTTTGCGTTTGCCCCTGATCCGCCGGGCACCGGATCCCTCCTCAAGGTCCTCGTCAGTGACCCCCAACCCCTCGTATTTGTCGACCTAGCCGCACAGGGGCCAGGTCAGGCGAGCATCACGTTCGACGATGTCGTCGACCAAAATCCCTACACATGGGCGTGGGATGTCACCAGCCTGACCGAGGGGGTGTGGACATTTACCTTTTCCGCCGGCGATCCACAACAGCAGCTCGGGCAGTGTCAGGTGTATGTGCATGATACCGGCGAGCCTCCTCCTCCTCCGCAAGGTGATTGTAGCGGCAAGATCTGTGGTGATGCGGACGGCAACGGCGGCTACTGCCAAACCTGTCCCATGGTTGGGGAATGCCTCGATCCCCCCTCACCCTACGGACCCTCGCCCGACCAAGCCCCGTGGGACTGCCTCGACAATGCCGGTTGTCACGAGGAGTCGGGCAACTGCACCATCTGGTGTCCCGGCGAGCCCTGCAACGAAGAGGCCCACCCCGACGGTTGCCCCCAGGGCGTCGAGTCGTGCTTTGTCTCGGCGAGTTTCACCTCCTACGAAGAGGCCTGCAAATCCTGCTGTGAGAGCCGGTTTCACGAGCCGACCCAGGCATATGCGTGCTGGGACGAGGCCTACAGTTTGTGCCGCTATCCCACCGATTGTGGTCTGCCACTGTGGGATGATCCGTAGCCTGGCTCGACACTAAAACAATGTACACACAACTATTTCATGTGTATACAATGTATTTGTTCATGAACGCCCATGACCTCTCCGCATCCGTGACTTCTATCCGCGACCGCCGCAGGCGAATACTTGGCGGCACGCGGCGCACCTGCTACCTCTTCGCCTATGCACGGCAAGCGGATTGTACTGACGGGGGCGTCCGAGGGAATCGGGCACGGACTGGCTCTGGCCCTGGCCCGGGAGGGTGCACGGGTTGTGATCGCAGCACGCAACGCTGACAAGTTGCAGGCAGTCGTCGACGCGTGTGCACAACTCCCCGGGGAAGTGTTCGCTGTCCCGACCGATGTCGGAGACCAGGCCGCCTGCCAACACCTGATCGAGACGGCGTCGACCCACCTCGGTGGCCTGGACATTCTGATCAACAACGCCGGGATTTCGATGAGCACGCGGTTCGACGAACTCGAGGATCTGGCGATCTTTGAGCGACTGATGCGGGTCAACTACCTGGGCACCGTGTACTGCACCTACTACGCCCTGCCGCTGTTGCGAGCGACCCGTGGGCTGATCGTCGGTGTGTCGTCGCTGCAGGGCAAGACCGGGTTTCCCCGGTCGACCGGCTACGCCGGCAGCAAGCACGCCGTGCAGGGATTTCTCGACTCGCTGCGCCTCGAAATCGAAACCCAAGGAGTCGCGGTCTTGGTCGTATCCCCCGGCCCGGTCGACACCAAAATCCACGCCCGCAAGCTCGACAAACACGGTGTCCACAGCGATTCCGGTCAGGACTTCAGCGATAAAAAACAGATGTCCGTCGAGGAATGTTCACGTCAAATCATCCAGGCGATGCGCAGGCGCAAGCGCGAGCTCGTGATGACAGCCGGGGGCAAGTTGGCGGTGTGGCTCAAGCCATTCGTGCCGCGATTTGTCGACCGCCAGATCGCCCGGGCGGTCGAGAACTTCTACGCCGATTGATGCCGGAGGCTAACCGACCTGCTGGCAGGCAGGGAGCATCTCGGACACATTGTTGTCCTCGACACACTCGTTGAGCTTGCCCATATCCATCCCGTCGTCGTCGACCTTCACCCAGATCGTCCCGTCGACCACATCGGCATCGACAAACAGTGTCACCTGTTCCGAAGCACCGGCCGGGATTGCATTTTGCGTCTGCACCGTGCCCAGGTAGCCGAGCGAATCCTCGTAAAACGATACGTTGACCCCGGGGCCCACACCGAGACAGCCGATGTTGGCGACGCGGGCGGAGAGTTGCAGATCCGGGCAGGACGAGGGTGCGGCCTGGAGGTCAAACGGCACCAGGTCGGGGGCGCAAAACGAGGTCGAACCCTGGGTATTGCGGCGGTAACTGTTGAGCGGATCGTCGATCGGCCACTGCCAACTGTTCTCCTCGACCACCGGAATCTCACCGAGGTCGCCGACATTTGTGATGTGGTACGAGTGCTGGTTCCACACCGGACGGGTCGATACCCAGTTGTCGAGGCTGTCCTGCAACACCTCGATCCCGGCGTCACGTCCCCAACCGACATCATTATTGGTTGCAAATACAATCTCGGCCTTGAAGTCACCGTCGACATCGGCGATCACGGGATACTCGGTCCGCGTGCGGGAGGAGTTGTAGTCGCGGTACAACACTTCGTTATCTGTCATGATCCCATCGCAATCGGGCCCTGGGGGGTCTTCCTGGCAATCTGGCTCGACCCCTGGGTAGATGCGGATATAGTACTCGTCGTTGTAGACCACCTCGTTGCGGCCATCGCCGTCGAAGTCGAACACCGACGAGCCGGTGACCCGCGAGGAGTCATCCTCCACGGTTGCCCGCCACAACTCGGTGAAATCTGTGCCATCAAACGTCACCACGACGTACCGCGTCGATCCGGCGGTGCCGATGTCGGGCTGGCCGTCGCCGTTGAAATCCGCGATGTTGGGTGCACCCCCGCTGTTGTTGCCGTCCGGCATATCGAACACCGCAAGCTGGGTGCCGTCTTGACCATTGAGCGCGTAGATGTTGCCACCGCGGACGATGATCACCTCCGGCAGACCGTCGAGATCGAAGTCGGCGACACCACAACGCCCGTCCCCGATACTCGAGTCCCACAGCGTCGTGCCCATAAAGTCGTTGCCGGCGATGGTACCGGTGAACGAATAGGCCGTCTTCCCGCCGATGAGCTCGGGACGACCATCGACATCGACATCGGCAATACAGGAAATCGGTCCCTGACCCTGTTGGCCGATGCCCTGGTTGCCCTCCCAAACCAGCGTCCCCGACGAGTCGAAGACCGCGGCTCCAAAAATGATCTCGGGGTCACCCTCGCCATCGAGGTTCGCCAGCGACACCGCGCCACTGTTCTCGCCCCCTGCGAAGTTGTCCGAACGCCATAGCGGAGTACCGTCCGAATCGATCGCGATCAGGTACTTGCCTTCGCCCTGAACGATCACTTCGGGCAGGCCATCGCTGTCGATATCACCGACTGCCGGATTGGCTGTCCCATCAGACTGATACATCGGATCGGTCACCGACCACAAAAGCTCCCCGGTATCCCCCCGAACTGCCCGCATCACCCCGTTGCTGGTGAACTGGCTCGCAATATACGTGTTGAAGATAACGTCCGGGATGCAGTTGTCGTCGAGGTCGGCGACCACCGGAATCGACGACACCTGAATGTTGGTGGGGGCGTCGGCCGGTTCCACGTGGTTCCACGTAATTTGGCAGGTGCCATCCATACACGTTTCTGCGTTTTGGCACTGGCTATCATCGTTGCAGTTGACGGTATCGCGAAAACCCCAGGTAAACAGCGGCACCGGGTTGAACACATTTTGCGGTGGAATGTATGTGCAAGTCGGGTCGGCCTGGGACGGCACACACAGGCCGAGCTGCGGGTCGCAGACAAATCCGCTGGCGCATTGTTGCTGCTCGTCCTTGGTCGCGCACAGGGTTTCCGTACAACTGTCACCCGGTGTCACACACTGATCGAGGTAACAGACGTCACTGTCGCCACAGCAAATGCGGTCGGGGCCGCAGGGAGGTTCGCCACCGCAATCATCTGCACATGCACCTTCAAAACAAACCTGCTCGGAAGGACAGCAATCCGAGCCACAGGTAATTTCCTCATCCAGACACTCGACCCCCGTCTCCGAATCGGTCGTCGTCTCTGAGTCGGTCGGGTCGGTTTCCGAATCGGTCGGCCCGGCGGTCGTACTATCCGTCTCCCCTACGGTTTCACTCCCACTCGGGCTGGTGTCGGTCATCGACATACTGCCCGAGGTTTCCGAAGTGCTCTGCGTCGTCGTGTCTGTCTCCGTCGTTCCGAGGGTACCAGCGGTCCCGCTCTCGGTCGTCGTCTCGTCACCTCCCCCGCAACCGAAGGCCAGCAGGGTCAGAGGGGTCACAAATGTCCAAATTAATTTTCTTCGCATGGTTACTCCACAACAAGCAGAGCCCGATTTTACATGACCAAAAACACATGTCTATGTAGACATGAACACGACGTGCGAGGATGTGTCACAACACCGGCCCCCCGGTCGTGTCGCGTACCCAATCCATGTCCAAATCGAGATGTTGACGGACCGCAAATGCCCTTGCGTTCACACGCTCGGTTGTTGTCACACGTATGTAAATCCGAAGATCTCGAGCGCTGTTGCGAGCGCTGGCCCACCCGCGACAAGCGAACGTTGGGCCCACGGTCGCAGCTGCCGTTGCAACTCGGGACCGAGCACATAGCTATCTGGCTGCCGGCGAAGGTCATAGTTGCGACGCAACGCCTCAAACGCGGTGGCACGCTGCGCGCGCGGGAGTTGGGCCAACCCGCGCACACGGGCATCGTCGTGTGCGAGTGCACAGGTGGCGCCGAGAATCATTGCACACACATCAATTGGGTGCGATGCCGACGAAAACTCCTGCGGTCCGAGGTGCACCGGCGAGGGGAGGACAGGCGCCGTAGAACGCTCGATCCGACTCGAAAAACATGTCCTCAATGACTCGACCACCATCGCGGTCGCCCGCGCTTTGCTCTCGCGGCTATACCCCGCCACGTGGGGGCTCGCCAGCCAGACCGGGCCATCGGGGCGCGCCAGCAACGACCACGGGAGTTCCGGCTCTTGCGGCCAAACATCCACAATCAGACTCTGCGGGGCGGCCTGAGCCAAAAAACTCGGTGTACATACAGGCCCGCGACTGGTGTTGATGAGGCAACCTCGGTAGCCACACTCCCCATGGATCATTCCCGCAGTGGGATGCGAGGACGTGGGTGCGTGCGTCAGCGGAACATGCAGTGACACGATTGGGCAGGTCCGCAAGATCGTGTCGAGCGAAGCCCACGACCTCTCCTGGGAGCCAGCGTCCTGAAGTGGTGGGTCACACACAAGGCAATCGATCCCCAAGGCCTCGAGCACCGCGACCAAACGCCGCCCGATGTTGCCAAACCCAACCACACCGACCGGCCCCGCAAACGTCCAGGTACCGGCGTGTGCGGCCCACAACATTGCCGCGATGACCCAATGGACGACGGCGGGGGCATTGCAACCCGGTGCATATGCAAAATGTATCCCCCGGTGCCGCAGCCACGTTTGATCGACATGATCGACACCGGCGGTGGCCGATGCCACGAAGCGTACTTCGGTCTCGGCGAGCAGCTCGCGATCGATTCGCGTGACGCTACGTACCAGCAGAGCTTCTGCGGCGGTCTCCAGCAGGCGTGCCCGTGTCAGCTCCCGCCCATCGACACAGATGACATCCGCAGTCGAGCCGAGGAGCGACTGCACGCCGACGATCGCCGCATCGGCGACGACACGAACCCGCCTGGTCATCCGGACACCCGCTCCTGCAAGGTTGTTCGCGTCGTCACGCACGGGACGATCCCCGATCGTCGGACCCCGAGCAACACGTCCCCGCAGGGTTTTCACACGTGGGCGGTTCCACGGTCATGTTGTGGTCGACACCACAACACATCAACGGGCCTCGACTTCAACTACATGCAATGATTCTCTGCACCCACGGTTCAGCACATTGCAAACCTCGCTCGTCGCGGCCGATTCGATGACATCGGAATGATGACAACCAGTATTCGGCCGACAGCCCCCACACGACCCCGTCTCTCCCATCAATCTGGGTCGAAGTCTCGTGTGGTTTTTCGGGACATTTCAGTCGTGTCCTTCGGGGCTCAAATCGGCCTGTGAGCCCGCGCGTGAACGAGCTGCGAAAAAACCCAATTGAAGTGCCCGTCATCTGCACTTTTCGAATGAGACGTGACGAACATACGGCGCTGCTGCCACAAACCGACTCCTCGACACACCGATGCGACTTCTCTCTCTGCGCTCTCTCGCTCTCCCCTCCCATACTCTCGGCGGCACCGCCGTAGCGCGATCGATTCCTGCTACGATGATCAACACATCTCAACTCATTCGGAGGATCGCCTCTATCGCTGAATAAGACGACTCCGAACAACACACAATTACCTGCGCTACGGCGCAATCCCCCGAATTCCGAGCCCGGGTGTCTCACCGCACTTGCACAATGAAGTGAACAAACATGCGAAGATATGATCGATATATGTGGACCGTTGAATGCATACCCTCATCACCTCAACCAACCACCCAATCACCATCACTCTTCGGTCTCAGTATCCAGTGGATTCGTATCTTTGCGAGCTTCATTTCCGCACGCGAGTGAGGCATCCGGGCCTCGGTATTTCGACAAATCATTCCTCGACTGGCGCACTTTGAGGGAACCACGGGTTTCGGCCCGTGGTTCCCTGTCCGTACGCACGTTCGGGTGCGCGTGAAAACCTGCTCGCCGGGCCCGGGTCTGTGGTAGCCTGCCGCCACCCATGGAGGACGATCGGGGACTTCTCGAAGCTTGGCGAGGTGGCGACGAAGCGGCTGGCGAGTTACTCGTCGAGCGCCACTACGACGGTCTTGCCTGCTTTTTCCGCACCAAGGTGGGGGACGAAGCTCCCGACCTGATTCAGCGCACATTTTTGCGGATGCTTGAAAAGCACCACCGCATGCGCGAGGGGACGCCGTACCGGTGTTTCTTGTTTGGAATCGCCCGTAACGTTTTGTACGAGCACTACCGCGGGGCCAAGCGGTTTCGCGAACGTTTTCAACCGCAGACCGCCTCAGTTGCCGACCTCGGTGTCTCACCGACCAATCTACTGGCCCAGGCACAGGAGGCCGAACTGCTGCTCCAAGCACTGCGCGGTATCCCGCTCGAGTTCCAGCTCATCATCGAGCTCTACTACTGGGAGGCGATGACGGCGAAGGAACTTGCGGCTGTGCTCGACGTCCCCGAAGGAACCGCACGCACACGACTTCGCCGGGCCAAACAACTGCTGGAGCGCCAACTCAAAAAACTCTCGCGCTCGCCTCAACTGCTCCAGAGTACGGTGACCGACCTCGACGGCTGGGCCAAGCAGCTGCGCGAGTCGATGAAGCGCGACGAGTAGCAGAAGTTGTTTGATCACACAGGATCGATGGGCATGGTGATGGCAAAGCTCTCAGGATCGGTCAGCCCTTCGACTGAAAGGGTCGTCTGCTCGATGCACTCGATCAGCTCCTCGTCGCGAATCTCGTTGTCGTCTTGAAGGCGTACGGACTCGACCAACACCGCGTCCCCATCTTCGAGCGGGACGACATCGACGGCGAACGACAACAGACCGGCGAGCTTTGGATCACGCTGATGCGCCATCTCGATACACTCGTTGGCCAAGGGCATAAACTCGGCATGCAGCTGTCTTCCGAGGTCGTTCGCACGACCTGTACGATCAGTCAGCTCCCCGTAGGCTCGATCCTCGGGATGGGGCAGCCCGGGCGCCGCCTCTGGCGGTGGGCGTGAAACCGCTGGCGCAACCCGTGCGACCGGTTTGGGCGAGCCGATGACTCCCCGAGGTCCCGAAACGGCCCGGGGAACCTGCTTCGTGGACGTGGCCGTTTTTTGTGTATGTCCATTCTTTCGCGACGCGACGCCGACATGCTCCCCAGACGAGTCCCGCAACTCAGCCTGTGCCGTCGGGGGAGCTGTCGGGGCGGTCCCCTGCAACGTCATCCACCAAACCGCCCACGCCGAGAGTGTGAGTGCTGCGAGGATCAAAAGTCTGCGAGCGAGCTGCATCGGCTAGTACCCCAGTGTTTTTTTCGCGCGTCGTCTCGCGCTGAAGGTTGCGGCGACGATGCGTTTCAAATCAAGCAGTTGCGCTGGTCGTGCTGGAAGTTTTGTGGACTGCAAAGCCTATCACCGAACGTCAGAGGTTGGAAAAAATCACGCTTCCGATCGTGGAACGGATTTCGATGATGATACACCGAAACCTGTGAACCGGATACGAGCCGATGGGAGGCCCGGACGATACCAACAAACCAGTAGATGTCTGACACCCGGGTGGTTAGGCGCTCTTCAATCCGCTATCGAGTTTGAGGTCGCGAGGGTCGATGGCAACCGAGCGCACAATCAGACTGGCATCGCCCATTTGGGACCACCGCGCCGGCAACCGCAGGGTAAAGGTCGACCCTTCCCCCAACTGGCTGCTAGCCGTCAGCGTACCGCCCAAAATCGCCGCGAGGTTGCGACTGACGGCGAGTCCGAGTCCAGCCCCGTCAAACCGCCGGGTGCTCGATCCATCGGCCTGCTCAAACGGCCGAAACAGCCGCTCCATCTCGTTGGGATCGATCCCGATGCCGGTATCGCTGACTGAAAACACATAGGTCGGCTCGTCGGCTTCGACGTCGCGCTCGAGTGAAAGTCGGATCGTGCCGTTTTCGGTGAACTTACAAGCATTGCTGAGCAGATTTTTGAGGATGGTCTGCAGTTTTTCGCTGTCGCTGACCACCGAGCCGATGTCTTCGGGGCAACGCAGCCGCAAGGTGTTGCCGCGGGTGCGCGCCTGGGTGGCAAAACTTTGGATCAGACGCTCGACGAACTCGGCGAGGTCGATCGGCACGGGATCCGTCGTCATCGTGCCCGACTCGATTTGTGACTGATCGAGCACGTTGCTGATGATGTCGAACAGATTCATGGCCGCCTCTTGGATCCGCGTCACGTCCCCCGCGAGTTCGGTCGGGTCGCCATCTTCAGCTTCCTCGATCAAAAGCTCGCTGTAGCCGATGATCTGATGCAACGGTGTGCGCAACTCGTGGCTCATGGTGGCGAGAAACGCCTCTTTTATCCGGAATGCCTCGAGCAGCTGCGACTCGGCATTCTGGCGCGAGTCCGCCTCGTGGCGCAGCAAGCTGGTCACGAGATCGAGTTCGTGCTTGATCCGATTGAGCTCGACGCGCGTCGGCCCGACCAGACGCGTGGCCTGCTGACTAATTTGTTGCAGATGCGTGTTTTCGGCTTCACGCAACGAGAACGCTACGACATGTACAAGTGCACAGCCAAGGCCCAAGGTCGCGATTGCGACCGGCAAGGCACTGTCTGGCTGTTCGAGAAACAAACTAATCGCCGCCGCCGCAGCGGTGGTACCGACCACGAGATAGGCACCCCGTCGCGGAAGCACGACCGTGGCGACCACTTGAATCACGGTGGCCAGCATCACCAGCGCAAGCAGATCGCCCAACCCAACGGGAACCAGGAGACCGGCGCTGATGAGCAGGGTCGTGACCACGACCGCTCGAGACCGCCTCGCCAACAACAGCGACGCGATCACACACACAGCCGCGACCAGCGTACAACCAATGATCCACAGCGGAGCATGGGCGAAGACTTGGAGGACGACCGTCAGAACTGCCGCGACTGCAATCCAAGGTTGACTCTGCGATTCAACCTCCACGGGTCCCTCCTCGTTGCGACCCCGCGAGAGCACAGAACTCTGCGAGTGAGTGTCCCATCGTACAGTGTCAGCGTCGCGCCGACAAGAGATCCCGTGGTCGAGAATGGGGTTTTGCTGCGGATAAGCGTACATCTGTCGACCCTCCACTCGGCCGCGGGCGAAACGTCACAACGTGACCCTTCGGTAACGCGTCCGAACATCGATACACAACCCGCCACAGGAACCTGCATTTGCGCATGACGGTTGGCCGGCGGGTTGCGGTTAAAAACTCGTGAACAAACTATCAATTTGTATCTGCATCATTATGATGACTGAAAAATCGCCGTGGCCCGGGGTTCCGGCGCGTCGCCTCAGGCAGATCTTTCGTGCGTCGCAGTTCGAATCCGTTGCACTCCATTTGACCGAACAATCGAGGCTTACCCAGAGGGGTCGGTACGAACCTGATATCTCGTCACATTCACTTAAAAGGTGCACCTCCTGCGACATTCAATTGGAAAAAGTGCGCCAATATTTCGCCCGTCACGGACGGCCTCGACTCGTTCGGCTGGGCAAATTAGTACATGCTCTATCGGACAGGAACCGAAGAACTCGACACCTTGAGCCCCGAGCATCACTCGGCGTCGCCGGATTCGACACTGGCACTCTTCGTGACGCCGGGCGGCGTCGCAACACATCCCATGCATGACGCAGCAACTTGTACACTCACTTTATTGAAACCGGGCCAACCAAGCCTCGACCGCTGCGACGTCGTCCGCCTGGTTCTTGGCTCGAAAGACCTCGAGTGCCGATTGTGCCGCTTCCCGTGCGCCGTCCGAAACAGCTCCCAAGTCCGTCGTCAGTACCTGGGCGCGGGCAAAGCGAGCCTTGGCCAGCGGCAAAAAATCGGCGTCGGCTGTCACCGTGTACAGCGATTCCGCTTCGGTAAGCAAACGGGCGGCTTCGCCGAGTTGTCGCTGTCCATATGCCGCGAGACCCAACTCGTACAAGGTATCCGCACGCTCGATTGGCCAACCTTCACCATATTGGCTCAATGCCTGCTCGAGGGCCGATTTGGCCGCCCCAAAATCTCCGATCTCGCGGTACGCCCGACCGAGCGCAAGTGAAAGCCTGGGTGCAATCGCAGGTTCGATTGCAACGACTTGATTCGAAAGTGAGGACCGAAGCTTTTGAAGCTGTAGGAGTGCT
The DNA here is from genome assembly GCA_964621785.1 of uncultured Nannocystaceae bacterium. GTDB lineage: Bacteria > Myxococcota_A > Polyangia > Nannocystales > Nannocystaceae > JACKDW01. The sequence goes on from CAZUPD010000020.1 coordinate 30,763, forward strand.
TCGTCCGGACGGCCCAAGTCGGTCAAGGAGTTGCCGTAAGCAAGGAGAAGTTTGGAACGGCGACGGCCCGTCGGGTCTGGAGATTTGTCAAGACGCTGCTGGGCCTCTTCGTAGAGTGCTTGTACTGATTCGGAGTCTCCGCTGGCTGCGGCTACTTTCATGATTAAGTTATGGTATAAATCATAGCGAATGGAGTCTTTTGGGTAGCCTCTGGCTCCTTGCTCGACGAACTCACGGGCGAGTAATGCATTCCCATCCCGTAGCTCACACCTTGCCATAAAGAATAAAATCGTTGCCCTGTGGGCATGGTCGTTGGTGCTCACAGCCTCGTTGAGTAATCTCTGGTACTTCTTCCTAGCTTCGCTAAGCTTTCCAAGCTCAATAGACCCAACTGCGATGTACCCCTCAAACCGTAGTTTTACCCATGGGCCAAGCTGGCCTGAGCGGGAAATCGCCGAGCGATAAATCTCCACAGCTCGAGCGTGTTGCCCCGCATCTTCCGCGAGTCGACCGAGGTTGAAGAGCGTTCCAACTGCCAATGGTGTCTGTGCACGATTATGCTTTTTCCGGAGAGCATCGGCTTTTTCTAGAAGTTCCGTCCCTTCCTGACGATCTCCTAGAAGGGATCGAATCCAACCAAGATTGTTGAGGTGCTCAGCAAAGAGATCGACATCGCTTTCGACATGGGAATTCAGAGCTTCGACCAGTGGCAAATCTGCATTGACACGGTCTAATTTTCCCAATATCTCCGCCCGAAAATACGCGAGACGCGAACTCGCTTGTGCAGCTGCCTTCAAGTGCCCCGCCTTTACAGCCATATGCATTGACTTTTCATACGAGTCTTCGGCTGCCACATCGTTCATTGCAAACTGTAGAAACCCGCGGTGGAGTTCAACCTCCGCAGCCAGTGGTAAATAGGCCATCGCATCCTCGTCGGCCGAAATGTCATCTAAAAGATCGATACCAGCTTGAACCTTTCCCGCGTACTTCAGGACATTCGCCCGGGCGAGACTCTCGCGGTGGGTCTGGACACGCTCACGCAGCTCGGAATCTTCGGGCGGCTCGACCTCGGCCAACAGCGCATCTGCGTCGCTACAACGTGTGAGTGACGGGAGCGCAAACACAGCCTGACCTGCAGCTTCGAGGGGGTCGCTCTCCGCCGACTCCAAGACATCAACAGCGGCCTGCAATCCCGCGCGTCGCTGGTCGAGGCAGGCGATCCGCCGCTCGAACAGGCGCTCGGCTTGACGGCCTTCGGCATGGGCGAGGCACGCTTCGTTGCGCTGGGTTATCCATGTATCTGCATATTGATCGAGCTGCGGCAGCACGTGTTGGACGAACTTCCCGGCATACGGTGACGGGCTCGTTGCGACCGCGGCGGCCACCTTCGCGCTGCGATCCTCGTCCCAGATATCGGTGAGCTCGCGCCCTGCATCGGGGCAGATTTCAACCTGCGAACTCGAACGCGCCACCGCAAACCCGAGTATCCCCGCGACCGTGGCCCCGAGCACCGCACCCGAAATCCTGCGAGTTGTCCGACGGCGATCAAGGGCCGCGAGCAGGGCATCCATCGACCCGTAACGGTCCGCGGGATCGGTCGACATTCCCCGGCGCAAGCACTTGTAGACCCAACCAGGCACCGAGCGCTTGTCGGGTTCAACGATCCGACCTTCGACGATGTCCATCCGGAGTTGCGCAATCGAAGTCGCCGAAAAAGGGAGCCCTCCGTAAAGGCATTGATACAGCGAAACGCAAAAACTGTATTGATCACTCGATGCGGTCACCGACTGGCCGAGATATTGCTCGGGGGACATATACGCCGGCGTCCCAGCGAGTGCACCTGTGGCAGTTAGCGATGGCATGGGCATCGAAGCTGTCACCCTGGATTCGTTCGCGTCGGCGTCGACCTCCTCCGGTCCGGTGGTCAAAGCGAGACCAAAATCGAGGACCTTGACGCGGCCCCCCTCATCGACGAGTACGTTTTGTGGCTTCACATCTCGGTGGACGATCCCGACGGCGTGTGCTGCCGCGAGCCCGCGACCTGCCTGATCGAACATATCGAGAATCTCTCGCCAATCACGACCTTGCCCCGCCCACTCTTCGAGTGTGCGTCCGCGGACAAACTCCATCGCGACATAGACACCCGCGCTCGATCCACCGACTTCGTACACTGTGACCACATTGGGATGGGCCAGCCGTGCGAGCGCCTGGCCCTCACGGATCAGGCGCGCAGAGGCGAGTTCCCGGTCGCGCACCATCGTAAGTCGATGTACTTTGACGGCGACTTTGCGATCGAGCATCTCGTCGTAGCACGCATACACATCACCCATCCCCCCTTGGCCGAGTTTGCGCAACACAGTGAAATGGCCGATCCGCACCGGCTTCACAAGAGTGCCAGATGACGTCAAGTCCCGCGATTGTGCACGCGGGGCTGATGGATCATCGATGCGGGTCCGAAAAATCGTATCGAGAATCCCGAGGTCCCCCAAGTCCCTGGGTGGCGCATGGGCCTCGCTCACCGTGTCGAGAACACCGAGCTCCCGGATGCTTCGAGGTTTTGCACGGTCATCACCCATGGCCATCGCCGACAGACTTCCATTCGTATCTGTCCCCTAGAACTGGTAGCTTTTTCGACGCGCCGCTGCGCTGATCCCTTGCGACGCGGTGGAGATTCGTCAAACCTGCGGCACCGCTCGTGCAGCTGCGTTTCACAAAACTCCACCGCGTCAAAAAGTCTTGCGCGAGGCGACACGCGAGAAAAACCACGCTCCTAGGCTATCACAAGTAGGTGAGCGACGCGTCGTATACGAGAGGCCACATTCGACGACTCGACCACGGTGACGCATGGCATGCCTGCTTGCCAACACCTATTGAAGCTGGGCCAACCAAGCCTCGACCGCAGCAACGTCGTCCGGTTGTGCCTTGGCCCGCAAGACTTCGAGCGCCGATTGTGCCGCTTCCCGTGCTCCCGCCGGGGCAAATCCCGAGTCCGAAGTGAGTACTCGGGCGAGGGCAAAGCGAGCCCTTGCCAGGGGCAGAAAATCCGCGTCGGCTGTCGCCGTGTAGATCGATTCCGCTTCGGTAAGTAAACGGGCGGCCTCGTCGAGTTGCCGCTGGCCAAACGCAGTAAGGCCGAGTTCGTAATAGGTGTCCGCACGCTCGATCGGCCAACCTTCACCGTATTGGCTCAATGCCTGCTCGAGGGCTGATTTGGCTGATTCGAGATTGCCTGATTCGCGGTACGCCCGACCGAGGGCGAGCGAGAGGCGAGGTGCGATCGCAGGTTGGATTGCGACCACTTGTTCCGTGAGCAAGGGCTGGAGTTTTTGAAGTGGAACAAGAGCCTCGTCCGGACGGCCCAAACTCATTAGTGAGATGCCATAGTCAAGGAGAAATTTGGCACGGCGAATCCCTGTCGGATCCGGATATGTGTCGAAGCGACGCTGAGCCTCCTCGTAGACACGACGTACGGACTCGGAGTCTCCGCTGGCCGCTGCTGACCTCATCGCTAGATTACGAAACAGATCATAGTTAACCGAATCCTTGGGAAACTTTCTGGTCCCTTGTTCGACGAGCTCGCGTGCAAGTGTTGCGTTTCCATCCCGGAGCTCACACCTTGCAAAGAAAAATAAAGCTCTCGCCTTAAAGGCTTCGTCCTTCGACCTGACCGCTTCGTCGATCAGTTTCTGATTTTTTTCTCGAGCTTCTTGAAGCATTCCGAGTTCGGCAAGCATGCTCGCCACCGCAACCTCCAACTCTCGAACTGCCCATGATCCATACTGTTCTGAGCGTTCAATCGCAGTTTTATAATACTCCACAGCATCGACAATTCGCCCTTCATCTTCGGCGAGTCGACCGAGATTGTAGAGCGTTCCAACCGCCAACGGTGTCTGACCACGATTGTGTTTTATCCTCAGAGCATCGGCTTCTTCGAGCAACCTCCTCGCTTTTCGTCGCTCCCCCATGAGGGATCGAACCCAGCCGAGATTATTGAGGTACTCGGCGTAGAGATCAATGTCACCCTCAACATGGCTATTCAGGGCTTCAACAAGTGGCAGGTCCGTACTGACACGATCTAGTTTGCCCAACCCCTCGGCCTGGAAGAACGAAAGCCGCGAACTCGCTTGTGCAGCTGCCTTTAGATGCCCCGCCCGAATCGCCATATGCATCGACTTTTCATACGAGTCTTCGGCTCCCACATCGTTCATTGCAAGCTGCAGAAACCCGCGGTGGAGTTCAACCTCCGCAGCCAGTGGTAAATAGGCCATCGCATCCTCGTCGGCCGAAATCTCATCTAAAAGATCGATACCTGCTTGAACCTTCCCCGCGTACTTCAGGACATTCGCCCGTGCGAGTTCCTCGCGATGGCCCTGCACGCGCTCCCGCAACGCTGGGTCGTCAGGGGGGCTTACTTCGGCCAGCAACCCATCCGAGTCGGCACATGGTGCCAGTGAAGGAAGCGCCGCCGCTGCTTGAGCAAGACTTCCGAGGTTCTTGGCATCCGCGGTTTGAAAAACATCGACCACAGCCTGCACGCCGGCGCGGCGCTGATCTAGACAGGCCGTCCGTAGGTTGAACAATCCGTCCCCTTGGCGGCCCTCGGCGTGGGCCAAACACGCCTCATTGCGCATCTGTCTCCATTCCTCGGTGTAGGCATCGAGTTGGGGCACGACGGCCGCCAGCAAATCCTCGGCCTGGGTTGCGCCAGTTTGGATGATGGCTGTTCGGACAGCTTCTTGGGTCGGCTGATCCCACACACCGACGAGTTCAGCACTGGCGTCCGGGCAAATCTCGACCGAGGGATTGGAACTCGCGGTCATAAACCCGACGACACCGGCGAGTGCGGTTGTGGTCGCGGCCGCGATCCAGGTCTTCCGCGCCGTCTGCTGACGGTCGAGGGCAGCGAGCAGCGCCTGCATCGTGGGATAGCGGTCTCCGGGCTTGGCCGACATCCCGCGGTGCAGACATTTATAGATCCACCCGGGGGCTTGGGTCCGCAGCGGTGCAGGCGTGACCCGACCGGCCAACACATCCGCGCGCAGGTCGGTCAGCGAGGTGGTCGAGAACGGCAACAGCCCGTAGAGGCATTGGTACAGCGACACGCAGAAACTAAATTGATCGCTCGCCGCCGTCACCGGTTGACCGAGATATTGCTCGGGGGACATGTACGCCGGCGTGCCCACCAACGTGCCGGTCACCGTCAGCGAGCGCAACAGTTCGGAGCTCGATGCCGCGGCATGGTCGGGCTGACTCTCAAACATCCCTGCATGCACTTCTTCACCACTTGCGCGGGCCAGGCCAAAGTCGAGCACCTTGACGATCTCATCTTCGCTGACGATCACATTTTGTGGCTTGAAGTCGCGGTGGATGATGCCCACGCGGTGCGCCGCGATCAGTCCACGACCTGCCTGAAGAAACACTTTAAGTACATCTCGCCAGGTTCGTTCCTGGACGGCCCACTGATCGAGGCTCGACCCGCGGACAAACTCCATCGCGACATACACCTCGTCGTCCGAGCGTCCGACTTCGTGGACCGTGACCACGTTGGGGTGGGACAACCGGGCCAACGCCTGGCCCTCGCGGATCAGGCGCGAGGATGCGAGGTCGCGGTCGCGCGACTCGATCTTGAGGATCTTGACCGCGACTTTGCGGTCGAGCAGCTCATCGTAACATGCATATACAGCACCCATTCCGCCGTGCCCGATCAGACGCAGGACGCGAAACCGGCCGATCGAAACCGGCTGGGTGCGCTTGGGAAACAGAGCCTGCTTGAGCAGCTGCATCCCCAGTGGATCGCTGCTCGGCCGCCGGCTGCGGGGCCGCGAACCCGAACCCCCCGACGTCAACTCCCCCAGACCCGAGCGGGACTTGGCCGCCGAGTGCCCACGGCTCCGAGACCGGCGCAGGCCGGGGCTTGCGATGATACGGGACTGTGAACTGGGATCGGTGTTTGACATGATGCTTCCTATTTAAAAGTGGCAGCACATGGCCCCGTCAATTGCCTCTTCGACAGGTTACCGCATCGGTGGGTTTAAATCGACCATCCAGCGGTTGGATGCGGCCGAGGGGCCGAATTTATTGTTTCAGTGAGCGATAAAAAAAACCGAAAAAAGTAAATTGTTCGCCGGGCGACGGCCACCTTTTAAATAGAACATGCGAGTGGTTGAGCGTGTTCGGTGAAAAGAGGTTTGGTGATGAAAACGTTCAAAAATGTCCTGGTTCCTGTGTTCTCGATGCTGCTTGCCGGTGGGTGTGATGATAGCTCGCTGCAATCCCACAACGACTTCGCCGAGAATGCGTCTTTCCGCGATGGGCCCAGTGGTGGCCTCGGAAATGGCCCCGTCATCGGCGTGACGAACACAAGCGTCATGCCCAAGGATTTCGACGAAGACGCCGTCAACTACGGCGGGACCATCACGTTCACATCTGGTCGGATCCTGATCCAAAACTACTGGCTCGATGTCGAAGAATGGTGGGTCGACAAAACTGGTGAGCTTCACGTCTCCTACTGGGATGCAAATTTCGGCGTACCTGTCTTGGTCACGGTCGATGGTGAAGACGTGGATTGGCTTGAGTTCACCGTCGACGTCGACACTGGCGGGGCCAACCCAGAGACCGGCACAATGCTGATTGTTGAGCCTCAAGTCGAGGTCGGTACTGTCCCCAACTACAAAGTGTTCACATCTATTGAGAATGAAATCGATCCCGAGGACTATCCAGAGTCAACCGTGTATCCTTCGGAGTGGCCATTTTGTCGCGAATCGCTCGGTGAAGACGAGGGCCTAGGAAACAGAACACACGCCGTTGTGTTCGGGCAAAACGTCCGCGTGACCTACGACGCCAATGCAAACGACCTCGACATCGAAGCCGACAATCAAGTCGACATGATGGGATGTCTCGGCGACACATTGGTCAAACCCCAAGATCTGCTCGATGTTCACTACGATCACGAGTATGATCCGCACACCCGTGCGCTTGCGGACGACGAACAAAATAAAGCTATCAACCATGCGTTTCGTGCATTCCACGACGGTGAGTCCTACACCGTCCCCGGACAGACGATCTGGCTCGAGGACCTGTCCGGCCAAGACCTCTTCGATGCCAGCAATGCTCCTGTCGCTGCACAACTCGAAGGAGTTTACCTCGACGGGATGCTGTGCCGCGGGGCCGCCGGGATTCACCGCTATATTCCGTCGGGAAAACTGAACGATACGATCGACGGCTACAGCAACATTCCCGTATGCCCGCAGGATCTCAGCACACTCAATGAGCCGAATGCAATCGCGGTCTACGCAAACTCGGCGGGCTGACGCATTCGAGCCGGAAAACGCCAACAATCACAAACAGGGCGATGCACTGCGGTGTGTCGCCCTGTTTGTTTGTCCGAGGTACATGCGGGTCGACTGCCGGAGCAATCGACCCGCGTGTGCCTGATGTGTGATCAACCCGGATCGGGCAGACAGGCGTATTCGATACCGATATCCGCCTCAAAGTCTCCCTGGACCAAATCGCAGGCTTCGGGGCACAGGTAAATGGTGTCACCCAAAATGTAGAAACTGTTGGGTCCACACTGGTCGACGTTTGCCACCTGCATAAATGGAATCGGATCGCCCATTCCCATCGGAGTGTAACTGATATCGATCGAGGACAGGTCGATTTCCTGCTCGTCGTCGGGCACCGGGACCGGGAACTCGCAGGCAACTGCGGAACCTTCGATCACGCCCTGGGCGATTGCCTGGAACACCGCATCGTACGAACTCGTGTCGCAAAGCGGGAACCGCAGGGACTCCGTCAAGATACTGAGCCCTTGATGACCGGTGCCGGGGTCGGCGGCGGTCGGACACTGGCCGGTAATGATCGGATCCGTAAACGGATATGGTTCTGTCGGCGGATTGTTGAAGGCCATCGCGACGATCGAGTAATAGGCGTAGTTTCGATCTTCCGAAGTACCAAAGTGTTCGGGCGAGAGTTGCAGGAGGTCCTGGTCGAAATCCATCGCATCGTTCATGCCGTCGTTGGCATTGTCGTTGTCATCGTAGGGGCCGCAATCGATGCCGTCATCACTGATGCCGATGAACGTTTTGAACGCCTCCGGTCGCAGCCACTGCGAGTACCCATCCTCGCCGTTTTCGTCATTGGCGGTGGTTGGAAACTCGGACAGCAATCGACACCACATGTTGTGGCTGCTGATCTCGACCGAGTAGTGGTAAAATTTTCCGGGGTTGAACACCGGATCGGCGGGTGGATTGTTACATCCCCCAATTGGAATCCCGCTGAGTGGAGCTTCGATGCAGACACTCTCGCTCGGGAGATTCCCGTGGCGGGTTACCATGATCACGCGATAGTCGAGTCCACTGTCCTCAATGATCTGGGCAAAGTTGACGTTGATGTTGTCCTGTACCCCTTCGATCTCTGCTCCCATGCTGCCCGAGTTGTCGATCGAGATGATGATGTCGACCGGTTGAACCTCGAGCGAAGCTTCGAACGCTTGGGTCCCGCACGGGGACGGTGGGAACACACAGGTGTTGGTGCACTCGTCGTCGGGGATGTCATTCCCGTCGTCGCACTCTTCCCCCTCGTCGAGCATCCCATTGCCGCAGCTTTTGAAGGCGCAGTCGTTGGTGCACTCATCGGTATCGTCTTGGTCACCGTCGTCGCAGGCCTCACCGGGCCCGACGATTCCATCGCCACACACGTTGAGGGTGCAGTCGGACTTGCACACGCCGTTGTCGGCATTGTTCTCGCCGTCGTCGCATTCCTCGCCGGGGCCTTTGTCGTTATCGCCACACACATTGTTGACGCAATCTGCGAGGCACGCACCACCCGGTCCGTTGGCGTTGCCGTCGTCGCACTCCTCGCCGGGGTCGACCTGCCCGTCGCCGCAAAACGGCTCGCTACTCGTCGTCGCATCCGTCGGATCGTCCGTTGTCGCATCCGTCGGATTCGAGGAATCCGAATCAGAATTGGAGTCGGAACCCCCCGGGCCCGCCGTCGGATCGTCGGTATCCGTGGCCGAGTTGCTGTTATCCGTGTCGGTGCGCGAGTCCATTGTTGTGTCGGTTGTGGTACCGCTGGCCCCGCTGGCGGACTCGGTCTCCGTACTCGAACCACCGCCGCAACCAGTCAAGAGGCTCACGCCGAAGACAGTGCTCCATACCGCTGAAAATTTTTTCACGCTTGCCATCACATCTCCTATTTGTACTCGTAAGGCCGGGACAGTTTCTCAAAGACATGTCCAATTGGACATGTATACATCCATCATATCTGTGTGACCTGCGTGTCTCACCGACTGCGCACCGACACATTTCCCCACCCCGCTGTGACAGTTCAGGCACCAATCCGGATGGACCTGTCCCTTAAGACTCGAACGATCACGCGACCTTGGGATCAACAAAACGGAACCTACCGGGGGTAGGCTCCGTTCCAGCGCGGGGCTGCTCACAGCGGATGCATTTTCAGCGCGAAGTGATCTGTGGTCAGACGCGGGCTAGCCAACATCTGGGAGGCAGGCGAACTCGATCCCGACTTGGGCGTCGAAGTCCTGTTGGACCATCTCGCAGGTTTCGGGGCATAGGTGCATGACTTCATCGAGGATGTAAAAGCTGTTGTCGATACACTGTTCGGGTCCGTCGACCTGGACAAACGGAATCGTCTCGTTCATCCCCATCGGCGTGTAGTTGATGACGATCGAGTTTGGATCGAGTTCCTCCCCCTCGGGCGCTTCGGGGACTTTGAACTCGCAGGCGACTGCGGATCCGGCAATGACCCCTTGAGCGATCGCCTGGAACACGGCGTCGTACGACGAGGTGTCACACAGGGGGAAGCGCAAGCCGTCGGTCAACACGCTGATGCCCTGGTGTCCTGTACCACTGTCGGCTGCAGTCGGGCAGGTGTTGGTGACGATCGGGTCCTGGGGTCCGTAGGGCTCAGACTGGGGATTGTTGTAACCCATCCCGGCGATCGAGTAGTACTGGTAGCGGCGTTTTTCCGAGCTTCCAAACTGCTCGGGGGACAGCTCCAACAACGCCTCGTCGAAGGCCTGTGCTGCCTGCGTCCCGTTGGCCGCGTTGTCTCCGTCGAAGAAATCTCCGCAGGCGATTCCGTCGTCGCTGATGCCGATGAACACCTTGTGGGCCTGCGGACGCAGCCACTGCGAATACCCGTCTTCGCCAAACTGGTCCTTGGCCGAGGTCGGAAAGTGGGAGAGCAGCTGGCACCACGCGTTGTGACTCTCGACTGGCACGCTGTAGTGGTAGAACTTGCCGGGGTTGTGGACCGGTTTTGACGGTGGATTGGCACACCCCCCTTCCGGAATCCCGCTCAGGGGTGCCTCCACACAAATGCTCTCCGGACCGTTGTAGTCGCCGTGCTCGCTCAGCATGATCACGCGGTAGTCGAGCCCGCTCTGCTCGATGATGTTGGCGAAGTTGATGTTGATGTTGTCTTGGACGCCCTTGATTTCGGCGCCCATGCTGCCCGAGTTGTCGATCGCGATGATGATGTCCACCGGGAGCACTTCGAGGGTCGCCTCGTGGGCTTGGGTGCCACAGGGTGACGGCGGCAGGACGCAGGTGTTTTTACAGCCATCCTCGTTGTCGTCATTGCCATCGTCGCACTCCTCGTCCTCATCGACGATCCCGTCACCACAGGTTTGAATCTTGCAATCGTTGGTACAGGCGTCGTAGTGGTCCTTGTTACCGTCGTCGCAGCCCTCGTCGGGTCCGACGAAGCCGTCGCCGCAGTAATTGAATGTACAGTTATCCTTGCAGACACCGTTGTTGGAATTGAGCTCGCCGTCGTCGCAAATTTCGTCGGGTCCTTTGTCCCCGTCGCCACAGACGTTGATGATACATCCATCGAGGCAGGTGCCGCCGGGACCGTTATGCGTCCCCTCGTCGCACTCTTCGCCTTCGTCGAGCTGACCGTCGCCACACATACCTTGCGGCTGCGGGTCCGGGGTGGTCGTGTCGGAGTCGGTGTCGAGCTCGGTATCCGAACCGCTGTCTTCCATTGCGTCAGTGTCGCTGTCGCTCTCGCTCTCGCTGGTTTCCGCGCCACTCAAAGAAGTGATGCCGATCCCTGCCGACTCCCCGGCCGACTCAAATACATCTTCCGGCTGCCCGCAGGCGTTGAATAGACCGAGGCCGAGTAGACCCAACCCCAAGGATTTCAAGTTTTTACGTTTCATCTCGTTACCGTTTCACAAAACCGCAACCCCAATAGTCGGGTGCTGCGTTGTACGTGCCTTCTGTACATCAAGTGACCCTACTTCGCGCTCCAATTGCCCAATCGTGCGTGCGTCGTCGCGCGACGCACGTCCGGTCTCGACCGATGCGGCCGATTGGTACCGAGGCGCGTATGGCCCGTGCCGGGCGGTTCACAACTCGACCGGGCTTCAAAATCGATTGTATCTCAATCTATTTTGATTGTTCCTACATGTATTTGTCACCGCACCGAACCACAAAAAAACCTGGCGCTGAGGCCAGGTTTTTTTGGACAGAGCCGGAACTAGTAGGCCTTCGGGCCCCAGTCGGGGGTCGAACCGGCTTTGATGATCTGGACCTGGTTGTTGCCCTGTTCGTTGGCGACATAGACCCCGCCGCGCGTCGACTGGAACGCAATCATGCGGCCGTCGGGGCTCCATGTCGGGGAAAGGTTGCGCCCTGGGTTTTGCGTGAGCCGGGTGAGCTTGCCGGAACGGACGTCGACGGCGAACACGTCGTAGCGGTTGGAGGAGTCGCGGCCCGAGTAGGCGACCAGGTTGGCGAGCGCTCCAGCACCGGGGTTCCAGTCGGGGCTTTGATTGTAGCTGCCCTTGGTAGTGAGACGCTTGGCACCGCTGCCGTTGGCGCCCATGCGGAACACCTGGGGCCCACCGTTGCGGTTGGAGACGAACGCGAGCTGGCTGCTGCCCGGGTTCCAACTCGGCGATCCGTCGATGGCCTTGTTGTTGGTCAGACGGGCCTTGATGTTGCCGCTGGGGTCGAGGGCGTAGATCTCGGAGTTGCCGTCCTTGGTCAGCGTGAGGGCGATGCTCGCCCCGTTGGGGCTCATGGTGCCGCCCAAGTTGAGGCCGGGGTACTTGGAGATCCGCGAGGCTGCTCCACCGTTGCTCATCCACAGATCGGGATTGCGCTTGGCGTAGCTGGTGAACAACACCTGGCCACCGGGTCCGATGCTCGGGAGGATGTTGAGCGAACGGTTGTTGGTGATCGAAGCCGGAGCCTCGCCGTTCATCTCGACGGTGTACACGTTCTTGCTGACCGTGGGGCTGCGCCGGGTCCGAACGAAGGCGATCCGCGAACCGAAGACACCAGGGATTTTGGTGTAGTAGTTGACGATGTCGTTCATGAACCGGTTGGCGGCCTTGTTGGGGTCGTTGCCGGGATAGCCCTTGGACAACAGCGGACGGTTGCCCCGCGCTGTCTCGTAGAGCTGGAACTTGACTTGGGCGCCAACTTGGGTCGAGAGGATCACAGCGTCGACACCGATGTCGTTCCAACCTTTGGCGTCGAACCGCGTGGCCCGGACGAGCGCGGCCGGAATACTCTTGCGGGGAACGACTTCAAAACCGCTGGAGATGGTCGCGTTCTTGCGGAGGATGTCGCCGAGTCGACCACTGGCCGGAACGGCGAGGCGGAGAAGACGGGTGTTCCCGCCTAAGTCGACGCCCTGGTCCGGAGCCGCGTTGACGACGGCGGGGCCGTGGCCGGCGTAGAACGCCCCGGCCATTAGGAGAGCTGCGAGAATTGAGGTGCCGAGCAACGTACGCTTCATGGTGGATGCCTCAGGGGTCTGTGCCACAGAGAGTCGAGCAACCATACATGTCCGTCGACGCGGGGGAAAGTCCCTGAAAGATTGTCCACAGGTGGGGCATTATTGAGCTTATTCAGCGCACTTCACGGGCGAATCGCCCCCCCGCGGGCTCACTCGCTTGGATTCCGCAAAGCTCCACAACCTTTGCCACAGGCCCGCTCGCAGGTGTGACGCAAGCTTGAAGGGCCCGTCACAGGAAACTGCCACGCTCTCTTCGGGGCCGCGCGTCCAGACCGACGCTTCCGACCCCGGAGGTACAGATGGATACGAACGATCGTGAGAGGGTGGAGGCGTACCGGGTGGTGTGGGATCTCGACAACCACAACGGTGGCTTGGTGTTGGTGTTGCAAAAAGATCGCGTGTTCCACCGCATCCACGCGCCGGCGCAGCTGCAGATGCTCGTCGACCTGCTGCGCAACGAACAACCGATCTTTTACGACCACCGCCGCAAGTTGCTGCAGACCGCGGACGAGCCGGTGGGTGAGTACGACGGATGATTTTTAGCAGGTAGGCACCCTTTTTATTGTATCAACATGTTGATTCGTCTGCCGTTTGAACGCAAAACGGCGCCCGCGAAGGCGCCATTTCGGTTGTATACACATATTGCTAGCGAACCCGGCGGTTGCTCCCGTAGGAGAAAATGTACGGGATCCGCTTGCAACCGCCTTTGAGCTGTTTGGCCACGGCTGCTGGGGGCGAGGGAATTTTGACCCGCTTGACCTCGTTGACGATCCCGAAGTCGTAGCCCTTGTCGCCCGTGGAGCTCTTGGGTTGGACGGCGCTGATCGTTCCGTTGGCGCAGATCGTGATGCGGAACTTTAATGTGCCTGGCTTGCCCGCACCCGCGTAGGACGGTGGCTTGATCCCGTTGAGTGCACCGATGACGGCGGTCGCCCAGGGGTCGCCATCTTTGGCCATGTCCGACCAGCCGTTGGGGCCGGCGAACGGATCGCCCGGGAGCTCTTTGACCGTTGGCGGGTCTTTGTGGGGCGTATTGCTATCTTGGTTTTTCTTGGCCTTTTTGGCGTTCTTCTTATTCGGGTCTGGCTTTTCGGTGCTCTTGGTCTTTTCTTTTTTCGGCTTTTTTTCCTCGGGTGGCGGCTCGACCTTTTTCTCTTCTTTGGTCACCGATTCTTCGGTGGCCATCTCTTCGGCGACCGTCTCCTCGACGATGATCTTCTCGGGCAGCTCCTTGGGATCGAGCTTGGGTCCCTTGCGCACCAACTCGCCGGGTAGAAACTCCATCTCGAGTTCGTCGTCCTCGACCTCGGCGTTGGCATCTCCTGCGGCCATCAGGCTGATGACGAGCACGGTGCTGCTGAGCAACATGCCCAAAAAGCCCCCGACCATGGCCAACGGGTTGCGGAAGATGTCGGCGATATCGCGGAAAACCGATGCGAAGGGGGCAAAAACGGCGGGTAAGCTGCGGATCGGTTTAGCCATGTTTGTCTCCTCGGTTCGTAAACGACGGCCGCGGCGATTTGGCCTGATTCGCCAGACGGTTTACGCCAGCGCTACATTCGGCCGTTATTTTCCGCGCTTGAAGTTGGGGTCGGTGATAAATCCGACCTTGCTCACCTCAGCCTTGCGCAGCGCTACCAGCACATCAAGGACTTTTTCGTAGGGGACGTTGACGTCGCCCTGGATGAACGCTCGGCCGTCGGTTTTGAGCTTTTCGTTGGCGCTGAGCTCGGTCGCCATCTGCTCGGGTTTGTCCGACAGTGGTGTTGAGCCCATGAAGACCTGACCCTTGGCGTCGACCGAAATCACCGACAGCTCAAACTCGGCCTCTTCGATGCTGTTGGCCTTGGCCTTGGGGATCTCGAGACCAACATCTTCTTTGGGGGTCATCAACGGGGTCGAGACCATGAACATGATCAGCAGACAGAACATCACGTCGACCAGCGAGGTGACGTTGATGGCGGCGACCGGCCCGCCCTCATTCAATCCGTCTTCGATGTACTTGGACATGACCCGAAGTTGTCCGACCTAGAAGAAGTGACGCTTGACGATGTTGAGGTAGTCGTTGCTAAACGTCGCCATCTCGGCGCCCAACACCTTGAGGCGGCGGTTGAAGTAGTTGAAGGCAACCACGCTGGGAATAGCGCTGGCGAGGGCCAGGGCGGTGGTGACCAGCGCTTCGGCGATCGGCTGCGAGACCGTCGCGAGGTCGGCCTGGCCCTGGGCGGCGATATTGAGGAAGGCTTCCATGATGCCCCAGACGGTCCCAAACAGACCGATGAACGGGGCGGTTGCACCGACGGTGGCGAGGAACGGCAGCAGGTTTTCCAGCTTGGTCATCTCGCTGACGCGGGCGCGGGCGAGGGCACGTTCGACGTTTTCGATGCCGTCCATTTTCTCGTGCATCGTCCCCGCCGCCGGCTGGTCGGACTTCTTTTTAACCTTGGAAAGCTCGACATAACCCGCGGCAAACATCGCCGCGATCGGGCTGTAGGTGAGCTTCTGCGCCGACTGATAGATTTCGTCGAGGCGTTTGCTCTCCCAAAACCTGTCGAGGAACGCGATCGACTGCGACTGTGCCTGACTGACGTGAACCATCTTGTAGAAGATCACGAACAGCGACAGCGCCACAAGTGCGAGCAGCAGAAGCACGACGACCAACACGATGCCCTGCGAGGAAAACAGCAGCGTTCCGATGTCGACCGCCCCGAGCAGACCCGGACTTGAGACCAGTTGCAACGTCAGCACGGCCGCAGGCTACACGCGTCGCGCCCGGGGCGTCAACGCAATCGAGAGGTTCAAACCGTGCGCAACCAGTGGCCAGGGGCGCCGACCTCGGACCGTACATTCGCTGGTTCTGATGTATCTTGGGGACGTGCTTCGCCGCCTGTGGTGTGACTTGCGTGCCGTCTGTGCAAAAGGGCCGACCCGGCGGATGGCTCGACTCGCGGGATTGCTCGCCTCGGTGTGTGCCTGCAACACAACCGAAGGTCAGGTCGAGCTACACTGGGCGTTTCTCGACCGCGACAGCTCCCCGGTGGTGCCCGGCAACTCCCTCACCCTCCCGGACACCTGCTCGCTGTTGGGCACGTTCGATGAAGAGATCGGGGCCACTCGCTACGCGCTCGAAGTTGTGCTCAACATCTGCCTGCCCGAGTGTGCTGCCGGTTGCGACGACCCTGCGTGCCAGGTCATCGACCCACAGGTGTTTTCCTGCGAGACCACGCGGGCGACCCTCGATGTCCCTTCGCGCGACGAGCCGTATGTGTTCAGCTCCCGCGTCGTCGCCCGCCAAAGCGACGCCGAGACCTGCACTTGCGCCCTCACCAGCGCCTGTGTCGCAACCCCCGGCGCCCGCCAGCGCAAGGTCACCGCCGGGCTTGTCACCGATCTTCAAGTGCAGCAGTTGGTGTTGACGACCCTCGACTTTGCCGAGGACTTCGACGCCAACCGCGACCTGCACCTCGATCTCGCCACCTGTTGCGAGTCGACCCCGGTTTGCGAGTGATCGGCCCGGCGACAGAAACGACGGCTCAAACGCCCAACGTTCACCTCCATCGCTATTTCAATATAGATCGGGCCTGTTTGTGAGATCTCGGAGGTCAAGTCGCGGCGATTGTGTCGGTCGATCTTGCGAAGTTCGTCCGCGGACTGCTAGACCGCTCCCCATGCTCGCAACCCTGCACCCGCGTCGCCGCACTGGTTCGGCCATGGTCATGACCGTTGCGTGTGTGCTCGCCGGCTGTAGCGACCGACCGAGTTTTGAGATGCGGTGGCAACTTCCGCCCGAAGCGGGTGCCGAAGCGGTCGACCTCACCTCGCCGGTCCAATGCTCCGCGGTCGGGATCGGCCAGATCCGGGTCTCGAGCCTGCAAGACGGCGTCACTGTCGATACCCGGACATTCCCCTGTTACCCGTCCGAGTTTGCCGACGACGGGCTGGTGCCCGGGCCCGAGCTCGAAGACGGTACCTACCGGATCGAGTTTGAACCCCTGAGCCATGCCGGGGGCACATTTACCGATGTCGCACCGACCACCCGCGAACTCACAGTCTCGGGAACGGCGGTCGCCCTGACCGACATTGAAATCGTCGTTCCGCCGCAGTGTGCCGATGGGATCGACAACGATGTCGACGGCCTAGTCGACGCCCACGACCCGAGCTGCCTGTTGCCGGAGTCGCGCGAGGATCTCGACACCTCACTCACCACCTTTGTCGTCAGCCAACAACTGCTCGGTGGCTACACGAGGTGTTCGGCCGTCGACATCGCCGAGTTCCAGCTCGAATTTTTAGATGGTGATACACCGATTCGTACGCCGGCATCCGTCGACTGCGTCCGCGTAGGTACGATCCCCGTGAGCGTCCAACTTCCACCGGCGGCCAATTGCACGAGCGACTGCTACACCTGGCGACTGACGGCCGTCGACTACCAGGGCAACGCCCTCACCCAGCCTCGGATCGGCACCTTTGCCGTCACCCCCGAAAAAAACGATCTCATCCCGCTCGACGCCACGCTCGTCGGCGACGATTTCGTCGAACCGATCAGCTCTCCATTGGCGTTCTCGGTCTCGTTTAAGAGCAACGACGCATCGTTCGCACGCTCGTGTCAGCCCAACAACCAAGATTATGCCGGCATCCTCGAAGTCACCGGCATTGAGCTGACGTTTTTTGACGAAAATCTCAACGAAATTCCGCTCAACGATGGTGATGGCGAACCGTTTGCCGACACCTGCCCGGCCGCGCCGCTCGCTTCCGAAGAGGTGTCGCCATGGGGTTCCTACTTCGTCGGGGTGAAAGGACTCGCCGGCGATGAGGTCTGTTTCTCCAACCTCGATAACCCCGCGCCTCTTGGTGCACATACAACAGAGAGTATCGTCGTCCCGCGGGCCATGGGCATCATCCCCGACGCCTGTGTCGACTGCCACGAGGACGCCGACTGCGGTGCGTGTACCGAGTGTTGTGTCGGCGGTATCTGCCGCAAACCCACGCCGTGTGCCAAGGATGCCGACTGCGGCGACTGCGAAAATTGCTGTATCAACAATTCGTGCAAAACCCTGTGCGTACAGGATGCTGACTGTGGTGCCTGTGAAAACTGTTGTGAAAACGGCTTTTGCAAGTAACCCGCCTACCAAAACAGGCCCTTCGTTATGAACACCTCCAAGCAAAAAGGTTCCCGTCGCAAACGCCGTGGCACCGGTCGGGTCGCAGCCTCTCCCTACGTCGTCCAACCGATCCCGACCAGCCAACCGCCGACGGGCTCGCGCTACGGTCGCTACGAACGCTCCGACTTTGAGCAACTCGAGCAGATGCTCGCGTCGTTTGTCGCCCGGCGTCTCGGCCCGGTGCTTCCCAACGTCCGCCAGGGGTTTTTCAACGCCGCCAGTGCCGACGAACGCAAAAACCCCCAGCTACAGACCGCGTTTTACAGCTACGTGATGTACGGCTGGAAAGACGAGCGTTCGATCCGTGTCGTCGACCTGTTCAAACACGCGGGGATCGAACTCACCGGGCGGCTCGAGGCGGCCCTCGACGCCTGCCTCT
>CAZUPD010000020.1:49087-79117 GCA_964621785.1 uncultured Nannocystaceae bacterium
CGACCTTCATGTGCGCAAGCAACGAATCCGCGGACGCGACCTCCTGCGTGGCGAAGAACTGACCGTCCGCGACGGCAACGCGGTGCAGGCCGTGAGCCCCGGCGATTGTTTATTGTCCTGGATGATCCCCTGGGGGACCAGCTGGCAACCGATCGGGGTCGCCAACCACATCCAAGCGCGCAAGCTCGACGCCCTTCAACAGGCCCTCGATTCGCTGGCAAAAAGCATGAGCTGCACCCAACAGATGCTCCCAGGGCGCCACCCGGCCCACCTGTTTTGGGTCGTCTACCGGGTCGCCAACATGGCGATCTAGCGCGCCGACTCCCACTCGCTTGCACGACGTTGCGACCGTCTCGACGATACACGCGTCTGGCGTTCTCCTCGATTCACACACGGGTCTTGCGACCGTAGCGGCTGACAAGAAGTTGTACAAGCAATGACCACGCGCGGGTGAACACCTGTTCGTCGGCATCGAGTAAGTAGCGCAGGACCAACCCATCGAGTGTCGCTTGGGTCAGATCGGTGATCGCCTGTACCTCGCTCGCCGCGAGGTGCCCATCGAGCCGCTCGCCGAGGGCTGCACACATGCGCACATGGGTTTCAGAGATCCGTGCCTTGATCCGCTGCCGGTAGCGCTCGTCGTGGAGTGCACGGGCAAAAAACGTGATGTAGACCCGTAAAAACATACCCTGCTCGCGCGCCGTGGCCAGCGTGATGCCACCGAAATGTTCGAGGTAGACAGGGAAACTCGTGTGTATTTGCAATGAATCGAGCAGTTCCTGCGACAGCAGGGTCTCCAACACCTCGAGCGGCACTTCGTCGAGGTTTTGAAAGTGATGGAAGATCGTCCCCTTGCTGATCCCCGCCCGCTTGGCCAACGCCGACGCGGAAAATCCGTCCACACCAACTTCGCCCAACAGCTCCGCCGCCGCCCGCAGAATCCGATTGCGCGTATGCTCTCCCTTTTTTGCCCGACCGTCACTCACCACCACACCATAAAGCCATCGATAATTTTATGTGAAATGAACGTCGCGTTTTTGCGAAACGTCTCCAGCGCCGATGAAATCAATGTATGACCAACATTTGAACGAGCCGGCCCGTTTCGGCGTGAGAGCGAACACCTCGAAGCGTTCGCCGGCCCGCCGACAACCTGTCGCGGCCCACGTCCTTGCCCGGCTCGGGCCGATGCCGATCATAAAAAGCTACGACAACAGATCGAGTAGATCCTCGCGGGTGATCCGACCCGCTTGATCGGCCCCCTCGAGCGCAGCATCGGCCAGTGCCCGCTTGCGCTGTTGCAACGCCAAGATCCGCTCTTCGACCGTTCCCTCACTGACCAATCGGTGGACGAGTACCGGTCGCTCCTGCCCGATCCGGTGGGCGCGGTCGGCCGCCTGTTCTTCGGTCGCCGGGTTCCACCACGGGTCGAGTAAAAACACGTGATCGGCGGCGGTCAAGTTGAGCCCCGTTCCGCCGGCTTTGAGGGAGATCAGCAGGACCGGAGGGCCGTCGTCGTCTTGAAATTTTTCGACCACGCTCCCGCGGTTTCGCGTCGATCCATCGAGTCGCAAAAATGCCATCTTCGCGGCGTTGAGCAACGGCTCGACCCGGTCGAGGAGCGCGGTCCACTGCGAAAACACCAGCGCCCGGTGACCTTCGGCAACAACCTCTTCGAGCGTGTCCAATAACAGCGTGAGCTTCGCCGAGGTCGCGCCCAGCTCTTTGGGCTGACCGGGGACCAGACCCGTATGGCACGCGGCCTGGCGTAGCCGCAGCAATGCCTCCAATGCCTGCAACACGCTGCCTCCGACCTTGAGGCGTTCGACAACCTCCTCTTGGGTCGCGGCGCGGATGGCCTCGTACACCCGTTGCTCATGCTCGTCGAGCTGGCAGTAGAGCGTGACATCTGTCCGAGGAGGCAGCTCCTTGGCAACCTCTTGTTTGCGCCGCCGCAGCAAGAACGGTCGGATGCGTTTACGCAGTTGAGCGGCCACACCCGGGACACCGTCGGCAATCGGCCTTGCATATACACTTGAAAAATCGGCACGCCCCCCGAGCAGACCCGGATTGAGAAAATGCATCTGGCTCCACAACTCTTCGAGCCGATTTTCGACCGGGGTACCCGTGAGTGTCAGGCGAAAGTCGGCCTGGAGCCGGTAGGCCGCCCGCGCGACCTGGCTGTCGGAGTTTTTGATCATCTGGGCCTCGTCGAGCACCACCATGTCCCAACCGACCTCGCCCAACACGGCGATGTCGAGCCGTAAAATCGCATAGGTGGTGAGGGTGACGTCGATCTCAGGATCGAGTTTGCGCCGGCTGCCGTGGTAGATGCCGACGGTCAGCGCGGGGCGAAACTTGGCCAACTCAGCGGCCCAGTTGTGTAATACACTTGTAGGCGCAACAATGAGGGTCCGCCCGTCGATCACACATAGGGCTTGGACGGTCTTTCCCAGCCCCATGTCGTCGGCGAGCATGGCTCCGAGCTGGGCCTTGCGCATAAAACTCAGCCAATTGACCCCGTGGCGCTGATAGTCGCGCAGCTCTGCTTGCAAGTCGTCTGGCAAGGTCGCGACACCGATACCAGCAAAATCTTCGACCATGTCGCGAAGGGCAGCTAACTCGGGTGTGACCGTGAGGTTGAGGTCGCCGCACAACTCGACCAAAGCCGGGGCTGCGTACTGCCGCATCTCCCCCGCCTGGTCGCGGGCCGCCAACAAAAACGCGACCTGGTTGCCGTAGCGCTCGAGCCAATCGACCGGGAGCGGTGCCCACCCCCCACCGGCGAGCGGGACAACATCTTCTCCGTTGCGCCAGGCTTCAAACACCCGTTCGGGATCGGCGTGGTGCCCGACCCCGGTGGGCACCGGCGCGATCGCATCGTCGAACCCCTCGCCAAACTCGTCGAACCCCTCCCGCTCCTGGCTGACAAAACGCAGATGGAAGTCGCGCCCTTGCACCTGCAAGTCCGGTAACAATGCACCTGCACGGAAAAAGGTCTTTGGCCCGTCGCCATGGATTTCGGCGCCGTGAAACATCCGGTCCCGGGTCATCATCTCGTCCGCTGCCGCGCCTGCGCTGATCGTCCGCTGGCCTGGCGTCAACCCGAGCTCGGCGTGCAGGCGACTGGCGAGGCTGCGCTCGGCTCGGGTTTCGCGCTGTGGCAGTCCACCGCCCAACAGCGTGAGCTGATCGCCGTCGACCCGGGCGATCGCCGGGCGGCCATAGACCAACGTCGGCATGACCGCGAGGGTTTCCCCGTGGACTTCGGTAATAAAATGTACATGCAAACGTGCGACCTGCAATTTTGGCAGGCGCGTGGTCCGGGCGCGAAACGGAAGCCGGCGGGCGAGCGAGGGAATCACCTCGGTGACCAACTCGGCGAGGCGATCGGGACCAAACTGCTTGCCCCCCTTGCGCCCGAGTTCCTTGAGCTCGCGCGGGGTCAGGCCGCTGTCGCGGGTGAGCAGCAACTGGCCCTTGCGCAGTGCCACCCCGTTTTGAAACACTTCTTCGATGGTGCGGTCCTTGACCAAGTAGACGCGAAATCCCTCGCCATCGGCGGCATCGGCGACCCGGGCCTGAAACAACACAACCTGCTCCTGCGATACTTGTACCGGCACTTTGTCGAGCTGGACATCGGGACAGTCGACCAAATACGGCACGATTTTGGCGAGCAACCCCCGCGAGGGTACGCCGTGGCGAAACGAGCCGAGGGCGAGCTCGATCTTGGTATCGTTTTGCGACGAGACCACGGCAAGGCCCGCGATCCTCCCCACCGAAAGGGCTGTCTGACTGTGGCGCAGCGGCTTTTCCCCCTTGCGCGAGACCAACACCCGCGTGAGCGCAAGACCCTCGGGGGTCCGGCGAAATCGGTAGCCGAGCTTGGCTGTCTGGGCGTTGCCAACCGGCATATCGTCGCCGGCTTCGCGCGCACGCTTGAGTGCGATCACTGCAGCGGCAACATGTACACACACATCGTCGCGGTGGCGACAGTCACAGTCCCACTCGCGGTCGTCGAGCCACAGGGTGGCCGTGGCGGCAACAGGAGTGCCCCGAACCCGGACCTGAAACGCCAACTCAAACTCGCTGAGGCGCTCGCCGACCACTGATCCGCTGCGCGAAAGTTCGACCCCCCGCGACCATATCGTCGAGGTGGCGGATTCGCGGATCGCGGCAAACAGCTCGGAGACTGCGTTCATCAGAAGGGGGTGCCTACCATGTTCACTGCGGCAGGTCACCCCTCGTCGGTTGGAAGCGAGGTAACGCCGCGGTGTGGCGAACCTTCGCGGCGGCCCCGCGAGCCTCCAAGCATTCGCGTTTCGGCAACTGCGGCGAGCGAACCGACTCACCCGAAAACCGCGCACCGCCATGCACCGCGCACCTCCCCAGGTATCGGGTATCAGCTCACTGCCAGCGCCCGCTCGGGAACCACGCCGTACTTCGCCCGTACCTCACTCACGGGCAGGGGCAAGTCGGCCCAGTAATCCCAAGTCCCATCGGTCAGGTCGGCGTTCATCAGCGAACCGCGGCGCAGAGCTTCGAGCACCCGCTCGGGGTCAAACTCCATGGTCGATGGTTCGGCCAGGGGAGCGATGTGGATCCCGAGTTGAAACTCCATCATTGTGAACATCAAAAACGTAAACGGATCTTTTCGCCGATACCCGGCGTGAAATGCTGATACACAGATTTCACTGGCAGCGTCGGTGCCATACCCCCCGAGGATATGGGTCAGATCGTGGATGATAATGATTTCGGGGCCTGCCCCCTTTTCGCCGGGAAATGGGAAGTCGTTTTCGATCATCGAATCGTAGTAGGCGCGCCCGAGGGTGCCCTCTGGCAACTCTCCGAGGGCACGGTACTTGGCCGACATCTCCCTGTCCTCGGCGATCTTGAGCAGCGCGGCGATCCCCTTGATCGCCCATGTGATCCCGCGCTTGCGGGCCTCGTCGAGAAACCGCTCGCGAGCCCAAAACCGACGAAACACATCGACCCTGGCCATCCACAGGTGCCCCTCGGCGAGTTTGCGCAGGGTGTCGACTTCGTAGGCATCGACTTCTAAGGCCTCGCGGAAGGCCGCACAGATCGCGGCCTCGGGTGCGGAGGCTTCACCGTCGCTCAGGGATAGTAAAACCATTGCACGTACAAGTTGTTGCCGCAGGCCCGGATCCTGGATTTTTTCGGCCAGTTCCGCCGGGGTGATCGGTGCCAGAGCATCGACATCGACCGCAGAACCAAACAGTTTCTGGGCGGCGGTGAGCAACGCCCGCTCGTGGTCGCCAAATGTTCCATCGGCCGCGGCCACACATTTGAGTGCACGCAAACCATAGGGGATCAACTCGGGGGGCGGAATGTGGAGTTCCATCACCACAGCCTACACCGTCGAGACTGTGTGGTGATACACAGAATTTCACGCGGCATCGCGCAGGCGCAAGGCGGCGAAAATCAAACCAAAAAAATCGATGCCCCCGCGCCCGTAGGCCCATCCGAGGTGGATGCCACAACCACGACAACAGGCCACGCGCCACGGCGCGCCGGGAAACCACGAAAATTGCTCGGTCGCCCGACCGACAGCAACCGCTCCCGCAGCGACGGAAAAACACCCGATCTCAAAGTCGAGCCCGTGGGGATTGACAAACACATGCCGATGCGAGCCCGCCATTTCGATCCGGTGGACCGGTTGTGTCACCGGGAGCTGACAGGCGGCACACACATAGACCTGGGGCGAGTCCTCTTCGGTGCCCTGCTCAGACTGTTTGTGCACCTGCCCACCGCCACGCGCAGGAGGTGTCTGCAGTGCCCACCGCAGCGGCCGGTCGCTCGCTCGTGGAACCTGCCCGGGTTGCAAAACAGGCTGATGCGGCGAAACGTTTGCTGCGAAGCGAGATGTCAGAAGACCCGGCGCGCTAGGTGTTTGCCCATACATTGATTCTCTCCGGGGAGGATCGACGACCCGACCTGTTGCGACCCGTTGAGCAGGATACACCGATGGGATCCGCCGCGGACAATCGCTCATAAACCGAGCCAGACCGTACCGAGGTTGCAACCCTGCGAAACCATGAAATGCGCGGACAACATCAATGGCGCAGGAGTTGCGAGGGCGCGTATGCGTCAAGGTTGTCCCGTTGCAAACCGCAGCCGGGAACGGGGTGAGCATCTCGGCAGCCGGTGTTGCAACACGCACGCGCTCGTGACAGACGAGCCACCGTTTTCGAGCTATGGTCCCGGACCATGGCGCGACCCCTGTTCGACAATCAGTCTGTCTGGATCACCGGCGGAGGCAGTGGCATCGGAGCTGCGCTCGCCCTCGCATTCGCCCGTCACGGTGCCGATGTGGCGGTCTCCGGGCGCCGGCACGATCGGCTGCAACAGGTCGCCGACGCCGTGAAAGCCACCGGTTGCCGCGGCGAGGCGATCGTCTGTGATGTCACCGACGAGGCATCCGTCCAACAGGCCGTCAACCGGGCCCAAGAGACCTTCGGAAAACTCGACGTTGTGATCGCCAACGCCGGTTTTTCTGTCGCCGGGAAGATCGAAGACCTCCCGCTCGACGATTGGCGACGCCAGTTCGAGACCAACGTGTTTGGGGCGGTCTCCACCATCCGCCACAGCCTCCCGGCCCTGCGCGAAACGGGAGGACGCCTCGGTCTGATGTGCAGCGTGGCGAGCATGATCGCAAGCCCCAAGTCTGGTGCATATACATCTTCAAAGTACGCCCTGCGAGCGATCGGCCAGACCCTCGCCATGGAGCTCGCCGGTTCCGGGGTCAGCTGCACCCTGCTCCACCCGGGGTTTGTCTCGTCGGAGATCGTCCAGGTCGACAACAGCGGAGCCCGCGATGCAAGCCGTCCCGATCGCCGCCCCAAAAACCTGATCTGGTCCGCCGAGGCAGCGGCCAAAGTGTGTGTCAAGGCGATGTACCGCCGCGACCGCGAGTACACGTTTACCGGGCACGGCAAGTTCGGAGCGTTTATCGGCAAACACATGCCCGGGCTGGCCCACCGGGTGATGGCCCGGCAGGCGGGCTGGTCTTCGGGCAAGCCCAAATCCTAGACCGGTTTGCCCGAGGCTTGCCGAAGCCAGAAGCTCGGTGACCAACCCGGGTGAGCTCCTCAGGCTTGAAGTCGCCGAATCGCCTCCACCACCCCCTTTGGGAGGGATGTCTTCTGCGCCAGATTGTAGTCGTAGCACACGATCTTGCCCTCACCTTCAGCCGCAAGTTTACGGTGTCGCCGACTGACCACCCGGTAGAGCATCGTAAACCGGTCTTCCGCGATATCGATGATCTTTGAAGCGACAACGACGTGGTCGGGATAGGTGAGTGGGAGGCGAAAGCGGCAGTGTGTCGAGGCGAGAATCGGACCAACCCGCTTTTGCTGCATAACCTCGGAAAAACCGACCTGTTCAAAGTGGGCGATTCTTGCACTCTCAAAATAGCGAAAGTAGACCGTATTGTTGACATGACCAAAGGCATCCATCGACCCCCACGTGACCGGCAATTCGATCCGGACGGGATAACCAGTGAGGAGCGTGGCGAGGTCGGTGTCTCGAGTCATGCGATGGCATGCCTACCACGAACCTCGCGCGAGTACCTGGTTTCGCGGTCGTCAGACCGGGCTCAATCAGCACAAGAGGCCGCGGTGAACCTGCCGTACAGTTGACGTATGGCCGGCCGTCCGCTCCTCGTCTCCGCCCTACTCGCCTGTGGCTGTGTCCGTCCCCTCGAAGCCACGCACTCGCCCCCCCAACCTGCGACCCCGCAGGAGTCACCCGATACACCCGACGAGCTCGCCATCCCGCGGATGACCTACGGACTGTACGGCCTCTACAGCCCCGCCACACCAACTCCGACGGGCTACGACGAGGCCCTTGTGCACCACAGCCGAGGCGCGCGTGCGTACAACGCTCGGCAATACGATGTATCTGCAAATGAGTTTATGAACGCGGCAACCGGGGTGATGGGGATGGTCGAACTCGGTCCAGCCGACCCGCCGAGTGAACTCGAGCAAAACCTCGAGCTGATGTGTCGAAATGCCGGACTCGCGTACTTGATGGCCGGTGCCGCCGACGCAGCTCGCACGCAGGCGGCCCGCCGCGAGCTCGATTGGCGCTGTGTCGCGGGCCTCGAACACAGTCTCTCCCTGACCTCGACCGCCCGTGTCACCTATCTCGCCAACGCCGGGATCCTGCTGACCAAAGGTCAACACGCGGTCCTGATCGATGGACTCCACCGGTTTTACAACGCGGCCTATGCTGTCCTCCCCGACGAGCAACGCCACGCTATCGAGACCGCACAAGCTCCCTATCGCGACATCGATGCCATTGTCGTCACCCACAACCACGGGGACCACGTTCACGCCGAGGCCGTTTTGTCGCATATGCAACACAATCCGCGGGCCCACCTGTACGCGGCGGAGCAGGTCGTACAGGCCGTCCGCGCGCTGCAACCAACTGCGGAGATCCTCGCGCGGATCCACGAAGTCCCGGCGCAACCGGGTGCGCATCACGTTGCCAAAAAAGTAGTTGCAGATGAAATTCAGATCGAGTTTCTCGGCCTTCGCCACGCCGGTACGCGTCACACAAACGTGCAAAACCTCGGCGTCATCGTGCACCTCGGGAGCCTGAAGATCGCCCACTTTGGCGACGCGGAGGGCAGCACGTCGAACCTCGAAGGGTTTGCGCTCCACCGCCTCGACATCGATGTGGCGTTTGTGCCGGACTGGTACCTCGCCGACACACGCGGACGCAACGTGGTCCGCCAGCAAATCGCGGCCAAGCGGGTGTTCGCAATCCACATCGATCCCGCGAGGAGAGCGGCAACCCACACCGATCCGAAGGTGTGGGAACAACTCTGGCCCGGTGTGGTGCCCATGGTCGATATGCTGCGCGTCTGGCCGCTCGACTAGCCTCTCACGTGTCCCGAGAACTTCCAACAGCCGAAGTGGTCGACCGCAGGTCGACTACACGCCGTGGTTGCCGCAGCATCCACCGCCCTCACGGCGAGCACCGTGTTCGTGCAGATCTTCAGCAGCGGCCCCAGGCTGCCCCGTCTCTGGATGCTTACGATGGTCGTCCGTGCCGTTTGTGTGGCAATGCCCGGCATCTTGTACGTGGTCATGCCCTTCGTGCCCGTGCGCGGCGGCTCCGTGACACGACGTCTCGTTTGTATGCGCATGTCCGCCATCTGCATGCGCATGCCCACCGTCACTTGTATGTGCATGCCCATCGTCGTGGCTGCAACACCCATCCCCGTGCTCGTGGTCGTTGAGCCCCAAGTGACCGATGAAATCCCGCGGCCCCTGGCGCAACACGGAGATCAAAAACAACCCACCGAGGCCGACTAGTAGGGCGTCGCTCCACAGCCCGTGGTCGGCGTGTTGATGCCCAGGTGCACTCCCGACCGAAAGTCCCGGGATCCACTCGGCCACCCCGAAATCGACGATGTAGCCGAGGCCGATGGCGACGCACACCATCGTGGTGGCAAACGCAATGGCGACCTTGCGCCCATGGAGTTGGTCGAGCAGGCCAAAGGTCGTGGCGTTGGTGGCCGGGCCCGTGAGTAAAAATGCGAGTGCTGCCCCAGGGGACATCCCCTTGGCGATTAGCACGGCGACCAGCGGGGTCGCACCCGATGCACATACATAGGTCGGCATGCCGAGGAGGGCGAACAACGCAACCTGGAGGATCGGGGGAATCGCGGTCAGGGTGGCGGGGTCGAGCCACGGGGCGAGCAACGCCGCAATGACAAGGCCAAACAAAATCCACGGAGCTGTGTCGTCGACGACGTCAACCAGACCGACCCGCAATCCCGTGGCCAGTTTCTGGATCCGGGTTTGCGACTCGGTTTTTGATGTATCTTCAACTTGTTCTTCGCGGATCCCAAAGGTCCGGTCGGCGTAGCCCCCGACCCACCAACCGACCACCAGGGCGACGATCGCAGCCGCGAGCACCCGGGCGAGGGTCATTTCGGTACCGAGAAGCGGGAGCGATAGCAAAACGGCGTCGAGACCCAACTCGGGGGTGGCAACCAAAAATGCGAGCCCAGCCGCAGCAGGTACACCGCGTTTGACGAGGCTGCGGTAGACCGGCACGACACCGCACGAACACAGGGGCAGCGGCAGGCCAAACGCGACACCCCGCAGCGATCGCCCGGCGGTACTTCCCCGCCGCAACCACCGTACCGAGGCCGCGGGCAACAACACCGACACAAATCCGGCCAGCACAAACGCGAGGAGGAGTGCTGGTGCACTTTCGCGGGTGAGCTCGACCAGTGCGGCGAGAACTTGCCCCCCGGGATCCGCTCCGTGGTCGTGGCCGTGGGCCGCACCCGGAATCAACGCGGCGAGCAGTCCAAACCCGGCCAGAGCTCCCACCGCCGTCGCAACTTTCAGCGGTGGACCGCCGCGCCTGTGTCCAGGCTGGCCGTGACTGATCACATGCAACAACAACCCGCCGATGAACGCTTGAAACCAACCCTGCAGCTCCGGCGCAAATAAATTCATCGACGGCTCGGCGGCGAGAAACCCAGTCACCGTCGCCACCGCAATCGACCCGAGGGCAATGGCGGCGATTCGCAATCCGACAGGCCGCAACAACCACCACACGGCCATGGCCACCGGAAGTTGATGGGCGATCACTGCAACTTCGACACCGTGGCCGGTCGCAAATGAGTGCGCCGCACCGAGGGCGATCCCATCGGCAAATGCATGGAAGGCCATGCCGACGACCGCAAGTCCCATGGCGGTGCGATGGGCCTTGCGCGATGCCATGTGGAACGGACCTTCAGCAACCGAGGGAGCCAGCAATCCACATGCGAGTGCAAGCAATGCAGGGAGACCCGACATCTCGAGGGCGGTCGGGACGATCTCGAACAGCACCATGCCGATGACCGCAACCAAGACAAAACTATCGAGTGCTGCCATCGCCCGCCGCTCGCGTTGGGCAAGCTTGAACAACACCGGCCCGAGCATGAGGGCAACCATGCTCACCGCCAAAATGCCGTACCCATGCACGGGGCCGTCGGCGATCGTGTGTACACCTGTACCGAGCACAAAACGATAGTAGCGCGTGCGAACCTCGTGTTGCCGGTCGCAGTCCGTGGTGTTTCTCGCGTTTTTTATGACCGCGGCGTGATGACTCGCAGGGCAAGTGTCCCGGCCGCGACTGATTGTCGAGCTCGGTTTTTGACTCGCAGGGCAAGGGTCCCAGGCCGCGGCTGACTGTCGAGCTCGGCCCGTGGGTTTTTATGCTCGCGGCCCGCGGATTCTTGCCTCGGCTGACTGTCGAGCTCGGCCCGTGGGTTTTTATGCTCGCGGCCCGCGGGTTGTCTTGCCTGGAGGTGACTCGCCCGGACTTTTTCGGGCGACCGACGTCCGGGCTTGCGGTGGTTTTTCTCGCGCGTCGCCTCGCCGGAACGTTTGACACACTTCGACTCGAGAACGGGCGCCACAGCTTTGCGAAGCAAAACCTCGGCGTAACGAGAAAATCGATGGGCTCTCGTGCGCCTTCGTCGCTCGATGGGTTGGCTCGGTCACGGTCCCAACCCTGACGCATGGAGCGAAGCCCGCGTGTGAGCTCCGAGCTGGCGGGCGTCGGTTCCGTGCATTTGCAACCCGCAGCCGTTCACAACGGTCGGCATTGGCCGATATTGCAAACGACAATGCCGTGGGTTGCGCTTGTTTTCGACATCGACGACCGACACGCGAACCAAACGCTGCGAAACCATCGACGCACCTGTCTGCACGGCCAGCCTCAAAACGGTGTCGTAGATGTAGGACCTCTACCTGCTGCCGCACGACACTCCGCGCGTTCGTAACCTTTTGAACATGTCTAATTCTACATGGACGTTGAGGACCACGAGTTGACCACCCCAGGCCACCGTCCTACCGTCGAGTCATGGTTTCTCGGTATTGGCTTTGCCTCGCCACTTCGGCACTCATCTTATCAGCCTGCTCTTCGGGTTCTGGCCGCGAGACGGACGACCTCACCACCGGCGGACCGGTGACGGATCCGACGACGACAACAACCTCCGACAGCTCGACCGATTCGGAGACGAGTGAAACGTCGGAGACCTCAGGGACCTCGGAAGATCCGAGCACAACGACGGACACAACCGCCGGATGTACGCCCGGCGAGGAAGATTGTATCTGCAATGAAGGTCAGTGCGATGCCGACCTCGAGTGTGTCGACGACCTGTGCGTCCCGATGGAGATGACCACGAGCGACACGGACACCGAGACGACGACCGAAGACCCGACGACCTCCGGGGGCGACCCGATGTGTGGCGACGGCGAGCCGGTGGCCACGGAACTGTGCTTCAAAGATCCGATCACCGTCGGGATGGGAAGTGGGCCCACCGATGTCCTCGCCTTCGACCTCAACGACGACGACATCGATGACCTGATCACCGCCAACGCGTTGTCGAACAACGTCACCATGCGCCAAGCCCTCGGCAACTCGATGTTTGCCGGACTGTCGGCGATCGATGCCGGGACCAATCCGAGTTCGGTGATCTCGATGTTTATCAACAACGATCAAGATCTCGATCTCGTGGTCACCAACCAAGGCGGCAACAACCTGTCGCTGTTTTTGGCCACCATGGGTGGGTTTGGTCCACAGGCGAATGCCGATGTCGGGGCGGGCCCCGTGGCGGTCGTGACCGGCGACTTCAACAAAGACACGATCGCCGATGTGGTCGTCGTCAACAACACGGACAACGCCGTCACCTACCTGCCGGGGACGGGGCTCGGGTTTGGCGAGCCGCTGACACTTGCAACGGGCACCGGCCCCGTCGACATTGCGACGGGCGACTTCAACGGCGATCAAAACCTCGACTTCATCACGGCCAATACAAATGGCACGGTCTCGGTCCGCTTGGGCAACGGTGGTGGCTTGTTTAGCAACAACACGGATATCATCGTCGGTAGTAACCCTTCGGCGCTTGTCACCGGGCAACTCAACGCCGACCAACACCTCGATCTGGCGGTTGCCGTGCGCGACCAGGGCCTGGTCTATGTGCTGGCGGGAGACGGTTTTGGCGGCTTCAATGTCGGGATTCCGTTCGACTGTGGTCCCCAGCCGTCGGACATGGTCATCCATGACTTCACCAACGACGGCAACCTCGACGTCGCGGTCACCAACCAGACCTCAGCCCAGGTTCATATCCTCACCGGGACCGGCTTCGGCGGGTTTGAGCCTCCCCAACCGTACATGGTCGGAGCGACACCGGTCGCACTGACGCTCGGTGACTTCGACGGGGACGGCGCGATGGACATTGCAACTGCAAATAATATGGTGGCGACCTCGACAGTGCTGTTCGCCAACCCCTGAGCAATGCTGCGGACGCGGGTTGGAACCGCGTCCGCATCCACTCAAACCTGACCCTTTGACCGGGTAAAAACCTCAGCGCGTAGTCTTTTTGCTCGTCTTCTTTGTACTCTCGCTGACGCCCTTATCGCCGGCGGCCCCTGCCCCGTTGTCGTCGAGGTCGTAACAGATCTCGCCCTTATCGGCCTTGAGAGTCTTGATCTGCGCCTGCGCTGCTTTGTGGTACTGCTCGCCGGCAGGCTGGTCGAGGATCGCTTGGAAGTAGGCCAAGGCGTTTTTACACTGGCCCATCCTGGCGAAGCCGAGACCGGAGTAATAGAGAGCATCGGGGATCGTCGGGCTGTCGCGGTGCTCCTGGATCACCCGGTAAAACTCTCCCAGGGCACTTTTGTAGTCGCGCTCGCTGAAAAACGTGAGTCCGATCTTGAACTTGACCTCGGATGTGCGGGCGTCGTCGGGATAGCGGGCGAGGTAGGTGCGAAACAGGCGACGGGAGTTGAGGTAGCTCTTGGTCTTGAGCAGCCGCTCGGCCTCCTCGAACAACTGGTTTTTGCCCTCGGGGATGTTGGTCGCCTCGTTGACTTTTTTCTCGACTGCAGCGAGTCGAACTTCGCTGTCGGCCCGGAGCTCGCGCAGACCTTTGGCGACGGCTGAAAACTCAAACTGGGTCTGGTCGAGCTCGCCGCGCAGCTGGCGAAAGTCCTCCTCGACATCGTCCATCCGCACGCCGATCCCCGCCTGGCTACCGCGCAGCAGCTTCTCGGCCTCGGCGAGCTTGTCACCGACTTGTGCCAGCCGCTCGTCGGCTTCGTTGAGTTTTTCGTCGAGCTCGGCGACCTTGGCATCGCTCTGGCGCTCTAGTTTGGCGACCTTGGCCGCGAGGTCGTCGTGCTCGGCTTTGAGTACCAGGCACCCGCTGCTGCCAAACGCCGTCCATACGAGGCATAGGGTCAGCGGAAAAAGCCCGCGCCCAGTTGTGCTTTTCATCGACATCTCCACCCTCCGTACTCGCTGTGCACCCCTGATCATTCCAACGTCCCCGGATGTCTGTGCAAGTTTCTCGCGAGAACCGTGAACCCGCGAGTGCGAGTCCACGGCTCTTGAGATGGCTCGTGTGTTTGAAGCCGGCGGCTTATTGGAACAGGAAGTCGACGCGGCGGTCCTTGGACATCGAGGCCTCGTCGGTGCCGGTGGCTTCGAGCGAGCCCTTGGAGATGACCTGCAGCATGTTGCCGTCGACACCCAAGTTGCCGAGGAAGTCCTTGACGGCCTGGCCGCGGCGGTCGGTCAACATGATGTTGTACTCCTCGGTCCCGCGCGAGTCGGCGTGGGCCTCGAGGATGACCGACTGACCGGCATTTTGTTTGATGCACTCGGCCAGGGTTGTGAGCTGTGATTGGGTCTCGGGCAACAACTTGGGACTGTCGAAGCCGAAGAACACCGAGTCGAGTCCGCAGGGATTGCCCCCTGGACCCTCGGCGACTCCGGAGAACACGCACATCCCGGCGTCACAGATTTCGTCCATGGCGCACTCATCGTCGGTCGCACACTGACCGCCACCTGCTCCGGCCCCGCCGACATCGCAGCGTCCGGTGCCGATGTTGCAGGTCCCGGGCGAGCAGTCGAAGTCTTCTGTGCACGGAGCACAGGCGCCGGCCTTGCAAACCAAACCGTTGATGCACTCGATGGACTGTGCACACGGCTGGCCGACGCCATCGGCCCCGGCGGCGCCACCGGTGATGGTGGACGGGTCGGTGCACAAAAACTCGTGACACGTGGTCAGAGGTGCCTTGTCGGTGCAGTCGGCGTCGGTCTTGCAGTTTTGGCAGGTACCTTCGACGCAGGTCTCACCGAGTTCAGCCCGGCAGTGTTTATCCTTCTTACAAAGGGGATACTCCGGGGCCTTACATGCGGAGAGGCTAAGTCCCAGCGCAGCGACACCGAGGGCGAGCAGGTGGGGTGAAAGACGAGTTAGCATTGCGCGCATGATGGCAAACTCCGGGCAGTCGGGCGAACTTTTGGACGAATGTGAGGCCGCGGGCTCGCGCACCTCGGGGGTTCGGTCCCAGGGATAGCCCCCCCATGCTCAGGGTGTCAACCACACGACAAATTTGGCTCCGCGTTTTTGCCCAGCCGACGGCGACAAACGAACGCGGGCCGGGGCCCACGTGCGGTTGTGGTTTTTCTCGCGCGTCACGGGACGGCTGTGCGGGAGCCGACCTGCCCAGACAAGCGAGACAAACCCAGCAATAAGCAAATCTGTGGACGGCCACAAATCGTCGTGAGCACTCGCGCGGAATGTGGCATGGTTCGCCGCGATGTCGACCAGCGACAAAACCATGTTCGAGATCTATCGCGAGTCGGACTACAATCGCGCCTTCCGCTACATCTTTTATACGGACCTCGAAGAACACGCCCGCGGTCCGGAGATCGCCCGGGCTGCCGCTGGCGAAACCGTCTTTTCGGGGTTTTTTGCCGACGACCGCAAGCAAGCTGCCCGCGAGGCTGTGGACGCGATCGTCGATGAACTCAACGCCATGAACGACGAAGACAGCGACACCGCCGGCCTGCCCCGACACGAGCTCGCCGCCCGCCTCGAGCAGTTCATGGTCGAATGACACTTGAATACACAACGATCTGCGGCGCCGTCCTCGGAGTTTTTTGTGGTTGTGCCACACCGGCACCCGCGGATCTGACCGACATCGCCGACCTCGCCGAGCGTCTCCAGACCTCCTACACCGTCGATATCCTCCCGTCCGTTGGCCAGGTGGCGCCGCTGCAGTGGCGCGCTCCGAGTTGCGAGCAGGTCTACCGCATCCGCATCGACGAGCAATATCCCGAGGACTACATCCGGATGACCCATCTGCAGGAGGAACACAGCGAACGCTACCTCGTGCTCGCCCCAGACCCCGGGCGAACGGCGGATGGCGGCGAGATCTGGCACGGGCGCAGCCTCGTGTTCTCCCCCGGCGAAGCCGCCAAAAAACCCCGCGAACTCCTGCTGTCCGAGCACATGTTGGGGCCGGCCTCGCCCGACGCCGCGTGTTACGAGCGCACCTGGAACCCGACCGAAGATGGTTTGGCGCTCGGCTGGCCACTGCTGCCGGGACGTCCGGTCGCGGTCGCCGAGACCTGGGTCGGCAATCCCGTCGAAGCCCGGTGCAACCGCATCGCCTGCATCGATCCGCAGACCCGTGGGGGTGGCGAGTCGGCCCACGACCTCACGTGTGTGACGATGTCCTGGCGCGAGCATCTCGACGGGCTGTACGAACTCGGGGGTCAACAGGTCGCCGCGATCTCCTCGTTTTGGAGCGACGGCCATCCGCTCGACGTCGGGGTGTGGAGCGAGCGGGTCGCCCTTGTCACAACCACGGGTCGGCTCGTCTATGCACATGCAACCATCCACCACAACTTTTTGGGCATTACCCGCGACATTGTTATCGATGCTGTCGACGACTGTCCGGGCAGCCTGCCGTCGGCCGGCTTTGATCCACCCGCAGCCGTGCTGGACGCGGTCGCCCGTGCCCGCGAACAACTCACCCCAGGGAAGTAGCCCCAACACCCGCGCGTAGGAACCACATGGATAAGATCGTGATCAACGGAGGCGGACGCCTCGAAGGCGAAATCCGCGTGTTCGGGGCCAAGAATGCCGCCCTACCAATTTTGTGTGCGTCGCTTTTGACCGACACACCGACGACCCTGCGCCACGTGCCCCAACTCAGTGATGTGCGCACGATGTGTTCGCTGTTGCGGGAGTTGGGCTGTGACGTCGAGGGCGAACGCACCGTGACCATCGATCCTAGGGGTGTGTCCTCGGGTTCGCTGCTGGCTCCCTACGAACTCGTCAAAACCATGCGGGCTTCCGTCACGGTGATGGGTCCGCTGCTGGCCCGCTACGGCAAGGCCGAGATCTCCCTCCCCGGAGGTTGTGCGATCGGAGCGCGACCGATCGATCAGCACCTGCGCGGGCTCGAGGCGTTGGGTGCCGAAATCGAAATGCACCACGGCTATGTCGAGCTGCGGGCGGACCGACTTCGCGGCGCCCAGTTTGTGTTCGACCTGGTCACGGTCGGCGGCACCCAAAACGTGATGATGGCGGCGACCCTGGCCCGCGGGACCACCCGCCTCGAAAACGTCGCCCGCGAACCCGAAGTCCAGGAGCTCGCCATCGTTCTCAACAAGATGGGCGCTCGGATCCGCGGTGCCGGTACCTCGGTGATCGAAATCGAAGGTGTCGATCGCCTCACCGGAATCGACCACGCGATCCTCCCCGACCGGATCGAGGCCGGCACCTTCGCAATCGCCGCTGCCATTACCCGGGGCGACGTGGTGTTGCGCGACGCCCCGGTCGATCATATGCACGCGGTGATCTCCAAGTTAGAGGAAGCTGGCGTGCGCTGTCTTGTCCAACCGGAGGGGCTGCGGATCATCGGACCCGAAGTGTTGCAACCGATCGACGTTGTCACCCGACCTCACCCCGGTTTTCCGACCGACATGCAGGCGCAGATGATGGTGCTTGCGACCATGGCCGACGGGCAGAGCACTGTGACCGAAACCATTTTTGAAAACCGGTTTATGCACGTGCCCGAATTGTGCCGGCTGGGCGCCAACATCCACGTCAACGGCAACGCCGCGATCATCCGTGGACCGACCCAGTACTCCGGCACCACGGTGATGGCCTCCGACCTGCGCGCGAGTGCCAGCCTGGTGCTGGCGGGCTTGGTCGCCGAGGGTGCGACCGAAGTTCGCCGGGTCTACCACCTCGACCGCGGCTACGAAGCGATCGAAAAACGACTGCGCCCGTTGGGGGCAAACATCGAGCGGGTGCATGGGGCGAAGAGCTGAGCCACTGACGTTTGCCCTGCCCAAGGGGCGGATCCTCAAACAGGTCATGCCGCTGTTTGAGCAGGCGGGCTTTGGTTTCGCCGCCGCCCTGTCCGACATCGGGCGCGAGTTACAGTTCGAGACCGCCAAAGGGCATCGCCTGTTGTTGGTCAAGCCCGTCGATGTCGCGACCTACGTCGAGTACGGGATCGCCGACATCGGGATCGCCGGTCTCGACAGTCTCGAAGAAGATCCGCGCGACCTCTATCGCCCGCTCGATCTCAAAATTGGTGTGTGTCGACTCGCCATCGCCGAGCCCACAGCCCGCCCCGTGCATCTGCGCCCCGGCATTTCCCTACGGGTCGCCACGAAATATCCGCGTCTTGCGCAAAAACACTACCGCGCCCGCGGGATTCAGCCCGAGATCATTAAACTTTTTGGCTCGGTCGAACTGGGACCTATCACCGGGCTGTCCGATCAGATCGTCGATTTGGTGGAGAGTGGCGAGACCCTGCGGCAAAATAACTTGCGAGAAGTCGAAACCATTCTCGAGGTAAGTAGCCGCCTAGTCGTCCACCCGGCCAGCCTCAAGCTCAAGCGCGAAGCTATCCGGTCCACCATTCACGCCGTCGCCACTGCATTAGGCCCACAGGAAGTCCATGAGTAAGTCCGCCGATGCCGCCCTGGCACGCACAGCCATCACAGACAGCTTGGTCGTGCACCCGCGGCTTACCCAGCAGGGACTTGGTCCCGAGCGGCGTCAGCGTGCCAGCTTGGCCAAGCAACTACCCAACCTCCGGGCTTTTTCCGACAACCACTACACCTCTGTCCGCGCCGTCTTGGATTGGGACCATCAACTTCCCAGCAAGATGATGGTCCTGCGGATCTACGCCACCTACAGCGTACGTGAGGCCGAACGGCTCGACCGCGAGTTTGAGCGCCGCTCCCGGTTGATCGCCAGCGACAACATCTACCCCGAGTTCGACCTCCCCGATTACGGCGAGATCGATGCCAGTGAAACCTACATCTCGATTCTCAATCCCGGTTCCAACAAGTTGCAGGAGCTGCGGTTTTTCAGCGAGTGGCGCAAGCAGGTCAAACAGTCGCTGTTGCGCGATGCCCTGAGCGTCGTCCGCGGCCAAGCCAGCTTTGAACGATCGCTGCGCAACCGGGCCCACGACCATTTAGGGCCACCGGTTGTCATCGGCTGGGCCCCGCCGTGTTTGGCCCACGCCAAAAACTGGGCCATCGAAGTGTGGTTGTTGGTCGAGTTCAACGGCCACACCGGACGTGCACACGTGTTTATGGTCGACTGCGAGAGCCGCAAAGTCACCCGCGAGCACTACACCGAAGTCCACCTCGGCTGACCGCAACAACCTGTCCCAACAGGGTCGGCGGACGCGATCCAAGTCCGACGATGGCCAGCTGTTGTTCGAACCAGCGTTGTATGTGCACTTTTTGTGTGCCAGGGCACACGAAATGCAACCGTCCAGGTAAAACGTCGGACTTTCCACAAATTGGCGTGGTTGACCGCTCAATCGATCCGTGGTTGTGTCACTTTGCTCCCGCGCACCGCCATGACCACTCCCACCGCCAACACCCGCAAGGTCTACTTCGTCTCACTCGGATGTCCGAAAAACCAGGTTGATACCGAAGTCATGCTCGGGGTCACCCGCGGCGAGGGCCACACCCTCGTCTCGTCGCCCGAGGAGGCCGACACCCTGGTCGTCAACACCTGCGGATTTATCGAGGACGCCAAGGAAGAATCGATCGACACGATCCTAGAGCTCGCCCGTGCCAAGCGCGATGGTGCCGACGCGGGTCAGGCCAAAAAGCTCGTCGTCACCGGTTGCCTCAGCCAGCGCTACCCCGACGAGCTCGCCTCCGAGATGCCCGAGGTCGACTACTTTTTGGGCTCTTCGGACATGTTGGGATTGGCGAACGTCCTGCGCGGATCGGCCCCGCGGATGGGCGTGACCCAGTTGACCCGGCGAAGCTACTTGTATGATCATACAACTGCGCGTCAAGTCTCCGGCCGCCGCCACAGCGCCTACATCAAAATCGGCGAGGGCTGCGACCGTCCCTGTGCCTTTTGCATTATCCCCAAACTGCGCGGCCCCCAGCGCAGCCGCAGCATCGACAGTGTGGTCCGCGAAGCCGAGGCCCTCGCCGCGAACGGCACCCGCGAAGTCTGCCTGGTCACCCAAGACCTCACCACCTATGGCACCGACCTGCCCGGCAAACCGACGCTCGAGGATCTTCTGCGGGCCTTGGTCGGCGTCCGCGAACTGCTGTGGATCCGTCTGCACTACGCGTTTCCCACCACCGTCACCGACGGCCTTATCGACCTCATCGCAACCCAGCCGCGGGTCGCCACCTATTTGGACGTGCCGATCCAACATGTCGACACCAACGTGCTCAAGCGCATGCGTCGGGGCTACACCGAACGCGTCGTCCGCAAGCTCATCGATCGCCTGCAGGCCGCGCCCCACCCGATCACCCTGCGCACGACCATGCTGGTCGGCCACCCTGGCGAAACCGAAGAGGCCTATCAACGCCTGTACGATTTCGTCGAGCAGGGCCACATCGACCACCTCGGGGTGTTCCCGTGGTCGCGCGAAGAGGGCACCATTTCGGCGATGCAACCCGGACGGATCGATCAACGACTCGCGCTGCGCCGCCAGGCCGAATTGATGCGTCTACAAGAAAAAATCCGCCTGCGCAAACACAAGGCCCTCATCGGTAAAACCATCCCGGTGCTGGTCGACGGTGTCAGCGACGAGAGCGAGTTTTTGCTCGACGGCCGCCACGAGGGCCAAGCCCCCGAAATCGACGGCAAGGTCATCTTGACCGACGGCACGGCCCAACCCGGAGACGTCGTCATGGCCCGGGTGACCCAGGCGGGCCCCCACGACCTCGTCGCCACGATGGACCTCGGCGAATCCGTGTAGGCACAATCGACTCGTGCGAACCTCTGCTAAACTCCCTCCCGTGCATCGCGAGCCCCCGAGCAAACGATCCAAGGCGTCCCCTGTCGGCCGCCGCCAGTTTTTGGTCCAGCTCGCAGGTGCTGCCATTGGCGCGGGTCTGTACCCCACCCAGCATGTATCTGCATCGAGTACAACCCTCGAAGACGTCCGCTCAAAATACAACCACATCCGCATCGTGCAGCGCGGCTCGACCCGCACGATGTACTTCGTCGACGATCAAGACGGTACCCAATACATCGAATCGCGGATCGACGCCGACTACCCCCAGAGCCTCGACCTCGACTACACCCGCACGATGATGGCCGGGTTTTTGTTGCAGCCACAACCAACGCGGCTGCTCATGCTCGGCATCGGCGGAGGCCAGATGTCCAACTACCTCTATCGACGCGTGCCCGGTTTCGAGATCGACGCCGTCGACATCGACCCCGACGTGTTGCGCCTGGCCCAGAAGTATTTCCATGTACCAACAACCGATCCGCGCTACCGCTGCCACGTCAACGACGCGCGCCTGTTTGTCGAATCTGCGCCCGCGGGCACGACCTGGGACATGATCATGCTCGACTGTTTTCGCGGCGTGTTTGTCCCCTACCACCTCAAAACCGTCGAATTTTACCAAGCGATCCTCGCCCGTCTGAGCCCGCAGGGAGTCGTTGTCGCCAACCTCCACAACAAGAGCCAGATGTACTCGCACGACCGCGAGACCCTGGCCGAGGTATTCCCCAACCGCTACAGCTTTGTCAGCGAGAGCGGCAACCAGACCACACTTGTCGCCTCGGCCGATCCGCGACGCATCAGTGTGTTTCAGATGCGCGAGCGGGCGAGGACGGCCCAGCCCTGCTTCGACATCGACCTACTCGGACTGGCTGCCCGCTACTACATGCGCTGTGACTGGGAGCCAGGGGCCCTGATACTGCGCGATGACTTCAAACCGGACGAGCTCGAGCTCGCGGCGCAGCGCCACAACAAAACATGTATCCGCAACTGTAAATACGCACACTAGTTGGTCAGACCCATCGAAAGGCCTGTTTGCCGCGTCAGTCGACCTTGATCACCGCCACATGGTCGTAACTCACTTCGCCTGGATAGTGGGCCGTGAGCCATACGAGGATGCGTCGGGCGTCGTCCGGCGCGACCACTTCCCACTCGAGTACCTTCCACTCAAAGTCATTGTCGGCCGCACTCTCGGGCTGCGGGTTTTTTTCATCCCCGAAAAAACTGTCATTCGCGTCGAGCCACTGCACTCCGAGAATGAACCACGCCGCCGGGTTGACGGTATTCCCCTGCGAACGCACCGTCGCCCGGATCCGGTAGGTCGCACCGCCTTCGATGCTGTTGTACGGCGAGACGGTCTGGACGGCATAGCAGTCCCAGGCATCGTTTGCGTCGATCGTGACCGCGGCTCCGTCACACCCGGGTGCGGGTGGCGAGGCAAACAAGTGGGGTCCTGAACCGGCACAGGCTTCGACCATCCCCGGGGTGCGAACCTCCCAACCAGCCGGGGCATCGCCCGCGACGGCATCGAGTGTCCCGACGTCGAGCAGATTGCCGAGCGGGAGACAAAACTCCTGTGGGGGGTCGTCGGTGGTCGTCGCATCGGTGTCGGTCTCGGTCTCGGTCTCGCCCGCGGTCTCGGTCTCGGTCTCGCCCTCAGTCTCGGTGGTCGTGTCGCCCGTCGACGACGTTTCGGTGATCTCCGGCGTCTCGGTCGTACTCTCCCCGGTTCCCGCAGTTGTCTCGGAGTCTGTCTCCGCGGTCGACGTGGCACCCTGACTCGCACCGGAGCTCATCGACGAGGTCCCGGCGCCCGTGCTCGTCAAGCCGACCGTCGCTGTTGTAAGCACCCCGGTCGCGCTCTCGTCCGAGCTCGATGTACAGGCACCCATCGCGAAAACAACCACTCCGGCCAGTACACTGCGCATGCTGAGAACATCAACCAAAGGGCGACACGAAGTCAAGCTCGCGTTTGCAGATACAAACCACATGCGCAAGGCCCACTTGCGCACAACACACAACTGGACGCCAGCAAATAGATGTATGAACACTTCATGAGCACACAAAAGTAACCTGTCAAACCCGGCAACCCGCGTGTGGCAGGTGTCCTGTCATTGTGGTCGGAACCCACGTGCTCGCTATACTCGCCGACCGTACCTACAAAAACGTCCAACGATGATCGACCGCAAAACGGTCACTGCGACGAACTCGATGACGGTGCAACGTCAATCATGCCGCACAGGCGAGGAGCCATCCGAGTATGCGAACCGGTACGCGACTGTGCCGCGCAGGCCACCGCAACTGCGGCCAACCACCGTCACGAGCTGCGAGTGATTTCACCAGCGCGAGGATCCCTCACCACACAAGCGGTCTATCTACAGGTGCCGCACCTCGGCCGGTGTGTTCCCCCAATCGTTGTCGCGACCGTTGAAGTACCTCACGGGTGCTTCGATCAGCGCGGTGAGTTCGAGATTGTCGAGCGCGACCAAGCTGACCGCGACAAACTCCCCACCGGCCTCGGGCATATTGCCGCGAACCGCTATCTTGACACCACAGTGTGTACAAAATAGATGGTGGCAGTTCTTTTTGCCAAACTGATAATCACCCAACGTTTCGTCGGTGAGCAGGCGAAACGCATCCGGCTTGATCAACGCCTCCCAGGCACGGCTCTTGGTACAGACCGAACAATTGCACTTCGCGGTCCCGGCACTCAAATCGATGTCGGCCTCGAACGTCAATTTCTGACAGTGACAACTTCCCACGTACGTCTTCATCCCTCGCCTCCCCATCCAAGCTGGCCCTAAGAGCATACCCGAAGTTGCGGCCTGTGCTTGCGCTTAACATGTGCGACACTGCGACCTGTCATGATCGACACATCCGCCCGGTTGCTCCGCCTGTTGTCCGTCCTGCAAGGTCGCCGATTTTGGCGCGGGCCCGAACTCGCAGCCCGGGTCGAGGTCACGCCCCGGACCCTTCGCCGAGATATCGACCGCCTGCGCAGATTGGGCTATCGCATCGAATCCACCGGAGGTCCCGGGGGCGGATACCAACTCGGCAAGGGCACCGAGATGCCGCCGCTTTTGCTGACTGGTGACGAAGGAGTTGCCGTGGCCCTCGCCCTTCGCGTCGCCGCCGATAGCTTCCAAAAACTCGGCGATACGGTCGTCAGCGTGCTGGTCAAACTCGAACAGTTGTTGCCAAAGAACCTCCGCCGACGAGTCGGCGCGCTAGAGGCGGCGACCGTGTCGATCGCCGGCCGTCGCAGTGATCTCGATCCAAACGTCCTCACGACCGTAGCCGCTGCCTGCCGCGACTGCGAACGCCTGCGCTTTGGCTACCGCGACCAATCCGGCAAACGCAGTCAGCGACACGTCGAGCCGATCAAAGTTGTGCATGCATCTTCTCGATTATGGTACCTGGTTGCCTGGGATCTCGAGCGCGAGGCGCTGCGAATCTTCCGCATCGATCGCATCACCCACGAGCCCCGAATCGGCGACCGGTTTGTGCCCCGCAATCAACCCGAAGATGTCGAGGTATTCGTGGCCGAGAGCATCGCCCAAGCGCCGAAGGGTCTGCGGGCATGTGTACGACTTCATGCACATGCAAAAGATATGGCCGCTCAGGTCCCGTGCTGGGCCGGCGAGATCCAACCCGAGGATGACGAGCACTGCCTGTTTTACACACGAGCCTCGTCGCTCGAATACCTGTTGTGCAATCTCGTGGTTTTGGGGGTCGACTTTGAACTGATCGAGCCCATGGAGCTCGCCCCGAAGTTGCGAGAGGTCGGGCAACGGTTGACCCGGGCCGGACGACTGTCAGCAAGTGAGCCTGCCCCCGCGCCGTAGCAAGCGTTGAAAACAACGGTCCCGACAACCCGCGCGGCGATTGCAACCCAAATGATTCGCCAGACGTAGCAGCTCCCGTCGGTGGTACGATACACACCTATGAACAATCAGAACATCGATAGGTTGAAGCCTCACAGCCTACTCCTAACGACCGGTCTATTTCTCCTCGCCTGTGGCCCGTCTGAGATGACGATGGACGCGACGACCGACTCTGGGACGTCCGATTCGGGCGAGGTCTCGACCACGGATACGCC
The DNA here is from genome assembly GCA_964621785.1 of uncultured Nannocystaceae bacterium. GTDB lineage: Bacteria > Myxococcota_A > Polyangia > Nannocystales > Nannocystaceae > JACKDW01. The sequence goes on from CAZUPD010000020.1 coordinate 74,315, forward strand.
CACCACGGATCCTGCGACGACAGACGACACGACCGCAGGCCCCGGTACCAGCGACACGGACGAGCCTGATCCCTGTACCGTCGATTCGGACTGTCCCGAGACCACCCAGATCTGTAGCGAGGGTATGTGTATTGAAGACCCGGAGATCTGTTGGAGCGGAACGATTGCCAATATCCCCTACACCCCTCCCAACTTCCTGCTCGTGCTCGACAAGTCGACTTCAATGTTCGACCCCCAAAGCTACTGGGACCACGACGGCGACGACCTCGATGACGACGGGTTTCAAGACGACGATCCGATGCAGATGGCAACGCCCAAGGTCTCGCGCTGGTACACCGCCCGCGATCTTGTCACCCATCTCCAAGGTGCGACCCTCGAGGCAAACTACGGAGCCACGCTGTTTCCGAGTCTCGATGCCCCGGTCGATCCCGGCCCAGCCGGCTGTGTGGTCGAAGAGACACCCGAGGTCCCAACTGCCGAGGACAACCTCCCAAACATCCTCGACAACCTCCCACCGGCCGATGCCATGGGACTCGGGGGCGGCTCTCCGGCGACGCAGGCCCTGCAAACCGCCTATGGCCATCTACAGCCACTCACGGGAACTCCAATCGCCATTTTGCTGACCGACGGCGTGCCCGATTGTGCTGCAACTGCGTCACCCGACGAAGTCCATCTCTACGACGAAGCATTCATACCCACGATCGAGCAATCGCCGGTCACGACCATGATCATGGGAATTGAGATATCGAGCGAACCAGACGAACAGGGAATTGTCGCCCACGATGTCCTCCACGAGGCTGCGCTGGCGGGTGGGTCACCGAGCCCAGACCCCGACAGGGGCTACTACGACGCCCGCGACCTCGATGGGTTTGCCGATCTGTTCTTTTCAACTGGGTTCACGATCGTCGAGTGTACATTCGAACTTGAAGATCCTCCGCCCGAAGGTTCAACACTCGAAGTCCTGATCGCCGACCAATGGTTTTATGAGCTCAGCCCGGATGCCGACTGTGCACTCGAGTCCGGAATCATTGTCGACACCATGGCGGTTCCATTCACAGTTGAACTGTGCGGCGATGCCTGTGAGCTGTTCAAAGACTCGAACTCTGCTGACTTTATCGCCCGCTGCGAGCTGCCGTAGGCCGTGAGCGGGTGATGAACACCCAAGACAAAACCCCACGTAAATGATCTACGTGTCGATCGACGAGGGGCTTTCGTTTCGAGTCGTGGTTTGAGGCGCGAGAAAAACGGGCACCTTGGTGAACACCAGGTTAACCGCTCGCACCGGTGGTGCACCGGGTCACTTCGCGAACACCTCGCGGGCCGGCAAACAAACCTCGCGGTGTTCGTTGAGCACCGGCACCTGGTCGCGCAGGTCGACCCACGGCAGTAGCACGGACTCTTGAAACACATTGGAGTTGGCCACGTAGATCGAGGTTGCATCGGAGCCCACCAGCAGGCGGTCGAAGCGTTCGCCACTCCCGCTGGCATCGAGCTTGTCGGTGATGCGAATGTTGTCGTCGCTCAGCTCGATGCTGCGGCAGAACTTGACCTCGGTCCGCGGTTTGCCGGTAATCAGGATCTTTTGCAGGGTCCCGCGCACGAGGTTGGCGCTGAAACGTCCGACACTCAGGTTCATCGCGCGAAACGCCATCTGCTTGGTCGGGCTTGAGAGTTGGTGTTTGCGCTTGCTCAGCGATCCCTCGACCTCGACCCGACCCGACTCGAGTGCAGATACATTGATTTTGTGGCGATCGTCGACCAAGTGTGGCACCAGCACAGCGCCCGACTCGGTCCGCGCGAGCACCCCGGTGTCGGAGTAGACCGGGCCGTTGTCAGAAAAGACCTTGATCACCCCCCCCTTCGCCAGCGAGATTACGGCGTAGTATGTTTTGGTCTTTTTGACGAGAATCTTGGCGTCGTCGAAATAGCGGGTAAACGGCCCGCGGTGCTCGTCGAGGGTACCGTGGCGCTCGGGGTGGTAGTCGAGCCAGGCCTGCATCCAATCGTACACATAATGTGCACACATTCGATTGTCGTCGTTGTAATAGCGCCGGCGTTCGGGCATCCCGCGCTGGAGAAATGTCTCGGCAACTCGGGCGGCGCTCGGGCTGAACTTGGCCATCACCTCAAATCCGTGGGGATAAAAATGATAGGTGTTGCGGCTGCCGTACTCCCCGGCATATGAGCCGTCGGGGTGCATAAAATAGGTGGCAAACTCGACCGCATTTTTGAGCGGTTCGACGAGCGTCTCGTCGCCTGACTTTTGGTACAGCTTGGCGAGGAAGTCGATGCTGCACGAGTGGTAGCCCGGATCGGCCCCCTCGTATTCCTGAAACCACCCCTCGGCGTGTTGCCACGAAAGTGTGAGGTCGCGAAACGAGTCCGAAGCCTCGCGGTAGACCGGATCGCCGGTGACGAGGTAGACGTTGTACAGCGCCAGGGCGGCCAAAGCCTGGTGATTGGCGAGTTGCCCGGTCTCGTTGTGGTTGCGCAACCAATCGCCGCGCAGGCGGAAAAACGCGACCAGGTCGGGCCGGGCCAAGTCCAGCAGTTGATAGGCCTCGGTCATCGCGTAGGTCGAAAACACCAGGGCCCCGAGGGCGCGTTCAAACGGGAAATAGTCGTCGCACGAACCGTCGGCGTGGGAGCTTTTGTGGGCAAACTCGATCGCGGCGATCACCAGCTCGCGCAGGCGTTGGTTTTGGTAATAGGGATTGTTGGGAAACGGATGGGCGTAGGCCATCGCCAAGGCCAGGCAAAACTCCTGGTTCATGGCGCAGGGGAAATCGACGGTGCGGTAATGCCAAAACTCGCGATCAAAACAGCCGTAGGTGGCCGAGAGCGGGTTTTTGTCGATCATCAAAATGATCCGCGGGAGCGCCCGCAGGGCTTCAAAACAGTACCAGTCACGGTGGCCCGGGGCCGGTTGGGGAAAACGCTCCTGCGCGGGAGATGCCTGTGCTTCAGTCATGATTGTACCTGCAAATGATATGGTTGTATGGTAAACTACGACGACGGCTTTTGGGCCACGATCGCCTGGTTGACAAAGCCAAAGTTGAACACCCGCAGGCGCTCGATCCATTTGTCGACCTTGAGCGAGAAGCCGGGGTTGACAGGGACTTTGGCGTAGGGGAGCACGCCGACCGGCGCCCACATGAACGGCCGAAAGGTGATATCGATAAAACCTGCCTCGGCGGCCATCTTTTTCATGGCCTTGGCGTCGAGTTCCTGCTCGTGGGCCTCGTCGGCAACCATCTTGAGGGCGCCGGCGACATCGTCCCAAAACGGATTGGGACAGGTGGCCACAAGGACACCTCCGGGCCGCAGACAGCGGTAGGCCTCGCGCAGGGCGGCGACCGGGTCGGGTAAATGTTCGAGGACGGCAAGTGCGGTGCACAGGTCGTAGCTCGCAGCTTCGATCTGCTCGGGCAGGTGCATGACATCGCCCTTGTGGAGCTTGGTATCTGCCGGCATCTGCGGTGCGGCGGCCAACAACTCGTCGGACAACTCGATGCCGTCAAACTGGCCGCGGGCGCCCAACAACTCGCGGATCGCCAGCAGTGTCCGGCCCTCGGCTGCACCGAGCTCGAGCACGCGGTAGTGGGGTTGACGGCCGCGACGGGCGTGGAGGGATTGGGTCGCCAACAGGGCGCGCACGCGGTAGCGAAACACCAACTGCGGGGCCTTGATCCGACCCGTTGCATATTCACTTCCCATCACCCCGCGGTGTTCTGACGCTGCTTCGTGGCTGGTTGCCATATCATTCGCTCCTGTGGTCCTGCGCCATGCTCGGCCGGTTGACTGCACCGCCCCCGCGCAGGAAGAGCCGGATGGTAAACGGGATCCCGACGATCCCAAACACCCAGGCGCCGACCAGCGAGTAACCGATTGTCGCCGCGATGACAGCCCCGCGGTCGACTTCGCCGAGGGTCAGGATCAGGAGATACAAAAACGCGGCATCACGGGTACCCATGCCCGCGAGCGTGAGGGGCAACACACCGACGAACACAGCCAGCGGCCACATGGCAACGGTGGTCGTCAGTGAAATCCCAGCGCCGGTGACCAACAGCAGTGTGTACAAAATGGCGAGGGCAAACACCCAGGCCGCAATCGAGGTGAGGACAACCCCGAGGAGTAGTCGCGGGGCCGCAAGCAGGGCATCGAAGGCCGACAACAGGCGCGTGAGTTTGTCGTGCAATGGCTGCAACAAACGGATCTTGAGCACCCAGTGGCGCCCGCGCGCGAGCACGAAGATCGCCGTCCAGGCGGCCACCAACAGACCACCAGCAAAACCTGCCCACAAGTACAGGCCGCTGGTGAGCGTACCGACCAGGGTGACGCAACACAAACTCTGGATGTCGATGACCTTCTCGGCCACCACACTCCCGGCACCGGCCATCACCGGCACGCGGTCGCGGACACTCCACGCGCGCACGATATCGCCGGCGCGCGAGGGCGTGAGCACAGCCACAGGCCAGGCCGACAAGATCGCGTTGAGGGCTCGACCCATCGAGACGGCATATCCCATCGCCCGCAAAATCAGGCGCCAGCGGACCGCCGACAGCAACAGGTTGATGCACAGCCACACAAACGCGAGCGGCAAATATCGCCAGTCCGCCGTGTCGAGGACCGCCGTCAACTCATCGGCCCCAGCGAGGTAGCGGACCAGCAGGTAGAGCACGGCAAATGTGATGAGCAAACTGGGGATGATCCGCCAGTTGAGCCAGGCAGGTCGCCCACCGCCCTCCCGGTCGTCTGCGGGATGCTCGGCGCCTTTGGGTTCGCCGCTCGCCGTATCCTCGC
>CAZUPD010000021.1:0-66319 GCA_964621785.1 uncultured Nannocystaceae bacterium
CCTTGACTTCACCCTCCAACGCCTTGTCATTTTTTTTGCGCGGCATGGCTCAATCCTTCTGCAAGCCGGCCGTAGTGGCCGTTTTTTGTGCTTGCATGGGGGTAGTCTCGAGCCGCTCAAAAACCCTACAGATTTTTTAAAAAGTTTTTGTCGACCCCCGGAGCGACCGGTTCGACGGCTTGTGGGGGCCCGTTCAGAGGGTCGGTTTGATGGCTTGGCAGGCAGGCGCGAGAGAGCCGTGCACCGTGAATCACCTGAACGGTCACCTGTGGCTGACCGATCACACAGGTCGCAGCGATCATGACCTCGAGGCAGCCCGAATCGCAGCGGTCGGGGGCTCTCGGCCGGTGGAGGGTGATCCGCGCGGCCCTCTGGATGGCCCAGCCCTCGGGTGAGCTCGTGTGTGCCGACGAATGCGCGATGTGGATAGGATCCACATCGGTGAAGTTGACGAGATGAGAAGCGTGGGCACTCATCGCTACCAGAAGCGTCACGGAGCTGGCGACACTTACCTTGCGAAGCGCCCGCTTGGTCGCCTCCTTAATCCGTGTATCAGCAATATGATCGGCATAGGAGACCAGCGGCTGGCGAGCTGCGCGAAAGATTCCCAAGCCGAGCACCAGTAGGATGACACTGAGTAGGCAACGAACCAGGGCGACCCACCGCTCGCAGCAGGGCAGGGCCACCTCATAGATCGATGCAGAAGCGACCATAGCGAAGCCAGCGAGGGCGATGTACTCGAGGTAGCGATGGCGGTCGCGGTCGAACAGGTCGTCTCCGGGGCGTAGCGCCGTTGCGACATTGGGGGTGATACCTGTTTCCTCGCGGATATAGTTGGTCACGCGTTTGTGTAGCGCGAGCTGGTAACGCGACAGCCAGTAGCCACCGGCGAGCGACAAGCAGGCGACGCCCGCCAAGAACTCGGCATCGACGAGTTGGAGCGTATGGACATAGGCCACCAATCCCGTCAGGACCAGATGAAACAAATAGGCGGCGAACTCGGCGATACGAAATACCGCCGCCCGTTCGGATTCAGTTGTGGATACACGAATGAGGTAGTCGCTTTGCGACTCGGCGCAGTCTGGCTCGAGCACGAAGTTTTTGACGCGTGGGACATCTTCGCGGTGGGGTCGATGTAGCGCGATGTTGGCGAACAACTCCTCGTCGATCCGGCCGTGACGGGTCAAGGTTTTGACGACCCCAAGTACCACCGTCACGCGAGATCCGTGCCACGGAATCTGGACCACGAGTTTGTCCGAGTAATAGAGTTGCAGCCAAGCTTTTAACTCGTCCCGGGTAAAGACCGCGACGAGGAGATCGGTGAGAGCACGGGTTTTTGCGGGCGAGAGGAGGAGCATCGCGAGGTCCTATTCTGATGCCTATACATCAATAAAGTCGCCAGACGCACGTTTCGACAGGTGTCCAGTCGGACATATTCAGTTCTCGTTGTGCTGAAATGCAGCACGAAGTTGATAGCGCAACAAAACCAAGAAGAGCAGTTGGCAGATGGCTCTGTTTTCATTTGGTTGGCCGACGGTGCGATCGGACACAGAGAATCCGGTCGGACCGACTTTATTTCGCCCATCGGCGGGTCGAATCGTCAGTCGAGGGGGGATGGCTGAGACACGTCGTTCGCAGGTCGGGGATCGGATCGGTTTTCACGGGGACGCGGGGTCTTCACGGTGGCGATTCGTCGCTGGTGATCGGACCAGAGAGCGAGATCTGATTTTCGATTGCAAATGCATACAACTTTCGACCGTGCGGGTCGTTGTGCTCGCAACACCACAAGCGTGTTTGATTGCTGTCCGCCTGTCGGATGACGGCGCCCCTTTGCAATTTCGCTGTGAGAACTCGGGGAGCGAGCGACTAGCTCTGCTCGCGCCGGAGGGCCAACACGCCCACGCCGGCACCGAAAATCTCGGACAGCCACAGCAGGTACGTCAGCGGGGGTTGTTCGGCATCGCACAATACGCCGAGCCCTCGCATGGAGGCCATCGCCGCCAGGGCCAAGGTCGACAGGAGCACGCCGTGGACCACGTGTCTGTCACGGGTTGCGCACAGAGCCAGTATCAAGCCAATACCGATCTCGAGCCCGCCGTACATCGCCCGGATGTCGGCGCGGGCCATCGGTGACGTTGCATCGATTTCGACGACCGCCGCCATCTCCGTCGGACAGGCGGCAAAGGCCACGCCAAAACCGAGGAAGGTCAGTGCACTGGTCCACAAAACGACGCGGGTCAACAAAAGCGGCTGGGCCATCGCGCTCGATAGTACAATCGCCGGCGAACGATGGGGGAGTCCAAGTCGATCCGTGTCCGCGAAGGGGATCCGCGAGGATCTGCACCGGCTGTCGCGCAACCGCAGAGCATTCGTTGGCCACTTGTGTGGGCGGTGGGCGTATTTCAGATCAAGTTGTTGGTCGATGGCCTCAAGGACATCCTACTGTTTCCACTGTCGATGATCGCGGCCGCCATCGACCTCCTCGCTGGCAATCCGGTGCACAAGGGACTGTTTGCGGTGGTGTTGCGCGCGGGTCGGGGATTTGAAAATTGGGTCGATCTGTTTGCAGCCGTCGAGTCGGGAAACGATTCCCCGAATGGGCTCGATGCCCATCTCGGCCAAGTCGAGCGACTGCTCCGCGATCAATCCAAACGCCAGGACCTGACCGCACGCGCACGTCGAGCCGTCGACGATGCTCTGCTGGCGCTGCAGCGTGCGCACGAGGGCGAGCGGTCCGATCAGTAGTCGAGTTTGTGCGCGGCCGCGAGACACTCCGGATCGGCACACAGGGTCTCGATCCAGCCCTTGACGGCAACTTCACCCGCCGACGTACCGCCACAGATCTGGCATGTGTACGCACTGATTTCCTCGACTTCGGCGAGTCGCTCGGCGACGGCTGGTGGCGCGTCCCAGATGTCGAACCGCAACACCCCCCATTTTTGGTAGACCTGTACGACGACACAGCCGACTGGAAGATGGTCGAACACGCGGTCGACCAGCGGCAGCCAACCTGGCCCGCACACTCGTCGAAGATGGTTTCGCGCCTCGTCCCGTGTCATCTCTTGGGGGTCCGTATTTTGCTCGAAGCACCGCCTCGTTGGCCGCGTTGTCGAGGATGGCTTCGCCAATCCTACCGTCGCGCCATGACGGTTGTCATTCACAGAAGTCATTTGCGAACCTGGCAAGTGCGTGGCCACTCGTAATTTTCATGGACCGCGGTGCAGGCCAGCCTGGAGCAGAGTCTGCTAAGGTTTGCTGTGGCTGCGAAATCGGGAGTGTTTGGTTGGCTCGACCGCCTGCAAAAGTCGCACAAACGGCATCAGCAGCGTCACCGTCCGACGGGTTTTGGCTATGCCCTGACCGACGACATCGACATGGTGCGTCCCGACCATTGGGACGCCGTGGTCGCCCACGGTTCGATGTGTCTCGGGCGGCCCTACCTCGGCACGCTGGCCCGCTTTGGTCCCCGTGGGGTCAGCTATCGCCAAGCGTTGATCTACCGCGGCCGCCAGCCGATCGCGGCGGTCTCAACCCAGTTGATCGCGATCGCGGCCTCGCAGGTGGTCGACGGGATCGATGTTGATACGGGGCTCCCACTTGCAGATGCAACTTCGAAGCTATCCAAGGCCGCGCTCGAGAAGTTGCGTCCTCGGGTCATGGTCTGTGGCGACCTGCTCACCTGGGGCCGGTGTGGGGTGGCCTTTGTCCCCGATGTCGACCCCGGAGACGTATGGCCCGCGGTCGCCGAAGCGCTGTATCGAATGCGCCGGGCCGACCGTCTGCAGGGACAGATCGACTATGTGATGGTCAAAGACTTCCCCGAGGGAGAGCCCGGGTTGGACGCCCTGCATGTCTACAGTTACCGACCGCTTGTGACCGAGCCGGACATGGTGCTGACACTCCAGCAGGAGTGGGGAGGGTACGACGATTACCTCAAGAGCCTGAAGACCAAATATCGCAAGGCGGCCCGCAAGTTGGCGCGCCAGGTCGAAAAGGCCGGGTGTGTGATCGAGCCGCTCTCCGACCTCGTGCCCCACGCGGAGCGCCTCTATCAATTGTATCAGCAAGTAGAGTCGCGGGCGAGTGTCCGCCTCGCATCGATGACCCCGGACTTTCTGCCCCAGCTCGCACGCGCACTCGGGCCCGAGCTGTTTCGGTGTTCGGTGATCCGTCGCGGCGATGAGATCCTCGGTTTTGCCACCACCCTGCGCGACCGCACCCGCGCGGTCGGGTTCTATCTTGGATTTGATTATACAACAAATGAGACAGTCCCATTGTATCTGCGACTGTTGCAAGCGGTGATCGCCGACGGGATTTCGCTCGGCGGTGACGTCCTCTCGCTCGGGCGAACAGCCCTCGAGCCAAAGGCCCGTCTCGGGGCGCAGCCGCGTCCACAGCAGATCTGGGTCCGTCACCGGATCCCGCTGATCAACGTGGTTGTCCGCGAGTTGTTGCAGGTGATCCCGCATGCCGAGGCTCCGGAGCGCTCACCGTTCAAAACAAAACCGTCGGGTGGCGACTAACGGCTTCGTCGAAGTTCGAGCCGTAGCTCGCAAATGTCGCGCGAAGGAGCGAAGCGATTGTGCCGGACTGCCTCGGGCTCCCGGTTGCAAATGCACCCAAGCAGGGAACGACCCTGTTAGGCTCTCGCCGATGATCATCGTCACCGGAACCAAACGCTCGGGCACTTCGATGTGGATGCAGATACTTCGTGCGGCCGGCTTTCCGGTGATCGGTGAGGCATTTCCGGGGCAGTGGGAACGCTCGTTACGAGGCGCCAACCAGGAGGGTTTTTACGAGTCGCGGTTGCGCGGTGGCATCTACTACGCGACCAATCCCGACCCGGAAACCGGTGTGTTTGTCCGCCCTAGCCAGACCCCGCACCACGCGGTCAAGGTGTTTATCCCGGGTCTGGTTCGCACCGATTTCGGCTACATCGATCGGGTGATCGCGACCATGCGTCACTGGCGGGAGTACACGCGATCACTGCGGCGGTTACACGCGATCGAGGATGCCTTTCACGCCGAGCGTGAGGCCGCCGGCGAGGTCGACCCGCGCGACCGCGAAACCCGGGCACGGTTTTGTCGCAACCGATTGCATCCAGCCCTCGAGTGGTGGTTTGAAAATTACGACCTGATCCGTGACATCGCCGTGCGTGGGTACGCCGTCCACATGCTGACCTACGACCGCCTACTTTCCGATCCTCACAGGGAGATCCACCGCGTTGTGCAGTGGCTCGGTGCCGGAGATGCCGAGGCCGCCACGCGGGTGGTCGATCGATCCCTGCGCACCCAAGACCGAAGCGAGTCGTCCCTACAGGAACAAGATGTGGATGCACGGATTACGCCTGAGCTCGCAGCGACCTTCGATACACTTTACGCCGCCGTCCACAGTGGCGCGGGGTTGACCGCTGCTCTCATCGAACAGCTCAATCAAACCCATGCCCAGCTCGAGCCGATCCTGCTCGACCATATCCAGACGGAGCGCCGACGGTTGCGGGAAAGCGAGCTTGACGCCCTGTTTGGCGAGGCACCGTTTTGACACGACGTTGTGTTTTGTGCACACACAACTGTTGCGTACTCACCCACGAGTGCCCGTCGTGATCAACGACTCCGGGTCATCACCTCACTTGCGCAAGTTCGCAACTCTGCGTGGGGAGATATGGTCCTCCGACGTGGGTCGGCTCGATAGGCGTGCCCGGGGCCCGTCTGGCTGCATTTTAGAACTGTGCTTGGGCAAGAAAGTGTTTGATGTCACGGCCGCGTGCTTGTCCTGCGTTCGCACAATTTGGGGTCACCTGCTACCGTCCGCCTCTGAGGTGAACATGGCGTCTTCGCAACTGCAAGCTCTCCCCCTTCGATTGTTCCTGACAGCTGTGCCATTTGTTCTCGTGGCCTGTGGCGATAGCGAGGAAGGATCTTCAGACAGTGTATCTGCATCGAGCTCAGAGTCCGCCACGACGGCCGAGACAACTGCAGAGACGACTGACGAGAGCACGGGTGGTGAGGTCACAACCGACGAGCCGACGGGTGGCAATTCTGACTCCGAGACCGCCGGGCCGACGACGGACCCGAGCACGACGGACCCGAGCACGACGGATCCGAGTACCACGGACCCGAGCACGACAGATCCGAGTACGACGGACCCGAGTACGACGGATCCAACGACCACGACTGATTCGGACACCGAGGGCGAGACTGACACGGGGTCGCAATTCGGTGTCGTCCGGTTTATCGCCCTCGGCGATGGTGGCGAAGGCAACGACACCCAATACCAGGTCGCCAACGCTGTCGAAATGATCTGTGCCGACCGCGGCTGCGACTTCGCACTCTACTTGGGTGACAACTTCTACGACGAGGGGGTCGATTCACCACAAGACGGCCAGTTCGAGACCAAGTTTGAGATGCCCTACGCCGACATCGGTTTCCCGTTTTACATCGTGTTTGGTAACCACGACTACGGCTTGATCGCCAACCAGTGGTACAAAGCCGAGTACCAGATCGAGTACTCCGACTATAGCGACAAATGGACGTGCCCCGCAAAATGGTATGACTTTCAAGCCGAAAACGTTCACTTCTTTGGGCTCGATACCTCGCGGATTTTCTGGGATTACGAGTGGGACGAACAAAAGGACTGGTTGCTCGATGGTATCAACAGCTCCGATGCGACCTGGAAGATTGCCTTTGGTCACCACCCGTACATCTCCAACGGCGAGCATGGGAATGCCGGCAACTACGAGGGCCTGAGCTTCATTCCGATCGTCAACGGCGCCACGGTCGAAGATTTTATGGATGAAGCTGTGTGTAACAACATCGATATTTACTTCTGCGGCCACGACCACAACCGCCAGTGGCACGAAAAACGCTGTGGGACCGAATTTATTGTTTCGGGCACTGCCGCCAAAACAACCGACTTTGCCCACCGTGACGACAACCCAGTACTGTGGGAAGACGACCAACGAGCCGGGTTTATGTGGGTCGAAATCGACGGCAACCAAATGACAGGTGCTTTTTACGACGCCGAGGGGAACCTCGAGTTTGAGCACACGATCACCAAGTAGCTGCGGTCGCTATCCGGTTTGACGGGGGCTCCGCAGGCGGATGATGAGCGAGCCAAAAGCACCTTGGGCGTCGCGCTCCGGCGCCCAGGAGACCACGGATGCGGCACCGGGTCCTTCGCAATAGGCGATCACAGCGGGTTTGAGAACTGGATCGCCGCGACTCGACAAGCCCTTGCCCGTGATCACGCGGACGAACCGAATACCGCGGGCACGGTGGTGGGCGATGAACGCAAGCACCTGTTCGAGGGCCCGGATTCGCGGGAGTTTTCGGATGTTGAGCTCGGGGAGAGGACGGGTCTTGGCGGCCTGGCGCAGCAGGGTGCGCTGGGGCGGGGTCAACGGCTGTGCATGTAAATGCAACAGAGCCGCAGGAAGTCGATCACGCCACGATTGGCCGGTAAACGAGTGGAGCTCGAGGCGTTCGAGGGCCGACAGCAGGGGATCGGGAGGGGGCTCGGGTACCGGTGTCGCCTCCGGAGGTTGCAGTTGTGGTGTGTGCGTCCGCCGGGCGAGCGGGAGCTCGACAACGGTCATCGCATCGAGGTCGAGGTGTTCGCCTGTCAGTAGAGATGTATACGCAATTTTCATGAGCTCCGATTCCGTGACCTCATAAAATGGTTCGGGCTCAGGTTGGGGTTCAGGGATCGGGAGGCGCTTGAGTTGTTCGAGACGGTGCACCAGCGGCTCACAGGAGCGCGCTCGCGTGCCACGGGCGATGCGCTTTTTCTTCCGTTTGCGTCGGCGAGGCACGGTCGCGGTGTAGCACTCAGGTGGCAAAACTAAAAACGCTGTCCGGGCCGAGCCTATCGAGACTGCAGTCCATCGCCGAATACGGCCAAGACCTGTTAGGATTTGACGATGGGACATCTACTGCATTGGGCTGGAATTTTTGCAGTGGCGTTTGTCGCCGCGCTTGTGAGTTGCGCGGACGAGGGCAAGAAATTCGAGGATGCGTGCCTCGACTATTGCGATGCCCAAGAAGCGGCTGGGTGTGCACAGCAGTTCATCACGGTCGAACAGTGCCGGGCATCGTGCGGTTTGTACGAATCCCAACTCGGGGGCCTGTGCCTCACCGAGTACACCGCGACGTTCGAATGTTCTGCGGCTGCGGGGTTTGAGTGCATCATGGGCTATCCGGCTCCGAAGGGTGGAGCCTGTCTGTCCGAGACGAACGCGTTGTTGACGTGCCAAGAGCAGGCGAGCTGTATCAGTTACTGCTCATCCGCGGTCGATGCAGGCTGTGGTGGCAGCGATACGGCGAGCTGTGAAACGCAGTGTCAAGCCGAGCGTGAGGACTTGGCCGACCCGTACTACTGCGATTTTGAGTACGACGATCTTCTCACCTGCTGGGGGGAGACCGGAGTGACATGTTCAAATGGTCAAGCTGTTGCGGGCGGATGCGGTGAAGAAGTACTCTCCGTCGGCGATTGCATCGGATTTGATAACCTTTGCGCCGGGTACTGTTGGGCCGCCGAACGGTTTGAGTGCGGTGCGGAGACCTGCGCCAGCGATTGCTCGGTCAAGGCCGGAGATCCGACCTGTGGCCGCGATTACGAGGATCTGCTGGAGTGTGTCCTGCGCGAGTACGAGGCAACCTGCGTCGACGGGTTGTTGTTCAGCGAATTTTGCGACTACGAGCGAATGCAGTACGAGCAGTGCCTCTCGGGTTAGGTACCTACGGCCACCATTTTTTGTGTGGAATGGGATCGAATGGGCTCGTGCGGGCTCGTTCGCGGACGTGAACAAGAATATGTATTTGCAAATGTAGAGTTCTCGCAATAGCAGGTTGTCGCTCAGTGCTTTACTTCTGCGTTTTTTCGCTGCAACTCGATGGCTGCCTCGTCGCCGACGGCCTCTGCCTCCTGCAGCAACCAGCGGAAGATCGGCATGGCGAGCGCGTATTGTTTGCGTTCGTTCCACAGCCAGACACCGTGGGCACAGCAGGCTGCGTGGACCTGTGGGAACAGCACTCTTCGGGCATCCATACCCCCGATTTTTGTTGCATGTTCACATGATTCGCGCAGCTGGGTCCACTCGCGCCACTCGTCGATCGGGAGCTTTTCGCGACCGCCGCGGACCCGGTTGTGCAGCGTGTCGCACAGTTGCTCAACGGTGACGAGCAGGCGGCTACGCAGGACGCGGATCGCCTCGGCTGCGAAGCTCTCGGGCTCGTCGGTACCGACGGTATCGACCAACGACAGACCCGCGGCCTCGGCATAGTCGGCGATGTCTTCACAGACTTGCTTGCGATAGCGGGCGAGGACTTCGGCGGGGTCGAGTGGGGCTTCGAGGTTGAGGACGCGTCGCCGCAGGTGCTCGAGCAAGCTGTCGCCGGCGAACACTCCTTCCCAGGCCGTCACGAGCTCAGCGAGTTTGTGCGGTCGCAGTCGCAGCCATACGGGACCCTCACGCCGGAGTTGGGCATGGCGGGCGAGTGCTCGCTGCAGCGGCGTACCTTCGGGTTGTGGATCGTCCTGGGCACCCGTAGATTTTGGTTGCCGTTTGGCGTAGAGAATCCGTGGGCAGGCGAGGGCGCGGTCTCGCCACACGAGCGTGTCACGGCGTTTACCCGCGCGAAACCACAGGGCGATGAGGTTGATATCCGGCGGTGAAGGTTGCTGATACAAGCGAGCCGCAACCACCGTCAAGAATCGAGCCTGGGGCGAGGGTTCGCGGTTGCAGTGACCGAGGCGGACCACTTCGTCCCAGTTGCCCAAAGCTGCGGCGTCGGCCATCAACCAGTCCCAGGCGATCGTCAGCGCGAGTTGTGGGGTGTCGTCGTTGCGCAGACTCGAAGCGCTGAGCATCAGCTGGCGCGCCTCATCACGGTCGCCGCGATTGGCCGCCAACAACCCCTGGGCGACCACACCCGCGCCGGCGAGCGAGGGCAGGGCGTGGAGTTTGTTCTCGACCCAGGTGGCATCGTCGGGGTCGTAGATCGGTTTTGCATAGGAGGCCCATGCGGCCGCCAACACGGCGCCTCCCTGGCGATCTTCAGACCAGGTATTGGCGGAGATCCGCGCGAGGTGATAGGCGAGCCACGTCTGTCCGCCGGCGATCGCTCGACGAGCGAGGGTCCACCCCAGGTCGGCTACTTTTTGCCAGTAAATCGCAAGGGTGATGAGCCCGACCAACAGCGCCCAGGTCGGTGGGCGTTGGAGCTGGGCCGCGAGGTCGGTGTGGGCGGCTAAAATTGCAAGTGCAAGGAACGGGCCGCGCGCAGGATTTTGCTGCCAGCGCCCATCCGTCGACGAGTGATTTTTTGGTGGAACATCGGCCAAGTGGTGATGCTTGAACGGACGTGGTCGCATCCGGCGATGACGCTGATTCGCGGACCAAGCGAGTGCTGCCAGGGCAGCGAGTAGGAGCATCGAGGGGCTCACCCGACCCTCCAGTCGAACAACCGCCAAACCTCGGGCCACGGGGGATGGGCGGGATCTTCGTCGGTCTCCGGTGGCGCCTCGGTGCCTTCGTCGGTTTGGGTTAAGTTTGATGCTTGTACAAGGTCTGCCCACAACTCGTGGACAATCCGCCGCTTTGGATCGCGCAACTGTGCCATCGCGGTGCGGACGAGCTCAGGCGTTCGCGGCCGCGGACCGAGCGGTGTTGTGTAGGTCGAAGCCTTGACGACGCCGAGCTCGAGTAGCCCGAGGAGCTTTTGCCCTTCGCGTTCGATCTGCTGGCGGGAACAGCAGGGCGTGAGGCCGAGGACAAAAAACGGGTTGTCCGCAAGCGCGTCGTCGTGTCGACCGGAGGCCACAGGCGATTATAGGTGGTCGCGCGAGCAGCTGCTAGCGCACTCCGGAGTCGTGGCCGAGCCGGCGGTCTTCGGGGTCGTCGGGAAGCAGTTGCCAGAGCTTTTGGGTGATCCGGCGCAGGGTGGGCACATCGTCCTTGTTGAGGGCGATCTTTCCCTCTTTGACGAGGGCTTGGGCGGCGACCAAGTCGGTCGCTTGGTCGATCTTGGAGGCCGCGCGTTCAAACCGGTGGTGCCAGGCGTGGGGATGCCGGAGGGAGGCGGTCGAGGCCAGTCGGGTCAGCAGCCGCAGTTGGCGTTGCATCTCGAGGGCGTCGTGGGTTTTCCTTGCATGTTCAATTGCTTTAGCGGTTTCGGTGAGCAGCCGGGCCTCGTGGGGGAGGCCGAAGTCCGCGATCACAGCGGATGCCCAGATCATGGTCTCACGCGCTTCTTCGTCGAGTTTCGGCCACCGCTTCTCGAGTTCGATCTGTTCGATCTCGGCGTCGAGATCGAGGAAGGCGCGGCGGGCTTTTTGCGCGGCATCGGTGTCGCCCCCGGCAGCTGCCGAAACATCGGTCTCGAGGCTGGCGAGCCTGGCTTCGATGCTGTTGAGACGCCCGATCGCCGAGATGACCTTGTTTTGAAAGGCTTCGGAACGCAGCTCGATGACACGCTTTTGCGTGGCCTCGAGGCTGGCGACCAAAACTTCGGGGCTGGCCTCGGGGACAAGTAGGTGGGCGACCTGTTCAAACACTTGGTCGAGCGAAGGGACGAGGGCGCGGGCTGACATCCGGCCACCGCGGTCGAGCTCGATGGTGACTTCGACTTCGGAACCGGCGGGAAGATTTTGTTTGATGGTCTCGCCGCGCAGCTCGAGCGAGCCGACTAGGCGACACAGGTGGGCATCTTCGAACTCTCCCTGGACGATCGGGATCTTGAGCAAACATTCGTCGCTGCCGGCCGGGATGGTTTCGACAGTGCGCAGGTTGAACGTCCGACGCACGGGCAGGGGTGCGCCGCGCTCGAAGTAGACCCGCACGTGGTTGTTGGCGAGGGCGACTCCGACGGTGCGCGACAGGGGTGGATCGCTGATTGTCAGTCCTTGGACGATGGTGAATGTCGGCGGCTCGATGGCCACGGGGGACTCCGGTCCGCGCCGACCTTCGATGCGAAAGATGTTGGGGCGGCGCGGGAGTAGGGTGACTGAAAGGACAAATGCACCCTCCTCGTCGATCTCGGTCCACGGGCTTTCCCACAGACCGTCGCTGCGGATGACCCGAAGTTCCTTGGGCGCCTCGTCGGGTTCGCTGTCGACCAACTTGCCGACGACGTGGGGCGTGATGTCCGAAGACATCGCCGGGTGTTGCAGCCACACGCGTTGACCCCGGGCAATCGGTTCGGCCTTGATGGCGGGGCGTGCATCGAGGCCGGCGGTAGCGGCATAGATCGCGGCTCCGCGGGCGACCAAACTCATCGGATCGAGACCCTCGGTGGGGGTGACTTGGAGAACCTGTGACACGCGGCGGCGGACGATCGGCATCACCGACGGACCACCGACTAGCACGACATGTTGGAGATCGCCGGGTTTGAGTCCGTGGGTTTCGGTCAACCGTGTACATACATCGAGAGAACGATCGACCAGCGACATGCACAGGGCTTCGAGTGTGTCGCGGGACAGCGGGAGCTCGAGGTCGATGGGATCGCCGTCGGGAACCGCGAGTTCGATGACAGAGATCACGGTCGAGGTCGCCCGACTGAGTTCGATCTTTGCCTCTTCGGCGAGTTGCTTGAGTCGCGTGATCGCGGGTCCGTGCGTGGGTTCGCTGCGCGAGATGACAACGTCTTCCAAGCGTTTGATCTCGGCGAGGATCCAGTCGACGATCGCCCAGTCGAAATCGCGGCCGCCCAGAAAGTTGTCGCCGTCGTGGCCGATCACCCGCAGCAAACCATCGCGGGTTTCGAGCAGCGAAGCGTCAAATGTGCCGCCGCCTAGGTCGTACACCAGCCAGCTGCCGGTCGCCTCCTCGGCCGACCAACCGGCGGCGAGGGCCGAGGCGATCGGTTCTTGCAGCAGCTCGACCTGTTCAAACCCAGCGAGCCTGGCCGCTTCGGAGGTGGCAGCGTTTTGCGGCAACTCAAACAGTGCCGGAACCGAGATCACGGCGCGCTCGGGGACAAACCCAAATTGGTCTTCGATATCCTTGCGTAGCGACTTGAGGACCTCGGCCGACAGTTCTTCGGGCGTCTTGGTGAGGCTGGAGGCCTTGAATGAAATTGCCTGCGAAGTCCCCATCAGGCGTTTGAACTCCCCGCGGGTATTGTTGGAGTCGCGTTCGAGGTAGCGGCGGGCCCGGGCACCCACCGTGACATTGCCGCGACTATCGATCCGAACCACCGAAGGTGTCAGCGTGGCACCTTGAGCATTGCGGATGGGGGTGACCTGTTCGCCGTCAAACACTGCGGCAGCCGAGTTGGTCGTCCCGAGATCGATGCCGACATAGCGGGGAGTTGCGAGGCTCATATGGCCTAGCAGGGTATCGGAATTTTCAGCGTTTCGGACCTCTGGTCACTCCCTCGTGAGATCCGGCATTTCCTCTGTGTTGTCCGTTGATTGCGCCGATATCGCCGATTGCTTGGTCGCTGGCGACACGCGAGAAACACCACGCAGGTTTGACAAACGTGTGTGTGCGCGAAATGTGTCGGAAAGTTGCGAGGCTTGGGACGGTCGGCGACGGTGGGACCGTGACTCGCGGATCCTTGGCTTGTTGTGCTCTCGTCCTCGCGTGTGCGGGGTGCAGCGAAGCAGTCGACCGCAGGCCACAGCCGCGGCAAGCCACGCGATCGACCCTGTTTGGGGCGCCTGAGTTGGTGCCGACCCGGGAGGGTGAACGGATCCGTCGCGAGTTGGCAACCGCTGCAGAGATCCGCCAAACCCTCGCGGGGTTTTTGCCGTGGCGTATCCACCACGTCCAAGTGCGACTGTCCCACGAAGGAGTGCGCGGGCGGGTTTCGGTGGTCCTACAAGTAAATCCAGATGCGGCCGAGGTCGAGCCGTATGTCGACCAGATTCAGCGAATCGTCGCCGGGATTGTGCCCGAAACAGGCTGGCGAGCCGAGCAGACGACGGTGGTCGTCGGAGCCAGCGAACGCGACATCCCCGGGCCACGCGAGCCGTTTCGCCCCCGCGACATCCTCCTTGTGTTGAGTATTTTCGGCTTTGGGGCGAGCTTTGGCGTGGTGGTCGATCGCAGTCTCCTCAGGCGACAGCGCTCCGAAAACCATATCCACTGAAATCCACGCCCTCATACGTTCCGGTGAAGGATCGGCTTATTCCGATGCGGGCTGGTGTCCCAAAAATTGTCGTGTCGCCGAAATCCCACTCCCGGCGAGGGCGAGCCACGCGACCGCTGCGACCGGTCCTGGGGCGCCACCAAAGTCGAGGTTGATCCAGTGATAGAGCAGGGCGTGTGCAACAACAAGTGTAGATACAAAATGCATCGAGTGCTGGCAGCGGTGTCTCGCCGCCTCGCGTAGCGCCATCGCGATACTGACGGCGGCAGCCAGCCAGGACATACCGAGGAGCAACCCGCCGACCACATCATACTGTGGACGAACGCCGTGAAACAGTTTGGCGAGCACGACTGCACATACAAGGAGTAGGGCGAGTTGAAAAAGGCCTGTATTGCGCCGCGGGTTCGGCGAAGGTGCGTGAAACCCCGAGTCGTTCGACATGCTTGGATCGTCGGTGATCCAGCAGCTTGTGCCAACGCTTGAGTTTGGCAGTTGCAGCGCGGCCTGGGCTAGGGCGGACCGCGGTCGCTCGTTTTGTGCTTCGGGGCGGATCGTTTACCCGGCTCTGGATCGGCCATTGGGGCATCGGGATCGAAGCGTGCGCGCAAATGCAGGGCAAGTTTGCGCAGAACTCTGGCGTGGCGTCGTGAAATCGTACTCACGCTCACCCCGTAGGCCTCTTTGAGAGAGTGCATCGACTGCTCGCGTGTGTAGAGGTCGTCGAGTAACCGGCGCTCGTCCGGCGTACACACCTCGTGGAGGACTTGGTGGAGGACCTCGCGTTGTTCCACTGCGAGCACCTGATCGTCGGGCGGTGTCGCGTCGGGATCGGGTGCACTCTCGATGATGTCCGGACCCGCGGTGATGTGATTGAGCACCACCGCAGCCGTGGTTTGGCGGATGAGTTCTGCTGCTGCATATACACGTTCATCGAGGGAACGCGGATCGTCGCTCGCCGCGGGGAAGTGGTTGCCCATCAACTCGGCCGCCGACTGGCTCATCGCCATCGTCTGGGCCGCGCGTTTGATTCGCCTGCGGTTGCGCGTACGGGAGCGGACGGCGTCGATCATTGCCCCGCGCACGCGGTAGTAGGCGTATCCCCAAAACGGAACTCCTGTATCGGGGTCGTAACGGGCGGCGGCACGGGTCAACGACTCGTAACCGATACTGACAAACTCGTCGTAGCTGAGCACGCCGAGGTACTGGGAAACGCTGTGGGCGACGCGGCGGATCTTCGGAAGATGGGCGACGACCAGTTGGTGACGTCCGCGCGTGAGTGGAGCATCTGCGCCGTCTTGGGACATCGTGTCTGCCTCCTGATAGGAGTCGCATACGTTGCGACGGATAGACAAGCGGCGATGCTTATCATCGCCGGGGGTGAATAGGGCAGTCGTTATGGTCGCAAGTCAGACGGGGTCAAGCAGGCCAGATAGTTGTGCGCACAATGAATCGATCGCGCGCGAGAAAACGATGCGTATTCAAACGAATTTTGAAGTTAGTTAAGAACGCGGGTCTCACAGGCCTGTAAGTAGCCGCGCAGAGAATTGAACTGTTGCTCGGTCAGGTCGTGAAACCGGATGGCGAGTTCCGACCGGCTGGCCCGCACGACAACGCCGTGAACGGGGAGGTTGGCCGATCGCTCCGGAAACGACAGGACCATCGTTACGCGTGTGCCGCGATCCTCCCAGGCCGGTCCGAGAAACCGGCACCCACCGAGGCTCAAGTCTTCGAGGATGCGGGACAAAACCACCTCCGAACCGATGACATCTGCACTCGCGCGGATCCGAAGTCGAGGGTGGTACCGAGCATCATCTGTAGAGGTGTTCACAAGTGCATCATACCGACTCATCGCGCATGTGGGTGAATGCGCGATGGGAGAGTCGTCACATTTTCCTGGGCCGGTTTGCGAGATGGACGCCGTGACACCCGTGGGGAAATTGCTGTGCCAATTTGGCAAAGCATCCGAGCAAAGCGGCCGACACAATCGGAAAAGTCGGTGTGAATGCCTGGGTTCTGGCAACTTGGACGGTTGGCCGCGAGATTGCTATACGCATCGTCGGTCCCGCGATGTCACGGCTGCACACAATACTCCTCACTCTCCTGCTGGGTATCAGCCCGGTGTTTGCCACTGGTTGCAAGAACACGCCGACGATCCCCGGCACCAAGATCCCCGACACCGAGGAAAACCGCGAGATCCTTCAGGCGGTTGAGCGCTATCGGATCGCATTTGTGCGCCAGGATGCCGCCGCTGTGTTGTCGACTGCCCACGAGACCTACTTCGACGAGTCCGGGTCCGACGACCCTGGCGACGACATCGTCTACGAACAGTTGGGCAAGACCCTGCGGTTGCGCCTCAACCAGATCGAGTCGGTGCGCTTCACCATGGAGTACCTAGAGATTTTCATCCGCAACGAGCGGGCGACCGTCGACGTGTGGATGGACGCGAGTTTTCGGATGAAGCCGGTGGTCGATGA
This sequence comes from uncultured Nannocystaceae bacterium, assembly GCA_964621785.1. Classification (GTDB taxonomy): domain Bacteria; phylum Myxococcota_A; class Polyangia; order Nannocystales; family Nannocystaceae; genus JACKDW01. The sequence goes on from CAZUPD010000021.1 coordinate 16,565, forward strand.
CGAGGGCAACGAACGGATCTCCGCCCGTTACGCTCGCAAACAGGACTGGGCCCGCTTTGAGTTGGTCCGCGAAGGCGAGAGCTGGCTGATCACCAAGGGCATTTGAGTGGGTCGCGCAACGTGGTGCCGACCTGCGGCGTTCGGTATCCGGTTGCGGGCTAGCTCGGCGATCGAGCATCGCTCGCAGCGCACAGGCGACACACGGCAGCCAATACGCCGGTGGTACTCGGTGTATCTGCAACATCAGCCACCGGCAGTCCGAGGTTCTCGACTCCGCGCCGGGTCACAGGGCCGATCACGACCACCTTGGCATGTGTCCTGTGCACCAGGGCAACGCCCGCACCTGTGCCCCACGCCTCGTCGACCGCAGCCAAAAAGTGCTCAGCCGTCTTGGTACTGGCAAAACACAGCACATCGATGCCTTCGCCGCCGTCTTCGTGTGGGCGCAGGGACGTGAGCAGATTACCCGGGAGGGAGGGCCGCGAAAGTCGATACGCGACCGCAACCTGGTAGCGACCCCCAGCCTGTGTGATCGCCGTCTCGAGGACGTCGCGGCCTTCCTGTGCACGTACATGTAACCACTGCCGTGCGAGCTCCTCGGCTTCGCGCAGCTGGTCGACCATCCCCTCGGAGTTGGGTGGATCCGCGATGATATCGGGGATGATCCCGCGTTTGCGCAGTGCGCCCGCCGTGCGCTCCCCGATCGCTGCAATCTTTGTGTGTACAAGTGAACGAAGGTCGAGCTCCCCGGTGATCGCACTAAAAAACTGCTCTACTGCGTTTGTACTCGAAAAAATCAGCCCGTCGTGATCGCGGAGGGTCCGAATGGCTTGTAGCAGCAAATCTGTTGTTGGCTCGACCCGCAGGCACGGTACCGGGACCGCATCGGCTCCGAGGTGTGCGAGTTGTGCGAGGAGGTCGTGGGACTGCTCAAACGCCCGGGTTATCACCACGCGACGCCCGAACAGCGGGCGCGACTCGATCCACTTAATTTGTTCGCGCAGCGACACCACCGAGCCGACGATCATCACTGCGGGTGGGCGCAGGTTGGCCGCCTCGATCGCATCGCCGATGGTCGCCAGGGTGCCGACGACCGTCTGTTGAATCCCGCGCGTACCCCAGCGGACAAGTGCCACATCGGTGTTGGGGTCGCGCCCCGAGGCGACCAGGCGCTCGGCATTTTTTCGACAGTTGCGGACACTCATCATCAGCACAAGCGTGCCGCCATGCCGGGCCATATGTTCCCATCCGACGCCGCGCCCGCGCTTGTCGTAGGCCTCGTAGCCCGAGATCAGACTGACCGATGGGGTGTGGTCGCGCTGGGTGATCGGAATCCCGGCGACCTCGGGTGCTGCGATCGCAGCACTCACCCCGGGGACAAACGCATAGGCGATTCCCGCTTCGCGCAACACGATCGCCTCTTCGCTGCCGCGGCCAAACACCATCGGATCGCCACCTTTGAGTCGGACCACGTATTTGCCCTGCTGTGCGCGGTCGACTAGGAGCTGGGAGACCGCTCGCTGATCGAGGCTCATGCCCGAGTTGTGGGGGCCGCGGCTGCGCTGGATGACCTCAGCGTCGGGCCGACAGTGCAGCAAGAGAGCCGGATTGACGAGGTAGTCGGCGATCACCACATCGGCGCGGCGCAGGCACTCGAGGCCTTGCAGTGTCAAGAGTTGCGGATTCCAGGGGCCCGCACCGACCAACGAGACAAATCCCGGCATGGTCCGAACGTACTACAAGCGCGGTCGGACGCGACGAGATTTGCGAGGGTGATCCGCGACGAGCCGCGAGTGTCTCGGGCGCAGGTTGGCCGTGTCGTTTGGACTGAAAGAACGCGGTTGTCGGGTTTCTGTGGAGGCGACCTTTGGCAGCCTGGCAGGTCGACGCAGCGAACCGATGGGAGGATGCGACCATCACCACCGAGCCTTCAGTTCACACGGCGTCGGCGTAGGTGCAGCCCGGCGAGACAAAGTCCCGCGAGCGCGAGGCCTTCGATCGGCGCCAGATTTTTATTGATGCTACAACAACCACCGTGGCGTTCGGGATCGGAGATCAGGGTCGAGCACGTGTCGGACATATCGGAAGTCAAGTCGAGTCCGGCTTCGTCGCGCAGCCAGCACAGTTCACTGGCCGGCAGCGTGTAGTAGCCCCCCTCGCCGCACATCACGCCTCGAGACGTGACGCCCGCGAGCAGCCGTCGACCGTCGGAGAGCACGATAAACGCGGGTCCTCCCGAATCGCCTTGGCACGAATCCTTGCCGTCGCCTCCCGCTCGGAACTCGTGCCCCGACTCGCTGAAGTGCGTGATCTCGGTTTCGACAAATTTCTTCGTCCCGGAATTGCTTTGCTCATCCTGCCCGTAGCCGACCAGTAAAACAGTTGCTCCTACAAACATTCCCTCGTCCCAATCATCCTGTTCGAGAAGAACCTCAGCAGGGGTCGCGGGGAAGGGCTCGGCGAGCTTGAGGTAGGCGAGGTCGTGGATATCTTCTTTGCACGTGTCGAGGTCGTTGCAAAAGTCGGGGTGGGACCCGAATGCCTCGACGTCGTAATAGGGACTGCCCGCCTGATCGCCTTTGGATACGCGGATCGACCCCAACGACAGGCTATTGGGAAAACAGTGGGCAGCGGTGAGGACCACGCGACTCGACACGAGCGTGCCGGTGCACAAAACGGAGCCCGCCTGGATCGCTACGACATCGGGATACTCGCCGGGACTCACAACCTCGCCCCCATAAATCGCACTGGGCGGAGGGACTGGCGTGGCGAGGTCGTCGCCCGAGCTCGCCACCGCGGCGACTGTTGAGAGGGAGAGGGCGATCAGATCCAACATGGTGCGACATCATACACCGGCGACCGTCACGACGGGGGTGATGGATTGTGTCGCTCGGGACAGGGACACGCGCGCGAGATCGGCTATGAACGAAGGGGGAGGAGCGTGCCGCGACAAATTCGACCGTGGACGTTGAGCGTTCGCAAGTTGGCGGCATTTCGCCAGGTGGCCAAACGGGCCGATAGCGAACCTGCCGACTGTCTCGCCGTATCACCACGATCGCACACGAGACCAGCCCCGGGCCAGTGTGCATGCGCTGTGAACCCCCGAGTGCCTCGGTTGTGTGCTCTCCACACCTTGCCCGGAGCACCGATGTGACGCTCGACCCGAAGACCTTACCGATCGTGCATGTCGGTGCAGCGTGTGACCGGCGACAGCTGGTGCCTTACGGTACATTTAGAATGTAGTTGCATGTTTGTGTGTGCCATGCTCGCGGAGCACAAACGGCGACAGCTGGTGCGCTACGGAGCATCAATAAATGTAGTTGCATCTTTACGTGCGCCGTGATCGCTGAGCACGTGGAAGATCCGCACGCGTTTGAGCGCCACCGGTGAAAGCTGGCCCAAGGGGGTGTAGATCAGTTTTTTGCCCATGCGCCGGGCGAGTTGGCGCAGGGCGGGGCGCGGCGGATCCGGGGCGACAAACACGACAAACGTCTCCTGTGTATGGTCGAGGGCGGCGAGCAGCAACACCTCGGCCTTGGTCTGGGCGTACTGCAGGTAGTAGCTATCTTCCCACACCCCAAACATCGTGCCCGGCGGGCGGTGGAGGACAAAGCCCCCGTACAGCGCGCGACCGATCCCTGGACCGATGATCTGCGAGTAGGGGTCGGTGGCAAAAAGTGCCATGTCCCCCTCGTCCTCGTGCTCGCCCTGCCAGGTCATCTGCCATGGGTAGCGGGGTTCGCCGTCCTCGCCCTTGCCCTGTCCGCGCCCCGGCAGCGGTTCATCTTCGAAGATGAGGATGACATCACCTGCCCGCCCCTTGAGCCTCTGGTGTATATGCACATAGATTGTGTTCTCGTGCCAGTTGCGGATCGTTTCGCGGATGTCGATGCCGTCGTGGAGCGAGCTTGTAAACGGGACGGAGCGGCTGTTTTGGGCCGACAATACGCGGATGCTGCGTTTTCTCAAAAAAGCCCCGTAGTGTTCTAACGCCACATCTTCGGGGGGGTAGGAGCAGATCCCGTGTCCGGGCTTGAAGCGTTTGGCCCACTCGCCCGGACGCATTTCCTTGGGCCGGGTGCGGATCACTCGCATCATGCGTTTACGGCGTTGTAACAGGCGTGGCCGGAAGCGGATCGTACGCACATTTGGGTGGATGTCGCGGAGGTTGAGGTCGATCGGCGTGACATCTGGCTTGTCGGTCTGCCACGGATAGGTCGTTGCGACCTCCCATACTTCGTGGGCATAGCTGTCGTCGGCAAACCCCCGGGCGGCGATCACCAGTTGGTAGAGGTCGGGCCCCAAGCGGCCCTCGGTCAGTGCGTAGCGACAGGCGTAGCGCAGCAGTCCAAAAAGTGTACCCGGACGCAGGTTTTCGCCGGTACGTGTGTGGTGGCGGGTACGGGCGTCGCGGCACAGTGCCAGGAGGACACCGAGTCGGCCGGTTTTGAGATCCTGGGATGCACCTCGGGTGTCTGAGCGTTCGTCTCGATTCGCCTCGCGTTTGGGCTGTCCCCCAGGTCCTGTCGATTTGGCAAGACGTTGCCGACTGGGGTTGGCGAACAGTTGAATGATCGATCCCTCGTCTGTCGTGGGTTTCGCGGGCTTGGGGGTTGTTTGAACCCTGCGCGCGCGTTCAAAGGCTGCTTGGACAAACGCGACCTCGGTCGGAACTTCGCGGCTCGAGGACTCACTCAGGTGGTGGACCACCGCATCGTCGCGGCGAACCCGACGCAGCGGCGTCAGGACTTCGGCGTCGAGTGGCTGTAAAAGATGCTGTTGCAAGTTTTCGATGACACCACGAGCGTGGTGGAGACCGCACAGCAGCAGAATCGGTCGTTCGGGTTCGGACGTCTCGCGGGCACACAGGCGGGCGAGATGGACCGCCATGGTCTGTTCCCGGGCATCGTCGAGGGGGTCGCGCTGGCTGATTGCCGCGGCCGCCAACGCGGTCTCGAGATAGATCTTGGCACCGACGCGTTCGGCCGCCAACGGATCGGGCAGACGGTCGCGAAACGCCGGGTAGCGATCGACATCGCGGTCGACCAGATGCACGGGAATCTCGAGTTCAGCGGCGCGGCGCACCGCTTCGACCAACGCGTCGGCGGGCTCGATCGGCAGGTACACCGGCCGTCCGTGTTCGCTGCGACTTTTGTAGGTCACGACACTCAGCAGCGGCAGCCGGGACACCGCCCGGAGGATCGGTTTGCGCAGGCTTTCGGGATACTCCACCGCGATCGCCCGCGGGCGCAGGGCATCGATCACGACGTGGGCGAGCCAGGCGAATTCGAGTCGGCCGTGGAGCACCGGCAAGACCATCACAGGCCCGCAGAGTAGCCCTAGATCGGCAAAATCCCTGCGGGTGAGTGCGAGCTTGTCAGGTGGGTGGTAGCGGGCTTCGGTCATCGTGCCGACAGATGTTGTATCAGCAAATTTTAGTGCAGAAGAGGCAGCTCAAAGGTCGTCGAGGTCGTCGAACGTCAAGATCCGATGGCCCGGCAAGTATTGCAACGCATCGTCGCCCAACATTTGCCGGGTCGCGTGGCCCAAGACCTCGTGGCGGATCTCGTCGGTCAGCGGTTCGTTGCGGCTCGCCGCGAGCTTGAGGGCGTAGCGGGCGATGTTGATGCCGTCGCGGACCGTGAACGGTTCGTCGCGTGCGTGGGCGCGTTGCAAAAACACCGACAGGTAGTGGAGCACGCGATCGTCGGCAAACGGAAGGTTGGCACGGAGGATCGCGAGTTCCTCATCGCGTTCGGGAAAGTCGATCAGGATCTGGGGTTGCAGGCGACTGTGGATGTACTCCGGGATATCGAAGGTAGACGAGTCGTCGTTCATGGTCGCGCAGATGCGGAACTCGGGATGGGCCTTGATCTTGATGCCGGCGATCACCGACTCGACATAGCGACGGCGGTCGAGCAGGGGTGCGAGCGAAGCCCAGCTCTTTTCACTCATGCGGTTACCTTCGTCGAGGATGCACACGCCTCCGGTGATCATCGCACTGACCAGCGAGCTGGCGACATAGCGGAGCTTGCGGTCGTCGGCGATCACAGGTTGTACAAGCAAGTCCTCTGGGCGGGTGTCCATGGTCGCCTGAAACACGTAGATCGGCATGCCCAAGTTTTTCGCTGCAGCGGCGGCGAGCGTGGTCTTGCCAACACCTGGCTTTCCGACCAGACGCGGTGAAAGTGGATAGTCTTCGGGGTCGAGGACCATCCACGCGGCGAGTAATTGGCGACGCAGCTCCTCGCGTCCGACCCACTCCCAGTCGAGTTCATCCGGTGGCGTGAGGTGGAGTTCGACGCCCGATATCACGGTGGTCCGCATGCCCGGCGGTATACCTGCAGCCCGCCCATCGCCCAATAAACGCGGCTTGGGTTATGTAGGTGTATGTGGGCATGCTTGGCTCCACACGGGAGTTTGCGTGGGTTTTTTGGTTGCGATGACCAGCTGACTACACTGCAAAGGCCGGGGCACCGCCTCGGTTTTTCCGCATGCGACGTCTGTTCCCGATCCTCACCGTACTCGCGCTGGGGTTGTGCTGGTCGGATGCGACGGCGATAGCCGGGCCCGAAGTGGCGAACGCGAGAGCGTCGAAGGCCGGGAACGATCCGTCGGAGGAAAACCGGTCGGATGCGACCGCGGGCGAGTCAGTCGAGAACAAGGACTTGGTCGAGGAACAGCCGGTCGAGGACAAACCGACCGAGGAACACACGTCCGATGCGGTTGAGAAATCGGCGGAGTCGAACGCGACGGGGAGATCAACCGAGAAATTGGCGGACTCCACAAAAGGCAGTTCGGCGAACTCGAAAACCACGAAGAACTCAGCGAACTCCAAAAAAGGCAGTCCGGCGAACTCGAAAACCACGAACTCGAAAACCGAGAAGTCGGCGGACTCGCAAACCAGGAAGTCGAACTCGAAAACCGAGAAGTCGGCGGACTCAAAAACCGAGAAGTCGAACTCGAAAAAGAAGAAGTCGAACTCGAAAACCAAGAAGTCGAGCTCAAAAAACCACAAGTCGGCGAGTTCGAAAAAAAGCAAATCGGCGGACTCAAAAACCAAGAAGTCGAAAGCCGCGAAGGCCGCGTCCAAACGCAAACCGGGGCACCGCGACTGCGAGTACCGCACGCCGATCTACGAACACAAAGTTGAGGCCGGCGAGCATCTCGGATCGATCGCCGGGCGCTACGGTGTGCGGCGAGCCGACATCGTCGGACTCAATCCCAGCCTGCAAAAAAATCCTGATCTCATTCACCCGGGGCAAACCCTGCGGGTGTGTCCAGACATCGCCCCGCGGCGTCGCGTCGAGAAGATCCACGAGGTCGTCAAAGGCGAGAGTTTGGGCAAGATCGCCAGTCACTACGGACTGACGCTGCGCGAGGTGATCGGTCTGCAGGACAAAAAGTTGCGTATGCAACTCGAAAAAAATCCCGATGCATTGTGGATCGGCACCAAGCTCAAGATCCTCGCCGAAGAGGAGGAGCTGGAGGTCTATAAGCCACCGGACGAAGATCAGGGGCGTTTGCCGGTCGGAATGAAGCTGGGCGAGCGCAAAGGGGTGTTGATCAAACGCTCGCACCTGGCTTGGGGGACCAAGGCGACGATCAAGGCTGTCGAACAGGCGATCCGCACCTACCACCGGCGCAAGCCTGGCGGGCCCAAGGTCCGTGTCGGCGACATTAGTAAAAAAGGCGGCGGACCGCTGCGCGGGCATCTTTCGCATCAACGCGGGATCGATGTCGATGTCGGGATCATCCACAAGGGAAACAAACGCAACGCCGAGCGATTTACCCACGCGACCAGCGAAAATCTTGATGTTGCCCGTACCTGGGCTCTGCTCAAGGCATTTATCGATACGCAAAAGGTCCGTGTGATCTTTTTGGACTATGCCCTGCAAAAACGTCTGTACAAGTATGCGCGTACACAAGGTGTCTCAGAGGACACGCTCGCGGAGTTGTTTCAATACCCGCGCGGACGGGGACGGGCGTCGGGGATTGTCCGTCATTGGCGAAGCCACCGCGGGCATTTGCATGTCCGCTTTCGCCGGTAAGTGCATCTACATTTTGTCGTTGGATGACGATTTCGCGTAGCACCCTCTATGCGAACGGTTCGTTCCGAGTGTTTCCCGGGTTTGCTAGCGGGTCGCGTCGCTGAAGCTTTTGCCACGTCTCGGTGGAAAAACCACCGGCGGATCGGTCACACAAAATTCGTTCGCCCGTGGACATCGACTCGACCCGCCGGATCGAGGCCGAGGCTGCCTCCGGGCCATAGTATGTGCATCCGCGAACGGTCGAGCCCGCGGGCGGCGACTTCGTGTGCGAGCACCCGAGGACCGGCGTCGACCGCCTCATCGGACAGGTCAAATGCGCCCCAGTGCATGCCGACAAAGTGTTTCGCCCGAAGATGTGTAAATGCATCGAGTGAATGCTCGGGCCCCATGTGTTGGGTCTGCATAAACCACCGTGGTTCGTAGGCTCCGAGCGGCAGACAGGCGAGGTCGATGCCGTCAAACACGTCGCCTATCGCTTGAAAACCTTGAAAGTACCCGGTGTCGCCTGAATGGTAGATCGTGTGGGAGCCCCGCAAAACAAACCCTCCCCACAGCGCACGGTTGGTGTCGATCACCCGTTGGTGCCAGTGCTGGGCCGGAACCAGGCAGATGTCGACAGCTTTGAGACGAACCGATTGCCACCACTCGAGCTCGATGATGGTGCGACAGTTGCCGGGGAGGCAGCGACCGAGGTTTGTAGGTACAATAAAAATGAGGTCGGGGCCGAACCGGCGGGCAAGAGCGCGTAGACTGGCCGGGTCGAGGTGGTCGTGGTGTCCGTGGGTGACGAGTACAGCGTCGATCTGTGGCAGTTCGTCGGCCCCAACTGCTGCCCGGGTCACCCGCGGAATCAGACCCCCCGCGCGGCCGAAGAGCGGATCGATGACCACCCGGATCCCGTCGAGCTCGAATAGAAAACTCGCGTGGCCGATCCATAAAAGACGTGTCGTTCCAGCCAGGTGGTTGAAGGCCGCGAGTGGGTTTGCAACGACTTCGAGTGGACCGAGCCTACGAGGGCCGCGCTCGCGGGTGACTCGCCATTTGAGTACATCGCGCAGGCCGACCAGCGGCGCATCGCTCCACGGGTTGTGAAACTGCTTGCCCCTTCGATTGGAGGCAAACATGTCTGGATAGGCATGTTTGATGCTATCCGGGATTTCGAGCGGGTGGGGCTGCACTCACGAGTCGTTGTGGACTGCAATCGCAGAACTGTCAACGCATGGCGGTTTCGATGTCGGGACGGTCGCTTTGAACTCGAGGACGACAGCGAGTCGGCCGAGTGGGTCTCGCTCGAAACTCGAACACGTGATTGAATCGAATCTGAACGGGTGAGGGCACGGGGGAGCTGGCCGCTACATAAAATGCATATACATCTCAAAGTAGCCAGGGTATCACTGCACGGCGCTTTGGGGGGTAGTCCGGGAAGGTTTCGCGGTACCAGCGGTGGTGGGTGAGTGCGCGCGGGATCAGGTTGGCGGTTGTAAACACGGCAAAGCTCAGGCCCGCGAGGGACCAACAGGCGATCGCCCAGCCAAACCACTGCAGGGTTTCGCCGAAGTAGTTGGGGCAGGAGATCAACTTGTAGGCCGGGCTGTGGGGGATTTTGTAGCCGGTCTCGCCCGGCTTGCGGAGGTTGAGCAAAACTTGGTCGGCGTGGCGGTTGAGCGCGAGGCCGCCGACAAACAGGGACAGGCCGATGACAAATCGCGGATCGGTGAGCCAAGCCTCGCTGTACCCCGGACCGAGTTCGCTGAGGTAGCGGGCATTGAGGTAGGCGTTGATGGTGTTGAACACAAAGCCCATCGCGACCACGGCCACCGGTGTCGGGCGTCCGCCGGGTTTGAGGCGCAGTGGGTAGATGAAGGTCCGGTAGAGGTAGTGGCTTTGCCAGGTCGCCAACAAGATGAGCGGGACCAGGTCGGTGGCCCGCGACCCACACAGGTAAAAGCCAAAAAACGCGAGTACAGCTGGGGATTCCATGACAACCCAGGCCAGCCGCGTGTTCATGGTCGGCCCCCAGCCTTTGCGTTGGTGCCGGCCGTAGGGGGCAGAGATCAGCAGCAAGGCGACCGCAGTACAGGCTGCGGTGAGAAACACACCCCACAACAGGAGTTCGTACAGCGCAGGTTCGTTCACGATGCCTCACCCTGGCGCGCACACACCTGTTTGAGCAAGGTCAGCGAGGGGTAGCCGAGGAGCAATGTCTGCAGGGTCCAGGCGGGGGCGACGGCGTGGAGGCCGTGACGAATCGCGAGGCGATGTGCAACGCGAGCTTCGAGCACATGGGCGAACACAGCACCGATCCAGATCCCCCAGAGTACGGGCCGGCTGAACACGTCGGTGACATGCTCACACCACCACTCGTAGGCGGCGTCGCAATGGACAAGGACGGCGACCAAGCCGAGGCCGCCCAAAATCAAAATCCACCACGCGGGGTGAGGACGCAAAACTTTTGACGCCGACATGGGCGGGATGATGGCGTGTCCTGGTGCGGGCGTCTACGGTCTGCTCGAGTTGTCGGTGCTTGCGGTCACCTCGCATCGACAACGTTCGAGTCAGATCACCACGGCAGGCGTTCGCCGTTTTGATGCCAAAATCCGCCGCTGGTCTCGAGCGTGAGCTCGTCGATTCGGGCGATCAGGCCGCGGGCCGATTCGTCGACATCGCACAGGCCGCGGCCTCCGGTCATGTCTGTTCGGACCCAGCCCGGGTGCAACAGGGCGACGGCAATACCCACCGAGCGCAGGTCGTGGGCGAGCGAAACACCGGCCATATTCACAGCCGACTTCGACATCCGGTAGCCGTAGCTGCCGCCGGAGGTGTTGTCGGTGATCGATCCCATTCGGCTGGTGATGATGGCGACCTTCGAACCAGCGCGCAGGTGTGGGCGCAGCGTGTCGACGACCCGCAGCGGACCCATGGCGTTGACCTCAAACTGCTCGCGGATCGAGTCGAAGTCGAGGGCGTCGAGGCTGGTGCGCCGCAGGATGCCGGCGTTGTTGACGAGGATGTCGATGCTGTCGACGGACAGACGGGTTTTTAGTGTGGCGAGACTGTTCGCGTCGGCGACGTCGATCTCATCGACGATGTCGACTCCGATGTCGCGGAGTTCTGGGGTCGCTCGACGACACAGCGCGACGACACGATCGTTGCGGGCTTTGAACTGACGCGCGAGTTCGAGTCCGATCCCGCGGTTGGCTCCGGTGATGACGATGGTGGCCATGGCCGGGAGACTACCGTATGGATCGCGCACGTCGGACACGTGGTGTGTTTGAAAAAACCCTCGGCTCGGACGGAGGTTGCACCGGCGTGGGCAAGGCACCTGTGGGACGAGCAATCCGAGGATCTCGTTGATGCTACATTGATTTGAAACCGCGCGTCGGCGAATAGACCACGCCCGGACCCTCGTTCGACGAGGAGCCGGGCGTGGTGGTGTCGCAATCGAGACGGGCGTTTAGGCGACGCTGGCCCGCTTGTTCTTCGCGACTCGTTCGTCCTGTTTCGGCGGATCTGTTTTGCGTCGGTGCACGCGGGTGCGGTTGACCTCGGGGTTGTAGCAGACACCGGGCATCCCGAGCATTTGCGGCAGGAGGCAGCGGTTGCAGCTCTCGCAGGCGGTCTTGCGGTCGGTCGGTGCGGCGGCCTCGGCCAGCAGACGCTCCGCGAGTTTGGGCTCGGCGTAGAACGGACGCCCGACGCCGACCATGTCGGCATCGCCGCTTTCTAGAATGTCGGCGATCTGGTTGGAGGTCCGAATGCCACCGACTGCAAACACGGGGATCGACGTCGCCCGTTTGACGGCGCGGAAGACCTCGCGGTTCCAGATCGGTTCAAACGGAAACCGCCGGGCCGAGATGATGGTGCCGAGACGCAGGGTCTCGAATTTGAGTCGGCTGCCGGTCGCCTGAAGGATTTTGCGGCGCAGACCTTTTTGTTTGAACGACACGCCCGGGTAGTCGCCGCGGCAGATTCCGGTGTTGGACACGACGTCGGCGGCCACCGGGGTCAGTGCATCAAAACCCGCTTGCTCGGCGAGCTTGGCATACACGAGCCCATCTTCTAATTCGATGCCTCGGAACATCGGGTTTTTTTCGACGGCCGTGAACTTGAGGAGGACCGGGTAGTCCTTGCCGGCCTCGCGGGCGATGGCTTCGCGGATGCCGATCAGAAGTTGCATCCGGGCTTCGACGCTGCCGCCGAAACGATCGCGGCGGCGGTTGTAGATCGGGCTGAGGAACTGGTGCAGCAACTTGGCGTTGGAGCCGGCGAGTTGGACACCGTCGTAGCCGGCCTCGCGCGCCCACGAGGCGACGATGCCAAAGCGTTCGATCAGTTGCTCGACTTCGGCGGTCGTCATGACATGGATGCCGCCGGGGTGAAACGCGTGCATCCAGGCGCGCAACGGACTCGGAGCCCAGGGGCCGTGGGTGCGTTTGGGGCGGTATTCGGTGTGCCACGCCTCGAGGGCAAACGCCCCGCCGTGACCCAACTGGATCACGATTCGACCGCCTGCTTTGTGGATGGCTTCGGTCAGTGGACGCAGTGCGAGCATCCGCGGTTTGTCATCGATCACCGACATCCCGGGCGATGTCCGACCTTCGGGGGTGACGATGGTATTGCCTTGGATCACCAGTCCCAAGCCGGCTTTGACATTGGGCACGAAGTGGCGGGCGTAGACCTTGGCGGGATCAGGAGCAGAACCTGCACCTTCCAACACGGGGGCGCGGTACAGGCGATTACGAAGCTTTAGAGTTCCGATGGATAGGGAGTCAGTCAAACGGGGCATGGGGTTCTCGCTTTTCGGTTACGCACCGTCTTGGTGCAGCAATTCGTCGAGTGTGAGGTCGACTAGGGCTTCGATGTGGCGACGGCGTTTGTCGAGTGCACGCGTAGACAAAACGTCGCGATCGAACAGGTCGACCAAAAGTGGTTCGTACAAAAACGGGGCGATGATGGCTCCGAACATCGAGATGATGACGTCCTCGAGACTTCCGAGGTTGGGGTGAAGCGGGGTCGCAATGAACGGTTTGAGTGCTTGTAAAAGGGGCTGCAGGTAGTTGGAGACCAGCTCGCGCAGGTACGGTTCGCGGTTGAGAAGGGCGCGTTGGATCAGCCGCGGGATGTCGCGCTGACTGGCGAGGTGCTCGAGGTACAGACCGATGGCGCGATGGATCCGGTCGCGTGGGGAGCCGGGTTGCGAAAACTCGGTCAGCAGACGCTCACGCAAACCTCCCATCGCATGGTCGAGGACGCGTCGGTAGAGGCCTTCTTTGGAACCGAAGTGGTAACGAACCAGCGATGGATTGACGCCCGCATCACCGGCGATGTCGCGGACCGAAGCTCCAGCAAATCCGTGGGTGGCAAACGCCGAGCGGGCGGATTCAAGCAACGCCTGAGCTGTGCGGTCTCCGCGCTCTTCGCGGCCATCCATCGCCGAAGGGCTCAAATGGTCATTTAGATGGGAATCCATGGCTAGATAGAGTTTTTACACAATCGTTTAATTTTTTCCAGAGAAAATTACACGACTGGTTAACTTTTTTCTTGGTCGACCCCGATCGCCGTGTCGACCGGCGATCCGTCGGCGCGAAGTTTGTCGGACATCCGGCGGTTCAATGCTCGGGCAACGCGGCGGGTGGCGGGACTTCGGAATCGTGAGTGGTCGGATTGCTTGGTCCTCGCGATGCAACTTCGATGCCTGCGGGTGAGCTCGCGCGCAAAAAAATGGACCGCGTATCGAATGCAATTTCCGAGCTGCAAGCGCACGCGAAAAGGTCGCTCGGGGAGGGAAGTCGGCGCCCACAAGCAGATGTATCAGCACTTTAAAATGACAAAATTGAGGCGTTTTTTAGCGTTAATTCGATACATTCGAAAAAAGTTTTGTCGGTGGATTCGGCTGGTTCGGTGCGGACCTGGGTCGTCGACGTGGAGCGCAACTGCGAGATAGTCCCCCCCGAGTACGTTGCGACCACACTCCGATCGAGAAAGTGTACGAAGTTGGTTGACGAACTTCGGAATGTGATCGATCCTCGGCAAACCACTTTGTCGGGATGCATGACGAAGTGGCGTGGCACGTGGTCGGCCACACTGCACCGAAGCGGTGCACTGCAATTTCCGGGAGACGTTTTCTGACCACGCTTGCAGCAGGTAGCAATCGGATCACAGGAGACAGTTGCGAACTCGCCGTCACCGCGCGCACCGTTAAAGTCGTTTTCTTGACTTGGCCGTGGGCAGGCACGTCGTGCAAAATCGAGCAAAAAGGGGAGATCCTTCCGGGAAATTTCCGTTTGATCCACAGCTCGATTTTTGTGGGAGACACCGGCCCGAGAGCTTGTGAAACGCGGCGCTGACAGCGAAAACACAGTAGAAGGCCCGTGTCAGGAAGTTGACTGGTGTGCTGAACAAATGTTAGTGGAGTTCTTGCGTTCAGTATGAACGGAACTCGGCGAACAATGCTACAGCATTCACCAGGCTTTCCCCGCGCGCACTCCCTCCTTACCTCCGAAGCCGACCGCAGCGGTCTTGGTCGCGCTTCACCCGCCGCGGGGAAGCCTGATGTTTTTTCGAAGCCATCCTCGGTTGCTCAACAGCCCGATCGATTGGCCGCCATCGAAGCCGCGTTGGTTCGTCGTCCCGATATCGACGTCGTAACGATCCAACGCAATCCAGGTGTGCCCGGTAGCTATGGCACTTGGGTTGCACCGCTCGATCCACGTCTGCAGCAAACCCTTTGTGAGCGTGGCATCGAGCGACCCTATCTCCATCAAGCCGAAGCGTTGCAAGCGATCGACCGCGGAGATGATGTCGTCCTCGCAACCTCGACCGCTTCCGGCAAGTCGCTTTGCTACCAAGTTCCGATCGTGTCCGCGGTGTGTGCCGACCCGCGGGCGCGAGCATTGATGTTGTTTCCGACCAAAGCACTGGCCCGTGACCAGGTGCGAAGCCTGCGAGAACTCGCCGGCGATACGGTCGGCGCAGCTGTCTACGACGGCGATACACCGCCGGCACAGCGACGAGCTGCCCGCGCCCGTGCCCACGCGGTGGCGACCAATCCCGACATGCTCCACCGCGGAGTGCTGCCCCATCACGATCGTTGGGGCGATTTTTTGGCCAACCTCCGCTACGTCGTCATCGACGAGTTGCACACCTACCGCGGTGTGTTCGGCAGCCATGTCGCCAACATCCTTCGCCGGTTGTGGCGAGTGTGTCGCCACCACGGATCAACGCCCCAGGTCATCGCCTGCTCGGCGACCATCGCCAACCCCGAAGAACTCGCGCGCGAGGTGACCGGTCGCAATCGCTGGCAGGTCATCGACCACAACGCCGCACCCGCAGGTCCGCGGACATTTGTCATCGTCAATCCCCACGTCGTCGATCCGATCACGGGCGTGCGGGGTGACTACCTCAAAGCCACGCGTTCGGTCGCCTCGCTGTTTCGCCAGGCCAAAGTTTCGACCCTTACGTTTTGCCGCACGCGCAAAGCCGTCGAGTTGCTGACCCGCTACCTCCGCGAAGACGAAGCCGGTGTGAAGCCCGACAGCGTTGGCGCAGGGGTCGACAAAGCAGCCGTCGCCCGTGCCCAAACTGCAGTGCGAGGCTATCGCGGAGGGTACTTGCCCGAGCGCCGACGAGAGGTCGAGCGTGCCCTCGTTGCTGGCGATGCGCGGATGGTCGTCACAACCCATGCGCTCGAGTTGGGTATCGATATCGGCGGTCTCGATGCCGTGGTGCTGGCGGGCTATCCCGGGACACGTGCAGCCACAGCGCAACGCTCCGGTCGGGCCGGGCGACGGGCGAGTGCCGCCCTGACGGTGTTGGTCCTGTCGTCGCGTCCGCTCGATCAAGTCGTCGCCGCCGATCCAGACTTTTTATTGGGGCGTCCACCCGAACACGCCCGCGTCGATCCTCTCAACCCCGAGATCCTCGTGCCCCACCTGCGATGCGCCGCCCACGAGTTACCACTTCGGTCGGGCGAACAAGTTGTCGGTGTCCCGCGCGACGAACTCCAACCCGCACTCGACTATCTCGCCGATGCGGGTGTGTTGCGGCGCGAAGGTGAGGGCGAGTCGGCGATGTACTTTTCGATCGGCAGCGGATTTCCGGCCGACAGCGTCGACATCCGCGGGACTCTCGAAGAAAACTTTACGGTCGTCGAAGTCGCCAGCGGGATGGCCCACAACGGCAGGATCCTCGCCGAAGTCGATTTTGAAGACGCACCGCTGTACCTGCATCCGGGAGCCATTTACGCGGTCGAAGGGCGGACCTACGAAGTCCTTCGCCTCGATTGGAACGAGCGCAAAGCCTATGTCCGCCATGCGTCGGTCACCTATTACACCGAGGCCATGACCGAGACTCGGGTGCGGGTGATCGAGCCACTGACCGACGGGTTTGAAACCCCCGACCACAGCGGTGACGATGCTGGGCGCCACCCCCACGGCACCGGTCACGCCGAGTTGTTGCGCAAGGTGCCGGGGTTCAAAAAACTCCGCTTTCGCAGCCACGAAAACATCGGCTTTGGTCCGGTCAATCTGCCCGACTTAGAACTGCAAACGATCGCCGCCCACTGGCGCGTGCCCGAAGCGTTTTTGGCCGAAGTCGACGACCCGGGAGCGAGGGCGGCGGCAGAACTCGCGGAGAACCATGTGATCCACCACTGTGCGGCGATGGTAATGATGTGCGACGTCTCGGATCTCGGATGCGCCATCGCCAACGCGCCCTACAGCGGGACCTGGGCCAAGGTCGTCGCGGGTCGCCCCGATGCCACACAGTTGTTCGAGGCTGCGGCAACCCCATCGATCTATCTCTACGACAACTTTTCTGGAGGCGCCGGGTTGAGTACCCAGATCCACAGCCTCGGCTCGGCGTTTTTTGAGCGCGCGCTGCAGGTGGTCGAAGGGTGTCTGTGTACCGCCGGCTGTCCGACCTGTCTGGGGGCGAGTTTTGGCAGCGGTGCGAGCTTCGGCGGGAGGTCCCATCTCCCACAGGACGTCCGGCGAAACGTCGCCGATCTCCTGCGCGCCCTGTGCCAGCAGGTTGTACGGTGAAGCTCCGCGATCGGCTCAAACGCAGGTTTGGTCCCTCACCCGACAGCCGTGCGGCCAATTCTCATGATCATACAAGGGTTGGCGAGCACGACCCATCCGCGCAGCCATCGAAGTCAGTCGCTCCAGACGAATTTGTGTGCCAGTCACCGCAAGGGCGGTTTTTCGCAGCGAAGAACGGTTCGCCGGGGATGGCGCGGCGTGCATCGGCTGCGACGCAAAGGCAAGCGCGTGAGAAATGCCCAGCACCCGCAACCGCAGGGAAGCGTTCACAAGTCGTAGCTGGAGCGGAGGCGAAGGGTCGAACAGCCGTGTCTGCAACGGGGAAGTGCACGCAGCGAATGGCAGTCGTCGCACCACCAAACGTCAGTACGTCTGCGGCGGATGGGCTGTTTTCCCGGCGAAGGGTCGCCCTCGAATGTCGTGTGCACACGCAGATGGAGCGCAAAGCGTGTTCGCGGACACAACCCGCACGGCGCGACCGAGCGATCGGGCGCGACGATCATCATAGGCGGTCTCTCGTGCACGTGAATCGACCGCCTCGCGAGTCACCCCCTGTCAAACATGTCGAGACAAATCGAGGGGGGTGCCATCCGGCTCCGCTCCGAAAGCGGGGAGCCGAGGTCACAGGTGAGCAAGTCCGGCGAGGTGTGGAGCGCAGAGACCCGAGTCAAACGGAACAAGGGAGCCCACGTACCCGCGATCGTGGCGAGCAATATCGGCGAAGTGTCGACACAGACAGGCGCACCGGAGGTCGAGCCGTCGGGCAGCGGCAACTCCCCCGCCTGCTCGCCCGTGCGGTGTCCCGGATCGACGGTGCGCTCCCGGTGAGTCAGTCCGAACGCACCGCAGATTCTCCAGGTTATATGCATGCACATGCATCCTGGACGCTCCGACCCGATCCAAGTCGTCCCCGGGTTGCCGGTGGAGCTGTCGCAGCCAAGGTTTTACCATCGTGTACGCGTTGGCGTGACATTTTACGCACAATTGGTTGTATGAGCAAAAATGTTCGTCCGCGTGCACAGCAAGTGCCGGCGACTCGAACCGGAGGCTCGCCGGTCGTGTTCCTCGACCTCGAAACCACTGGCCTGTCGCGCGACGCAGGCACCCTGGCCTTTCTCGTCGGGATCGCCTATGTCCAGGGCGGACAGTGGCACGTCGAACAGTGGACGCTCGGGCAGTTGCGGGCCGAAGCCGAGATGTTGTCCGCGGTCGCGGCTCGCGTCGAAAAGATCGCCGCCGAAGATGCCATGTTCGTGACCTTCAACGGGCGCTCCTTCGACCTGCCGCTGCTGCAGACCCGGATGGCGCGACTCGGCGTCCGAAGCCGACTCGGCGACCTGCCGCACCTCGATCTTTTGCTCGTCGCCCGTCGCCTGTGGCGCGATCGCTTGGTCAACTGTCGTCTGGGGACGATCGAGACCAATGTGTTGGGGATCCGCAGGCGAGCTGATGTGTCGGGCAGTGAGATCCCGGCGCTGTACTGGGCTTGGCTGCAGGCGCCTCAGCGACGAGATCTGCGAGCACAGATGGAGCGGATCCGCGAGCACAACCACCTCGATTTGATCTCTTTGGTGTTACTCGGGGGTGTCCTCGCCCAGCGAGCGCGTGCCCCGTCGTGCAGCGACGAAGCGCTTCGTGTCGCGCGGATGTACGAGGCGGGCGGCCAGTTGGTGACCGCGCTTTCGACGGTCGAGGCCGCACTCGCTGGGCTGACAGAACCTTCTGGCATGCAGATACACCCAACTGGGTCCAGTACCGGTGCCATCAGTGCACCCAAAAAACGCACGTCTCAGGACAGAGTGTCTGACGCGGTTGTTGTGCGGCTGCACAGGACTTCGGCCGATGGGTCCCCGCGGGTGCAAGCGGAACAGCGGACGGAGTTTCGCCAGACCCTGCTCGCCTTGTGCCGGTCCTCGCCGAGCTCGCACAGCGTTTTACGACCGATGAGCTCACGAGTGTCTTCGGCCCGAGGCGACGGGTCGCAACTGCACGCCCCGGCGTCTTCGCCCGTGTGGCGCGACGTTCAACTCCACTTGCGAACGGCCGGCCGCGCACCCACGGCTTGCGAGCACTCCGAGCCAACCTGTGGAGTGTCACGACACGCTGTTGCCGAGTTTGCAGATGGTTGTCGAACGCACACGCTCCCAAATCTCCAGCCCGAGGCGACGCGCGAGAAAAACCGTGGGCTGCGAGACGAACTCCGTGAGACCACCGGGCGGATCGAATTCCCGATCTACCCAGCCAATCCAAGCGTGTTTGCGCTCCTACAGCTCGCCGCCGACTTGTACCGGCGGACCGGCGAGCGGGTGGCGGCCGCCCGGTGTTGGGCAACCCTGTGTGAGTTGTTTCCCGGCGACCCACGGGCCCATGCCGGTCTCGCCAAATACCTCGAGCACGACCTGCGGGCCTTTGCTGCGGCCCTGTGGATCGCCGAGCGCTCGGCGACGCCAGAGGTCCGGCGAGTTCAGCGGTTGCGCAGCAAGTTGCGTCGAGCCATCGCGGCTTGCGACACCTCCAACACCGGCGAGACATGGTTTGCCAAACCCGCGTCTGGGGAGGACGTGTTACCCTCGGCTTGCACGTGACCGCCGTTTCCTGTCACTCGTCTGTTCGCAGATCCGCCGCTGCACTCGTGCGCGGTGGCCTGTGTGTCGTGCTCAGCGGTTGTATGAGCCTCACGCCCCAGCTCGAGCCGACCGACATCCCGGCACTCGAGCAGGTCGAAAGCCGCGAAGATCGCGAACGGCTCTACACAGAAAACTCGATCTATGTGCACGAGGAGCCGGCCGGAACGCGCTACACCAAGGGCAACAACCCACGCTCCAAACCCCGGAGTTGGCAATCGCTCGACGCGATCCTGCGGTCCGATGCCAACTCCTCCGCAGCCTTGCCCTACAAGCAGCTGCGCACGAGTCGGGTGTTTACCGCCCTGACGATCCTTTCGTCGATGTTGGTGGTCGCCGGAGCTGCGGCATCCGCCCGTGAAGGGCTCGACCTCAACGAAATCTCGGCCGGCGGAGCTCTGTTGATCACGGGTGGTGTGCTCACGATCGCCAGCGGCGTCACCGCGGGTATCACCTACAACCGCGCCCGCAAGGGCTACGCACGAGCTGTCGATGTCTACAACGACAGCCTCGGATTGCGGCTCGGAGTCCTGACGCCCGAAGGCACGTGGAAGCCGTCCGAAGAAGTACTGGTCGACGACGAGGGGTTTGTGATTCTACGCGACAAAGAAGTCGTCGAAGCCAGGCGTACAGGGCCTGTGCCTGTACAACAAAATCCCGCCGTCGGACCCCAGCCAGCTGCACCACAACCTCCGGTGAGCACCCAACCTGCGCAACCACGACCGGTGCAGCCGCAACCGGTTCAGCCGCAACCGCAACCGGTTCAGCCTCCGCAGCCGGTGCAGCCGCAACCGGTGCAGCCGCAACCGGTTCAGCCGCAACCGCAACCGGTTCAGCCCCAGTCGCAACCGACCGAAATCCCGGCACCGCCACCCGCTCAGCAGGCAATGGCGAACCCGCGTCCGCTTGCCCTGCTTCCGCACCGCTAGCAGCCCGTGGATCCTCTCGCGTCGCCTCGTGCAGAAGATTTCGCCGGAGCGCCACGACAGTTGCGATACACGGTGCCCAACCTCGACGAAATCTGCGGCGCGAGACGCCGTGCGAGCCCGTGGAGCTCCTCGACATGAAGCTTCGCTTGCCGGAGTTGGGTCCCGAATTCGCGGAAGCCGTATTGTTTGGTCGTCTGCGCGGTCCTGGGTGACGAGGCTTGCCAGTCTGATTCAGGACGCGAGAACGCGGGATGATGCGCGGCTATTATATGCATTTACAAATTTGTGAGCGTAGCGGGGGAGGTCTTGTTGGATTGTTTTTGCAGGTCACCGGCTTGCAGATGCATTTACAAGTTTGTGAGCGTAGCGGGGAGGTCTTGTTGGATTGTTTCTGCAGGTCACTGGCTTGCAGATGCACGTAACCCTAGATTCTGCCTCGTCGCCTGCTGCGATTTGTGTCCCGAGCGCCCACAACTGTGTGCGATGGGCGGGCGGTCCGTGACCGTCGGGTGCATCACGGTCGGCGCAGACGGTTGGCGAAACTGCGGACGAACTTGCGACTTCACTCGCCCGGAGTGAAACATCACTCTGCGAAACTGCGGTGGAACTGCCACGAGTGAAAAAAATCGTGTTCCTCGGTCGCGTTTTTCGAGTTGCAGACTGGACATTCGGCCGCGACTGGGCCATTGCCATACACATGCTCGCGGCCACTCGCCTCTCACGCGCCATCACCGTGTTGGTGGTGCTCGTCCTCGGCGGGTGTAAGGAGCCGACCGGACCCGAGAAACCGATCTCCGGTGAGCAGCTGTTTTTCCAGCACTGCGCCCGTTGTCACGGTGTCGACGGCAAGGGGTTGCCCGAGGTCTCCGGGGTCCGCGACCTCACCGATCCGCAGTACATGGGCACCATGAGCAACGACCAGGTTCGGCGTACGATCCAGCGGGGGAAGCCGCCCAACATGCCCGCGTTTGGCCGGCAGTTTGCCGAGCCCTCGCTCGAAGTGTTGGTCGCGTTTGTCCGCGGACTCAGTTCGCAGCCCAAGCCTGCAACCCCCCCACAGGAGCCGTGAGTGGGTCACAAACCCCACGACGGCGGTGTTGAGCTCATCTGGCCGGGCAAATACGACGCCGCTGGCAACCTGGTACAGCCCACAGACATTGGCGCATCGATCGAGCGCCGCACCACGCACGGCGACCCCACCCCAAATCGTCTCATCCTCGGGGATAACCTCGCGGTGATGCAGGCCCTGTGCCGCACCCAAGCGGGCACAATTGATTTGATATACATCGACCCGCCATTTGCCACTGGCGGTAAATTTTCGGTCCTGACCCAGATCGGCGACGAAACCTCTCCCGAGGGGATCCGCGAGGTGCGAACGGTTGCCTACGACGACGCTTGGCCAGGGGGCTTCGCCGGTTTTCTACAGATGCTCGCGCCTCGGATCCGCCTGCTGCACCAGTTGCTCTCGCCGACTGGAAGTATGTATATCCATGTAGATCCGACCGTCGGGCACGCCGTCAAACTCCTCACCGACGAAGTCTTTGGACCCGGGTGTTTTCAGCGGGAAATTGTGTGGCGGATCGGTTGGCTCAGCGGCTTTAAAACCAAGGCGAAGAACTGGATCCGCAACCACGACCTGATCTTTTTTTACACCAAGGACCCGCGCAAGTTCACATTCAATAAACACTATGTCCCCCATGCCGAGGGCTACCGCAGGCGCGACGGCAAAAAGCCGACCAGTCCCGGGATGCCGATCGAGGACGTGTGGAACGCCAACGCGTCCGAGTTTGAATTGCGCGGAGCGGACTCCCTCGACTCGATCCAAATCAAGAGTTTCTCGACCGAAAAGACAGGTTGGGCCACACAAAAAAACCAGAGTTTGTTGCGTCGGATCATCGAGGCTTCCTCCAATCCGGGGGATACCGTACTCGATGTATTTTGCGGCTCGGGCACGACTGCGGTGGTCGCCGCTTCGCTCGGCCGGCATTTTATCGCCTGTGACACCTCGCAAACCGCGGTCCACATCACCCGCAAACGCTTGCTGATGCAACCTTCTCCGGTCGGATTTGCGGTCGAAGCTCTCGATGGGCGCGAGTGCCGACTCGTTGCGACCGAGGGCTGGGAGACACGGATCATTCGCCACCACGGGGGAGTTTCTCCAAGCCCCGGCACGCCGGTCGAGTTTCCAGAAGCAGGCATGGGCGAAGCTTCATCCGAGGTGGTGCGCGAGACAATGTCGACCGCGCTTCACGGAGTCGTCGAGGGGACCAATCGTGGAATTCTCCTCCAAGATCCAGCGAGCGGGTGGACATCCGAAACACTCGTCCGGGCGATCGCAATGTGTAAAACATGTGGGTACAAGGAACTTGATATCCTGTCCTGGGACCCCGTCCCAGACCGCAAACCATCGCCGGAATCCGACATTCGCGTGCATGCCTATCGCCTCGGACGCGAGTTGCTCGACCCTCGGTTCGCCGCGCGACCTGGCTCTGGGATCACCCCGCGAGCTGCGGTTGTCGCCACCGTCGAACGCCTGTCCGAGCATGTTTGCGTCACACTCGTCGGTTTGCGTTACGCGACTCGACACCGTCTACCTGAGCCGATTGAGGTTGCTGTCGCCGATCCTTTGCGTCCGTCACTCGATGCCGTCGATGCCTGGGGGGTCGACAGCGAGCATCCGGATGCACCCGGCACATGGGTGCCACACGGGTTTGTGTTCCGTTCCTCGGCCTCGCGCACGCTGCCGACACAGATCGACCTCCCGCACACCCGCGGGCGTGTGCGCTTGCGTGTGACCGATGTTCTCGGTCGACTGAACGTGTGGGTTTGGGATGGGGTGCGAGAACAACCGCCCCCGGAAAGTGTCCGCAAATGACGGGTGTGAGCCTATGAAATGTGAATCTACGGAGACCCATTAAAAATCGTCTTGCCTTCGCGGTGCGTGCCGGCCGACATCGAGTGTGCTGGGTATGATGATGGGCATGGGAGGATGTCCGAGACAACATGTTCGTGATGCAATGATTCTCGAGTCCGAACGTCGGGGCTTCCGGTTGGCGACGGCATCGCGGCGCCGGTATCCGCTGCGATGTCCCATCATCATTGCGCTTACATGTATTTTTTCCTGTAATTCCGAAGAGGGACGGGAAACCGACAACGCCTCCCAGATCACCTCGGCGACGCAAACGACGACCACCGTCGGCGACACCGCTACGGACTCGGAACCATCGGAAACGTCCGAAACCGGGAGTGAGGCGACCGCGGGCGAAACCCAGGAGACGACGGTCGGTTCCACCGACGATCCCTCAACCACGGAATCCGACAGCGATACCACCGAATCCGACACCAGCCCCTTCACGACCTCGGATTCGGATTCGGATTCAGACTCGAGCGGCCCAACCTCGGATTCGGACACCACGGGGCCGGACCCGTGTAACGAAATTCTCGCCGCCACGATCCGGGATATGCAACAGGCACATCCCGACTTTGAGACGTTTACTGGGGATAACGCATTTACCGGAATCGTCGAAAGTGACCTCGGTGACGACGGAAAACCTGTGTATGCACATTCTGGTGGGACCGCCCAGACGACCGGTCCAGGCGAGTTTTTTCAGTGGTACCACGACGTGCCTGGGGTCAACCAGGCGATCGAGATCCAGATTCCACTGACGGAGACCATGCCCGGGGTGTACAGCTTCAACGATCCGGCCTTTTTTCCGATCGACAACCAGGGCTGGGGCAACGAGGGGAACTCCCATAATTTTCACTTCACGACCGAGATCCACCTCTCGTTTACCTACAAGCCCGGGCAGGTGTTCACGTTTATCGGCGATGACGACCTATGGACGTTTATCAATGGCAAACTCGCTATTGATCTCGGTGGGCTGCATCCGGCCCTCACCGGTAGTGTCGATCTCGATGCCCAAGCCGATGTCCTCGGGCTCACCCCTGGCATGACCTATTCGATGGACATCTTCCACGCCGAGCGTCACCGAGATCAGTCGAACTTCCGCATCGAGACAACCATCGACTGTTTTATTCCGGAATAGATTGCAACGACGTGTGGCCGCCACTTTTCGGAGTGGTGCTTCGACGCCGACGAAGCGACGCACGCAACTCCTTTCGCTACCCATCGTGTTCAAATCCGAAGACCTGATCGTCGACTGCTCCGCCCGGTCCGTCGTGTTGGAGCTCCACGCTGCCGAGCTGGTTGAGGCCATCGGTCCACGGTGTATTTGTAAATGCAATCGCATATTCCGGGCGCATGCGTAACGTCGGCATCGGATCGGGCAGGGCGAGGGCGAGGTCGTAGGTGCCGGGCGGGGCATCCGAGGGCAGGTAGAGTGTCCCTTCGAGCACATGGTGCGCACCTGGACTCCAGCTTCGCGGGTCGATGTCGACTTCGGTGCGCCAGATGTCATCTGAACCAACGAGTACAAGTTCAACCGCTCGCGGGTTGTAGGTCGCAGCCCAGCCGACGTTGTCGAGCTCGATGACCAAGCGATGGTGTCCACCGGGCCGAGCCTGTTTGGCGCGTTCGACCGAGGTGAGCTCAAAACGATAGCCAAGGTGATTGTGAAGGGTTTCGTAACAGCCACCCTGATGCCACCCCTCGACCACGTCGGGGTGGTAGTCGAGGTTGATGAAGCTGTAGTGAAACCGTTCAAATTCCTCGAGTGCCGTGGTGCATTCACTACGAGGGGGATTGACCGCACATGTCTCGCCACCCATCACTAAAAATTGGGTGTCCTGCTCGACAAACGTCTTCCACTGTTCGACCTGTCCTTCGGGGTATGTACCGAAATCCGTCTCGCTCGCTAAAAAACAGTCGTTGTGGTGCCCGACGCGCGCGCGCTCGCTACCCGAGTAGGCCTCGTCGATGGGCAGCGGATCTCCATAGAGTTCTTGCTTGTACACAGGATACCGCAACTGGGTCATCCGCTCCGGTGGAAATGCCCCCAGCAGCGCCGACAGGACCGTATCTTTGTCGTCGAGGAGGTTGTTGGTCGAGGTGTGCCACTCGCCCCACGCACCGATAAATCCGGCCTGGATGACCGCGAGGACATCGGCGTTTTGCGTGAGCAACGGGCTGACTTGGTCGATGTGTGCCAACACCCAGTCGAGCGACGCATCGGGCTCGGAGTCGGGGTAGGGCCCCTCGTTGTAGGCAAATCGCAAAATTACTTTGATTCCAGCCGCCCGTGCGGCGTCGAGTCCAGCTTGGACATCGGCCAACAACGACGGTGCGATCGGTTGGTCGCGAAAGTCGTCGAGCCGGACGTAGCTGTACACCAGAGTGATCCCCTCGGCCCGAATGGCCGCGAGGTCCGGATTGTCGGTGAGTACGACATAGCGGTAGGGTCCGCGCTCGGGGTTGATGAGGAGCGCTTCACTGGGTGTGTATACATCTATTTCGGTGGGTGCAGGGTCGACACCCGGGTCGTCGGTGGTCGCTTCAGACGTCTCGCTACTCGACTCCGTTTCACTGTCTGGACCGGTGGTGTCTGACGTTTGGCTGCTCGAATCGGTCGAATCGCCGGTGGTTTCGAGGGTCGTCGGCATGGGATCGGTGGTCGGACCAACCGTAGAAGTTGACATGTTCGTAGGGTCAGAATCTGTCTCAGCTGACTCGCCCGAACAGGACCCTGCGAGCAGGACAACGCCGAGGATCGCCGGCGCGTTCGCCCTGCGGCGTGAATCCAGATCCCGCGAGATGTGTGAGTGAAGCCAGGAAACACGAGACATCGCTTTGGTATGCCAAATCGCGGCCGCTTGCGTCTATGATGCCCGCCGTGACTTGGCGTGAGCTCGCCACTTCGAAAGGACCCTTTCGCCGCCTGTGGTTTGGGGAGGCCGTTTCACTGTTTGGTGACTGGTTCACCTACGTCGCCGTCGGGGTGCTCGCGCTCGGTCCCGGTGACGGCAGCAGTGGTCTTTTACCGGTAGCGATTGTGTTGCTCGCCCACTCGTTGCCTCTTGCGGTGATTGGCCCACTCGCCGGGCGCCTAGCCGACCGCTACGACCGACGCCGGATTATGGTGGTTGCAAGCCTCCTGCGAGCGTTGACAGTCGTGGGGATGATTACCGCCGCATCCGTCGGTGCGTTCGGGTGGGTCTCCGGACTTCTGTTTGTCCGGATGGGCTTTGGAGCGTTTGTCGAACCAGCTGCGAGTGCCTCGCTGCCACAGCTCGTTGCACGTGCATCGATGACCGAGGCCAACGCGCTTCTCAGCGCAACGTGGAGTGTGATGTTTGCTATCGGTGTGGCACTCGGGGGCATGTTTACGGCCGCATTCGGGCCGGTTTGGGCCCTTGCGGTCGACGGCGGGACATTTGTGGTCGCGGCGATGGTCCTCGCCACGCTGCCGCCTTTGCAGCCCGGGCAGCCCGCGACCGGCTCGGCGAATGCGGTGCGACCGAATGCGGAATCTGACGCTCGAACATTACACCAACCCGCCCCAATGCCGACCAGACAGGCTCAGGACGATGATCCGCTCGAGCGCGAACTCGAGGCGATGGGCCCGGGGTTACGCCCGGCCCTGGGCTTTGCGGTACGGCACCGCGAAATCCTGCATGCCGCCCTGGGGAAGGTTCCTGTCGCCATGGCCAATGGTGGAGCTTGGGTGTTGATGCACCACACCGCGGCCGTCGGTGGCACGGCGGTCGGCGGAACGGCGCTCGCCCTCGGTGTGTTGCACGCTGCGCGGGCCGTCGGGACAGGTATCGGACCGGTCCTGTGGGCAAAAAACGCGAGGCTCCGGGGTTCGGCACTCGGCCTGCACGCCAGCACAGGCTTTGCCATCGCCGCAGTGATTGCATTTACATTGAGTTCGACACCATGGCTCTCGATTGTGTTGTGCGTCCTGTGGGGCCTGGGGTCTGGTGCGAACTGGGTGACGGCTGTGACCCGGACGCAGGTTCTCACGCCCAACCGCGTGCTCGGTCGGGTGGCTTCGATCGACCTGATGAGCCACGCACTCGGTCAGGGAATCGGAGGGCTCTTGGGCGCCTTGGCTGCCGATGCCCTACAAGAACCTCACTTGAGTGGTTGGATCGGGGCTGCTACTGGCCTGTGTTGTTGGTTGATTCTAGCCCGAGTTTGTCGGCAGGGAAGGCGGTAGATGGTGCGAAGGACAACACGGGTTGCGGTGAGAGACTTACTGCTTGGTGCCAGTTTGATTGTAAGTACACTAAGCTGCCGGGCATCGCCGGCGGCGTCCGGCGCTTCGCAGCCGACGCATCATCCATCCCATCCCGTGTCGGTCGAACCTCGGGCGGCGGAAGTCCACAACCCGCCCACGGCTCCGTTGATCGATCGACTCGCGCAGCGAGCTGTCTACGACACCGCATTTGCAAAGCCTGTCCTGTACACATGGACAACCGACGAACAGGTCACACAATTGCGAACGTCTCAGGTGCTTCTTGTTGCAGATGCAACAACTGGTACACGGATCACCCTGTTCAACCGCGCTCTGATGGCGTTGCAAGACTCGCACGCTCCGGGGCATCGTGTCGCACAGCTCCTGCTGCAGCGCGATGAGCTGCGCAAGCGCAGATATGCGTGGACGAGTCCGTTTGCCACGGTTTTGGGGCTGGGTCCGCGCAGCTACGGTAATTCCCTGATCGAGGTTGAACTGCATCCCGATGCGATTGTCGCCCGGTTTGAGCCGGCAAACGTCGCGCAACCATTCTCGTTTGTGGACCTGCGGGGACGCCCGCTCGCGCAGGACGAGGTGCTCCGTATGCCCGAGCGGATCGCGGCGGTGTATCATGTTCGAACCGGTTCAAAAGACCAGGTACCTTTCCGGGAATATGTGTTGTGCAACGAGTCGATGTTGTTTCGCTGGGCGTTGACGACCCCCGAGATTCGTGCCCGACTCGCCGAGGAAATCGAGATGTTGGAAACGCTTCAAAGGGGCCCGTTTGCCCAGTTGCCGGACGAAGCCGCCGCGGAACCGGCACAGGCCGAGTGGAAGGTTGCAAATGCACCGGTGACGTTGCTGTCGCTGTGGCATGCGAGTCTTGCGTTTGCCAACGAGCGCTACCGGCCGACGCCGGCGAATCTCGGTCGGATCGCCG
Organism: uncultured Nannocystaceae bacterium; assembly: GCA_964621785.1. Lineage (GTDB taxonomy): Bacteria > Myxococcota_A > Polyangia > Nannocystales > Nannocystaceae > JACKDW01. The sequence goes on from CAZUPD010000021.1 coordinate 45,286, forward strand.
ACGCGCTGCGCCAGTATCACGGCGAGGGTCCACCGCTGGTCGTGCGGCCGCGGGTCGTCCGGATTCAGGGGAACGAAGACGCCCAGGCCTCGCAATAGCGCCGCTGCAAGTCCTGCCACTCCGCCGGCGTGCCGACATACACCCCTTCGGACCAGCTAAAAATGTCGCTCGGCTTGTCGTCGGGTTGGTAGAGAGGAATTACATGAATGTGCAAGTGTTGTGAGGTCTGGGTGAGCTCGCCCGCACTGCTGCCAGTCGAGGCGAGATAGCAGCGCAGCGGTTGTTGAACACGTTCGACCATGCGCGCGGCTTGGTGTGCCAGCAGCGAGGCCCGGGCCCACCGGGCACGATCAACCTCGAGAAAGTTGGTGACATGGTCCTTGGGCATCACCAACACGTGGCCCCAGCGACGCACGTACCGCGGGAGCATCACCAGCATGTCGTCGTCTTCGAAGATCGCATAGACCGGGCCGACTTGGCGATCTCGAACCGCACACATCAGGCAAGCCGGCTCTCCCCCTTCTGCACGGATCTGCCGTAGAGCCTGTTCACGGGTGATACGTGTCGGCACAATCGCAGAGTAGCAGCCCGCGGATGGATGCGACACGTCGACATGTTCGCCTCGATCTTGGCACGCACCTGGGTGTCGGCCGGGAGTCGTTCCCCAAACGGCGGTGAGACGCCGGAGACGGTTAGAACCGGAGAGAAAAAATGTTGATACAACGACAGATTTGCGGAATCGTCGCGGGCCGTGGTGCGTACTAGCCAGAATGACCGCGTGAGCATCTGCGAGACGGTCAACGATTGCGTGCGGTAGGCTGCCACCATGGACGATTCCCATTCCGAGTGTGTCGAACCTTGCAGCCCGCGGGCTGTTTCGATACACCATGCTTGTCCTCGATCACGCGTTCGGGCTTCGCATGGGTCCCAATCCTCAGCCCAGTCGAACGGTCCGGGCTCGAGACGCTCTCGAATGCAATCCTCGGCCTACTCGGACAGTCCGAGTACGGGGGTGAAGTTGCGGGGGAGGCGTTTGCGAAGGGGATGGCGTTCAATAATGTCTGATTGGACATGTAAAAAGACATTGGGACGGGAGCACCGCTTCCGTCTCGTCAGGTTCGCCCGGCCGCTCGTGGGTGTCGCGTGGTTGACCACGCTCGCCTGTGCCGCCCACGAAGTTCCGGTCGATCCGACACCTTTGTGTCCCCAGGGGATGGCCCACCTCGAGGGTGGTCGACTCGGCCCGGATGTGATCGACCCGCTGTGCATGGATATCACCGAGGTGACGACCGCCGCCTACGGTGCGTGCGTGACTGATGGTTCCTGTCCTCCCGTTCGGGTCGAGCACTCGTCGGGCGAGCAACCGATGTGCAACGCCGGGATCGAAGGTCGCGGCAAGCATCCGATCAACTGTGTCGATAGTGCCCAGGCGGCCGCGTTTTGTACGTGGGCGGGCAAACGCGTCGTCCGGGCCCATGAATGGGAATGGGCGGCACGCGGGCGCGGGCGAGCGACCGCCTACCCCTGGGGAGATGCCGAAGTCGATGCAGTGCGCGTGTGTTGGTCCGGCGCGAGCACCTGCGAAACCGGGAGTCGACCGGCCGGAGCTTCGCCCGACGGGGTACTCGACTTGGCCGGGAATGTCGCCGAGTGGGTCCAAGTGCAGTCGACGGGGGCGATGCACGTGCGTGGCGGGAGTTGGCGGGACACCTCGGCGACGGTCGCCGGCTTGGCCGCAGCCCATCCCGGTTCCGACCCGCAGGGAGATTTCACAATCGCGGGGATTCGCTGTGTCGTCGACCCACACACGTCCGTGAAGACGATCGATAGCGAGGGGTGGACGCCCGAAAAAACCCAGGCACCCAAGCCTTCGCCGTTACCCGTGGTTGCGAATCGTCCGCAGGCACAGGCTCCCACGCGGCCGTTGGTCAACTTGATGCCGATGTGGCATCACCTCGCCAACCAGACAACCGCTCCGCCAAAGATGTGGCCGATTGGACAGGAGTACATCGCCATGTCGACTACGGATGCTGCCGAGTTCGGTCTGCAGCACGGGTTTGACATCGCCAACAAACCCACGGCCCTCGCCGAGTTCGAACCGATCCACGCAGCGGGTCCTCTGGTGTTGATGAACGCAGGTTGGCGGCGTAGCGGTTCCTTTGTCGCAGTCGAACGCGACTCCTCGGCGATTCGTTGGCAGGTGAACTTAGAGACACTCGGGCGGAGCTACAACCGGCTCGTGACCCCAAAAACCCTGGTTGCCGAGCTGTACGGTCGCGATGCAGATGTGGTGGTTGGGCTCGCCTTGGTCGACGGCTCCGAAGTATTTCGCAAGACAGGTGGTGCAACCGGAAGCGAGTTTACACGTGCCCGCAAGATGTGGCAGGACGACCAGCGCGTGTATCTCTCCGGCGATCGCGGGCTGTTGGCATTCGACCCGACGACTGGAAAAACCCTGTGGGGCCCGACGGCGATCGGGGAGGGGTGCGGGGTGGCCGAAGGGGAAGGTGTACTGGTTGTCGAAAATCCGGGCGAGGGACACCGCGTGCTCGATGCGGCGACCGGTGTCGAGCGTCGACGGATCCAGACAGGTGTGAGCGGAGCGTGTCGCTGGGGCGGCGATGCCTGGGATGGAGGTGTTGCTGAAGGGGCGGTCAGCGGCGGGAAGTTGTTCGCCTTCGATCCGGCGACGCAAGGCAAACACGGGCCGGTTCTGCGGGCGTTTGATCTGCAAAGTGGGCGCCAGCTGTGGAAACGAAAAGGTCTTTCAGGACAGGTCTTAGTTGCCGATCACGATGCCGTGTTGAGCGACCGCGACAACGCGTTGCTCGTCGGGATCGACCCCACCACCGGCGCGCCACAGACGGAAATTTCATTTGGCTATGACATCGTCGACGTCAAGGTGTACCCGGGCGGCGGGGATGCGGGACCGCTTGTGTGGGTGCGAGATGAGCAGGAAAACGAGTGGCTCCTCGGTCGGGGCGAGACGGCACCGACGCCCGAAGCCTACACGATCCGCGGGAAACTCATTCCCGAACGCGAAACCGGGGTCAAGCAACGTCACGTGCGAGGGGTGCCGATCCGGGTTGGCGAAAAACGTGTACGCACCAAACAGACGGGAGCATTCCAGGCGACGGGCAAGACTCTCGGCGCGGTACTCGTGTCGTATGACGGGCCCACGTCCTACGACGATTTTAAAGGCGATCCGTACTCCCGGACATTGACCCGCTTCGACGCAAGGCTCGTGGTCTTGACCGGTCAGGGGACCTACAGGTTGGGCGAGATTCCGCTCTATGAGTGGTGGCTGGAATAGCGGCCTTACTCCCCAATTGTGATGGTCCGCCGGATTTCGTCGGTCTTAAACCCGAGGGCCATCGGTCGCTGGACGCCCGGGAGCACCGCGACGTCGTAGAGCTCCTTGACCACACCTTCAAACCGCAACCAGTGGACGGCATCACCGCTGCGCAGGTCGACAATTTGCAACCCACAGCGGGCCTGCGCCTGCTTGGCCGCCAGATGTTCACCGAGTTCGAGGTCGCCAAAGGTCCGGTCTCGTCGCAGCCCCGAAACACCGATCAATGCATAGTCACCGACAAACGCGAGTCCGCGGGCGAACCCGGGTAAAAACGTGACACGCTCGAATGTGCCGTGGTCGTCGAGAAAACCCAGATGCCCGGAACCAGCCTCTAGCAGCCATAGGCGGCCATTGTGGAACCGCGGGGAGTGGGGCATCGACAGGCCCGAGGCCAGCACCTCACCGCTGGGAACCGACAGCACCACCCCGCCGTCGCGTCGAAAGTCCCGCCACCCGTCGGCGACATCGCTGCGACTGACGGCGGTCACCACCGCAGGTTTTCCATCTTGCATCGCCATCCCGTTGAGGTGACAACGATCTTCGGCCGCGAGCTTGGAGATAAACGGTGGACGCCAGACGGGGACAAAACTGTGGGTCGGGCTCGGGGTTGCCAAACAACTAAAGAGTGTATTTACAAAAATAAGGTTGCCCGCTGCGTCGATCGCGATGTCGTGGATGTCGAGATCGCCGGTGATATGGCTCAACCGCGGGACGTACAGCCGGTCGTAGCCCTGGTGGCGATGGTCGGCGGGCAGCGCATTTTCAAATCGCCACAGCTGGTATAGCGAGCTCATCCACAGGGTCTGGTCGGTGGCACACAACCCCATGCAGCGTTTAAATGTACGTTCAAATACCGAGAGTCGCCCGTCCGGTTGCAGGCCGAGCAAAAACAGCTTGCCGGCCTGGTAGGTCGTACAGGCCAGGCTGATGTTGTGCTCGGCCATCCACGCAGGCAGTTGGCGCGAGCCGGTGATCGTGAGGGGCGGGGTGGTCACGGGTGCAGGTTAGCAGACCGTCGATCGCTCGACGCTTCGTGGGCTGGCCTCGCGGTTGCACGCCCGTCAACACGTCAGTGCTTGACCACGAGGACCACCAACACCAAAAAACCCTTTTGCTCGCCGGATGGGATTTTGGCCATCCCGACCCCAACCGTGTCACCGAGGTCCTTGCGCCATAGATCGAGTGTTTGGAAGCTGGCGAAACGCCCCCCGATGACCATGTGTTGACTGACCTCGGAATACTCGATGGTCGGCAGCTTGGTCTTGAAGATCTTTTCGGCTTCGGCGCTTTTGTTGTCGGCTCGACCCTCGGCGAGGATCTGGGCCAAGGCATCCGCTTGGTCGAGCCACGTGGCCTGTGCCAGCCCAGCTTGTTTGCGAATGCCGTCGACCTGTTTGCGGATCGCGGCGACCGGGTCCCGCGGGAGATCGGCACCCGGGGCCAGGTAGTAGTTCTGGGTTACAAACAGCGGGCGAGGGGCATCGGCGACGGGTGAGATCGGATCGCCGATCACCACGCCGATGCCCACGTGGCTGACGTCCTCGGCGACAATGTTGACGCGGTGCCCCGGGCTGCGCATCAACCCTTCGTGGATGTCTCTCGGACCTGTTCCAAGAGCAATGTTTTCTCGAATCACCGGGTAGCTCAGGCCGGCGGATTCAAACCGATTGTCGACTTCGCCGGTCGTCGGCGAACGATGGCCGACAAATCCCGATTTGTACATATCGCGGCTGTGGGCACGGGCAACCTCCGCGACCTTGGCATCCCACGCGACCGGCGCAAGGCCGCGTTGTGCCCGTGTGGCGTTGATGTACTCGAGGCCAGATCGTTCGAGATCGTTGACCGAAACCCCGGGCGCGACACGTTCGATAACCATGTGGATCGAGTCGGGTAGTGACTCGCTGCAGTAGACAGGGAAGTTGGCCACGACTTCGGGGCCATGGCGGCCGTCGCCGAACACCTCGATCTGGTAGCGTCCCTTGCGTTCGCATGTGACTTGGGCGCTGAATTGTTCTGCCGTACCGGTCGCCGGAATCGATGCCCATACACCCTTTGGATCGACGACATCGATCCGCGGGTGCTGGCGACCTCCGAGCAGTGTGCCCGAAAGTTCGACCGTGTCCCCGCGTTCGTGGTGGACGGCGATCGGCTCTAAATCGATCCCGTGCAGGCCCATCACGCCGACGAGCAACACGCTGCCGTCTTCGCGTTTGGCGACCCCCGCACCGATCGCCGACCACTCGGCTTCGTGCACACGGGTGGCCTCGGCGATCAACGAGTCAACACCTTCGGGACAGGCCCCTGCGCGTGCGTCAGTCACACAATCACCGGCGCCGGCCGGGATTTCGAGCGACACAATTTTGGGGGAAGGACCGGTCAGCCCGGCCCACGACAGCAACCCTTCGACGAGAGTGGCGGGGACCGTCAGGCGGTCGGGAGCATGTTGCGCGAGTACTCGGGCGACTTTTGAAAGTCGAACATCGTGTGTCCCTCCGCCGCGTTCAAGCTGGCGGACAAGCGTTTGTTCGATGCCGAGCAACTCGTAGGACGCACTCGAGTCGGCGGCGTAGGTACTGGCGTGGGCACCCGGGAGCGGGATGGTTTGCTCGGAGATTTCGATACCCTTGACCGGTCGCGGCGCCCGGACCCGTGAGCCCGTCGGACCGGTTGGCGTGGTGCAGCCCGCGAGAATCAATGAAGATGCAAGAAGTTTCCCCGCGAAGGTCCACAGCCGGTGGTTTGGCTTGCCGACTGCGTCGCGTCGACGGTCTTGCGAGCACTCGTCGAGAGTTTGCGCGTCGATCGAGTGGGTTTGAACGAACGGATCCGGAGCGCAAGGTTGCTGTGAGATTTCGGCCCGCGGGTTGCTTTGGGCATCGCGACCCGACCTCATGGCACTAACTCCACGGTCGCGGCGTGTTGCCAGGCGTGAAAATCTGGCTTGCGCGTGGGTGTAAGCGCGAGGCCCTTGGAGCCGCGTCGGCCGGGGCGTTCGATGCGAAACACATTGGTGCGAAAGCGTGTGCCGGCCTGCGGTGGGCACGGGATCGTTGTGTGTGCACAAATCTCGGTCCAGGCGATCGCAACCTCCGCGGTCCATCCCTGATCGCGGTCGACCGGACCATCGAGGGTGCCGCGAACATTCACGGCCGTGCGCCAGGTTGAATCCCACGCCTCATCGCCCTTGCGGTAGCGGGGAAAGGCGGCGTCAAAGGTCACGTTCCGGGCAGAAACTTGGTACTCGAGGTATTTGCTGCCACTGTTGTCACCGGCGACGAACACCTCGAATACATCTTGCCTGTACAAGGGATCGTCCTGATCGCGGTACTCGGTCCAAATGTCGGTGTCGGGGAGGTCCGCGGCGAAGTAGAGGTACTCGGTATCCCAGGCAGCCCACACGCGCGTCGGAGGGTCGGGGTCGGGTTCGCCTTCGAGGCTGGTCACCAGCTCATGGCCAGGGAGATGCCACACGGCTTCGTCGAGCTTTCCGTCGAGCATCGGTGGTTGTACAAGTTTTTCGACGGCGAGATGTGTCGGGGTTGCGACCACGGGAACCATCGCCAACAGTCCGCGACCGTCGTCTGTCCGGGGCCCTGACACAACCGGATCTCGTGGGCACTGGACGTCGACGACGGCTTGCGACGGGTGCCACGGGGTGGGGAGTTCGAGTTTGTTGTCGCCATCGGCGAGGTCGACTTCGCGGATCCGACTGTCTGGCCTGTGGGGTGGCTCGTCACCACGGGGCACGACCTGACGTGCCGACGCGCGAGGCGGTCGCACTCCGAGGTGACAGCCTTTTGGGTCACCTTCGATGTGCAGGGAGACGGCAACCGCTTGACCTGGCTGCAGGGGCAGGGGTGATGTCACCCGGATGGCGTCGATCGTCATGCCACTCGCAAACTGGATCGTACCCGAGAATGCTCCGGCGCTGTCGGCGAGTTCGAGGTGGCGGGTCGGCTCGGGGGGGGACTGGGCGCGCTCACTCGCGCTGCGCGGGTCTGTACAGGTACAAACCGTAAGGGCGGCCAGCAGGATCCCAGTGTAGTTACAAGATTTGTGTGTGCCCGTCGCGGTTTCGACAACGTCGCCGCCGCGATCCGAGGTTCGGCAAGTGACCCGAGGATCGGTTCGACGCGCCGTGTTCACCGAAGGGTCGCCAACACAATCCACGGACTGTTAGAACCGGAACCCGAGTCCCTGGCGCTGCAGTGGGAGCCTCGCCGCAGTCATTTCGGTATCGAGGTCATCTTCGGGCGCGCTGGTGGCAGCCTTGATCGCGATGCCGGTGATCGCAGCCGCCGACGCGACGATTGCCCCGAGGGTGACCCAGAAGTACCACTTGCGGTGGATCTTGATGGGTTCCGGAGGGGGTGGCGTGTCTGCGACAACGGGCGGGGGCTTGGGCGCGAGCGCGGCGAGTTTGGCCGCCCGCTGGTGGTCGTACTCTTCGCGGTGGGTCGAAGCCGGCTCATCCTCGACAGTCCCACGGGACATGTCTTCGAGGTCTACAATCGTCGCTTCGATTTCGCTGCGTTCGGGTGAATTTTGGGGCAGGTCTTCAAGGATGTGTTTCCACGCAGCGATCGCGCAGGCGTAGTCTGCTGCCTGTTCGCACACCTTGGCGCGGTCACGCGTGCGGTTTGGATTTTCGGCTTCGGTCGGAGCTGTCAACTCGCGGGCGGTGGTCAGGTCACCCTCTGCCAGTGCGCCGTCAACCGTATCGGCTTCACCTGCTGCCGGCGGCTTTGGACCTTCGACCACACGGTTTGCGTGGGCCTGAACGGATGCCGGAACGAGGGCGACGATCGTGACGCCGGCGAGGAGCGAGCGGTGCCAACCTGCGTTTGCGCGATTGTGCTTCATGAAGGTCTGCGCGAGCATACCAGGTCATTCGCCGAAGTGGCGCTCGAGCAGGCGTCGGGCGACTTCCATAAAGTCACCGCCGGTGATGAGGCCCACGAGTCGCCCGTCGGAGATCACGGGCAAGCTGCTCGCTCGGTGCTTGCGCATCAACGCGATCGCTTCGAGCGTGGGCGTCGAGGGGTTCACCGTGGCCGGCGGATCGCTCATCACATCCGAGACCAACAGCGGCTCCTCGTTGTCGCGCCGCGTCCCCTTGGCGATCAGTTTGAGGAGTTCGCGGTGCGAGATGATGCCCTTGAACACACCGTTTTCATCCTCGACCGGAATGTGCCGAACCTGCTCCCAGGTCATCAGGTTGACCGCGAGGTCGACGATATCGTCGGGGCGCACGGTCAGTAGATCGGTGGTCATAAACTGACGGACGCTGCGGAAGCTTTCCCGCCAGTCTCGCGAGTCTTCGTCGGGCAGGCTCGCCAGGTCCCACTCGTGGACAGGCTCACCATTTAGTTGATGCTGCAACATTGCCGAGGCGACCGCCCGGCAGCGCAGATCTGAGGTTGTGTCGGTCTCGCGCAGGGCAGCAAGTGAACTCAGGATCCAGCGCGAACCGGTGCGTTGGGCCTTGACCCGGGCCTCGATAACTTCGAGGTAGGTATCGCGGTCGCGTGCGTCGATCCCAGCGAGCGTCAGACCCTGGTATGCCTGCGGGAGGAGATCCTTGAGGATCAGGTCCGCCGCCGTCCAGTTTTTGCCGCCCAACCAGCTGAACTGAGCCTGGAGTCCGTGACGTGCAGCTGCAAAGAAATTTCCCTTGGCATCGTCAAACGCCATTTCCTCGTGGATGTGGGGGTGCTCATCGGCGTAGATCGCCATCAGACCAAAGAAGAAGGCTGCGTTGGCGATCTCGTCGCGGATGCTCGGACCTGCAGGGAGCACCCGGTTTTCGATCCGGAGGTGGGGCTTGTCGCCGGAGATCCCGTAACACGCACGGTTCCATCGGTAGATCGTCCCCCCGTGCAGGCGCAGTGCCGACAATTTCGGGATCTCACCGCGCTCGAGTACCAGCATCGGATCTTCGTCGAGCGTACCGGCGAGCAGTAGGCGGAAGCGGGCGATGTCTTCGCGAAAGATCTCGAGTACAGATTTGCGGACCCAACGATCGCCAAAGTGCACCCGCGGGCGATGGCCGCGTCCGTGTTCGGCGAACGACCGGGTATCGAGCGAGCGTTGAAACAGGGCCACCCGGGTTTCCTGCCACAGTCGGTGTCCGAGCAGGATCGGTGAGTTGACCGCCGCCGCGAGCACGGGGGCGGTGACAGCTTGGGCGAGGTTGTAGAGTTTGGCGAACTCCTCGGGGCGGACCTGAAAGTGGATCTGAAAGCTGGTGTTGCAGGCCTCGAGCATGACGTTGTCGTGCTCCATCTGCAGTTCGTCGACCCCTTTGATCAACACGTGAAACGCTCCGCGTCGCAGGTTGCACATGATCTGGTTGAGCTCGTGGTAACGAGGCTTTGGGGTCATGTTCTCGAGCGCGAGGTCTTCCTTGGTCAGGGTCGGAAGAGTCCCGCAAAGCAGTACATCGGCGCCGAATTGGCGGGCTCCTTCGCGGGTGCGTTCGACTGCGAAGCTGAGTTCTTCCTCCATCTCGCGCAGACAACTACCGCCGAACACCCGCGGCTCTAGGTTGGCTTCGAGGTTGAACCGGGCGAGCTCTGTGGTCAGGAACGGCTCGTCGAGGAGCTCGAGGATTTCGGTGGCCCTCGGGGCAGGCCCCATGCCGCTGTCGACCAAAAACATTTCTTGCTCGGCGCCGATGCGTCGGATCCCGGCTTCGAACGAGTCGTGCTCGAGCATGTACTCGAGCGCCCGCACGTCGGCGAGTAGGGCCCGCATAAATGCCTTCAGCTGGCGCTTGTCATCCTGCTTGGGGATATTGACTTCACCCATGTCTGCGACGGTATCCCGAATCGAGACTCGGGTCACGCAAGCGGGTGAAACTCGGCAAAGGTTTCGGCCGCGGATTGCAACTGCAAATGATGTCCGCGTCGTTTTTGAAGTGCTGAACAGAAGGCGAGTGGTCGGGAGGTCGAGCTGGCGACGATTTGCGCGGGCCTCCGGTTCGTCGGCGATTCGACGGCCATCGCAGCACGCGAGAAAATCTCCCGTCCAGCCGCGCCTGCGTCTGCTATACGCCGGGCGTGACTGCCAACAAGGTGAGCAGCAAGGGCCTGAAAAAGATCGAAGAACTCGCGGCGATCCTCGAGAAGTCCGGCGGCGATGCCCAGCGACTCGAGGTTCTCAAACGCACGCAAAAGTTTAAGCGCTCGTGGGTCGACCTCGCCGAGGTGCTGACCAAGGTCCGCCAGTCCGGTGCCTATAAACGCTGGGGATTTACCGATTTTTACACCTACGCCAGCGAAGAGCTCGCGCTCAAAAAACCGACAGCTGACAAACTCGTGCTCAGTTACAGCACGCTTCGCAACCACGCCCCCGAAGTCCTCAAATGGGATGGTGTGGCCAAGGTGATCCCGAGCTACGAGGCGGTCAACTATTACTCGCAGGCGTTACCACCCGGTGACAGCGAAGAGGACGAGTTGCCGCGTGCCCGGCGAAAAGTCGAGCTGGTGCCCCCGGCCCCCGAGTTGCTCGCCGAGATGAAGTCGGCTGTGTTCGACGAGGGCAAGCCGGTCACCGAGTTGCGCAAGCGGTTTGATCCGGTTCTCTACCCCAAGCCCAAAGGCGCGGAGAAACTAGAGATCATCAAGAAGGCCAACAACGCCGCCCGCAAGCTCGCCGAACTGTTGCCCGACATCGACGGACTGTCCGAAAAACGGGCCCGGAACCTCGAGCGCGAACTCGGAGCGCTGCGCAACGAGCTCACCGAATTGGCGGCACCGCTCGAAGAAAAACTTGCACATGCACAAAAGCGTGGGAGGAAAAAACCTCCGCGGTTGCGCGCTGTCAACCCGCCGTGAGCCAATATCGATGTATCACCAATAAGCTCCCAGGCTCGGGCGTCGCCCATCTCCGGCAACTCTCGGACTCGCGCCTGTCTCGGGGCCGTGCCCGCACCGGAAAGAAGCGGTGCGCAAACGAACGGATGGATTGTTCGGGGCAACTGCACGGCTGTGGCAAGATGACCGCGTGAGCTCCGAGCCCAGCCTCGAAAAGCCAGTGCCTTCGGCCGCGGATCTGACGCTGCGTGTCGCTCGCACGGCGCTCACAGGTCTGCAGCCCGAGGAAGTCAGCCGGATCCGCAGCTACCTGTTCCCCGATATTCCGCAGCACAACGTCACAAAAGGCCGCCGGATCTGGTTGTTTATCGCCTACACCCTGCGTCGGTGGTTGCAGGTTGACCGCGCCACCAGTCTGGCTTCGACCCTGTCTCTTCAGACATTGCTCTCGGTTGTTCCGGTCGCTGGGTTGTTGCTCACCGGCGTCGGTCTACTCGGGCGTGAGAGCGGTGGCAAGTTGCTGCAACAGATCGCCATCGTCCTGATCCCCGAAACCGATCGCGCGGCCCGGATCGCCGACGCCGTGTTCGACTTGGCCAACAACATCACCGTCGAGCGCCTCGGGTTGTCCGGATTTTTGAGTGCGTTGATCGTCGCCTCGCTGTTGTTTTTGACGCTCGAAAAGACGGCCAATCGGATCTGGGGCGTCACCCGCCGGCGCAGTCCGATCAACAAATTCACGATGTTTTGGACCCTCGCCACCCTGGCGCCACTCATCATTATCTACAGTTTGGCGCAGCCGGTGTTCTCCGAGATCACCCAACAATCGTTTATTCCCACGCCGATTTTGACGACCGCGATCGGGCTGGTGTTGCTCAACCGGTTTATGCCGATCACCCCGGTCAAGTGGCAGGCTGCCCTGGGCGGCGGGGTGTTGTCGGCAGTGTTGTTCGAGGTCGGCAAGTGGGGTTTTGGTGGCTACCTCGCGGTCGTCTCGCTCTACGAAAGTGCCTACGGATCGCTCTCGGTGTTGCCGGTGTTCACCGTGTGGACCTACGTCTCGTGGATGTTGGTGCTCCTCGGCATCGAAGTCTCGTTTGTCCTGCAGCATCTCGATGTGGTCGAAAAGGAAGGTTTCGTCAATCCCAGCCTGCGGCGCGACCTGTTGCGACCGGCGCCCACCGGGCGGATGGCGCTGCGCCTGATGTTGGCGATTTGCGACCACTACGACCACCGCAACGCCGGACTGACGATCGCAGCCCTCGAAGATCGCTATCAACTCGGGATCGAGCAGACCAACGCGATTATGCAGCGCTTGGGCGAGGCAGGTTTTGTGCTCGAGACGGCGGCCGAAGAGTCCTGTTATGTGCCTGGCAGACCCCTCGACCAGATCCTCGTCCGCGATATTTTGGTGTTGTTTGACGCCCCCGACCACGCCCACATCCGGCGCGATGACACGCTCGCAAAGTTGTTTCACAAGCTCGATGCCGACCAGGAGCGGGCGTTTGGTCAGCTGACCTATCAGGAGCTAATTTTGCAGTCTCGGCGTCAACGCGAGGTTTCTGTGGGAGGGCCGGGGTAGACCCAGACGTAACCGCGCTCGGTTTGCGAGCCCGCCAGCGGACTTCCGGAGTTGGGCAATGTGTCCGCAAACGCAGTTGTACAGTCACACGTTTGCAAGTTGACGTGATGTGGGAACCACGCCTACCTTGTTTGCATGTCCAGCTTCTCGTCGGTGACTCGGGTGGCACCAGGTTTGTTGCTTGCGCTTGCATGTGCCTGTGGAGGCGGTGACGAGCGCGAGAGCGAGTCGGCTTCAAACGCGAGCGCACCGACGGGGATCACCTCGTTGACCTCGGGACCGAGTGGTTCAGACACAGCCCAAGAGACATCCGGGACCGAGGATGGATCCGACTCCGATGGTTCGAGCACGTCTGGGACAGACTCCGATTCCGACTCGAGCACCACCAGTCCGTTTACAACCAGCGACAGCGAGAGCAGCGACAGCACGGGGAGCAGCGAGAGCAGCGATGGCAGCAGCAGCGACAGCGAAACCGGTTTCGGCTGTGGCGACCAAGGCGAGTACGGCTGTGACAAGGTCGATTTCTTGTTTGTCATCGACAACTCGGGCTCGATGGGCGACAACCAAGACAACCTGATCGCGAGCTTTCCCGGGTTTATCTCGACAATCCAAAACACATTGCCCAACAACGACTACCAGATCATGGTGGTCGATACCGATGCCGGGCAGGGGATCGAACTCAACCTGTGTATCAATCAATGTATGAACAACCCAGGCTTGGAGACGTGTTTCCCGTTCGGGTATCCGTGCAGCCCCTTGCCAGATGCCTGCGATGAGACCCTCGGTGCGGGGGTCGTCTATCCGATCGGGGGCGGGTCATCGAACGAATACTGCCAGCTGTTTGGCGGCAATCGGTACATCCTCCACACCGATCCCAACGTCGCGGGTTCGTTTGCCTGTGTCGCCAAGGTCGGGGACGACGGGGACGGGAGCGAACGCCCGGCCGAGGCCATGGTCCAGGCCCTGAGTTTCCAACAAAACCAGCCCGGTGCGTGCAACGAAGGGTTTTTACGCGACGACGCACTGCTCGTGATCACCATCATTACCGACGAGCCCGACACCAACTCCCAGGGGATCCCAGGGGGATGGGCCGCCAATGTCATCGCGGCGAAAAAGGGCGACCAAAAACGCGTGGTCGTGCTGAGCCTGCTCACCGATCCAGAACAACCCAATCCGGTGTGCAGCGAACAGCATGCACCTGCACCGTTGTTGCGCGAGTTTACCGAGTCGTTTACCAACCACATCATCGCCAGCGTGTGTGAGCCCAATTATTCGGAATTCTTCGCCCAGGCGGTCGGACTGATCGACAACGCTTGCTGCGAGTTTGAACCGCCGCAGTAGGTGTTGATACAATCAATTCAGATGTACGAGCATGAGGTTTGTGTCACCGACGGTCGGTCGATTCGAACAGGCGATCGGCAGAGTCGCTGACAAAACCCGAAAACAACTCGCCACCGACCGGGTGGCGCAGGGCAAACTCGTAGTAGCAACCCGGGATCGAAAGTGGACCGTCGGCGAACGGGACCGAGGTCGGGGCCGCGAGCGTCGAGGCCTGCTCGAGTCCGATGTCGGCTGTGCCCTTGATCACCCCGCCACTGTGGTTGAGGACAAATCCCGCCGCCTCGAGAATCGAGCACAACTCGGCCAAGCTAGCGACCGAGCGCAGGGCGTTGGCCGAAACCGTAAAGTGGTTGGCGCGATAGCCAAATGCAGCCATCCACGCGGCGTACTCGCTCTCGCGTCGCAGCGCTTCGTAGGTCGATTGGGCGACCGGTGCCCACGGACGTCCACAGTTGCAAAAGGTGGGCGAGGTGATCGCGTTGTGCGGGATCTGGGCGACCAAGTCGGCGATCGTTGTGCGAGCATCGTTCGTCAGCTCGTCGACCAGTAGCTCGCTGATAAAAACCTTGGGGAGTTGGGGCTGGGGCGGGTCGTAGTGATGGGCGCGTAGTCGTTTGCGGATGAAGCGATAGGAGCCGCCGTGGCGATAGCCCGCAGTGAGAAACGGACGCGCAAGGTGTTCGAGGCCCGCTGGACCAGCGAACGTGCGCAGGGCGATGTGGTCGTTGAGCACCACGTCGCCGCGGTCGTGCAGCAGTCGGTGAATCGCCTGCGCCTGCGGGTTGATCGCGGTGTAGTCGCGCCAGAGGTCGGCAAACAGTCGCCCGAGGTCGTGCATGCAAAAGAGGTAGCGCAAGTTCGAGAACCGTGCGCGGGTCATTTGGACGATGGATTCGGTGCACGGCCAACAGACCTCTGCGAATCGCCGGGAATGCGACGCCCCCGTTGTGGTGCCTGTAGGCCACACATCTCGCACGTCATGTCGCGGCCGGCCCAAGATCGTCGGTTCCCCAGATTCGTCGCGCGATGGATGTTTTCGCGGGATGATGCGATACTCGAGCTCGCGCATCGCCCCCCGCGTTTGGGTTGCGGTCGAGGAGTCCCTATGAAAACCCCTCAAGCCTGTTTCAGATTCTTACCCACGGCTCTGCTTGCACTGGCGATCGGCTGTAATTCGCCGACCTCGTCGGGCAGCGACAGCGACAGCGACAGCGATTCCGATTCGCAGACGACCGACAGCGAAGACAGTGAAACCGATGGCGAGGCAGGGTCGGATACCGATGGCGGCCTGCCCGAACCGTCCGAGCTCGCCGGCTTTGACCGCTTTGTCCTGCGCGTCGATGACTCCCCACCTCCGCCGCTGACCCTGGTGATGAACCACCAAGATTCGATCGACTTCTTTGGTTCCCAGGCGGCCGAGCTCAAACTCATCGACATCGACCCTACGCCGATGTTGGAAAATGCGTTGGCCACCATCCAAAATGCGTGCGGGGAGAAGTGGAAACTCGACAACAAAAATCCACAGCCCAATTGTCAGCTGACCGATCTCGGCAAGACGTTTGGGTCCAACTGGCAACACTCGCCCGAGTATTCGATGGTGCGGCTGTTGGCGATGACGCCGGCCAATGCCGATATGCGGGGGACCCCGTTCGACAAGTTGGCCGACATCATGGACTCGAACGAACAGAACTTCCCGGAGGGATTTGCCGGGATGCTGACCGACACCCTCGAGATCGAGCGCACCGATCCACTTTTGCCACTCGGGGCATTGGTCGCGGCTGTGAAGGAGACGCTGCTCCAGCATCCCGCTGTCAATCCTGATGGGACATTGGGGGTGACACTCGATGATGCCCTCAAGGACATGCGTCCACTGGCCGACAAATTTGGCCCGGTCGACGACCACCCGGGGGTACTGCTTCCCGACAGCATCGATAACCCCGACGGCTTCGAGACCAAAAGCGATGCCATCAACCACGACACCTTCCAGATGAAAGTCGTGGCCGGCAGTAACCTGCGGTTTGTCGACGGGGTCGACCTGTCGCATGGCGGAGGGGACATGTTCCTCCTGCGCGACGATGCCGAAAACGTGCTCGACCTGAAGTTCACGGGGGCCAACGAGAGCAATCTCGAAATCAAAGGCATCAACGATCCTCCGACGATGGATATGCGGATGCGGATCAACGAATTTCAGGGGGACGTTGAGCCGTGCCTCACACCTTTGGAAAGTTGTCAGACCAACCTTCCAGATGCAGTCAGCAGCGACGCTCCTGAGACCAACGTCTGGCGGGTCCCCCTGTGGAGCATGGAGCGGCTCGTCGGCCAAGCGGGTTTTCGCTCGTACAAAGATGACCCCGAAGATTACTCAAAGGACATCTCCAAGGATCTTTGCATCTTCGCCGGCTCCGGGAATAGCTGCTACATCGGCCTCAAGCTCGGGCAAGACCCGGCTCCCGAAGGGTGGATGGAAATCTACCTCGACGAGGATCTCTTCAACCCCAACGGCTTCCCCAAACCCCAATACTTTTGGGAGCTATTTGTCGATATCGCAGAAGTCGCGTTCCACGATGTCGACCCCGACAATCCCGGGGACGAGATTGGCGAGGATCAACCTCCGACCTTCGCCCTGACCAAACTCAGCATCGGGGTCACGGCCGACGAGCTGATCGCCCAGATCCGGCAGTCACTCGAGGATCAAGAAGACATCATGAGCGACTTGATTCTCGGGCGTTACTGGAAAAACAACCACGCGCTCGACTTCTACTACCGCCGTGCCAGCGACGGGCAGTTGTACCTGTTTTTCGCCAACCACGAGGATTTGCGGCCGCATCCCAACGACCCCAACACCGCGCTGCAACCGGAATATGCAAACCCCGGGTTCTTCTCGTGTCCGCAGGTCGATGAATCCTGCAAACAGTCGCAGCTCAACATCTCGGGGGTCAGCGACGTGACCCACGAAAAACTCCGGCTCAAACGCGGATGGAACAATTTGTACATGCAAGACGATCTTGACCAAATTTACGAGGTTCGTTTCTACGTGCCGGAAAACCGTGAAGCTTCCAAGATCTGGGCCTATGTTCGTCCCGCCGTCTAACCTCGAAAAAGCAGCGCACCTACCATGACGAATCTGTTTGGCAAACTCCGTCCCCTCCTCAGCTGTGTGGCGCTCGGCCTGTGCCTCAGTGCCTGTGTGCAAGAGGTCACCCTCGAAGAAAAACCCGATCCGGTCGAGATGGAGGTCGGGGAGGTTCGCACCGTCGAGATGCGTCACTGGCGGTTCGAGGTGAAAAAGTTCGAGATGCAACTCGACCTAGAGGCCCTCAAGGCGATGCCCGAGAAGGTCCTGCGCGAAACCTGGATGGTCGACTTGGACGTCCGTCCGCTGATCATCAACTCGCTCGACAAGCTGCTCAACATGCCGCCCGACGAGATCGATCAGCTCCCGGATGCCGAGTACAACATGTGGCACCTGCTGACGATGACCGCCGATACGGCCGATCTGCGGGGGACCAGTTTGGAGTCGCTGTTGGAGGTTGGCGAGGGGGTCGGGCTCGCGCCTTCGCGGGTGCTCGCCGATCTCGTCGAAGTCGAGGTCGATCAGCCGATCATTCCGCTCGAGATGATTGCAGATGCAGTGATCGTCAACATGATCGAGACCCACCCCAGCGCCCAATTTCGCCGGGGTCCGGTTGACGAAGCCCATCCCGACGGCCTCTACCCGGTCACCCCGGGCACGCTGCCGGTGAGTATGTGGGATGTGGTCACCGACTTCGCCGAGCTGCCGATCCAATTCGGCCCGTCGCCCATCGCTACCGAGCACGGGTACCATCCCGGCTTCATTGCAGATACATCGGGTCTCAAGGCGACGACAGCCGACTTTTCGATGGCCGTTCAGGTCGACCTCAATGCGTTTTCGTATGAGGGCCTCGACATGTCGACCACGAGTATCGGCGCCGTCAACAGCACCGCCAGCCAGATCCGCGATGTGTTCGACTTCAACAATCCCGACTGGCTCAAGCTCGAAGGACTCAAGCAGGATTTGGTGATCGACGAGCTGACAATGTCGATTTTCGAGGCGCCGGTGTTTATCTCCGGGGGCACGTCGCGCGACCCGGCCCCGCTCGGCAACTCCGAGGTATGGGACCGGGCGCCGTGGGAGTTCGAACGCCTGCTGGCCGATGTCGCAGTGTTGCGGGCGAGCGAGGTGTCGGAGCACTGTACGGTGTACCAGCCCGAGGGCACGTTAGAAGAACCGTTTGATGCCGTGCAGGCCTGCTTCGAAGCAGACGCGTGGGTGTCGATCTCGGTCGACCAAAAAGTCGAGCTCGACGAGCAGCCGCCACCGCCATCCTACTTTTGGGACATGTTGCTAGAAATCGCGCAGTCCCTCCTCCACAATGGCGGAATCGCCGAAGGAGCCGGAAGCGTTGCCCTGACCCTCCGCGATATCCCAACCGGTGTGGATACAGAGGAATTGGTCAACGAAATCAAGACCAACATCATGAGTAATCCAGAGGCGATGGCCGACTTTGCATCGCTTTTAAACAAGAGCCACATCGGCGACCCCGACTTCTACTACTATGTCCCACGGGTCGACAATTCGGATGCGATCAAGGGTGACTACCTCTACTTCATTACACCGCGAGACCTTCGCACCGATGACGATGGTTTCGCCGTGCGCCCATATACGTATCAAAAGCCGGGTTTTTATAGCGACCGTGCCCTCAGCCAAAAGGTCTCGAACCGAGACGATGTCGATGGCGATACTGTCCACGAAAAGGTCAAGATCGAAGCGGGCGATGTGTTGTACATGCAAGATGAAGATCTGCGGGTGTACAAGCTCAGCGTGCTCGACAAGCCCAGCGGATACAAAATCGCACTCGATATCGAGCGGGTCGAGTAGTCAGGAGCTGCCATAGCCATGTCTCGCGCGCCACGTTTCCATCACCCCCTGCGCGCGGCCGCGGTCGCGATGATCATTGCTGGTACAAGCTCATCTTGTATCGTCAAAGAAGTCACCTACGAACCGCCCCCGGAAACCACCGAGATGGCCCAGGGCGAGACCCGTAGCGTGGTGTTGCTGTACAGCCGCTTCGATGTCGAGGACTTTGAGCAGGTGATGACGATCGAGGATCTCAGCCGCCTGCCGCTTGCGACCTTAGAAAAGGTGTGGCTGCTCGACTACGATCCGTCGCTGCTGATGAATGCCGTGCTCGAGGACCTCAAAAACCTGCCGCCCGATGAGGTCGATAAGCTGACGGTGCCGGCCCAAAACATGCGCAAGCTGCTGAAGATGACGCCAGATACGGCCGATCTGACGGGCACCAATCTGGAAGAGGCAATCTCACTGGCCCAATCGGTCAACATCCCTCCCGCACGGGTGCTGGCGGATTTGCTGGGGGTGGGGGTGACCGAAGATGTCCTGACGCCGGCGATCGCGACCGAGGTGATCCGACAGTCGCTGATCGGCAGTCACCCCAACGGACAGACGCGCAAAGGAGCAGTCACCGAAGATCATCCCGACGGAATCTACGAGGTGACGCCAGGAACCATTCCCGTGACGCTCGCCGATGTCGTGACCGAGTTCAAAGCCCTGCCCGAACGCTTTGGCCCGATGCCGGTCGACCCCGAAGATCCCGATAGTCCGATCCACCCGGGTTTCATTACCGCCGCGAGCGGGATCCCGTGGGAGACGACGATGACGGTGAAAGCCAACATCAATGCGCTCCCCTACGAGGGGGTCGATCCGACCTACACCACGATGAATTACGTCAACAGTGTGCCGTCGCAGATCGACACGATGTTCGACTTCAGCGATCCAGAGTGGATGAAGGTCGAGGGCCTGGGCGGAACCATCGTGATCGAAACAATCACCATGGGGATCGTCGAAAACGACAGCTTCATTCCGGGTGGTACGGCACAACAACCGGAGGGCGTCGGGGATTCGCCGGTGTGGGATCTTCCGCCGTGGGAGTTTGAGCAGATGATCGCCGGGATGGCGAAGCTCAAGGCCGACGAGATCCCAGCACACTGCGACGAGTACAAGTTCAACACGGGGACCGTGGCCTTCCGCGCGTGCATCAGCGAGAGTGCCGAGGACGATCCAAAACCCGAGGTCCCCTGGGCGTGGACAGAACTGAAGTCGTTCGGAGATATCGGCGATCCACCACCGCCGGCCTATCTCTGGGATGTGCTGCTCGAGGTGGTCCAGGTCCGGTTGCACGACGGAGGCCTGGCCGAGGGACAAGCGGATGTCGAGTTCACGCTGAAGGATGTCGAGATCGATGTCGATGAGGCCGAAGAAAAGAAGTTGGTCGACGAGATCAAAGCCAACTTCCAAGAAGACCCAGGGGCGTTTGTCGAGGTCGCCAAGACGCTGGTCGACAGCTCCACCGGCGATCCCGATTTCTACTACTACCGACCCGAACTCGACAACTCCATCGATATCCAAGGCGACTGGCTGTACTTCGTGACCGAGGCCGATATCCGAGTCGATGACGAGGGGGAGCTGGTCCGACCCTACGCGTACGAGAAGGTCGGTTTTTACGCGGACGAGGGCCTGAACGAGAAGGTTTCGTCGACGATGGAGGTCGACCTCGATACAACCCACGAGAAGGTCCAAATCCATCCCGGGGATGTGTTGTATATCCAAGATGACCGCGGGGTTCGCTATCGGATCAATGTCGCTGAGAAGCCGAGTAAGTTCCGCGTTTCCCTAGATGTGACGCGGATCTAGACAGCGCGCGGGTTATTTTGGCCGTGAGACCGGTCCTGAGGGGCTTAGCAGTAGATGACTACAGCGTTGCCCCTCATGACTCGGTTCACGGCCAAAATCCCTCCGCGAATCGTGGGTTGGGGCTTGGTCGAGTCGGCGCGGGGGGGTAAGAGCGTTGCGTTGACGAAGTCCCGAGGCTTGGTCGAGTCGGCGCGGGGGGGTAAGAG
>CAZUPD010000021.1:66419-77701 GCA_964621785.1 uncultured Nannocystaceae bacterium
CGATCGATGGCGTGACGTTCTGTGGAGGTCGCGCGGGCGTTGGAAGATGGTTGAGGTACGCAGACCACGACCTCGTCACTTGTATATCGAACCGGTTTGGGATTTGCACAACAGGTGACAAACGGGCAACTTGCGGCCTACACTGCCTGCGGCCGAGCGACCGCTTCGAAAGCTCCTTCACTATGCCGACTTCACGCTCTCAGACTTTGCGCTCATGTTTTTGCCTCTGCACGCTCGCCTGTGCGGGGCTGGTGCTCGCGCCCTCGGTCGCCGAGGCTTCGGGCATCGATGCTCCGGTGTTGGGCGGTGCCCAGTCGGGCCCCAACTCCCGCGATGCCGCGGGTGTGTACTACAACCCCGGCCAGCTCGGGTTTATGAAGCGCGGCGAGGTTTACTTCGGTGGTGCGCTGCTGGTGGGGGACATCCGCTACACGCGTAACCGCCAGGGGACCTACCAGTACTCCGAGCTCCACAACTTTTCGCACAACGAGGGCAACCCGCTTGCGGACGATTACATCGATCCGACCAAATCCGGTGAGGCCGAGACCGTCAAGACAAACCCGTTTGGTGCGGTGCCGAGTTTGTTTATCGCGGCACCGGTTCTCAAAGATCGGATCGTGATCGGTGGTGGTGTCTACGTGCCCAACGCGGCGATCCTCAACTTGCCTTCGGACGGGGCCCAACGGTGGCAGGTCCAGCAGGCGATGATCCTGATCACCAACGTGACGGCGTCGATCGGGGTGCGGATCAACGACTACATCGCGTTGGGCGGCGGCGTGTCCTATGTCCTCGGGTTTGCCGAGCTGTCCAAGGTCCAGGACTTTGGTGCGGTTCCACTACTTGCAGATGCACTTTCCGAGCCGCCGATCAGCCAAGAAAACGACCTCGGCGACGACGCTCCGCCGGAGGTCCGCGAGCTCGATTCGCTGTCACGCCCGCTGTCCCTCAAACGCGCGTTCTCCCACGGGGTGACCTTCAATGTCGGGGCGGCGATCCGACCGACGCAAAAGTTTGGGATCAACTTGGCCTACCAACACAGTTCGGCCATGAAGTTTAAGGGCGACTTCTCGCTGCTGATGGACGACCCATTTTTCACCGAGAAGCTCGCGGGCGTGGAGCTCCCCGAGGGCAACATCGCGTTCAAACCGCTGATCCAGGGCGATGCGGTGTTGCGGTTCAAAACCCCCAAACGGATCACGCTCGGGATGTCCTACGACATCAACAAAAAGTACCGGATCGAAGGTTTTTTCTCCTATTCGCTGTACCGCGAACTCAAGGCGTTCGACGTCGAGGTGAGCTCGCCCGACTTGGCCCAGCCAGCCCTGGGAATCGGTGAGTCGACGTCGCTGGCTCTGGTCCGCAACTGGAAAGATACCGTGTGGGTCGAAGTGACCGGTCGCTTTCGCCTGACCGACCGCCTACTGGGGTCGGCGGCCCTCGGATATCAATCACCCGCTTCGCCCGACAGCACCATCGATATGGCGTCGCCCGACGGTCACCGGCCACTCGGTGCGCTCGGACTCGCATTCGATGTGAACGAAAAATGGCGACTCCAAGGCGATGCAAGGCTCCAAGGGATCATTCCGCGAAACGTGACCGAATCGGATTACGACCTCGGTAATGGTACATACAAGTTGTTTATCGCGACCCTGGGGCTGCACGTCCAGACGCGGTTTTAAACGGGCGCGCGGCGGATTGCCCACTTCGCCGCGGGCAATGCACTTGTCGTATCAATCGGTCAATCGTCTAAGATAAGAAGCGCAACTGCAAATAGTACAGCGCAAACGCGGTCAGACTCGCAATGCTCACCCAGCTAAAAATCCGCATCCCGCGACCTGGTTGTGCAGATGCTGGCACTTCGCTGCTGTGAATCGCCCGGTGATTCATCCACGCCAAAATCGGGGTTGTCAAGAACGACAACACCGTGGCCAGGTCGACCATGCCTTTGAGGTTTTTGATAAACTGGCCGAGTACCAACAATGAGCCGATCCCCAGGATGACAAGGGCGATCCAATAGTTCTTGCTAGTTTTGTGCTGACCCCCTGCGTCGGGCTGTTCGGGACCTTTGAACCGGGCGACCAAGCCACTGAGGGCGCGTGGGAATCCGTCGATGACGGTGAGGACCGTGGAGCACATGACCGTCAAGGCGCAAAATCCGATGATCGGTCGGCTCCACTCTCCGAGGTTTTGCGTGTAGAGGTCGATAACTTGGTTGGCGAATCCGCCGGCTGTCGTCGCCAGGGTCTCTCCGGTGCCATAGATGACACCTGCTCCTAAGAGCACGTAGCAGATGGCGAGGGCGGCTGTGCCGATGTAACCGATGTTGAAGTCGAGCAGGACTTCGCGGACGCTCGGCCGGTGGCCGGTGCTATCCCGACGGGCGAGTGTCCACAGCGAGTGCCATACGGCGATGTCGAGGGCTGTCGGCATCCAGCCAACGAGGGCGGCGGCAAAAAACACGGTCTTTGGATCCCAGTCGCTAGCTCCCAACACCCACGGGCTGCCCCAGTCGATCTGGCCGAGTGCGAGGGTGGTCGCGGCGAGGGTGGCCACGGTGAGGGTGACGACGATGACTTTGATAATCCGGTCGAGCCAACGAAACTCGCCCATGCCGTTGATCGCCGCCCCCAAGACGGTGATGATCAGGGCGTAGACCATCAGCGAGAGGCCGTCGCCAAACAGTGCAAGCGCGAGGCCGGCGGTGACGATCGTGACGGCCGCTTGGACCGCGAACATGGTGCCGATGGTGAGTACGGCGTAGAGGCAAAGGGCCCACTTGCCTTGACGGCGATAGGCTTCGAGCAGGCTGGTACCGGTTGCTGCGGCGTACCGCGGGCCGAATTGAAACCCCGGATACTTGAGGATGTTGGCCAGGACGACCAACCCCAACATCGCCAGCCCGTACGCCGCTCCGGCGCGCGTTGACTGCACGAGGTGCGAGACCCCAACGGCGGTGCCGGCAAACAAAAACCCAGGCCCGAGAGCTTTGAGGTAGTTGGGTCGTGGTTGCTCAGTCGACGGAGGTGTCATGGCGCCTGCGCGACAGTACCGCATCGCTCCACATCCCGAACGATTCGAACCGGTTCAGAAACTTGCGCCGACATGGAACGCTGTCCGTGTTCGCGATTGCAGGAGCTTCGCTTGACACGTGTCGAAATCCCGCCGTAACGTCGCATCAGATCGGTGACGACACCGGAATCACCCGTGCAGAGGCTCCAGCGTTTGTGGGCGGGACCGCGGTTTGCCGACGAGGAAACCTCCCGGATCGCGGGGGTACTGAATCGCGTGTTGCTGGTTCTGGGTGGAGTCATCGCCGTCGCGGCTGTGCTCGCAGCCCTCGAGCCCGAGGCGATTTGGACCCGGTTGACGCCGTACATCATCATGGAAGTTATCTGCATCGCCCTGTGGGGGGTGATGCGCGCTGGGTGGGTGCGAAGTGCCGCGGGTGTACTGATCGCCAGTTTGTGGCTGACGATCAATATTTCCATTGCGATCAGCGGCAACCTCTATAGCCCGGTGGTGTTCACCAACCTGTTGGTGGTCGTCATCGCCGGCGTCTTGCTCGGAAGCCGCGCGGTTGTGGTCACGAGCTTTGCCAGTATGGCGGTTGCGTCATCGTTGCTCGTTGGCCACCAGCGTGGATGGGTGCCCCCGCAGCTCGACCGCGACACCCCGGGGTTTGCATTTCTTGTACATACCATCAACCTGACGACGGTGACCTACTTTTTGTATCTCGCCGTTCGTAGCCTCCACCAGGCATTGGGCCGCACGCGCGCGACCGAGGTGCGGGCGGCCGAGTTGTTGCGCGAGACCCAGGCAGCCAAAAACTACGCCGACAATATCATCAACGCGATGGCCGAGGCCCTGGTGGTGCTCAACGAAAACGGTGCAATTGCATCGGTCAACGGGGCCACCCTCGACCTGCTGGGCTACGAAGAGGAGGAGCTGCTCGAACAACCATTTACCTCGCTGCTGCCCGACACCGGCAAGCACCCGCGCGAGGTGTTTGCCGAGTTTTTGCAGGCCGACAACCGCCACCGCGAGTACGAATTGCGGGCGGCCGACGGCGAGGTGATTCCGGTATTGTTTTCGAGTACGGTGATGCGCGGGCGCAACGGCGAAATCATCGGCGTGGTATGTGTAGCTACAGATATTACCCATCGCAAACACGCCGAGGCGACCCTGCTGGCAGCAAAAGAGCTGGCCGAGCGGGCCAATGTGGCCAAGAGTCAGTTTTTGGCCAACATGAGCCACGAGCTGCGTACACCCCTCAACGCGGTGCTCGGCTACAGCGAGTTGTTGATGGACGAGGCCCGGGAGCGTGGACTGCCCGAACTCACACCGGAGCTGCGCAAGATCCAGTTTGCCGGTAAGCATCTGTTGGGCCTGATCAGTGACATCCTCGACCTTTCGGAGATCGAGTCGGGTCGGCGCGAGCTCAACCTAGAGACCTTTCATTTGCCGGAGATGCTCGACAACATCGTCGGCACGATCCGGCCGTTGGTCGAGAAAAATGGCAATACACTCGATGTCCGGATCCGTCGCGATGTCGAGTATATCCACGCCGACGAGACCAAACTGCGCCAGATCCTGCTCAATCTGCTGGGCAACGCCACCAAGTTTACCCGCGACGGTACCATCACGATGGCGGCCCACTGCGAAGAGAGCCCGGAGGGGCCATGGCTCTCACTAATTGTTGCAGATACAGGTATTGGAATGACGCCCGAGCAGCGCGACCGCGTGTTTCAAGCCTACTCGCAGGCGGGTGCCGATACCGAACTCAAGTTTGGTGGCACCGGCCTCGGGCTGACGATCTCGCAGATGTTCACCAACCTCATGGGTGGGACCATCGAGCTCGAGACGGCTCCCAATACCGGCAGCCGATTTACCGTGCGGATCCCCTATGTCGACCCTGAGAACATCTCCCAGGTGCTGCGCGAGCGTGCCTTCCCCTCGGGACTGGCCCGTGCACTCGCAGCCAGTCGGCCCAGTGGGCCACACGCGAGCGCATCGATCGACATCCCGCTGTCGAACTTTAATAACTCGTGATCCGAAGTAACTCGTGATCCGAAGTTGGATGGCGCCTGCTACTAGCCGTCCCCGACAAAAAACACGGCAAGCACTGTGAGGAGGAGCAGTCCCACGAGGACCAGCAGACGCATCAGGTGGGGATTGGCCGATTCGTCATCGCCACTGTCATCGGGAAGGTATTGCAGGGTGCTGTCCCGCTCTGGATAGACTTCAAGGTTGGCCGGGGTCGGGATCCGGGCGCCCGGCAACAGGTGCCTGCGCGTCGTCAGTCGGCGATGGGACCGACGCGCTGCCGATCCTGCGCTGTCCGAGGTAAAGATCGCACCTTTGGTCAGGCTGTCCTCGGCCGCACGAAGCTCTTGAAGCGAGTTACCGGCTGACTGGGTCGCCGACAACAGGGCGCGCTCACTGGCGATCAGGGCTTCGGTCAATGCCCGCGTGCTGCTGAAACGCACCTGCGGATCCTTGTGGAGGGCTTGCATCACCAGCGCCTCGAGCGGGGCTGGAACACCTGCTTGGGGCGCGACCTCGGAGATCGAATCTGGTTGTTTCGTCAGGTGTCCAGCTGCGATCTCGACATCGTCCGCAGCATCAAACGGCAGTCGCCCGCTGAGCATCTGGTACATCACGACACCGAGTGCATAGACATCGGTTCGAGGATCGGGAGCGTGGCCTTGACACAGCTCCGGGGCGCGGTAGCGCGGATCGCTATTGTCCGAACCCGAGGTCATGTGCGAGGATGAACTGGCGAGGACAAGCCGTGTGTCACTGGCAGTTCCCGTGAGGCCAAAGTCGACGATCTTGAGGTAGTCGCGGGATTGATTTGTGTGTACAAGAATACAGTTGTCGGGTGTCAGGTTGCGATGGATCAACCCGTGCCGGTGGGCGGCGTGCAGGCCCCGACAGATCTGCAGTGTCAGTCGCGAGGCTCGCACCCAGGGGAGGGGACGGTCGATCTGGCGCAGCAATGTCGTCAGCGACATTCCCTCGATCCGCTCGCTGACCAAGTAGTAGACCCCGTCGTCGGTCCTGCCCCAGTTGTGGACGCGGGCGACGTGTTCGTGATGGATTTTGGACGCCTTTTGAGCGACGACAGCGAGTCGCCGGCCAAACGCTTCGTTGTCGCGTTCACCCTCAAACACCCGCACGGTAAACATCTCCCCGTCGGGTGAACGGGTCGCTTCATAGCAATCGCCGAGCCTATCGCGGTTCAACAGCGGGCCGAGTTCGAACCGCGACCCGACAACTTGCCCAGACCGCGGCCCCTGTGTCCCCGACGTATGCTTGATTGCTTGCATCACCAACCGTGTCGCCCAAGCCGGGCTCCAGCCAACAACTGATGGTAGCACCGGAATGGGCAATCGAAGTGCGAACGATGTTCATTTAGGCAACGCGGGTCATGCGTTGTCGGTTTTTCTCGGCCCGAGTCGCAGGTGACAAGCGCCTCAGCGCAAAGATTTCTGGTACGTGTCGCGTTCGATCGAACGCTGACTTCCGCGTTTGTGATAGCTTGAAAGATCCGTTGCGTATGGGTCCCGGGTGTGCGAATCGCGTGATCCAATTGAGATCATCTGCCCGTGGGAATGGAATCCGTGCTTGCGTCGGCGGTAATGCCCAGCGTAGAAACTCCCCGTGAAGCTCATCCGCCGCGTCACCCTGAGCCACAAAGTTGGTTCGACCGAAAAAGTTTACGAGGTCGAGCTGTGTCGGGTCGCCAGCGGTAAGTTCCTCGTCAACTTTCGCTACGGCCACAAGGGCAGTGTCCTCAAAGAAGGGACCAAGACCCATCGCTCGGTCGCCGAGGCCAAGGCGAGGTCGATTTTTGCCCGCTTGGTCGACGACAAAAAACGCAAGGGGTACACCGAAGCGGGAGTGCCCTCGCGGCCGAAGACCTCGGCGAGTAAGGGCACTGGGCAGGCCTTGCCAGTCTCGCCGGGCGATCGCATCAAGGCGATCGTCGAGCGTGTGGGCAATCAAAAGGCGAGCCGTTGGGCCCTGTCCCGCGCCGTCTGGCGAGCGGGCGAGTTACGCCTCAAAGAGGCCGTGCCGCACATGGTCAAGCTCGTCGGCTCGGGCTCGTGGATGTTGCAGTACTGCCTCGCGTGGGCCTTGGGCCGGTGCGGCGACGAGTCGACGTTTGAGGCGATTTTGCGGGCCCAGGGCCAGGAAGTTGCGTTGCTCAAATGTGACGCCTGCGGCAAGAAAAACCGCATTCCGTGGTCGCGGTTTCCCACCTACGCAGCGAGCTGTGGCCACTGTGGCCAAAGCCTTCGCCGCGTCGACCGTCCGCTGTCCCTCGCCGCCGATACGATCCAGGTGTTGTTCCCCGCTTCGACCAAGCACCCCGCCGTCGGGCGGATGGCCCTCGAGGCAGTACGCGCATGGGGTGGGGAATCCGGAGAAAGTGTAGCTACATCGGTTTACGAGTCGCTGCCCGAGGCCCTGCGCAAGGCCCTCGACAAGGAGGATGAGGCCGCGTTCTCCATCGCGTTGGACGACGAGCTCGCCGATCCCAACAAGGGGACCTGGGACATGCTCGAGCGCCTGTACATGCTCGACGATGCCTGCATCCGCCCCGGTTTGCTCAAAGTTCTGCGCACCGTCGATCTCAAACCGGGTGCCTTCCGAGCGCTGCGCCACATCTTTAAACTCGCCGAGGGGCGTAGCGACGGCCAAGTTTTCGGTTTGCTGGCCCATCGCTTTGAGCGCACGCGCGGCAACTTCCGCAGCTCCCGTGTGTATACAAGTGTCCACGGGCGTTGGACCCGGGCAAGCACCGAGTTGGCCAAGCCTGACGCCCGTTTGTGCTTCTCGCACACGACCCGCGAGTACCTCCGCCGCCGGACCTGGCGTACGTTGCGACGGCTCGGAGAACTCGGCGATGCCGAACAGTACGTGCGCATGGCCGTTGGCGTGTTGCTCCCGTTTACTGACACCGACGGAGGCAACGTCCAAAGTCATCGCAGATACAACTACAGCACCCGGGGGTACACCACCGGGTATTGGGACAAGTTTTGCAAGTACGAGGCGTTCAACCGTGTGCTGTTCGCCAACAGCCACCGGTACGAACGCAAGCACCCGACCAAGCAATGGCGCTGTGTCGGCGGGTACAAGCCGGGCGACGCGGTCCCGCAAAACCGCGAAGAGGCTTTTCCCGAGTTGTGGGACAAGGTCCCGGTCGGTTTGTTGCACCTGCTCGCCGAGAGCCGGTGCGAGTGGGTCCACGACTTCGCCGCGAGGGCGCTGCGTGCCAATAAACCGTTTTGCGATGGCCTCGATGTCGAGACCATCACCATGCTGCTCGGTCGCGGGTACAAGCCAACCGTCCGACTCGCGTTTGAGATCGCCGTCGAGCTCTACGACCCGCGCAACCCCGACATCGACCTGGTGTCGGCGATGATCAACTGTTCGGTCCCCGAGGCGCGTCAGCAGGCGCAACAGTGGGTCCACCAGGATCGTCAACGGTTTGTCGAAGATCGCCGGTTGGTGGCCGACATCATTTTATCGCCACAACAGGACACCCGGGCGTTTGCCGAGCAACTGCTGTCGTCGGTTTCTCTGGGGCCGCTGGCCAGCGAGTCGCTGATCGCCACGGTTATCTCGCGGTTGCTCGCCCTGGAGCCCGGGTTCAATGCAAATACAACCTTGGCCAAGGACGCCAGCACACTGCTGCTCAAGGTGTTTGCCCGACCCCTGCGGTCGCTCGGCCTCGAGATCGTCGAAGACTTGGCCAACCACAAGTTGGTGGCGCTCCAAGAGTTCGCAGCCCAAATCCTAGTCGCTCACGATGTCCGCCCACGCGACCTCCCCGAAGACCTGCTCGCCGCGGTCATGAACTCGGTCCACCCAGCCGTGCGCGGCACCGGCATTCGCCTATTTGGCGAGTTGCCCGACTTTGACCTCCTCGAGCGCAAAGCTCTGATTTTGGCATTGGTGACCTCGAGGCAAGAAGATGTCCGCGACGCCATCCGCCCGGTGATCCAGCGTTTGGTCGGGACCTACCGCGAGTTTGCCGACGAGTTGTCGTCGCTGTTGCTGGCGACGCTGCTGCGCAAGGAGTCCCATAAAGGTCTGCACAACTACCTGCTGCGGCTGTTTCAAGACGAGTTACTGCCGTCGCTGCGCCACATCGGCAAACCGCTGGTGCTGCGACTGCTGCGGGCACCGTCGTCGGCCGCTCAAGAGCTCGGGGGGTTGCTGCTCGCCCGCAACATCGACCCGCGCGAGCTCACCGTCCGCGAAGTTGTGCGGTTGGCCAGCCACGAAATCCGTTCGGTCCGCGAGGCCGCGTGGAAGTTTTACACCGACAATCCGGACCGGATCCGCGACGAGATCGAAGAGGGGATCCGACTGCTCGACGCGACCTGGGATGACTCGCGCGCGTTCGCCTTTGACTGGTTTGGCAGCGTGCTCGACAAGCACGACTTCGACCCCGACATTTTGGTGTCGATCTGCGACAGCGTCCGCGAAGACGTCCAACAGTTCGGGCGCCGGTTGGTCACCAAATACTTCACCGAACAAGATGGCCACGAGTACCTGCTACGGCTTTCGGAGCACCCCTCGGCTGACCTTCAAGTGTTTGCCAGCAACTACCTCGAAGACCACGCCAGCGGCTCGCTCGAACGTCTACGCGAGCTCGAGCCGTATTTTCGCAGTGTGCTGTCGCGGGTCAATCGCGGGCGCGTCGCCAAGGCCCGTGTATTTGCATTTTTAGCCGCCGAGTCGCGCAAGTCCGACGAGGCGGCGGCCATGATTTCTGAGTTGTTGACCCGGCAATCACTGACCATGGCCAAGGGCGACCGAGCCAACTGCATCACCGGCATGTTGGACCTGCTCCACAAATATCCGGGGATCGAGTTACCGATCAAGGTCGTCGCGCCACCGCAGCGGGCGGGCCGGTTCAGCAACGCGGGAGGGGAGGGGCAACGTGGAGTTTAACTACCGCTACGCCGGTTCGACGGCGATCGATTCGGGCGCCCGTGCCACCGACATGTCGTTTGCCCCCGACACCCATCGGGAGCCGACCTACTTCACCGGAGAGTTGCATAAGCAACTAGAGTTCCGCGAGGCCATCTCGGCCCTGCACGATGTCGTCGTCTCCGACCTCCGGTTCAAGCCCAAGGACAAGACCGTCTATATGGAGTGGCTAGCGACCCAGGAGCAGGTCGACTGGCAGCAGGTGGCCCAAAACCGCAGCCAGCTCCAGGCCGAGATCGTCAGCACCCAACAGGAGCTGACCGGGCTGCAAAGCCAGTTTCGCAAGCGGATGTCGAGTTTTTACAAGGCCCGGCAGCAGTACTTCGATTACTTGTATAAAAAAGATCGCGACGCCTGGTTTGTCCTCGATCCGGTAATCACCGTCCATCCCGACCAGGTGTTCTTCGAGTGCTTCAGCCAGGACGAGTCGAGTTACGGACGCTTGGGCTGCAACTACGAGGTGTTTAAAAACATCGGTGAGTTCGCCTGTGGCACCACCAATATCGACTACTCGGACGCGCTCTACAACGAGTTCCAAAAGATCCGCCGCTACAAGACCACGACGTTTCAGATCGATCCGGGTGGCTTCGACGTCGAAACCACCGGCGAAGACGGCTACCGCGAATGCAAGATCGACCTGCCCGACAGTTGGGTCCGCGGGTTTTTACAGGTCAGCTCGGCCATGACCCTGCCGGCCGTGCGCTTCGATCTACAGCCGATGGACATCCACAACCTGTGCTTTGTCCTGCGTCGCAACCGCGAGCGCAAAGGACCGCGGAGCATGCGGTACCAGCTCAACCCCGGACATCCGGTGCGCGTGGTGTTTGAGCCGTGGAACATCGAAGTTGTATGTCCACGTTCGATCTACAAGGGGGACACCCAGCAGGAGGTCCGCGTGTGGGGCCGTCGACGGATCCATATCCTCGAGCGGTTGATTCCGGTCGCCAAGAAATTCACCGTCCATCTCTTGGGCCGCGGGTTGCCGTCGTTTTACGTCGCCGACTTGGGTGACATGAATTTCACTCTCGGGCTGTCGGGGTGGACCGCCAACGACTGGTCCAAAGCCGGGAACTTCGACCTCATGGCCCCGCGGGCCAAGGTCGACACACTCACCAAACGCCGGGTGTTTGACGCCCTCAAGCAAAACTGGCGCGAGACCCCTCAAAGTCTCGCCGACCGTCTCGACCTCGATCGCAAACTCGTGCTCGGTGCGTTGGCTGCGTACACCCAAGCAGGCCGTGCGATCTACGACCTCGATCAAGAAGTCTACCGCG